>JAYPJF010000001.1:0-318729 GCA_038128225.1 bacterium
GGCGCTTCGCGCCGACCCCATTTCGGCTTCCGATTCGGATTTCCAATTTTGGCGGAGAGGGAGGGATTCGAACCCTCGGTACCCTTACGGGTACACTTGATTTCGAGTCAAGCGCCTTCGACCACTCAGCCACCTCTCCAAACGTACACAAGACAGTACCACGTTTACGTTTCCTAATAAATACGGTACGATGCCCCGGACGGCCCTATCGTCTAATGGTTAGGACAGCGCTCTTTCAAGGCGTAAATACGGGTTCGATTCCCGTTAGGGTCACAAACATAAAAAATTGAGGTAACATGGGTGCATGGCAAAGACAGTAGCAGCAGGAGTGGTTCATACACTCCCTACCGATTTGCGCAAGGCGCTCCTCGCCGAGCCGAAAGCGCTGAGATTGTGGGAAGACATTACACCGCTTGCTCGTAACGAATGGATTTGTTGGGTTACTTCTGCAAAACAAGCCGAGACGAGAACGCGCCGAATTGAGGTCGGAATGGACAAAATGCGTAAGGGCATGCGGCGGCCATGCTGTTGGGCAGGTTGTCCACATCGATAAATATACTCTTTACCTTAGTACTATGAACCTAAAAAAACAAATCGATACCGCGCACGGCACCGAGTTTCAAAAGAAAGTCTGGCGGGCGCTCTGCGATATTAAGAAAGGAACAGTGTTGACGTACGCACAGCTGGCTCAAAAAATTGGTAAACCAAGAGCAGTACGGGCAGTTGCAAATGCTGTAGGAGCTAACCCGCTAGCACCCGAAGTGCCGTGCCATCGTATTGTGCGCAGCAACGGTAGTCTCGGCGGATATTCGGGAATAGGCGGTATCAAGACAAAACTTGCGCTTCTCCAGAAAGAAGGTTTTGATACTTCTTCCCTACGCTATTAACCTTTCCGCGCTTTGTTTGTGCGCTATACTGCGCGTATGAGCGACGGTGGCGATGATGCATTTTCTACTCTCCTTGGAATTATCCTGCTCGCTGTGCTTGGCTACGCTGCCTACTCAAGCCTTCTCGAGTATAGAAACCAGATCGAGTTTGAACAGCAAAACGGAGGCACATCCCAGGCCCCACAAGTAAATCTCGAAAGCACGCTTGTGCGCTAGCATGTCGGTATTTGAAAACAGTACATTTGTGTGCCCCTCAACGGAGGACTACCCTTTGGCGGCGCGCGCTGTTGAGTACATACATGACCGCACCAAAAATCCAGACGCCTTCGTCGGCGAAGGTGGAGTTGCAAAAGTGTGGAATCTTGCAGGTCGCATATGCGTAAAGGTTATGGAGCCACGCCATAACTCTCCCCATCGTGCTCTTATGAATCTAGGCAATACGGTCGCACAAGAATTTTACATCCAGCATGAACTGGACAAATTCTGTATCAATAGAGTTCGCGCCCCAAGAGTAATCGCGTATATTGAGAGTAGCGAACCAGATGGCTTTAACGCAATTGTGATGGAACAAATGGACGCCGTTGATTTGCAGCATGTTTTGACTAAAAAAGAACCTTTGCCCCTCGCTTTTGACCGCGAAAGCTTTATCGAAGCACTCGAGTCTTTTGTTCATGCGCTTCATAGTGAAAAACGTATCGCACACGGAGATCTCGCACCTCGAAATGTTATGGTCGACCGTACAACTGGACTTCCGATCGTTATTGACTTCGGAAGATCAAAAAAAATTACAAACATCAATGTACCCGCACTCAAATCCGCTGTCCTGTCAGACAATACGTGGCTAGAGACAATAGATTTCTTACTGGAACGTCTTCAAAAAGGAACGTTGACTGAAGAGGAATTGCGTAGTATAAACGAATAAGAACGGAGGCGCTTATGACTACAATAACCATCACACCTGAAATAGTCACGTTGGCGGATAAGGCGGCGCAGGAAATACTCGCCGAGAGAAGTTCAGAACGAATGTTTACGGAAAAATTTCCGTTTGAACTTTGGGTGGCGCGAAACACCGATGCGATCGTGCCGTTGTCGGAAATCATTGTGGGAGGAAACAAGTTTTATATCGGTTTTAAGCCAGCCCGGTGAGGGCTGGTTTTGCTTTTCTTTAGAGGTGTTTTTGTTATCATGCAACGCACGCGCGGTTAGCTCAGTTGGTAGAGCACTTCCTTGACGTGGATGGGGTCATAGGTTCGAGTCCTATACCGCGCACCGACAACTACATTTCAAAAAATGTTTTACGAAATCCGCTCATGAGAATTTTAGGCATCGAAACTTCATGTGATGAGACCGCGGCGTGCGTGATTGAGGCAACAGGCACGATCGCCTCACACTTTTCATTTTCAGTACGTGGTAATGCGTTGTACTCACAAATCGAAAAACATCGCCCATACGGGGGCGTGTTCCCTAACCTCGCAAAGCGCGAGCACGCAAAAAACCTTGTACCAATCCTTTTCTCCGCCCTCAAAGAAGCTGAGATGATCACTCCCGCGCGCGCGCCTACCATTTCAAAAGCTGATCTTGATGAGATAAAAACAATCCTCGAGCGTGAGCCGGAACTCTTTAGCCAGCTTGTTCCTTTTTTTGCACAGTATGAAAAGCCGCCGATTGACGCAATCGCGGTCACGTATGGACCAGGACTCGAGCCAGCACTTTGGGTTGGGGTAAATTTTGCGCGCACTCTTTCCCACGCATGGAGTATTCCTGTAGTTTCAGTAAATCACATGGAGGGACATGTGGTCATTGCCGCAATAAAAGAAAGCACCCTGGCTCCCCTTACGTTCCCCGCGCTCGCACTTCTTATTTCGGGAGGCCACACTGAAATTGTCTTAATGAAGGAATGGTTCTCATACGAAAAAATAGGACAAACACGCGACGACGCTGTCGGTGAAGCATTCGACAAAGCAGCCCGTCTTTTAGGACTGCCCTACCCTGGAGGTCCGGAAATATCGCGATTAGCAAAAAAAGCGCGTGAGCAAAATATTCTACCGCCGTTCCCGCTGCCTCGCCCTATGGAAAAAAGTGGTGACTTGGATTTTTCTTTCTCAGGCCTTAAAACTGCTGTGCGGCGCTCAGTTGAATTACTCGGGACAGTCACGGACGCGCATAAACTAGGAATCGCGCGCGAGTTCGAAGACGCGGTAGCTGATGTGTTAGTCGCAAAAACGCGAGACGCGGTACTACAAACCGGAGCACGCGCGGTACTCCTTGGCGGAGGTGTTGCAGCAAACCACTATATCGGCGCAAAATTGCAGGCAATGCTTGCTGAAGAATTCGAGGCCACGGCACTTTTCGTATGCCCGCCCATTCAAGCGACCGACAATGCACTCATGATTGCGCTTGCTGGATATTTTCGAGCATTAAGAAATGAGTTTACTGACCCCACCACAATGCGAGCAAACGGTAATCTGAAACTTTCTTAAAGCGGTGCCTGTGCTAGGATGACTCTTATGCCAAAAGACGGCTCAAAACCTAGCAATATTCCTGAGGTCTTTTTGAAGCCATACAATGCTGTCGACGAAGAACTTTCGATTCTTGCCTTGTGGGAGAAAAGTGGGTACGCAAACCCGGATGTGTGCATTCAGAAAGGGATCTCCTCCTCAACCGCTGAACCGTTTTCAATCGTCCTTCCTCCCCCCAATGTTACCGGCACCCTTCACATCGGCCATGCCGCGATGCTTGCCGTAGAAGATATCCTCGTGCGTCATGCGCGCATGCAAGGAAAACGCACCTTGTGGCTTCCTGGAACCGACCATGCGGCAATCGCAACCCAATCAAAAGTGGAAAAAGAAATGCAAAAAAAAGAAGGTCTATCGCGCCACGATCTTGGGCGTGAAAAGTTTTTGGAGCGCGTAGTCAAGTTTGCACAAGAAAGCCACGATACGATCGTCGGGCAAGTTACCCGTATTGGCTCTTCGGTAGACTGGAGTCGCGAAGCATTCACCCTTGATGAGGCGCGAACAAAGGCGGTGCGGACTGCATTTAAAAACATGTACGATGCCGGTCTTATTTACCGCGGTCATCGCATCGTAAACTGGGATCCGAAAGGGCAAACCACTATTTCAGACGACGAGATTGTGTACGAAGAACGAAAAGAGAAGTTTTATTATCTCAAGTATGGGCCGTTTGTGATTGGAACGGCACGCCCGGAAACTAAGTTCGGTGATAAATACGTGGTCGTGCACCCTGATGATGCTCGATACGCTGACTACGCGCACGGACAAGAGATTACGCTTGAGTGGATCAATGGGCCAATTACAGCGACGGTGCTTAAAGACGCTGCCGCAAACCCCGAGTTTGGCACTGGAGCGATGACCATCACTCCGTGGCACGATGCCACCGACTTTGATATCGCCGAGCGGCACGACCTGAAATACGAACAAGTAATCGATTGGTACGGAAAATTGCTCCCGATCGCAGGTGAATTCGCGAACATGAAAATTGCCGAGGCGCGAGAAAAAATAATCGAAAAGCTACAGGCAAAAGGTTTGGTGGATCGAGTTGAAGAGTACGTGCACAACGTTGCGACTGCAGAACGTACGGGAGCGGTAGTCGAACCTCAAATCAAACTCCAGTGGTTTATTGACGTCGACAAACCGTTCGCGCTCCCCCACTCGCAGATTAAAGGCATGCTGCCAAACACTGAAACGACACTCAAACGCCTCATGAAAACCGTAGTTGAGACAGGTCAGGTAACCATAGTTCCTGACCGTTTTGCAAAAACATATTACAATTGGATCGATAACCTGCGTGATTGGTGTATTAGCCGTCAGATTTGGTATGGACATCGCATTCCCGTGTGGTATCGAGAAAACGAAGTGTACTGTGGTATTGAAGCACCCGAGGGCGCGGGGTGGGAACAAGATACGGATACATTGGACACGTGGTTTTCCTCTGGGTTATGGACTTTTTCAACACTCGGCTGGCCAGACCAGACGCAAGATTTAGAAACCTACCACCCAACGACAGTGCTCGAAACCGGGTACGACATCCTTTTCTTTTGGGTTGCGCGTATGGTACTAATGACCGGTTTTACTATGGGCGCGGTCCCCTTCAAATACGTGTACCTGCATGGACTCGTACGCGATGCGCAAGGGCGCAAAATGAGTAAATCCCTCGGAAACACGATTGACCCTCTGGAAATGATTGAAAAGTACGGCGCTGACGCGACACGTATGTCGCTCATTGTGGGAGCGCAGCCAGGAAATGACATCAAACTCTCTGAAGATCGGATTCGGGGGTACAAGCATTTTGCAAACAAACTATGGAACATTGCCCGCTTTGTGCTTGAGAACACCGAATCATACGATCCACAAGCACCGTACACTGCGCATGATGCGAAAATCGCGGCAGAAGCCCAGGAAGTTGTGCGTACTGCACACACGCATATCACCACATTCAGGCTCGACCTTGCAGCAGACGCTGCATACCACTTTGTGTGGGATCGATTTGCTTCAGAGGTACTCGAGGAGTCAAAAACAATATTCCGAAGTGAAGATATGGAAGCAAAGCGTTCGCGCGCCCGCCTTTTGTACGAGACTCTTACTCTTATGCTGCGCGTCTTACACCCTTTTGTACCATTTGTGACAGAAGCAATTTGGCAACGGTTGCCGCGAAAAGAATCCGATGTGTTGATGGTTGCGAAATGGCCACAATAAAAGTGCTAGGATAGATCCATGAACGAGTTTATGTCGATACTTCTCGCCACCGCAGGCGGGATTTTTCCTGCACTTATTTGGCTTTGGTTTTGGCTGCGCGAGGACATGCGCCACCCCGAACCTCGATATCTTATTGCACTCGCATTTGTTGCTGGCGCGTTCACTGTCGCTCTGGTCATTCCTATCCAAAAAGTGATCGCAACAATGGTAACGGGGACACTCATTATCTTTGCACTATGGTCCCTAATTGAAGAGGTGGCAAAGTATATACTTGCGCGTATCACGGTCTTGAATCGACGCGACGCCGACGAGCCGATTGATATGGTCATTTACATGGTGACGGTAGCGCTCGGGTTTGCCGCGATTGAGAATGCTCTTTTTCTTCTTTCGCCACTTGCAGGAAGTACACCGGTCGAGACATTTTTGACAGGCAACTTGCGCTTCGTCGGGGCCACACTGCTTCACGTACTTTCTTCAGCAACTGTAGGCGCCTTCCTCGCGTTATCCTTCTACAAAACTAAAAGCCAGAAGGCCGTATACACCGCAATTGGGATTATCCTTGCTGCCGCTTTGCATAGTGGGTTCAACTTCCTTATACTGAGAGCTGCCGAAGAGCATTTACTGCGAACCTTTGGACTGGTGTGGGTGGGAGTGATTGTCATGCTCGCGGTTTTAGAATTCATTAAGCGCTTGCGATAACCCCGTATGAAAAAACTCTCTTTACTTGAGCGACTCACTGGCTCTTCTTCACAAGAGGAGTACGACGACTTTTTTGATACTAATGACCAGAACGCTGGAGTGCCTGTGCGCCAGCAAGAGCGTACACCACAGAAACCGATGCAGCAGGAACAGCAAACGTGGGAAGAACCCCAAGAAGAGGGTGAACTTGCGGTTGATGTATATCAAACTCCCGAATTTGTAGTTATCAAAGCACTTGTTGCAGGCGTTATTCCCCAAAACCTAGACATATCACTCACGCGCACTATGGCCACTATACGCGGTGTTCGCGAGGACGAACGCGAAGTGGCGAATGAAAATTATTTCCAAAAAGAACTGTATTGGGGAGCGTTTTCGCGTACCATTCTGCTTCCTGAAGAAGTAGATGTAGATTTAGCGGAAGCATACGAAAAACATGGCATTTTGATCATCCGCCTTCCTAAAATCAACAAATCAAAAGAGACTAAGCTGAAGGTAAAAAGCCGGTAATTTTAAAATTGCATTCGCTCAACAAACTGTGACTCGTCCCACATCAGTCTCTCGGTAAATTTCGAGGTGCCACTACTTGTGTAGATGAAGCCATGACACTGATTACTCACGTAGTATACGGGAATCGGGGTGAGGCTTGAGCTCACCACCTTTAAGCTTCACAGAGAAGCTTTAGTTACTGAGATGCGTTACGCAGTGCTCGGGGTGAGACTCGAACTCACGACCCTTCGCTCTTCAGGCGAATGCTCTAACCAACTGAGCTACCCGAGCTTCTATTCACCAAGCGTACCCTCAGGAAGATACGCTTTGAGTCCGTCCAGAATACCAGAAAGATCAGAAATGGGAATATTCACGTTAGCCCCCAAATCTTGCACCTGCTGCATAGATCCCTGTACCTGATTGAGGGTATTCATAGCCTGATTCAGGGTTGGAGCAAGGTATTGTATGTAAAGCCAGAGTGGGATTACGATAAACGCAGCCCAAACGAGCAATTTAAACACTCCCCCAATAAACGCGTTGCGGCGCATCGCCTTCAACATGCGGTTATTTTCTCGCGCCAGTTCGTATGTGCGCCGCAACCACTCCTCCTGAGTCGGTTCTTGCATGGGCAAAGTATACCATCTATAAGTGCCCCCGGCAGGAATCGAACCCACATTGAGCCCTTAGGACGGGCCAGTTCTATCCATTGAACTACAGGGGCGTATCGAGACTCTAACACAAAAGCCGCCCTCTCGGGCGGCTTTTGTGTGCGCACACATTACAATCCCAGTTTTTGCTTCAATGCATCCTCATCAAAACCAACAATGATCTCATCTCCAATTACGATAACAGGCACCCCCATTTGACCGCTCTTTTCGATCATTTCACTACGTTTCTCTAAGTCTGAAGCAACATCATGCTCAGTGTAAGAAACTTTATTTTCATTAAAAAACTCTTTTGCTGCATGACAGAAATGACATGTTGGCGTGCTGTAGATCGTTACTTGAGGCATACGAAGATATATAAAATAATAATGCTTGCCAAGTATACACCATTTGTGCGGGATGCGGGAATCGGTCACGAGTTTCGCTCTGCGAACCCTCGACCCCGCCTCAGCCCGGCTCGGGCTTCCGGCTTTCGATTCCCACCCTCCGTTACAAAACAACAGTCATCGTACGCTCACGCGTACTCTTCGTTTGTTTTGTGCGGGATGCGGGAATCGAACCCGCATCTGCTGCTTGGGAAGCAGCCATTCTACCACTAAACTAATCCCGCAATCTTCTTAGAATCTTTTCTGCTCCCGAGTGTCCCCAGGACACTGCTTGTTGCCGCACACGACCACCGCCGAGGAAATTACTATACCAAAAACACTCGTCGCTACCAGCCAAGCCATCGCCACCACGATTGTGGTTCTTCTGGCACCTCAGAAACCTCTTCGTCAACGACAATAACTACCCCTTCACCTTCCTTAACAAGCCCGAACCGATCTCGAAGCGCCGCCTCTATGCCTCGGTCGTTTTTGAGTGACGCAATATTCTCACGTAATTCTTTTTCCCGCCCTTCTACGTTCGTGAGCTCTTTTTGCGCGCGTTCCTGGTACTTTTCCGCCTCTTGAAAACGCAGGTGCATGCCCCACACAGCGCGCATCAGAAGGACAGCTAACACAATAAGTACCAGCCACCCAAACCGCTTCCACACAAGCCAGACCGCACGATCCCGTTGCCCCATTTTTTTCATGTGGTAGTATTCTAGCACTTGAATATGAGCTTTTTGTTCCACAAACGCACCAAAAAAGTAGTTCAGTACATCTGGGTTGTTTTGGCAGTACTGATTATTATCTCAATGGTAGTTTTCTTCTCACCGGGACTAATTACATTTTAGTTTGACATACACGAGTAGCCCGATACACTCCACATAGTCAAAAACTGCGAGGAGGAAGAGGTGATCTACACTACGCCCCTAAAGAGTTTTAAACCCGCCTTCCAAACGGTAAGTTGCTGTGTAACGACTGGCGAAGAGATGCTCTTCTTGCATCGTTTACCAACGAAAACGTATGGAAATATGTGGGGCTTCCCTACGGGGAAACTGTGGTTAGGCGAGGACGCTGACACAGGCATGCGACGTGAGCTAGAAGAGGAAACCGGAATTTGCGAGGTTCCCCGTTTTTTCCAAAGCATCTTTGTCCATCCCGCTGACGAATCGCACCCGCAGTTTACGTATCATCTGTACCGGCTTCGCCTTTCAAAACGACCTCTCATTCGCCTCGATAGTTCCGAGCACGATGCACACTGCTGGATTTCGACGAACGCGCTCAAATCGTTGGAGCTTGTACCAGATCTTGCCGCATGCATTGAGTTACTCACAAATTCGCGAGTACCCACTGTATGATATTTCACTTGAGAGCGCCTACGGGTGCTCTCGTCGTTTTTATCATTCATCAGATTCGCGCATTACTTTCAAAAACACATCATGCGGAATATGTACTTTAGTGCCCCCTAATTCTGCGCGACGCTTCTTACCCTTTTTTTGCTTTTCAAGCAGTTTCATTTTCCGAGTCACGTCGCCACCATACAGATACCCCGTGACGTCTTTGCGGCGTGCAGATTTTCTGCGCGCCGCGATAATTCTCCCCATTGCTTTAGCTTGTATCTTGAGTACGAACAGCTGCTGTGGTAACAACTTTTCAAGGCGCTCAACCATTGCCTCACCCTCTGTCTGTACTTTACGCCGCGAAACAATGCGCGAAAATGCGGGCATCACTTCTTCAGAAACAAGCACATCCAGGCGCACAACATCCGCCTGCTGCAATCCCATCAGCTCATAAGACAAGGAAGCAAAACCCGATGAGGCGTTTTTAAGTTTGTCGAAAAAACCGCGCATCATTTCACGAAGCGGCATGCGCGCCACAAGTTCTATACGCCCATCGGGAAGAGTTTCAGTTTTCTCAGTCTCCGCTTCGTGATCGTGAAGCAGCTGCACAATGGGGCCAAGAAATTCTCCTGGTGTGAAAAGTGAGATACGCACCCACTGTTCGCGCACGGATACAATCGAACCATCATCAGGAAACCGCGCAGGAGAATAAATCATGAGCTGCTCGTTATTGCTGCGAGTCACTTCATACACGGTCGTGGGTAGTGTTACCACGAGCTCAAGATCAAATTCTCTGCGGAGTCGCTCAGTAATAATTTCCAAATGCAACATCCCCAAAAAACCACACCGAAATCCTCGGCCCATAATCCCCGATTGTTCTTCCTCATATGAGAGCGAAGAGTCGGTGAGCCGCAATCTCTCGAGCGCCTGCTTGAGAAGCGTGAAGTCATCTTGGCTTTCGGGATACACACTCGCCCAAATGACCGGAGCAGGACTTTGATATCCATGCAATGCCGGGGAAGGTTTTTTTGCTATCGTAACCGTATCGCCGACTGAAGCAATACCTGGTTTCTTGATTCCAGTCACTATATAGCCAATGTCGCCGACGTGAAGCGCGTCACTTACAGTCTCGTGTGGTGTAAGCACACCAACCTCAGCCGCAACAAATTCTTCCCCTGAAGCAACAAAACGCAACCGGTCGCCTTTTTTGAATTGTCCGTCGAAAATGCGGCAGTACACAATAACGCCCCGATGATCTGAGTACGAAAAATCAAACACGAGCGCGCGTGTTTCATCAGCTCCCGCTTCTGGCGCGGGTATGCGCGCAACAATTGTGTCAAGAAGTTCCGCGACACCCGCTCCGGTTTTCCCCGACGTAAGCAAGATATCTGCTTCTTCGCACCCCAAAAGCAGCGAAACTTCACTGCGTACATCATTCACGCGCGCATGAGGCGCGTCGATTTTTGACAACACAGGTATGACAACCCGATTAAGTGCTTTTGCCGTGTTTAATACAGAAAGTGTTTGTGCTTGGATTCCTTGCGTAGCATCCACTAACAACACTACCCCCTCCACCGCTGAAAGCGCACGCGAAACCTCGTAAGCAAAGTCGACATGTCCTGGGGTATCTATAAGATTGATTGTGTATGCGTCGCCTCCAGCGTGCCACTGCATGCGTACCGGTTGCATCTTAATGGTAATACCCCGCTCGCGTTCAAGCTCCATTGAATCGAGTATCTGCTCCCGCATGACACGCTTTTCAATAGTTCCTGTCACCTCAAGCATGCGGTCTGCAAGCGTCGATTTCCCATGGTCAATATGGGCGATGATACTGAAATTGCGAATATGGTTCATGCGAGCTCTTCCTCGGTAGAACGCGGAGCAAAAAATCGAAGCGTACGCGTGTGAATAACATTCATGATTTCGCGGCACTCACGACTGCCAAGGAGCATATACACTACGACAATTACCCCTATGCCCGCAACCCCTGCAGATATCGCGTGCATAATTACTGTAAGCAATGTGGTTGCTGGCGAAATACCTCCTAGAAACTGAAGTACTCCATACGAAACCATGCTGCCGACCCCCGTTGCAGTCATACTTTGGAGGACGACCTCACCTACTGCACGTACGAAACCTCCCGAACGCACCTCGAACCAGATAAGAAGCAGTATGGCGTGTAGCACTCCTGCAAGTGTAAAAACAAATGGGAGCATGAGTACTTCAGTACCTGGCACATCAACAATGCGGAACAAATGCTCAATAAATGCTCTGGTGTGCACGTCGCGAAAGAACATCTGAATGTAAGGAACACTAACGATCGCTATACTGACACTTAGCGCTCCGGTTATAAATGGTGCCCATGATTGTCCAGAGGCGTAGTACGCGCGGGCAATCAAAAGCGTAAGAGCCTGAAACACAAGCCCAACCGCGAGCATCGCAAATACCGCGGCAGTAAGACGTGTATCGGTCCAGTCAAAATTTCCTGAACCGAGCACCACGCGCACGATGTGTGCGCGCAACACAATCAAAAGACCGATTGCCGGAACTGACCAGAAAATAATATGCCGCGCCGCAAGCGCAACATGCGAAATAAATGCCTCATGATCACCACCGGCAAAAGCCCGTGAGAGTACTGGGAACGCTGCCACGGAATAACTCGCGCCAATGATAGCGAGTGGAACCGCTTCGAGATTGATTGCAAACGAAAAGATGGAAACCGTACCTGCGGTAAGTGTTGTCCCGAGGGTAACTAAGAACAAAAGGAGTATTTGCTGCATCGAAAGCGCAAGCGTTCGTGGAAGCGAGACCCGAATCGTGTTGAAAATATCTGCGATACGAACTCGCAACGAAAAGCCACGAAACACATATTCTTGAAACACAAAAGGAAGCAGTGTTGCAGTATGTAGTAGCGCACCGAGTACAACCCCCCACGCAAGCCCAACAGAACCCAACGCAGGGTACAATACAAACAAACTCGCAATAATTCCGATATTGTACATAAGTGGTGCAATCGCGTACAACAAAAATCGCCCACGAAGCTGAACAATAGCCGCGAGGAAATTTGAGGCACTCAATAAGAGTGCTTGCAAAAGCATGATACGACTCATGAGAATCAGGAGCTCACGCGATGCTCCTGGAAATAAATGTGTCGCGATAAAAGGCATCAAAACCCATGTAGTACTCGCAACAACAAGCATCAAAATAGCATACCCGGTAAACACTGAATCAATGTAGGTGCGCTGTTCCTGTTCTGATCGCTTCGAGAGTTCTGGGATTAACACATACGTCGATACGAGCGCTGCGGCAATCACGAATACCAAATCGGGAATGCGAAACGCCGCGTAGTACGTATCAAGTAAGGGACCCGCACCAAACATGTGCGCAAAAAGACGATCCCTCAGTAGTGCAAGTAGCGAAGAAACGAGCGCGCCGCCACCAAGAATATAGGCAGCAGCGTGCACACCCCTTACTTCATTGTCGAAGAAACGCCACAGGCGCCCAATCATACTTATTCACCTGTTGATGTCTCTTTCGCCGCAGCGGCAGCTTGTCGAGCGGTTTCGAGAGCGGCACTCGCCTCTGCACTCGTGGGATTAAGTTGAGTGACAACCTCAAGTGCGCGGACCGCATCCTCGGCTCGTCCGATTCGGAGATATGAAGCGCTGAGAAGATACAGTGCGTCTGCGTACTGTGAATTGCGCACAACCGCTTGCTCAAACGCCGCGGCAGCATCGGTAAACTGACCCGTACTAAATAAAATACTTCCGAGGTAGAACCACGCCACTGGTTCTTCTGGGACTGCCTGCACGAGGCCTACTGCAACCGCTTGTGCAGATTGTAAGTCGTTTGCGGAAACTAATAACTGCATCTGTAGCAAGAGCGCAGGAGCATAATTTTGCTTAACCTGAAGCGATTGGTTAAGAAACGCTACACCTTCTTCGGCTTTTCCTTGTGTGAAAGCAAGCCGCGCTAATTGCAAATAAGGGAATGGGTTTGAAGGATTTTCCTGCACCGCGCGTTCGTACGCTTTGCGCGCCTCTTCATACGCACCCTGAACCTGCGCCCCTACCAGCTGTTCATACCCACGTGCAAGCGCGAGCCAGTTTTGGTAATCGTATGCATTGCCATTTACAGCAGCGAGGCCGTGCTGAATTGATGTTTGAAGCACTTGCTGTAATTCATTTCGCAACTGCTCAGTGTCTTCCCCGCCTTTTTGAATTAGTGCGTTCAATTGAATAAACCCGAGCTCAACTGCAGCACGATGTGCGCGATCATTGTTTGGCGCAATCGAAAGCGCCTGTTGGACATACTGCTGAGCGCGCGCAAGATCAGTACTTGTTTGATACACGGCGGCTGCGCGATTTACGAACAGCTCAGCTGCCATAGCGCGGCCTGTCATGGCTCCCGCATAGAGAGCGCCCGCGATCACAACCACTGCCCCAATGTAAACAATAAAACGTGCTCGAGGCTGTTCATCGCCCCCAATCACAAACTTCGAGACACTGCCGGATACGCGTCCGAGTGCAACACAAACCCCCGTGAGTAAGAAAGCAAGCGCGATGAGAGCAACGCCCGACGGATACATGATGTGCAACCCCCACAAGTACAACGTTGCAATCACGATCCCTAATCCAACAAACCACGCGCGCTCATCAAGTGCTTTTGATCCAACAATAAGTCGAGTTCCACGATACAGTACCGCACACAAAAATATGACCCACGCGAGTACACCAATAATCCCTGTCGTTATAAACGCCGTGGGTATAAAGCCAACTCCTTGCACGAAATCCGCATTCCAAAATACAGTTTCGTTCACCCCGGCAGGTTTCGCTTTTGCCCACTCACGCACGAACGTGTTTGGGCCCGAGCCGGTAAGTGCACGTGCGCCGTCATACACTGCTGCAGCAACTGCCACTGTGCCCTCCCACGAAGGACGTACCTCAATTTGTGCCGTTTGCAAACGCTCAGGAAGTATTTGTTGCACATTCGAACCAAAAAAGTACAACGTACCTGAAAGAATGAGCGGGAGCGCAAATAGTACCAACGGCAGTAGCTGGCGTTGTTGCGTGCGCATACGAAATGCCGTAACACTCAAGGCGACAAACGAAGCAGCACCGAGCACTATCCATACATCGAGCATGTTTATGAGAGCGAGGAGCACAAGCGATGCGGCGTAGACCGCCCACGCAACGTATCGCGCTCGGTCCACACCCGATTGCGCAAGATAGGCTCCCGCCATTAAAACCAGCAGACCAAGAAAGGCGGCGAGGTCATGCCAGGACCCAACAACACTTGCGGTTTTTCCAGACAGGACACCACCAAGATCAAGCAAAGAAAAGGGTACTACCAATCGCACTAATGTAAAAAACACAACAAACAAGCCCCCGATAAGCACCAGCCGGTAACCGGAAAGGATCGCGCGGTATGAGTGGAGTGCAAACGCCGCAAGCGCAAAAGCAATAAACCACATCGTTATCGCTGTTACCGTATCACGCTCAATACCATACCCTACGAATGAAGTCGGTATGTTTTCCGTAAACAGAAGCGAAACTGCATAGGAGAGCGGTATAAGTACCGTGCCAACCAAGATCCAATCTTTAGGGATCGCGAGCGTGCCCTGTTTAAATCGCGTAATACCCCAAGCCACAAAACCAGTTACTAAGAGCGCTGTCAGAAGAACCATTTTTGCATGCGTAATCGGTACCCATGGCACGGGTACAAAAAAGAGCGCCAAGAAACCAAGTAGAATAAAAACGGAGAGTTCGGCGATTCGTGCAAAAAAACCGCCTGTATATTGTTCCTGCATCTTTGCATGATATCACGAGCAAAACAGATAAGTTTATAAGAGTGGAAAACTTATTCTTAGCCAAAAGAAGACCCTTTCGGGCCTTCTTTTGATTCATTTCGCTGCATCATATGCAGCGCATATAGATTTGCTTACTCACAAAAGAAGACCCTTTCGGGCCTTCTTTTGATTCATTTCGCTGCATCTATAAGCCGGGTTCTGTCCCTCGCTTTTTAGCGAGTGTGTAGTCATTTATCTGGGCGCATAGTTACCTAAGCGCTCGAGCGGTACGAACCAGTAAAACTGGAACACGACCTTGCACGGAGATAAGGATTTAGCCGTTTCAATCCTGCATTACTGCAGGCATCACCCCGAAGGGGCTCTCGCCTTTCGGCTTAAGCGTCTCTGCTCGCACCTCTCATCTTACGATGTGTGGGCGTTACCCACTACCCTTTTCCTCGGTTTACCGAGGCCGAGCCCGGACTTTCCTCAGCCAGGCATTACTGCCGGCCGCGACCACCCAATGCAGCTGTGGGTACTGTAACAAACTTGCACTTCTCAGTAAAGATTGTATGGTCTAAGGCAGTCTAAAAGCAAAGGAGTGCCTCATGAAAAAACTCGTTCTCTGCGCTTTCTTCGTGATCTTTTTTGTAAGCTCCGGAGTGGCTCTCGAGGGGCAAAAAACCGATTCGCGATGGGCATATGAGTACATTCTCGCGCGTCCGACCATCGAGCAGGATGGATTGAAAGGAATAGAAGACAAACTCGAAGGGGCGCCGTTTGGATTTCGCGTATTCGCAAACACGTTCTATCCTCAATCTCTCATTTTCGTCGTGCCAATGATTCTTGCAATCCACAATGAAGACGGGAGCATACAACCTGTCCACTGCATTAGTAAAATTAGTGACGAAGGACTTGATGGGAGTGTGAATTGGGTACGCGTCGCGTGTTTTGGCGATATCACCAATGACGAACAGGCCGTACTTACTGAAGCGGTGCGTGAAGGAGCGGATCATGTGCTCATGCGCATGATCGCTGTTCTGAAGCGACACCACGTACCTCTGTAACACATCAAAAGAGCGCGGCTCCCGCCGCGCTCTTTTGTTTTCAAAACACTCTTCCAATTGAAACTTTTCTTACACTATCTCACACACTCCACCTGCACACGCAAGCTCTTTCTTTTGTTCAGTCTCATCGCGTTTTTCGTAAGTGACAATCTTCGAGTAGTCGATGTGACCAACGCGCTTAAGTAGCTCTTCGTACTTCTCTTTCGTACACGCCTCCATAGGAGCAAGCCGGTAGACGTGATCTGCCCGCGGCAAGAACGACAAGCCGCCGATAATATTCCAGTTTTCGTAGAGCCAATTCGCAACAGTGATCCATTCATTTTCACCAACCGAAATCGTTACCGATGGATTATGTTCCGTATAGTTGAGTTTGACCATTTTCCAATACTCAAGCTGGTCAAGCGCGGTAAAGTCGTCTTTGAACTTTGAACCCTTCGGTGCCTTAACCGGGAATTCAAGCACGTAGGTATTCGCGCTGTCGATCGACTGACCAACTTCTGGATAATACGGTACACCCTGATCCCTCAACATCTTGAAAAGCGCATCGGTCGCAGAGATACGGATACGTTGGATATAGTACTGCGCAAACCGTGGGTGCATGCCTGACGCATTATCGAACGTTTTAGAGACAGTTCCCGATGGCTTCACACACGTGATAGCGCTCGAGGGGTTTATTTTGAAGCGTTTCGCGTATTTTTGATTTTCCTTAACAGCAGCGTCTCGCATTTTCTTGAGTGTCTCCGCATTGCGAACCGCAGGAGAATCCCATTGTCCAGTGATTGATACCCCGAGCAATCGCTCTTGTTCACAGTTCTCGCTCCATTCTTTGGAAATATAGTTGAAGCGCGTCAGTGTTGATTGATACGTTCCCAGAAGTGTCGCAAGGCGCGTTTTCCGAATCAACGACGCTTCCGTGTCCTGTGAGCGCGCAATAACCTCCGTTAAGTTACAGAATTGGCGGCTCTGGAGAATGATCTCACCACACGGGTTTGTGCCCAATTGACCAATGTAGCCGTTTCCTTTTCCAAATTTCTTGCGAAGATACTCAACGCGCCGCTTTGGAAGCGTTGCAGAAAGCGAACCGCGATTAAAAATACCACGCTCTCCGGTACCCGCTTTCATCAAAGCAACCCATTCGTCCATAAACTCGACGTTGGTTGGCTTAAACTCATACACCGCTGAGTTATTTGCAATCGATCGATGTGGGTCTGTGAGGAAGAATTGGCCTTTTTTAGCATCCCGCACAAATTCATCATCAATATCCGAGAGCGATATCATTGCACTCCGGCGCACACCTCCCGCTACGACACATTCGCCGATTTTACAAATGATGTCATGTGCATCGATAGTGCGCAGCCGTCTCCCTTGGCGCGCCAAAATGCGATCACGTGCAAAATCAAGTAGCGAACGAAGCGGATCGGGGCCGGACGCTTTGCCCCCCATGGTCTTAAGTCGCGCCCCTGCTGGACGCACTTGCGAATAATCGAAGGTGACGTCCTTGCCCGAGTACCATGTTTTAAGGCCTAACGTAAGCGAGTCTGCCCATCCTTCTTTCGAGTCCCCAACAACATGCGCCGGGAGCACTTCTCCAGTTTGTTTCGCGATTTGTGGCAATTGTTCCACGTTTTGACTTTCTACCGAGAAACCAACTCCCGTACCCATCATCGAGAGGTACATGATTTCCGCAAAATCCTCAAGGCGTGTAGGGGCAATAAATGAGCAGTTGTACGCACACACATTACACTTACGCGCAGAATCGCCTGAAAACTGCATCAAGCGCATCGAAGGCATGACCTCTTGCTTCAAAATCGCATCCTTCACCTCTGCGTACTCTTTCTTGGTGAGTTTGTCACCAAGATTCTCCTTCATGAAGTCGACGTAGCGCTCTACGGTCTCAACCCACGTCTCGCGTCGCTGCTCGCTTTCGATCCAGCGCGCATACGAGCGCAAATACACAAACTCACCAAGCGGATTATCTTTGAAATATTTTTTACTTTCTTCTGCAAGCTTACGCACATGCTCAGGAACTTCGCCGAGTTCTTTGCGAATCTTTGCACGCTCCGCGCGATACAAAATATACGCTTTCGCGGTCGCGACGTAGTCAGAAAGGATCAATTGACGCTCCACTTCATCCTGACAACCTTCAACGGTGGGCAAAAAGTTCTTGTATTTCTTGGCGATTGTCATCATCTCACTCGCTACCTTATGAGAAACTACAACCGCTTCTTCAAGCGATCCTTCACCGGTAGCAAGCATTGCTTTATGCACTGCAGTTTGTACTTTTTCAAACTCGAACGGAACAACACGCCCATCTCGTTTCTGAATCTTGGGCAAATATTTCCGATACACTTTTATCAACGCGTCGCCACTTTGATTCGCAATGCGACCTACGGGGCGGCGAGCAACGGTTGTCTTAGACATGCGCACGAGCGATAAACTGATAATGAGTGCATTGTACTCCTCTCGCCAACTGCTCAGCCTTGTGGATAACCGAAGCTCAAATTAATTTACCTGAATCAATACTCAAATAAGGAATTTTTGTAGTAGACGAAGCTGCGTCAGCGCACGAATTGACTCAAAGGTCAACCGCCACACCATCCCCGATCTTGATGTTGTATTGTTCAGCAAACCCAGCGGGAACTTCAAGAACATAACGCGCCGGTACGTGGGGACGAAAAACCTTAGGGTAGCTCTCTGGCGCCACGTTCGCTTCAATATCCGTAACAATTTTTTCTTCCGAAATCCAGAACACATCTATAGGAAACTTCATATCGCGCATCCAGATGCCGTACATATCATCTTTTTCAAAAACAAAAAACATTCCTTGGTTTAAAGGCAATCTGGTCCTCCCCGAAAGTCCTTGTTCTCGCTCGCGCGGCTCATCCACAACATACACACGCAAAGGAGTGCCGCCAATACTTAAGGGTTTAAGTCCTGCACCCTCAGGCACAAAGGGAACCACGCCGTCCTCCACCGAGTATATAGATATCATTACCGCGAGTATCAGCACGGATGCTGCAAACACGATAACCTTCGCATTCATACTGCGAGTGTAGCACGCTGAATTGTCCGCGTACGGTAATTACGGGATAAGAACAAGCACTAAAGCCATGACCAAGATCGCAAGAAGTTGGTACGATGCATTAATGAAGAAAAGTTTCCAAGGCTTCATGTCCCACAGCACGGGAGAAAGGAGTATGGGAACTTGAAAACCAAGCCAGATCCAAAAACCGAGCTCGAGCGCACCACGCCAATCGAAAACTCCCCACGCGAAACTGAAGTGAGCAAGCACATACGCAAAGACAAGCGACGCAAGCAATGCAATTCCCATCATGGGAAACATTCTGCTTTTAGCTTTCTCAGCCATATCAGGAGTAATCCCGACAATATTCATCCAGGCAGTGCCAAAAACTTTCGGATGGTACCATACCATGCCCAACAAAAGTGGTACCAACGCGGCAACCGCTACTGCTAAAAGAGAGATTTCAAACATAGTGCTATATATCTTGGATAATACTGAAATGATAACAAAAGATGAGGAAAAGTGTAAGGCGCGTTCCGGCGACGTGTTTACAACTCACCTGGATGATGATGCCGAGCATACACCCTTGCGTTTCGTTGTAGGCCCAATAAAAGCACCACACCACAGAACGAAAGCGCCGACACCGTCATGAAGAGCGCGTTAAACCCATACGCCTCAGCGATCACTGCTCCCATCGTTGCCGCAATGGCAGTGCCGATACTCGTGAGCGTTGAGTGCATACTCCACTCGAAACTTTCTTTTCCTCGATCGAGATGCAAACTCCACAAACCAAGCCACGTCGCATAAGCAATACCACTTCCAATTCCATACAAAAATTGGATGAAATAAATATGGTACACGTTTTCAGCGACAATATAGAGTAACGGCACCAACATCACGACTGTGGTTGCGCGTAATAGCCAGGCGAGGTCGTTGGCATCGTTATGCGTGTCAACATGCCGTGCAAATGGCAATTGAACAACGCTTTTTGAAACCAAAAATATAGAGGACGCGACCCCAACACTGGTGAGTGTCATGCCCGTTATGGAGTCCGTAAGAAAAACGGCAAAAATGGGGTCAATAAGGCCAAATCCCGATATAATAAATATGTCTGCGGTGAGAAGATAAAACACTATCGGGTGCATTTTTACAAACCCCGATGGTCGCCGGAGACGCATACCTACGTGTGTTTAAAATCCAAGGAACATGAGTTAATACAATACCGTTTTCCCCCTTCTTTGTGCGGCCCATCGTCGAATACGTGTCCCAAATGCCCACCACAGTGTGCGCACAAAACCTCTGTACGATTCATGCCATGCGAAGCGTCGTGTTCAAATACTACCGAGCCGGGCAGTGCGTCACTAAAACTTGGCCATCCTGTCCCTGAATCAAACTTTGTACTGGAGTCAAAAAGTTGCGTGCCGCAGCCAGCGCAACGATACATGCCTGGCTCATGTTTATCATAATATTCACCCGCAAAGGGGGCTTCGGTTCCCTTTTCGCGCAACACGTGATACTGCTCAGGAGTTAGTATCTGTTTCCATTCATCCTCGCTCCGATTCATGTAACTAGTATAACGTATGAAAAGGCCGCGCAGCGCGCGGCCTTCGCAGGTTCAAACTGCATTACCGTCAGGCGGTCGCAGGAAAAGCGACGTCAAAGACCCTCCATCATGGATCCGTCTAATCGCTTGGGCCAATAAGGGCGCAATCGAGAGTACGGTTACATTTTTAGGAAGCGCCTTTCCGGTAAGAGGGACGGTGTCCGTCACCACAAGCTCGATGATACTGCTCTCCTCTATCAAACTCAACGCACCGGCAGAAAAGAGTCCGTGCGTCGCAAACGCATACACTCCTTTTGCGCCAGCTTTCATTGCTGCCTTTGCTTCTTCTACCAACGTACGCGCGGAATCAACCATGTCATCAACAAAAAGAACATACTTACCCCTAACAGCGCCCACGATAGTTACGCCACCGATCATTCCTGGTGCAGAACGTTCTTTTAAAAACATCACTATGTCACTTACCCCAAGAAGTTTCGCGTACTGGCGTGCACGTGCGACCCCACCTGCGTCAGGTGACGCAACCACAAAAGGAGTCTTGATGCGCTTCTTGAGATACTGCACAGCTACAGAAGCGCCCGCCAGGTGGTCGATCACCATCACAGGATCGAAGTAGCCCGCAGTCGGTGCCGAATGCAAATCAAACAAAAGCACACGATCGGCTCTTGTGGTGCACAATATATCTGCTACCACTTTTGCACTGTGCGCAACTCGTGGCCGATCTTTTCGATCCTGGCGATTGTACCCAAGATACGTAGGAACGAGTGTGATGTTTTTTGCCGAAGACCCGCGCGCTGCGCGCGCGAGTAATATCATTTCAAGAAGATTTTCAGCAGGCGGATGTGTCGCGCCAACAATAAAAACATCTGCATCGCGTACATTACTCGTAACCTGCACGTCTATTTCTCCATCGTTGAACCTTCCGATGCGCGCTTCTCCAGGGTCAACACTCAGTAGACTGCATGTCGATCGAACGAGTTCGGTACTGTTGTTAGTACCAAACACCATAATGCGACCGTTTGGCATACATACCTCCTTTACCCTTATTCGTAACCAGGATCACTGTAGTGTACTCGTATAGAAAAAGAAAGAGGCGCACGCGGATGCGTGCGCCTCTGAAAGCTTGGCGAACTCCTCGAGCTTAGTTGCTCGTGCCGGTCTCGGTCGTGGCCGGATCGATGGGAGCGGCCGGGCCCGGCTCGACCTTCGGAAGCTCGGTCGTGACCGGCGCGAGCGTTGTGGAAGCATCGGGTGCCGACGCGATGTCGGTGCCGTTCGTCTTCGCATACGCGGCCTGGAGCTTCGCGGCCTCTTCGGGGCTCACGAAGAACGTGATCCCGCGATCGCAGGAGTTGTTCCCCACGTCCAGAAGCCGACTGCCGAGATAGCCCTCGTACTTGTACTTGACGTTCTCGCCGACCTGGCCGACGAGAACCACGGCGTCGTCGATCCTCATGACGCACTTGTCGCCGGCGACGTTGTCGCGCCCCTCATTCCAGTTGTAGCCGGCGGCGTCGACGATCGTGACCTGCGTATCCGCCTCGATGAGTCCGTAGGTCGGCTCCGTGACAGGAACCGCCTCCCCAGCAAGGATCGAACCGCCGAAGAGGCCGACAGCGAGGAGAGACAGGGCGAGCACGAATCCGAATTTGGGTTTCTTGCGCATAAATACTCCTTTTTGTGCGCTCGTTGAACCGGATCAGGGTTTCAATGTAGATCCGGACCGCTCAAGACTATAGTACAGAAAAATTATTTTACAAGTTTTGGTACCTCTATCGACTCCCACGTGTTTTTAATCAATGCGAGAAGTTTTTTGAGTGCTTCTTGCGTCAAAACCAAGGAACATGTGTTGATATTTGGATGTAGGTGCACAAAATCGGCGGCAAAAAGTCTCTGATCAATAAATATATGCACGCGCCGCTCCTCATCATTGAGTACCCCTAGAAGCGATACAGACCCCGGTTCCACTCCAAGACATCGTTTCAGTTCGTCTGGGTTACCGAATAAAAGCTTCTTTTCACCTACCCGATCCGCAAGGACATTCAAATCGACCCGCTCACCATCTGCCACCACCACCAAAAAATAGCGCGACCCTTCGCGGTTACGCAGAAAAAGGTTCTTAGTACCTACGCCCGGAATATGCGCCGCGTGTTCCTGTACTGCTTCGTACGTAAAAAGCGCGGGGTGATCGTACCGCTCATACGCTATGCCGTGTCCTACGAGAAACGCGAGCGCGCGTTTCTCTTGTTCTGCGTGGTCTCTCACGTTACTTTCCCGACGTGTCCTGCATGATTCCGAAAATCGTTCCTTCGGGGTCTTTGCAGTATGCAAGCCACCCTACCCCCGGGATTTCCATTTTTGGAAGCGCAATCGAGCCTCCCGCTTTTTCAACCTTTTCGATCGTGTCATCAACCGACTCGACTGTCAGACTACATACAAATGCATTGACCGGCTCTCCTCCCTGCGGCTTCGGCCCTTGTCTTTTCACCATCCCGCCGTTGATCCCAGGCCATTTTGACTCGTCTTTGTAATTTTCAGGAGCGGTCATGATAATCCAATATTCAAAACCTGCCCCAGGAGCATCCCACTTTCGAACCTCCCATCCGAACACCCCTCGATAAAATGTGGCAAGTTTCTCTGGGTCCTCCGCATGTATCTCAAAATGAACTACGCGATTCATCATACTGCTTTAAATGCTACTCTTTATAAATAAACTACTTTTTCCTTTTCATCTCTGCGCTTACCAGGCCGGGATTTTTTGCAGCGTGCTGAAGGACTTTTTTTAACGCGGGAAGATGTATGTCTTCGACCTTTTTGAATCGTATGCAGCTTTTACCAACACTTACTTTTCCCAGCTCTTTTCGATATTTCTCAGCAAGATACTCTCCCTTGTCGAGCGCACACACGTATATACTTACATATTGTTTCTGATTTGCGAGTGAAATTACTGGCCACCCAACCTGCTCTTTCTTGGCATTGATGTACGGAAAACTACCGTATCCGAGCATATTATATGCAAAATGAGGTTTGAGCTTCGGAACAGTTTTCTGAATAAATGCGTGCAGGAAATTGATGGTTTCTGAACGTTCAGCAGGTACCGCATCGAGATACGCGCGCACTGTTTTCGCCTTAGTCGGCTTAAACATGTTCATGGTTGCAGTATACGTTACTCCTCGCTTTTTGGCTTGCGACGCAGAGGCTTGATGTAGTGCACTGATTCCTGTGCTTTCTTAAAACCCACGGCTTTATGAAACTTTTGGCTTCGAATATTTTTTACACTGGTATCTGAAGCAATTTCTTTATACCCACGCGCTTTAAGCCACCGCTCAACATATTCAAGAATATGCTCTCCAACTCCCTCGCCACGAAATTGTTTGTGCACAAAAATTCCTTCGAGGTATGGGATTGGGTATTCGTGCGCCCCTTCGACACAATCGGTACGGAACGAGACGTTGGCGAACGCTGCGGGTTCACCGCTGTTGCCATAACACATAAACGCCGTGCCTTTTCTTTTTCTAAAAAATCCATCGAAATTTTCAATGAGGTCTTTTCTTTCCGCGAGCGGCGAAAGTTCCTGATTCATCAAAAACCATTCTTTAAAATCTTTGCGCTGCACTCTTCTGCACGTAATGAGTTGACTCATACAATATATGTGTCCTTATGTGAGAGGCTAGCACCCCTTGATGCATAAAGGCAAGCGTCTTGTATCGTGAAGTACCCGCCTGCCCTTGGTGTTATCAGAACGCTCTGGAAACCAAGGGTGTTTGACGACCCTAGGATCGCATGACTGAATTCAGTCTATTTCTACACAATAGTTGGAGAGAAATGCAATGTTTTTTCTCTACACTCGAATTGTGAGTAGAAAGGTCACGTCATCTTCAGCTTCAAGATGCTCTCTTCTGCGAATCTCCGCTTTCAGAGGCAGTAGATACGCGCCCGCTTTCTTGTCGGGAAAAATAGACGTGTGCCATGATGTTTTTCCGATAGTTACCACGACTGGCAGTGAGCCCCATCCTTTTGCTCGTGCGCCGAAGTGTTTTTTAATTTCCTCTGATTGTTTTTTCGGAACGGAAATAAAATGCCAACCAGCCATTCCAGGGTACAACCATATTTTCGATTTTAGTTTGAATTCGTTCTTTGCCACACTCATTGACTATACCATTGGCGGGCGTCTCGCAGTTAGTACTCTGAGGTCTAACCACCACAAGGGTTTTTTAGCGACTTTCGCTAGATTATTTTGAGGCGTCAGCATAGGGTCTAACTTTTAGACAAGCTGGGCGAGATTTGATACAGTCTTGCTACTCAACAATTAAGAGGAGACTGCGTCATGTACGCGGTGGCAAACGTTGAAAAGTTCCTTTCCGATAACAAAGGCAAGATCAGCCATCAGAAGGCGGCGGCGATCCTGAAGCGCGCACGCAAGCAGGGCGAACCCGACGGCGTCCTGATGGCAGGCATGAGCAAGGATCTTTGGCGAGACGCTAAGCTCGAAACCCAATTCGGGCAAGTTCTGACCAACGACGTCGAGCATATCGAGATGAGTTTCAGGGCTATCAGAGCTCGCAAACACTGAACGATTCTATCTCCGACGGATTTCAGCCCGGACTAGCGCCGGGCTTCTTTTTTAGACCTCAGCATACCTCCGATAAAAAATACCTAGGGCGGAGAGGGAGGGATTCGAACCCTCGGTCCGGTTGCCCGGACACGTCCTTTCCAGGGACGCGCTTTAGACCACTCAGCCACCTCTCCGTGTTATGAGTTTATACCACCTAGAATGAAACGGTGCCAAAAAAGACCCCGCGCGCTTGCGCGGGGCCCTTCCGTCACAACCAATAGAGCTCAAGGATCAGCGCCCCCCCTGTTCCGCTCGACAGGAATGGTCCACGCGCGAGCGGTGATGAAGGCGGAATCTCCCGGCTCAGAAGAACTGCCGTCCAAGCGACGTAAGCTGCCGTGACGTCGCCACTGATTCATCCGGTGGCGTTTCCACGAATTCCCGTACTGCCGTTGATAACGCCTCAGCTCTGCCCGCCGGCAACGCTCTCGACGCTCTGCCGCCGCATCAACAGGGTCCGCTTCCTCAGCGGGATCCTCTTCCCTGTAGTGTGACACCATCTCGAAAGATGCGTCGAGCCACTCTTCGAGCCACTGCCGACGATCTTCGGCAGCGAGGCGAGAGATCGTTTCATCATAGGTTTCATCGAATGGATCACGCGGTGAGTCCCATTCCCAGCTCGTGCCCGGGTCGAATACCTGACGAGTCGACATCTCTCCTCCTGTTCTCTTTTTCACTAAAACTCGTGGCACTATACAATATAGATATACAAAGTCAATATTTCTACACTTACACTCTCATGCCGCGCAGCGCTGCTAGGCGTTCTGGTACCGGCGGGTGGGTCGAAAACAGCTTCGCAATAAACTTCCCTGCCTCAGCCGCGCCAAAAGGGTTGGAGATAAATAAGTGCGCAGTCGCATGACTCGCGTTTTTCATTGGCGTCTTGTAGTCGCTAATTTTTTCAAGCGCGGATGCAAGTCCTTCAGGATAGCGAGTTAAAAGCGCTCCTGATGCATCAGCAAGAAATTCGCGCCGCCGAGAAATGGCGAGCTGCAAAAGCTGCGCGGCAATCGGAGCCACTATCGCAGCAACAACCGCAGCGATAGCAAACACAACACCCGCCTTTCCACTATCACTATCACGCCCACCACCGTAAAAACTCATCCTCAAGAAAAAGTCTGCAAGAATTGAAAGAAACCCCACAAGCACCACAGCAACGGTCATGACTAAAATGTCACGATTGCCGATGTGTGAAAGTTCATGCGCGAGCACACCTTCAAGCTCAGAACGATCGAGTCGCTCTAAAAGTCCGGTGGTCACCGCCACGACACCGTTTTTTGGTCCACGTCCTGTTGCAAACGCGTTCGGAGCAGGATCATTGATAACGTACACGCGCGGCTTAGGCAGACCTGCGGTGATCGCGAGGTTTTCAACCAATCGATTAAGCTCGAGCCATTGAGAACCCTCAGCTGGTTTTGCGCCCGTTGATGCAATCGCTACCTTGTCGGAAAACCAGTACGCACCAACATTCATCACGATGCTGAAAAATACGGCGACCCAGAGAATCGCCGGGTCACCGAGGTATGCCGACATAACCCACCCAACCAACATCACCATGATGAAAAAACCGCTCATAAGTACCCATGTTTTCCATACATTTGCTGATTGATGAGCGTAGAGAGATGCCATACGAATATTGTGCTGAAATTCATTGTGTTTGCAAGCAGTGCTGATTTTTGTGTACACGACACTGCGTTCATCCATGCGCAATTTTTGTGAGATAATTCACACATGACTTTTGAACAACCCCCAAGAAATGGTAGTGGCACTACTTCAGAGAAATTTTGGCAGAGCGTTGAGTCTTGGATAAGGGCGCGCAACCGTGACCTTAATATTGCAACGGGAATTTTGCTTGCTGGCCTTGCCGGGTACGTGTATTTTCACAACAGCAAAGAAGTACACTGTCTGGCTCAAAACATTATTCACGAAGCACAGTTTGAACCAAAAAAAGGCCAAGAGGCTGTCGCGCTCGTCACTGTTTTGCGCGCCCTTTCTGGCAAATATCCTGAATCAGTGTGCGGGGTCGTTTTTCAAACAGAGCACGGCAGACAGTTCTCATGGACCGGAAATAAGGCGTTGGTTGCTGAGGATATAGGCGCCCGCCTTACGCATCAAATCGCGGAAATCGCGGAAAATGTTTTCGATCTGAAAGATAACCCCAACGCACTCGCAAAGAAAGTTGCAGAACTAGGATTGACACAAGATACATATTTCTACAAACGATTCGACTGGGTGGGCGAAAAACTAACTGAAAAGACAAAATGGTTTTTTGAACAATGCCTTGAGCCCCTCAGAGATACAAGTGGAAACCCGCTTCAGATAGGCGCCCATGTGTTCTACCGCCCGCGACTCGAATATTGCCCACCGCCACAAAAAATTCCTCCCTTGCCGGAGCGAAACCCGGTACGTTCGTGACTTTACAAATTGTCCCCCGTTCGTATGCTCTTCACAGTTGCAAAAGGAGGACCATATGCACTACCGCGATGTGCCCGCTTCTCAACACGTAGCACTGGTTAATAGTAACGCCGATTTGATTGCAAGCGCTCTCGAACGCATCGTTGGAATGAAACACTTCGTTAGTTCGGCGGTGATCACTGATGCCCCTCGATCGGGCCGGCTGCTCTATACCACGCGAGTTACCGGCGACACGCCACTTCCCGACGGTTCTGCCTCAGCTATTGCTCTTGCAATCGATATTGTAATTCTGAGCGAGGAAGCGCGCTACTACCCTGTGACCGTGCTGGGAAAAAGTAAAGGGTGGGAGGTGCGGCGTACGCTCGTGCGAAATCAACCGGCGGCTATTTTGTGGACTGCTTGGGTGTGAAAGCCGACCCGTCCGAAAGGACGGGCTTTTTTTGTATCAATTTAAAATTGTACTTTCACCGGCTCTTTTGCTGCCTGTTCGTTCTCGGCAAGTGCAAAGAAATCAGATTCCTTAAACTTGAACATGCTGTTGAGCGCATTGCCTGGGAATGACTGGAGCCCCGTATTCAATTCTTGCACTACCGAGTTATAGAAACGACGCGCCGCTTGAATTTTGTTTTCAGTATCGGCAAGTTCGCGTTGCAATTCGAGAAAGTTCGTGTTTGCTTTAAGGTCTGGGTAGTTTTCCGAAACAGCAAACATGGTCTTCAGCGCACCTGCGAGCATATTTTCCGCCTCACTATGTTCCGCGACTGTTTGTGCATTCATGGCACGTGTGCGCATCTCCGTTACTTTTTCAAGGGTCGTATTTTCGTGACCGGCGTATCCTTTCACGGTCTCGACAAGGTTCGGAATGAGATCATAGCGACGTTTCAGCTGCACATCGATATCCGACCACGCCTCCCGTACGCGATTAGTAAGTGTGACAAAGCGATTATAAATCCACATAACCCACAAACCAGCGCCAACAAGTATGATGAGTATCCACATGTCTGCATTTTAATACTCTCGAAAAACCATGCAAGAAAAAACCGGCTGCACGCCGGTTTTTCCTCTCGTGCGCGTATTCTTAGTAGTCCATGTCGTCCATCCCACCCATGCCTCCGTGCCCATGATTCCCAGGGGTTTTCTTTTCATCTTCCGGCACCTCGGCAACCGCAACTTCGGTTGTGAGCAGCACCGCCGCGGCTGATGCCGCATTTTCAACACCGCTTCGTGTAACTTTCACAGGATCGATGATCCCTTGCTCGTACATATCAACATACGTTGGTTCCACACTGTCGCCTGCGGCGTCGATACCGATTGCCGCACCTTTTTGTGCAACTTCACGCACTATTGCACCAGGGTCTTCGTACCCTGCGTTTTTCGCAATATGGCGCAACGGCGCATACAATGCACTCACGAGAATTTTGTACCCGATGCTATTTTCATCATGCGCATCCGCATCAACTTTCTTGGCAAGTTTTTCTGCAACTTTGACAAGCGCGGCCCCTCCTCCTGGCACAATACCTTCGGCGATTGCGGCCTTTGTTGCGTTCACCGCGTCCTCAATCTTATCTTTAAGGTATTTCATTTCGGTTTCAGTCGCTGCACCCACACGAATTACTGCGACACCACCTGAAAGCTTCGCCAAACGCTCTTCAAGTTTCTCTTTGTCGAATTTTGAGTCAGTAGTTTCGATTTGCTTCTTGATTTGAGCAATGCGCGATTCAATGTCCGCTTTCTTGCCCTTGCCACCGACAACTACCGTTGAATCTTTCGTAGCTACGACGCGATTTGCTTTGCCAAGCATCGAGAGTTCGGCGCTTTCAAGTTTAAGACCTACATCTTCTGAAATGAGCTGCGCGCCAATGGTGACAGCAATATCCTGCAGCATTTCTTTCTTACGGTCACCATACCCAGGTGCCTTCACTGCGAGAACCGAGAACACTCCGCGAAGTTTGTTCAAGACAAAGGTCGTAAGCGCTTCTCCATCAACATCATCTGCGATGATCACCAATTCTTTCTTGCCACTTTGCAAAAGTTTTTCAAGAAGTGGGAGCACGTCTTGAATTGCAGAAATTTTTTTGTCGGTGATCAGGATTGGTGCGTCTTTCACCACCGCTTCCATGCGCTCAGGATTAGTGATCATGTATGCGGACACATATCCTTTATCAAATTCGAGCCCTTCTACAAGATCAATCTCTGTACCGAGCGACTGTGACTCTTCAACAGTTACGACGCCATCCTTTCCCACTTTTCCAATTGTTTCAGCAATTGTTTTCCCAAGCTCTTTACTTTCTGCCGAAATGCTCGCTACCTGCTCGATCTCCTGCTTACCCTTCACTTCTTTGGCCATTTTTTTCAATTCCGTCACCGCATCTTCTGCTGCTTTTTCAATACCTCGACGAATCATTACTGCATTTGCTCCCATCGCGGTGCGCTTCAACCCTTCAGCAATGATTGCTTGCGTCAACACAACCGCTGTCGTGGTGCCGTCCCCCGCTTTGTCATTGGTTTTTGAGGCAACTTCTTTTACCACTTCTGCGCCCATGTTTTCGAATTTGTTCTTGAGCGTGATTTCTTTTGCAATTGAGACACCATCGTTTGTTATACGAGGTCCGCCGAATGATTTATCGAGCGCAACGTTTCTCCCGCGTGGTCCGAGGGTGACACGCACTGCGTTTGCTACCGTATCCACACCACGCTTGAGCGCTTCACGTACTTCTTGTCCAAAAAGAACCTGTTTTGCTGCCATAGGTACTTATTTGATGATTGCTAAAATATTTGACTCATTGACGATGTAGTACTCTTCGTCTTCAATCTTTACCTCGTCATACCCATACTTTGAAAACATGATCGTATCCCCAACTTTAACGCGCATCGAGAGCACTTCCCCTTTTTCATTACGTCGCCCTTCTCCTACAGCGACCACTTTCCCACGTTCGGGTTTTTCTTTCTTTGCAGTGTCAGGAATAATGATGCCTCCAGGAGACTTTTCATCTCTCGCACCTTCGGGCTTTACTAACACACGATCCCCCATTGGCTGAATTGAAATCTTTGCCGCTTTTTTTGCTGCCATGGTTTTTAAAATAGTTTATTAACGTACGCACGCTAGCGGAACGATTATATACGTGTTCTTGTGCACAGCAAAGTTGACTACCACCAATAGTAAGGGTGTAATAATAAGCCCCGCTGCGAAATTGACGTGCCTCATTTTCCTGATATGATTATCCCGATGACGACAGTGTTGGCCGTACTTCCCTATATCCAAATAGCGCTCTCCGCGCTTCTTATGATTGCGATCCTGATGCAACGCACTGGCGCTACCCTGGGCGGCGCATTCGGCGCAGACAATTTTAGTTCTGGCTTTCACACACGTCGTGGGTTGGAGCGTACCCTGTTCCAAGCTACGATAGTTTTGAGCGTTTTGTTCGCTTTGACTGCGCTCATCAATATTCTCTACTAGTAACTTAAAGAGGGCTAAACCCTCGCGTAGCATTATTATGCCTGAATGGGACCACCCTAAATCTTGGCTCACCTCTGACATACGAATTCCACCACTCTCGTACCTTGAGTCACTCTTGGTAAAGTTTTCTCCTGCAGAACGCGCAGGGCTCTATACACTCACCCTTGGTGCAGTTACCGGTGTATTCTTGATGTTGATTTCACTCAACTTCAGTACAACCGTTCTTGTGCCCGCGCACGGCGGATCCCTCACCGAAGGTGTTATTGGCACCCCACGTTTCATTAATCCGCTCCTTGCAATCTCGGATGCAGATCGTGATCTTACTGAACTCATTTACTCAGGGCTCATGCGAGCACATCCAAATGGCGAACTCATTCCCGATCTCGCGGCTTCATATGAAATATCCGAGGACGGGACTGTGTATACCTTTGTTCTCAAAGACGGCGTCGTATTCCATGATGGCACTCCCGTAACAGCCGCGGACATTGTTTTTACCGTTTCGACAGCACAAAACCCTGAGATCAAAAGCGTGCGTCGCGCCGATTGGGAAGGAGTTGTTGTAGAGGCAGTGGATGAAAAAACTGTGCGCTTCACATTGCCGCGGCCATACGCACCGTTTCTCGAAAATACAACTATGGGAGTGCTCCCAAGCTATCTTTGGGAAGAGGTTTCACCCGAAGAATTTCCTTTTTATTTCCTCAATACCAAGCCAATCGGATCAGGCCCGTTTAGTATCCTTCGCATAGAATCAAATGCTACGGGCGTGCCTGTAAAATTCGAACTTCGCGCATTCCCGGCATTTTCGCTCGGCGAACCATACCTCGACACTATCACCATCGAAGCATTCCCCAACGAAGACGCGGTGCGCAGCGCACTTCGTGAAGGTTCTATTGAATCGGCAGCCGGCCTTATAAACGTAGACGCGTCGGCATCCGCGAACCCTTCCAACGCGCTGCGCACTACACTCCCCCGCGTGTTTGCAGTTTTCCTTAACTTTAATAAAGCTCCGGCGTTCACCGATATACAAGTTCGAAAAGCACTCGAGATGGTCGTAGACCGAGACATGATTGTGCAACAAGCGCTCTCTGGGTACGGCACCCCTGTATTTTCGCCTGTTCCCGTAGGTCTCATCGACAATGCTGGTGACACAGCCACCACTACGCTGGAAGAACGTGTCCAGACCGCAGGAGCACTCCTCGATAAAGCGGGCTGGCAGCGCGACCAAGAGACAGGAATGCGCGTCAAAAAAGACGTCCCGCTTACATTCTCAATCTCAACATCTGACACCCCCGAACTCGTTGCGACTGGAGAGTTGCTTGCAACAACATGGCGCAACCTTGGTATCGACGTCACTCTCAAAGTGTTCGCTATTAGTGATTTAAACAACTCTGTCATACGACCACGTGATTATGAAGCGCTTTTGTTTGGTGAGATTATTGGGCGCCCTGCCGACGTTTTTGCTTTTTGGCACTCGTCACAGCGAAATGATCCCGGACTGAACCTCGCGCTCTATGCAAACCCCGCAACAGACAAGCTGCTCGCGGAAACACGCTCTGAAATTGACCGAGACGCACGTATCGAAAATATTCGCGAGTTTGTGCGGCACGTTGTAAAAGACGTCCCGGCGATCTTCTTGTATTCTCCAGATTTTATGTATATCATTCCTAACGACCTTCGAGGCGTGAACCTCGGACTCCTATCAACGGGGGCGGAACGTTTCTCTCTTGTGCACCAATGGTACCGGGAAGAAGAGCGTGTCTGGCAAGTTTTTCTCAATGAGTAAGTAAATAATTAGTAGTATTAACAATAGTTTAAAAACATAGTATGGATCAACGAAAGCGCCCAATGAAGGTGCGCCGCCCGCACGAGGCGCGTGAGCGCGGCAATCGTGTTCGCCGTTTCAATCGGCCTATGCGCCGCCCCATGCGCCGCAACGTACCGTTGCGCGAAATCACAAACTCGCGAGGTACAGTCTCAACCCCCATCCCTGCGCTTGCCCCCGATGCGATTCGCATCATTCCACTCGGTGGCGTTGAAGAAGTGGGCCGCAACATGACCGCACTTGAAGTTGGAGAATCAATTTTTGTCATTGATTGTGGTTTCCAATTCCGAGAGGACGATACGCCAGGCATCGACTACATTCTCCCAAACACGCAATATTTGGAAGAAAATCGCGCGCGCATTAAAGCGATGTTTGTTACCCACGGACACCTCGACCACATTGGAGGTATCCCCTACATCCTCGATCGCATTGGCAATCCTCCGATTTACACACGCAAACTCACAGGGCTGATGATCAAAAAGCGTCACGCAGAATTTGCCCACTTGCCCGAGCCGATCATTCGAGAAGTCGAGAAAGACGAGCACGTATCGGTAGCGGGGCTTTCCGTGTCGTTTTTCGCAGTCACCCACACGATCCCTGATTCAATGGGTATTATTTTTGAAACGGCATTTGGCGATGTCGTAGTGACAGGAGATATAAAACTCGACCAAGAAAACGGGAGGCCGACTGAAGCAGAGGAACGAGAGTTCGCCACGTTCCAAAACCGGAAAGTGCTTGCGCTTTTGATGGACTCAACGAATGTGGAGCGTCCAGGGTGGTCAATCCCCGAGCGTACTGTTTTCAAGACGCTTGAGGAGATTATCATCAACACCCATGGGCGCATTATCATAGGAACGTTCGCGTCACAACTAGAACGCTTAATGAGGATCGTGCAGATTGCTGAAGCGACTGACCGCCGCATTGTGATTGATGGTCGTTCCATGCGAACAAATATCGAAATTGTACGCGAGCTTGGCATTCTCAAACACAAAGACGAGACAATTGTGTCAGTCGAATCAATGCCCGAATACCCTCCCGAGAAGCTCATTATTCTTGCAACCGGAGCGCAGGGTGACGAATTCGCATCACTCATGCGCATTGCAAACAAAAATCATAAATACATAAGCCTCACCCCCCGAGATACCGTGGTCCTTTCTTCTTCGGTTATCCCCGGAAACGAGCGCGCAGTGCAACGCCTCAAAGATAACTTGTCCCGCCAAGGCGCGCACATCATTACTTACCAGTCGAGTGATGTGCACGCGTCCGGACATGGAAACCGCGAAGAAGCAAAATGGGTGCACACAAAAGTTCGTCCGAAGTTCTTCATTCCACAGCATGGATATCACTACATGCTCCGCGTACATGCTGACCTCATAAAAGAATCGATTGGTCTTCCTGAGGAGCAAATCGCAATACCAGACAACAGTTCTATTATTGAAATCCAAGAAAGCGGCACAAAATTGGTGCGTCGCGCGGAGAAAGTACCATCGAGTTTGCGTGTAGTCGAAGGACAATCAATCGGTGAACTCTCAGATGTACTCATGCGCGACCGCAAGGCGCTTTCTCAAGACGGGTTTTGCGTTGTTGTCGCGACCGTTGATCGCCGTACTGGTAAACTTCACAAATCGCCCGATATTATCTCGCGTGGCTTCGTCTACCTGCGAGACAATAAAGATCTGATGGATCAAACTCGGCTAATCATCCGAAAAAGTGTTGAATCATCTTTGAAAGGTACACGCATCTCCGATCTCGACGCTGCAAAAGAAGAGCTCGCAGAAAACGTCTCTCGCTTCTTGATGCTTCAGACACAAAAACACCCGATTGTTATCCCGGTCATCGTGAGCGTATAGTGGCGGCCGGCAGAAAACTGCCGGCCTTTTCTCCATTACCAAACTACCAACGCGGCAGGTCGCTGCTGTCCTTCTCTCCCGCAAATCGCCGAGTTTTCTCCCCCGGTCGGGCGGGATGTCCCAAGAGAACGATCCACCCTATCATGAGTCCGAGTACAATCCCCAAACCCGCACCAATGGCGCCAAATACAAGTGTTTCCATGCTTTCCTCCATTTCGAAGTAAATCAACCAAGGATTATACCGACCATGCACTATACAGACAAGCTATACTGTACGCATGGTTAGCCGCGTATATGCGCCGCCCTTTCTGGTATTGTACATGCTCGGTTTTTTGTTTGCACTTCAGATCGCTCTCTCGGGGTATTACAACATCCCTTTCTTGACGGAACGTGGTTTTTCTCAAGACGCGTCGGGCCTCGTGTACATCGTAGGCGCCTGTGGTGCCATCGTATGGTTCTTGTTCCTCCACCCCATACTACGCACACTTGGCCCGTTGCGACTTGCGATCCTCACGGGGTTCCTTATGAGCGTGAGCGCGTGGGGGCTAGCAGGTACGCTTGACCCGCACACCATTACTATTCTCTTGGGCATATTTCTTGCTGCGCAAATGGTGATGTACTCGCTTATTGATACGCTCATCGAGACGCGCATCGCGCGCGCCGAATCACTCACAGGGCGTGTGCGAGGCCTCTATCTCACTGCGGCAAATGCCGGTTTTATTGTAGCGCCAGCGCTTGCTGGTTTTATTGTTGGCTCATTTTCATACGAACTCCTGTACGTCACGATCGCGCTTCTCGGAATTGTCTTTTGTTGGACAACGGCACGCTCTTTCTCGTATGCACCCGTACAGTATGCAAAAACTCAGGGTCGCATTGCACATCTCATGCGCACTCCCCGTATTCGCAGCATGGTGAGCATCCAATTCTTGATCCGCCTGATGTATGCGGTAACGCTTATGTATCTTACGATATTTCTCACTACCGAAATTGGTCTCTCCGTCACCCATGCCGGCTTACTTCTCTCGCTTTCGATTATCCCTTTCGCTATCGTGCAGTTTCCGCTCGGGTTCTTGGGCGATGTGCGTTTAGGTGAAAAAGAACTCCTTACAACCGGGATAACATTGATGGCGGGAGCAACAGTTGCACTAGGACTCTTTGCTCACGCGGACTTTTGGACGCTTCTTGTAATACTGGGGATTCTCAACACCGGCGCCGCAATTTCGGAAATTATGGTGGAAAGCTACTTTTTCAAACACATTGGAAGCAAGAATGATCTTGAAATAAGTGCGTTTCGTATACTGACCCCGCTTGCCTACATCGTCGCCCCGTTGCTTGGGGCGCTGGTACTAAGCTTTTCCTCACTCAGTGTTTTATTTGTCCTGCTTGGATCCATTCTTTTTTTGGGAATCCCTTGTGCGCTCACGCTTCGTGACACGCGGTGAGCGAGCAATGCGAATGTATCTGCCACGTTGCTCAACAAGTCCATCCCGTATAAGGGTGCGCACGGCTTCTCCTGCGCGAGGCTTCATTCTTTGCTCCATTGCCTCCATGAGCGTTTTTTCAGTTGCCGAATGCTTAGTGAGAACGCGTACTATTGCGCCACGCACTTCGCGCAGCGAGCCGCGAAAGGATTTCTGCTTTACATACACCATGCTCGCGCGATTTGCGTTTCCGTACTGCTTTTTTGTATAGGCACCGTAATCCATGAGTGCCCAGTACCATACGCGCGGGCTTTTTTCACTGTATCGACGCATGATGTTTTTGACTTGTTCCTCTGAAACACGATGTCGCCCAGCAAAAAATAAACGGATAATCGCTGAACGAACATTTGTTTCGAGCACGATCGCGGGCATATCAAATGCAAACGCTTGAATTGCTGCAGCGGTATACTCCCCTACACCAGGGAGAGACTCAAGATCCTCGCGCAAGCAAGGCACGCGCCCATCAAAACGATCAACGATTATTTTTGCCGCTTTGTGCAAAAATAAGGCACGGCGATTATAGCCAAGTCCCTGCCACAGGCGCACAACCGTAGAAAGCGGCGCCCGCGCAAGCATATGTACCGTCGGGAATGTTTTCAAAAATGTACGGTAGTATGGAAGCACTCTGTCAACTTGCGTTTGTTGAAGCATGATTTCAGAAACAAGTATTCGATATGGATCAGTGGTTTTCCGCCATGGCAAGGTATGTCTGCCATGTTTCTTGTAGTGCGCATACACGTCGCGCCTTAATTTTTTGAATTTCTGATACATGGAGGGCGCCGTGGAGATCCACGGCGCCCTCATCTTACTCAGTAGTTACTGCTTTTGCGAGGTTTCGTGGCTGATCCACATCACACCCGCGCGCAACTCCCGCGTAGTATGCGAGGAGATCGAGTGCAGTGGTAACCACAAAGACATCCATAAGAGGATGCGGGACCCGCGGCACAAAGATCGTATGATCGGCTTGCTGTTCAACCTCCGTGTCACCTTCGGTTGCAATCGCAAAAACCGGACCTTTCCGCGCACGAATCTCCGCAAGACTTGTGAGCGTCTTTTCACGTGCGGGGCCTTGTGGCACAACGATCACACTTGGAAACGACTCGTTGACGAGCGCGAGCGGGCCGTGTTTCATTTCACCAGCTGCATACCCTTCTGCATGTATGTAGGACACCTCTTTAATTTTGAGAGCGCCCTCACACGCAGCCGGATAGTGGAGTCCACGCCCAAGATAGAGTGCGTTCTCGTACTTTGAAAGCACCGCCGCTTTCTCCTGCACATACGCGCGCCATTCTTTACTCAACATTCGTTCTAAAATATCAGGTGTTGCCGCAAGATCCGTAAGGATCTGCACCGCCGTCTGATGAGGAAGCCCGCGCATCCGACCTAACTGAACCGCCATCATAAGAAGGATGGCGACCGGCGCAAAAAACGCCTTCGTTGATGCAACCGCGCTCTCCTGCCCGGCGCGCATATGCACTCCTGCGTGCGTGATGCGTGTTAGCCGAGAGTTCGCGGTGTTAACGACACCAAGTGCAAGAGCACCCCGCCGTTTTGCCTCTTCGAGCGCATCGCATGTATCCTTCGTCTCGCCGGACTGCGATACTGCAACAACCGCTGCGTGCCGCAACACCGAGACTCGATCTGCAAATTCAGATGCGAGCACAACTTCCGTAGGAATCCCCGCGAGCGTCTCAAAGAAATACGCCCCGAACTGCGCTGCGTAATACGCAGTACCGCATCCGGTAAATACAACTCGTTCGAGCTCATATAGCCAATCCTTAACTCTTTCGAGTCCGCCAAGCCAGACAAGTCCATCTTTAGACTTATTCCTTCCAGCCATACATACGCGCAACACCTCGGGAATCTGCATGATTTCCTTCAGCATATAATGACGATATTCGCCGCGATCGAGCTCCTGCTCCGACAGATGAACTTGTTGCTCCTTGCGAACGACATGACCGCCGTTAAGCCTGACAATGGCGTGCGCGTGCGGTTCAAGCACCGCGATATCGCCATCTTCCATCCAGATCATACTTGCTGTGTGTGCAGCAAGCGCGATTGGATCCGAAGCCACCAAACGCGCCTGCTCGGTAATACCGATGATGAGCGGGCTGCCGGCACATGCTGCAATCAAGATTTCCGGACAATCGAGGTGTACCACTGCGATCCCGTACGCACCGCGAACACAACTTAGCGCAGCCTCTACGGCGGTACACAACGATTCGTTTCTTTTGTACTCACGCTCGATTAAGTGCGCAAGCACTTCTGAATCAGTTTCCGATGCAAACGCATGACCTTGCTTTTCAAGTTCGTCGCGCAATTCGCGCCAGTTCTCGATGACACCATTATGAACGACGGCGATTCGCTTTGTGCAGTCGAGGTGTGGGTGCGCATTCGCTTCAGTGACTTCTCCATGTGTCGCCCACCGTGTGTGTGCCACACCCGAGCAACTCGGATTCTTGTGTACCCTACGCGCTTCAATATGCGCTGCAAGTTGCGAAACCTTTCCTACAGAGCGCACACAAGTCCCGTCGGAAAGAAAAACTCCCGCGGAATCGTACCCTCGATATTCAAGGCGGTACAATCCGTCAACAAGCGACCGGATTACTCCTGCATCCTTGCTAGTGATGCCGATAATGCCACACATGTCTGTACCTCCATCTTTAACCTGCCTCGCAGGTTCTCTGTTCACTCTACCACAGCGGATCGCTTGCGCGCCCTTAGTTTATGTCGTAGACCACGTCTTTGCGCTCAACCACTACTTTCCACTCATTGCGGCGGGCGTGCCGATACAGTTTTTGATTAGGATTGAAACAGATGGGGGTTTGTACCATTTCAAGAAACGGAATGTCTGATTCGGTATCACCAACGCCAATCGAGTGCGTAAGTGAAAATGTTTCTTTTTCAATCACCCGCTTTATAATATTCGCTTTGTTCGCAATAATATGCTCATCAACCACCTCTCCTGTAAATCGGTCGTGTGGCCCGAGCGCAAACACCGTGCCGTATACCTTATGAAACCCTAGGCGAGGGCAGAAAAAATCAAGGATGGTTTTTGGGGAATGCGAAATTGCAAGCAGATAGTAATCGCGCTCTGCCAGATCGGTGAGCATGTCTCGTGTATACCGATATACTCGCTTCCATTGCGTGTCGACTACCTGCTCTGCAATGTCTGCAAACTCTGCATATGCCACACCTTTAAGATGTTTGCGAAACGTGCGCACCATCGCATCGACATACGCTTGATAATCGCCCTCCCGCTCCAACCATTTTTTATGTTCGCGCTCATACGCACGCCGCGCTTCTTGCGGAAACAAACCGGCATCGATCAGGGCTTCCGTAAGTTGTATAAAAAGACTCGAGCGAAAGATAGTGCCGTCGACATCAAATATCGCAAGCCGCCGTTTTTGTTCCACACAGCCATCCTAGCAAGATTCAAATCTTTGGCCACCGCCTCGCTGCCGGTGGCCATAGTTTTGTCAGCGGATGAGCAGCGCACTCATGTTTGCGTGCCGGGCATACGTACCGCCCATAGAGAACTAGGCCGTTATTGACATACTTCCAATCTTTTTTTGGCACCAACGCCTCAAGATCTTTTGAGATTTTTTTAAGATCAGTATGGGCACTAAGGGCAAAACGGTGTGCGAAGCGCTTCACATGGGTATCGGTGGGGATCCCCTCCCAACTATCGAATAGTTCCCCAATAATGACATGCGCTGTTTTATACCCCACCCCGGGGAGTTTTTGTAGTTCAGTAGCTGTTTTTGGCACGCGGCCAGCATGCTCGCGTGTCACTTTCTGCGCCGCCGAAATGATGTGGCGCGCTTTGTTACGGAAAAATGGAATGGACGATATCTCGCGGTCAAACACTTTGGGGTTAGCGTCTCCAAAACACGAGGGCTTTTTATACTTTTTGAAAAGTTCTTGCGTCACTTTATTTACTGCCTTGTCGGTACATTGTGCAGATAACACAACGGCCACCAAAAACTGGAACGGTGTTTTGTAGCGCAATTCACTTTTAGGAATTGGGTATGCTTTTTTCAAATAGGCAACAATGCGTCGCGCCCGTATTTTTTGTTCGTGAGACACGCAGCAAGTGTACCACTCATGTGCACTTGACTTGAATCGTCTGAGCGACTGCGTATCCTTCAGACAGGCAATCATAAGGAGCTTGCCATGAACGCCTTGCTTGGAAACCGTTTTTTTGCCGCATTACAAGAGGGTCATGCGGTGACATGCCCTTTTTCATGCGAAGCGCCTGTCGAATGGTACCGAAAAAACCAGGTCAAAAAAGTACCTGAGCATATACGTGGCGTTGTTGCATTACTTGGAAATATGCGCACTGAATCACCGTACCGGGTTGGCGAAGAGGGTTTTGACGATTATGTAACATATAAAAGTTTTGTTGAAATCCTAGTATGCGGAGCAATTGGCGCGCCACCCCACACCAACATAGGTTTCTATGCGGAATGGGACATGGTCGTGGTGCTCCCTCAAGATCAGAGTGTGTGTACTGTGCGTAGAGCCGCGGCCGCTGTCGCGGCCTCGTTTTCTTTTTTATTCAAGCTTTTCGATTCGCAATCCAACGAGTCTAAGCGCTTTATTGCGTGGATTTTCTCTTGATTCAAGAAACGACAGGATCAACTTGATCGCCTTGAGCTCTAGCTCTCGAAGCGTACCGCGCGGTTCCGACAACGTCAGCGACCGACTTACCGTTGTAAAATCAGAAAAACGCACGGTAAGCACCACGGTTTTGAATGACGTGAATCCTTCACGCGCAAAGGTACGCATAATGCGGCGCGCTTGATCCATCAGAACCTCTTGGATGTCTTGCAGGTTACGCGTATCCGTCTCAAAAGTATGATGCCGCCCAATCGAGAGCGGAGCTTCATGTTCCGCAACAACAGCGCGGTCGTCAATTGCCCGCAATCGTTCATACAGAGAAAAGCCCCACTTCCCGAACATGCGACGCGCATCCTGCCATGCAAGCGCTTTTGCATCATGTACCGTTTTGAAACCTTTTTGTTTTAAGCGGGCCGCTGTTTTCGGTCCAATACCGGGAATTTCCTGGAGTGGAAGCGGGTCTAAAAACCGCTCGGCAGCACGAGTTGTTACGATCGTAAGACCGTTGGGCTTTTGTGTTCCTGCCGCTATTTTTGCAATGAGTTTATTTGGGCCGATACCGATCGATGCGGTCAGGCCACAGGTATCTCGAATATCTTTCCTCAGAACTTCCGCAAGCCTGCGCGCCTGCGTATATGAACCTGTAAATGAAAGGTCTAGATACGCTTCATCAACACTTACCTGCTCAAGTACGCGCACGTGTTTACGAACCAGGGCAAAAACTTCCTGTGACGCTTTACTGTAACTGTGCATACCTGGTGTCACAAACACACACGCGGGATAACCAGCACAGCGTGCCGACTCACACAATTTCCAAGCTTTCGAAATTGGCATCGCGCTTCTTACGCCGTAGCGACGTGCGGCATAGCTCGCCGTAGAAACCACACCACGACCCCTACCGCCCTGCGGGTCGGATCCAACTATAATAGGCGCGCCTTTAAGATACGGCTTTTCACGCTCTTCGACAGACGCAAAAAAGGCGTCAAGATCTATATGTCCAATAATACGCACGCTGCTAGCGTACCTCATCAGCAGACATCACCAAAATCCCACTCGAATCACGTCGCCATAAAGCAAACGCGACAAAAAATAGTCCAAATGTGGTTCCAGCCGAGACAAGACAATACACGCACCACGCACCAATTAAAAAAGCTTGTACGTACAGAAAGTAGAGTGAGAAGAGAATGCCAACGCATGACCATCCGAAGAAAAACAAACGCGTACGGTTACTATATGAGCTAAAGAGTAGCGCTGTTGCACATACCATGCCACCAAAAAATATCGCGCCAAGTAGCGAAAGCGGTACCCCAAATAGTACCGAGTGCGGACTATTTGCGACAATATTACACCCTTCGAGAATGTCGCACACCAAAGGAGTCCCACTCACGCGTTTCGCATACAAAAACGTCGCGTCTGCAAGCCCAATGAAGCTTAAAAGCACTCCTGTCGTGCGCAACCAAAAATCCATGCTCCTATTGTAGCCAATTTAAAGGATAAAAGAACCGTCGCGATACACGATTTGTTGCGTTCCATTTTTCAAGTGGGCCGTTACGGTGCGCGGCGCAGTCGAAATGATGTCCGTGTGAACCGCCGAATCATTGAACCCCAACTTCACCCAATCTGCTTTTTTTAGTTTCGCAGGATCACCCACAAGGGTATCTTTGTATGCCATGCCAAGTGCAATGTGTGTATTGCCTTGAGGTCCACCCATATTTTCGTCAAAAAGCGTATTCGCCATGAATTTCGTAATGCGAGAATGCCGTTTATCAGTGAGTGAAAACTCCCCAATTTTGTCAGCACCGGGAGTTGCGATCATTGCTTTAAGTACATGCTCATTCTGTTTTGCAGATGCGCGTATCACTTTTCCTTTTTTGAATTCGAGTTCGATACCTTCGATCAAATTGCCGTATCGATACAATGGTTGATTGAATTTAATCCACCCTTCGGTACCACGCCAATCCGGTGATGTGAACAACTCAAAACTGGGAATGTTTCTTCCACCACCACCGAGCCACTGGCGCTTCTCACCAAGCGAGATCCACAAATCTACATCTACTCCCTCCACATGCAGGCGGTCGACTTTTTTCGATAGCGCGTTCATCTTCTTGCGTTGGGCGTCAATTTCCTTTTGAAATACTTTCCATTTCGCAACTGGGTCTGTTTCGTCGAGATAGCACGCCTTGATGATTTGTTGCCAATACTCTTCTTCGGTGAGGCGCGCCTCTTTTGCCATCGCTGGTGTGCCATAGAGACAGAGTGACCACGTGAGTTTTCCTTGATTTTCTTTTTCAGTGCGCCACTCCATAAACGGTTTTACCGCCTTCCCTTTTTCCATAATCTTCTTAGGATCCACACCTTTGAGTTCGTGTGGGTTCGCGTCCGCGATGATATAGAGATAGTGGTCAATTTCATCGACTAAACCTCGCATGTACTTTTTTGGAAAATGCTTGAGTTGGTGGGGTTTTGCGCGCTCATAAAAGTCGCGAGAGACTTGGTAGCGATCAGAACTTGCGGGCATGTAATTAGTTATCACGTGACCGCCGGCATCCAAGATTTCGTTGCGAATAGCGATAAACAATGGCTTCGCATCCTCAGTTGACACAAGATACACTGTATCGCCTGACTTGATTCCGTTTCCTCCCCCAAGGGCAAAGCGCACCATAACCTTGGCGTATCGTTTTAATATTTGTTCGCTTGGTGTATAGATCATGCGGGGATTATACACATAGTTGCATTTCACGAAAGCGCAGCGTATGGTGCGTATTAGCATGAACAACACGTAGGAGGTTGAGATGCCCCGTGCGTTTCGAATCATCATGGCGCTACTTGTGGTGTTGGCGGCGCTGTGTTTCTACATAGCTTTTTTCCTCACAGAAGCGCGCGCGCACAGCTGGTACGATCCGGAATGTTGCAGCGGTAAAGATTGCCGCCCCGCCAAAGACGTGGTCGTGAGAGACGACGGGAGTATCGTTATCACTACCGAAGATGGCATATCGGTGATCGTGCCACCTTCTTTGCCTCGGCGTCAATCGCACGACAACAAATGGCACGTGTGTCCGTATCCTTCGTCAGAATTGGTACTTCGCGCGCGGTGTGTCTACGAGCCCGGAAATGTATGATCTCGAGCGCCCCAGCAAATCCGCTGGGGCGCGTACTATACATACCTATCGCAATTTAAATGTCGCACGAGCAGTTACCATGACATCTTTCTCTATTGAAGACGTGTCGTATTGCCCATAGTCTGCTACTTCGATTGAGTTGGGGGCGAGTACTTGCACTACCCCGCTTGATGCCTGCTGCATTTTCCCCACATTCTGGCCAAGCGCACCGGCGATCTCATCAGCGCGTTTCTTTGCATCTTTAACAGCCTCGCCCAACAAACGCACGCGTAATTCGGGCAAATTTGACACATAAAACTCTGGCGCCTGTGGCGAGAATGAAACGCCTTGCTGCGCAAGTACCAAAGTATTTTGGGACATAGTGTTCACGCGAGAAACATCAGGACTCGTGACCGTCACATTCTGCCGCACTGCAAGACGACGTCCATTGTCGTAGTTACCTCCGTAGTACTCATCAACAAAAATCGGGGAAACAACAATTTGTTCGGGCGTCACGCCATTGTCAGCCAAAAATTTCTTTATACGCGCCGTATCAGCTGCTACCTGGCTATACGCGCCAGAGACTCCACCTTCGTACACCACACGCTCAGCGCGGAGCGTCCACTTTGCAGTATCTGCCTGCACCCGTTCTTTTGCAGACCCGGTCGCTGACAATGTATCTGTAGAACGCGCTGCATAAAAGGTCCAAGAGCCAATAATCGAAGACAGTACCAATGCGCCTCCCAAGATCCATGCCCCCACATGAGTTTTTTCCATGCCGCCAGTATATCTCTGGTTTTAGATTTGTCAGCAGTATACTAGGCTCGTGTCTCGTATAATTCTATTTACTGCCATAGTAATTTTTGTGCTGTTTTTAGTTATTAGTACGTGGCTTACGCTGCCAAAGCACTACATTGTTACGCGTACTGAAACTGGGTTTTCTCCGAAAGAGCTGCACATCCAAAAAGGCGACTTGATCACATTCACATCAACGCGTGCTATTCCGTATTGGCCAGCATCAGACTACCACCCAAGTCACGGTCGCTACCCTGCATTTGACCCTGGGCACGAACTTGGCCCTGATGAAACATGGACTTTCGTTTTCGACAAAGCCGGAGTTTGGAGCATGCACGACCATCTTGATGCAACTGTTACGGGCACAATTTTTGTTCTCGGTGATGAAGGCGAAAGTATCGCATCGTGTCTCGAAACCAACACCGACACTCTGCGAGAAGTGTGTTGGGAGGGCGAACTTAAAGTAGCGATTGAGCGCGGCGGTCTCGCCGAAGGTTTTAGAAAATTTTCAGCATGGTACGCGAACGACCCACAGTTTCAGAGAAATTGTCACGATATAGGACACGTCTTGGGAAAAGTTGCCTATGCGCAATTCAAAGAAACTGGCATCAGTGTTGTCGAGCCAGAAACTACGTACTGTGGCTACGGTTTCTATCATGGTTTTATAGAAGCCGCGACTCAAAGTACGGGGGCTTTCGACTTGAAAGAAGCTGTTGACTATTGTTATGCGCTTGCGGAGAATCCCAAAATTACAAATAAAATCGTCGCACACAATATTTCTGGCGCATGCTTCCATGGTCTTGGTCATGCGGTATTTGATTCAGTGAACAGTTCTTTGTGGGGAGATGACCGCGCCATGGTGCACTCGTCGCTCCAAGCATGTGAGAATGCGATTGGTAAGGAATGGGAGCGCGGCCGGTGTGCTTCTGGCGTTTTTAATTCGCTTGCCGGCGCATACAGTGACCGTGCGTACAAACTCGATTTCAATGATTCAGAACCTCTTCGTGCCTGCACCGCAGGATCACTCGATTACCACAGCGAGTGTTCGCAAGAAATAGGTATCGGTTACGTGCGCGATAGAAATAAAACCATCGAGGAGAGCCTCGACTTCTTTGCTCGTATCGGGATTGCCTCCTCGACACTCGACACTATCAACGCATACATGGGCGACGAAATTCGTCGCAATCGATCTCGAACTGATTTCAGCATACAAGCGTATGTTACTGTATGCGAGCATATTCGTGACTATGAACAGGCGCGGTCCTGCGTACAGGGACTCGTCGAGGGTTTCTCATTAAGTTCGCCTGCGGGTGAAGAAACAACACATACACTGGACTCGTGTGTACTGTATACAAATAGCGCCCTCCGTTCTTTTTGTTTTAATGAAGCGGGCACTGAGGTCGAAGCATACCGCGGACGTGCTGCGTTACCAGAGTGGTGCGCAACGCTCAGCGCAGCAGATAGAACTGCAGTTACCGTGTGCGCTCTGTAACGTCAGTGGTTACACCGTCAAAGTGTTCGTCATCACTCTCCGCTTCCGCTCTAGTCGCGTGCCACACCTGATCACGATGATGTGGCGGCGAGTAGAGTGTATATAATTTCAAGTCACTCGTTCCGGTGTTTACAATGTTATGCTCGGTCCCTGCCGGAATTATAATAACCGAGTCATCAGCGAGTGCGTATTCTTTCGCATTGAGAATTGCTTTTCCTTCTCCTCGTTCAATCCGAATAAACTGATCTGTATCTTCGTGTGTTTCCATACCAATCTCCCCACCAACGGGGATACTCATCACCACTAATTGTGTGTGGCGCGCAGTATACAGTACTTTGCGAAACAAGTTATTTTCAAGCGTTTCCTTCTGGATGTTAGCAACATAACCCATGACCTAAGTATAAGCTGCCTAGAAAATTTTCAAAACACCAATGGCAGTGCATCGGTTTCTGTTTTTACTCTGCCCAGCATTTAATAGCCTGTATCGATTCGTCCTCAAGAAAATCTCCTGAACGCTGCTGCTCTGTTGCCCATGCGGTTACCAAAGCGTCTTTACTAAACGTACCGATTTTTTTATCACTCGCAATCCTCTCATATGCGCGTAGAGATATCGCCCTAAGCCATCTCGAAAAAATTTCATGCGAGGGAAAGATGGCGAATAAGTTACACTCATACTTTTCCTTGAGAATTCGCGCGCAGTGTATCGCTTCAGCCCACGCGTTCCGTTCATGATGGATTAACTCTTGAACCGCCCGTGCGGACATGTTCTGTACCAAAGATTCGCCGAGGCTTTCCCACCATTCCATATCCTTATACACAATGTCGTGTTCTTTGCGTTTTTCTTGTGACATTTTCCTCCACCTTATTATGTGCCCAATTTCATGCAGGATAACAAAAATGTATCTCTTGTCTGCAGCTGCTTCCATTTTTATGCGCACCAGAGCTTGATTCACTTTTGCCGCCGTTGAACTACCAGAAACAAAGGTTATGTCCCCAAAAACTTGACTTAAATCTATACACACCTGCTTTGAATCAAATAATGTAATCGATAGCGATTCTTCTTTAGTGGCTTCCGAATCTGTATTTTGACTTATGAGCAGCTTCCACTCCGGTGTAAGATTTTGCTCATAAATAACTGGGGACTTTTCAGCTAGATCACGCCTCGACACCTTCTCAAGCATGCGCTGATTATACACGTCTAGTTCGTACGGCGTGCTTTTGCGCGATCGTTCTCGGTAAGATACTGCTTGCGTAGCCGCACGCTCTTCGGTGTTATTTCTAAATACTCGTCTTCAGCCATAACTTCCAGTCCCCGCTCAATCGTCAGCTCATAAGGCGGTACCAACACAATTGCATCATCAGATCCTGATGCGCGCATGTTGCTAAGTTGTTTTGCTTTAGTAGGATTGACCGTCATTTCTTCACCTTTTGACGTGTTCCCCACAACCATACCTTCATACACTTCAACACCGGGGCCAATGTACATAATCCCGCGTTCTTGGAGATTCCATAACGCAAACCCAAGCGCCTTGCCAGACATCATGGAAATCATTGAACCCGTCTGCCGCTTCGTAATTGTTCCCTCAAAGTGTTTGAATCCAACTACGCGACTTGCCATGATTCCCTCTCCTTTTGTATCAATAACAAACTGATTCCGATACCCTAAAAGTCCCCGAGTCGGGCCTTCAAACGTGAGTCGCACCGTCTCATGTTGGACCAAATTTGAAAGCACAAACCCGCGCTGCCCCAGTCGCTCGATGATTGTGCCCTGGTACTCCGAAGGGGTATCGATAATGACTTCCTCGAAAGGCTCGATGGTAACACCGTTTTCTTCTTTGGTGATTACTTGCGGCTGCGAGACCTGCACTTCATATCCTTCACGGCGCATATTTTCAAGCAGAATAGCAACATGTAGCTCGCCACGCCCTGAAACTTTAAAGATATCGTTGCTAGAAAAATCGACGCGCAGCCCCACGTTTATTTCTAATTCTCGCTCCAAACGCTCCCGAATCTGTCGCGTGGTTACATATTTTCCATCGCGCCCAGCAAACGGCGAGTTGTTAACCAGAAAATACAGAGAGATTGTCGGTTCGTCTACGGCAATTGCAGGCAATGGTTCCACGTCAGCCTGCGCTGCGATCGTTTCGCCAATTTCCACATCAGAAATTCCGGCAATCATAACAATGTCACCCGCGGTCGCGTTTTTTGTTTCAATACGCCCTAGCCCTTCAAACGTAAACATTTTGGTAAGTCTCCCTTGGCGTACTTCGCCCAAAGGTTTCCGTATAATGACTGGTGCAGTATCCGTAAGTGTACCTTCGTATATGCGTGCTACCGCCATGCGCCCGAGAAAATTGTCATACGCGAGATTGAATGGTTGCATGCGCAGCGGCTTCTCCGCAGCGCCTTGTGCTGACGCAACAGGAACTTTTTCTAGAATCATGTCGAGAAGCGGCGTCAGATCTTTCGAATCATCCGTGAGCGCTCGTTTCGCTATACCCTCGCGGCCAATTGCATACACAACAGGAAATTCACACTGTTCATTATTTGCACCAAGTTCCAAGAAAAGTTCCAACACCTGCTCTTCACAGCGCGCGGGGTCCGCTGCCGGCTTGTCTATCTTATTGATAACAACGATCGGCTTGAGCCCGAGCTCGAGAGATTTTTTGAGCACGAAACGCGTCTGCGGCATTGGCCCCTCTTGCGCGTCCACCACCAGAAGCACTGAATCAATCGAGCGGAGTACGCGCTCCACTTCTGAACCAAAGTCGGCGTGGCCAGGCGTGTCAACAATGTTTATCTTAGTCCCTTTGTACATCACCGCGGCGTTTTTTGCGTAAATGGTGATGCCCCGCTCTTGTTCGAGTTTGTTCGAATCCATCGAAACCCCAACCTCTGCCGCACCCGTCTGCCGCAAAATGGCATCGGTGAGCGTTGTCTTCCCGTGGTCAACGTGGGCAATAATGGCGATGTTGCGGATTTCCATATAAAAAGCCTCGCGCGCGAGGCAAGTTGCACCATAGTACTCCAGAATCGTCAAAATACAACGGTTAACAAAATCAACACCCTCTTAAGAACAATACAGGACCAACTCGTGCTTCTCCTTTGCCGAGAGCGACACATTCGTTTCCTTTCCCAAAAGAGTTGCGCCGTTAAGCGTTACATCACGAACATTTGACGGCAATCCAAATGTAAGTGTGACGGTAAGTACTTTTATTGTAAGCGCGCTTCGCGATGTGCCATCTACATACACTGGCACCCCGGGAAGTTTGGCTTCCACTGAGCCACCGCTTACGAGCGCTTCCGATGGAAGTGACAGGCCCGGTAGTGAGACAGGAATTGAAGTTGAAGGATACATGGTAGGACATCCTTCATTACGAATAGTGACCTCCACTGATGTCTGCTGCAACGCAACAACACCGATCGCAACGATGGTAATGATACCCAGCGGACCTCTTGCGCCCTTGATAATGCGCCCCCAACGAGACGCGGTGTGTACCGGCTGCTCTCCCCCAGTATTCTGCAATTCCTCCTGCACGCGAGCAACTTCACTTTGAAGCTGTTTCCAACTTGTGATGAAAAGCAAAATATATTTCTTTCGCTTCTTCTCTTCCTCGGTATTCTCAGGCAAATGCTCTGCAGTAAGGTGGATAATCTCGCCACCCGAGAGCTTGTCCCACGCAGAAAGTGCCTCTTCGCATTTTTGTATCATCTGATCAATGCGCGAATCAATACCTCGTATGAGGGTACATACTGATGCAAACTTCTCGCGTGTAGTCGTCGGCTCCACAAGGAGCGTGTGTGCTGCTTTGAGTCTACGGACTGAATCTTTGGCACTTAGCATGAGAAAAGTTTGATCGATTTAAATTCCTACATATTACTGTCGCCCATTAACACAATACAAACATACTTTTTGATTTTCACGAGTCTTTACATACTTATTACCACATGAGCAAATTAAAATCACACTCTTAAGCGGCTTGTATTGGTACCCATTTGGTGGCGTGTGTTTTACTACATGACTTTCGATCACTTTTTCTTTTGCCTTGCCTTTTGTTTCGCGTGCCATAGTTATTCTACAAAGGTAAGTGCTTTGCCTACCGAACCCGCTCGGCCGGTGCGCCCAATACGGTGTACATAATCTTCATAACTTTCAGGAACATCGTAGTTGATAACGTGAGACACTTGGGGAATATCAAGGCCGCGCGCCGCAACATCAGTTGCTACGAGTATCGTCACCGCGTTTTCCTTAAAAAGTTTCAGCGCGCGTTGGCGTTGATTGTGATTTTTATTGCCATGAATTGATTCGGCTTTAAACCCCAGTTCACGTAAGTCTTTCGAGAGGCGTTCGACGCCGTGTTTTGTGCGGCCGAACACGAGTACTTTATTGAACTCGGGAAGCACAAGTAGTTCTCGAAGGTATTCGATTTTTTGTTTGCCATTTCCAATCCTTACCACATCTTGGTCAACGCTTTGCGCCGTGTCGCGTGTCTTTACGGAGACGCGCGTTGGATTGTTAAGAAAATCTCCAATGAGGCGCTCAATATCGGCAGATAGCGTTGCTGAGAAAAAGAGCGTTTGCCGTGTAGAGTTCATTTTTCCCAAAATAAGGCGCATGTCGTTAATGAACCCCATATCGAGCATACGATCAGCCTCGTCTAAAACTACGGTGGAGAAGCGTGAGAGATCAAGTTCGCGCCGCTCAATCACATCTTTGAGACGTCCGGGAGTACCGATGACAAAATGTGGGCCCCGGCGAAGGGTGCGGATTTGCGGCATGATATTTGCACCACCAACCACACACACCGAATGGATGTTTAATGCCCCGGCAAGTACGCGGCATTCAGTGTCGATCTGCAGCGCAAGCTCTCGCGTCGGCACCATAATAAGCACCCGCTCAGTTCTGTTTTCAATTACTTTATGCAAAAGCGGAATAAGGAAAGCGCTTGTTTTTCCAGTACCCGTATTTGCAATACCGACTACGTCTTCCCCACGCAACACATGAGGGATCGCCTTATCTTGAATCGGTGTTGGCGACACAAAGCCTTTTTGTGCAATGTTCTTCTTGAGCCGAAGATCGATCGGAAAATCATTGAACTGATGCGCGGGCAAGAAAGGCTCCACCGCCTCAGCGGCCACTGCCTTGTTTACAAACTTTGAGAAATGTATGGAGTTCCCGCCGCGACTGCGTCGTTTATGAGCAGAATGCCCGCTGCGGCGGTTGAAAGGGCGTCCCGAACGCCGCGATCGATGTAATGGAAATTGCGTCATACTAATTATGCGCTGAGAGATGGTTGCTCTCATACAACGCTCTCGAGTATTTTGCTACGAAGATCGCATATAAACAAAAGCGATCTTGAGAAGGTTGGTGGAACAATAATAACAGGGATTTCCTTTTTGTCAATTTACTGCTATACTCGCCCTATGGAACCTTCTGAATTCCCGATGCGAATCAATAAATACCTCGCCCATCAAAAAGTCGCGACGCGACGCGACGCGGATAAACTCATTGAGGCAAAAAAAGTGTACATCAACGAGCGTATCGCCGTTTTGGGAGACAAAGTCCAGATTGGCGATAAAGTCGAAGTGCGCACAACGCGAAAAAGAGCGCATCGTTATTTTGCATACAATAAGCCAAAAGGTGTCATAACCCACTCGCCGCAACAAGGCGAAAAGGAAGTGGCTGACGACATGCCGATTCCAGGCGTCTTCCCTGTAGGTCGTCTTGATAAGGACTCGTATGGCCTTTTGATTCTTACTGACGACGGTCGTCTCGTTGACGCTCTCCTTAACCCCGAACATGAACATGAAAAAGAATACGTAGTAGCGGTTAAAGAACCTGTGCGAAAAAGTTTTAAAGGTTATCTTGAGCAAGGAATTGACATCGAGGGTTATACGACTAAACCTTGTACCGTGACCATGCGCTCCCCTCGCTCTTTTTCCATCACTCTCACCGAAGGTAAAAAGCATCAAATACGCCGCATGGTTTCAGCGCTCCACAATGTGGTCACTGATTTGAAGCGCGTACGCATCATGAATATCGAACTCGGAAAACTGAAATCTGGTGAACACCGTCCAATCGAAAGTGCGGAGCTTGCAAAACTTCTTTCGTCGCTTGGTATACCTCACTAAAACTTCCTGCTGTCGTATGCCCAATGCAAAAGCGCTTGTCGTTGTTTAGTGTGGCATGCAAAATCTCCCTTCCTGCAATTTTTTTGAACTTGTGCGATATGCCGCCGCATCGCACGCCACCGCTTTATTTGCCGATCGTCCTCGCCAGAAATTCGTCTCCCCATGTAGTATCGACAATACCATTGAAACCATCCGCGCGGATCGTCCTTGTATATCCAACCGTTATTGCGCCATATCTGCAGCGGCTGTGATGCGAGTATTTGAAAATAATTCAATTCTGCGTGAGTTTTTTTATCTTTTGTAAGTTTCGCTTTTACAAACCACGAACGCGGAAACTCCTTAGGCTGATCACTCATATAGAGGCCGCCAAAGACACCAAGCTGAAGCATTTCTTTTGGCGTGAGGTCGGGTTGAAAACGCGGATCGAACTCTCTGCCTACAGGTTTGGTCCTACTGTACCGATACTTTTTTTGAAACCGATCACTGACCGTAACTAACTCTCCCATGTTACAAAAGTGAACTAAAGTGTGCCCCTAGGTAGTATGGCCAGATGATAATCGCGTATATGCTCTGCAAAAAGGTAAGTTGCAGGTACCCTATAGTGAAAAGCCAGCCCACAAACCATACGCCACCGGAAAATGTATGGTTTTCTATTTTTACTTTGTCGCTCATACGTTTTTTTGTTTGTGCGGTTGCTATGCTTTTTTCCAACGGGGGGCAAACCGAATCATGAAAGTCGCAAACCAACGAAAGAGCACGTTTTCGCCACGCGCTTTCATGCTCTCGTTCACGATGTGTTGGAATTCCTTGAGATCATTCCCTTGGTACATAAGCTGTCCATTTCTAAAACAGAGCGAACAATACTGATCCGACTCGCGCACACCTGGGTCCTTGTTAAAAGGCATCAAGCAGCTTTCACACATCTTATTTGTCATGTTTCTATTATACAACAACGCATTATGTAAGAACGATGTACTTTGTGCGTCATTTTTGAGAGAATGTTCTTTCGTTTACGAAACCTAACAATAAAAACCATGGCCATAGCTGTACTTATCCTCGCGTTCATAATTAGTGGTGGCGTTTCGTTTGCCGCAGAAAAAAGCTTGCCTGGAAACCCGCTTTACATTGTTAAAACAACGGTGAATGAAAACGTGCGCTCTGTGCTCGCATACTCTCCTGAGGCGAACGCTGCGTGGCAAGCTGAAGCAGCAGAGCGTAGAATGCACGAACTCGTTACTCTTTCCGAGCACGGAGACCTCACCCCCGCTATCGCCGCGCGCCTGCGTGTTAAATTCGAGGATCGCGCGACCGCTGCAGTCGAAGCCGCTGCTGAACTTGCGGAAAACGGTGACGTTGCCACGTCGCAAGCCATTGCATCAAAACTTGAAAGTATGATGACTGAGTATACGCGCATGCCGGTTAACAGCATACAGTAAATCTCCTCGCCTCGTAGAGACAGTTCGTTCCACGTCGCAGCAGAGTTTATTTTGCGCTCTTTACTACTTGCTCCAACGTCGCAATATCAAATTTTTTCATTTTCAAAAATGCTTGCGTAAGACGATTGAGTGCCGCCTTGTCTGTTGTATGCATCCATGTATCCATTGCGCGAGGCACAATCTGCCATGAAACTCCGTATGCATCCTTAAGCCACCCGCACTGTTCTGCTTCCGGCACCGCAGATAACTTTTCCCAATAGTAGTCAATTTCTTTTTGAGAATCGCATTTAACTACCAAAGAAACCGCTTCATTAAAAGCAAACGCGTGTTTTTGTGCACTGTCCATTGCCGCAAACTGTTGTTCGCCCAATGCAAAACCGCCGTGCTTGATAGTGCCTTCTCGTTCTGGTACCTCATCCGCACCATACCTAAGCTGATATGTTATTTTTGACTGCGGAAAAACAGACGTGTACATGATCATCGCTTCCTCAGCTTTCCCGCTTACGTCTCCCACAAACATCAATGTTGGCACGATACGTTGCACAACCGACTGCCCTCCCATATACATGATCTGCCACGAAAGACCGTACGCATCTTGAATCCACCCGTAACGCTCACTAAATGGATATGCTCCAATGTCCATGAGCGGTGTTCCTCCTTGAATTAACTTTTGCCAAAGGGCATCAACATCTTCTTTGGTTTCGCACCCCACCAAAAATGAAATCGACGGGTTGAATTTGAAGTAAGGACCTGCGCTGATGAGCATGAATTCCTGCCCATACAACTGCATGGTGAGTATTTCGGCATCACCAGACGGAGTGCCCTCAAGAATCTGAGACCCCGTAATCACCGATTTACCACTCGAAGCGGCGTCCACAAACGTCTGAGTGTAAAACTCTGCTGCCTCTCGCGCTTGGGTGTCAAACCACAAGTGAGGGACAATTTTTTGCATACTACTGTTTGTCGACATTCACCATCCAATTAACGCCAAATTTGTCGCGAACCATCCCAAAATATGCGCCCCAAAACATTTCTTGATACGGAAGCGTGACGGTTCCTCCATCGGCAAGCGCGTTAAGTAGTCGCTCACCTTCTTCTTTCGACTCTGGATGCAGTGACAAGCTTACATTGTCACCCATGGTGAGTGTCTGCCCCATCGAAGGCATCGCATCAGTGCCCATGAGCGTGTTTTCACCAACAGGCAACGAAACGTGCATAACTTTTTGAAGATCTTCTTCACTCATTTGGTCTTTGTTGGGTAAGTCGGGTACATCTTTAAATCGCTGTATACCTCCTCTCTCATACTCACCTCCAAACACTGACTTATAGAACTCAAAAGCTTCTTCAGTCTGGCCCATAAAATTTAGATATGGATTCAGTTTCATACGAGTTGTTACTGCCCCCTGTTTATAATACCGCCCCATCAATACCCACTTGTCGTTTGTATTCCTCGATAACCTCAGGGTGTTGCCCTTCTTTGCATTCAGAAACAAACTTCGCAGCTGCAGCGCCATCAGGGAACGTCATGTACGCAAGCGCCCCTTCGCAAATAGTATTGATGTTCAATTTGGTACTCACATTTGGTGCCCCCGTACTTGTGCCGAGTATTCGCGTAACCGTGAATACTCCTTTCATGTCGTACTTTGCCCATTGATTAGAACTGAGCGCTTCTTTAATGACCACCGTACCCTCAGCGGTAATGTATTGGTCGTTCTCCAGCTGTGCGCGCTCTGTAGACGAAAGTTGAGCTGCGTCAACCGCGTAATATTCTCCGCCGTCGGTGCGTAGCCCAAAAGCACACTCTTCTGTTTGAGGACCGCTCTGATCTTTATGTGGCAAACAGGTAAATCTGCCCGCGAGCGTCACCGGACGCGGGGTGGGATCAAGATCAGTCGCCCCTGGCGTACCCGTACGCGTATCAGAATTTGTCTGTTGGGTCTGGGCCCATACCATATACCCTCCCCCGGCGAGGACAATAAGTAAAGCTACAACAACAAGTGGCGTGATGCGTGCATCCATACACCGCATTATACATCCTCATTCATAGAGATAGGATGAAGTGCGGGGGCGCGTTGCATTACTTTTTTTGATACTATGCGGGTATGCGTTTCGTTTTACTTTTTGCTATCACGGCAGCGTTCCTTGTGCCGGTTACCACCCACGCGGCGCGTTCACTTTATTTAGGAGTGTCGGGAAGTGATGTTACAGCATTACAACAAGCTCTCATCGCGGAGAGTTATTTGGCTTCTGGAAAAGCAACAGGTTACTTTGGCCCACTTACCGAAACAGCGGTTAAAAAATTTCAGTGTGACCGTGAAGTGGTGTGTAGCGGAGAACAAGGATACGGTGTATATGGCCCAGCAACGCAGGCACGCATGGCTTCAGTGCGCGCCGCTTCTGACAATCCTTCAAGTATTGCTACGGGAGTGTTAACTCCACCCGCGCGAGGGCCTTTTGAAACTTCCGGCTGGATCCCGTACTGGCGTTCGGCAACAGGCACTCGCGACGTAAGCCAACACCTCACGTCACTCACAAGCGTCATGCCTTTTGTGTACACTGTGCGAAGCGACGGAACAATTGTAGACAATGGAAAACTCTCTGAAGAACCGTGGGCAAGTTTTATTATGGAGGCAAAGAAAAACAAAGTGCGCGTTGTCCCCACGATTATGTGGGGCGACGGCGAAGCTATTCACCGTATTCTAAGCAACACACCATCACGCATCAAACTCGAAGACGACATTGCCGCGCTCGTGAAGCAACACAACTTTGACGGAATCGATATAGACTTCGAGGCGAAAAAACATAAGACAATCTCTTACTTCTCGACATTCCTAAAAGGTCTTTACCAAAGAATGGGAAACAAGTGGGTATACTGCACTATTGAGGCACGTATGCCATTGGAGAATCGCTACAGCCCCGGTGCAACAATTCCACCTGACGCCACTGACTTCGCAAATGATTACGTCGAAATGAACAAGTACTGCGATCGTATCGAGATCATGGCGTACGACCAAGGAACGATCGACGTGCGTCTTAACGCGGCGCGCAATGCGCCATACGCTCCTACAGCAGACCCTGCATGGGTTGAATCTCTTGTGACGCTCGCGGCACAAACTATCGAACGCAATAAAATCATCGTTGGTATTCCTACGTACGGTTATGAATATAAAGTGACGCCACTTTCAGACGGAAGCTATCAGTACAAAGTGCTCTGGCCCTTCAACCCAGGATACGCTCTTGATATCGCACAAAAACTCGGCATCACCCCAACGCGCACCAGCGCAAATGAAATCGGTTTCAGCTATGACCCTGACCGCCTTGCAACGCTTGCGCCAACGGGCAGCGACTCAACACAAACCCAGCAAGTGATCCCCTCATCTTCGGTTGTACACAACGCAGGAACTACGAGCGCAATCCAAAATCTCAAACCATTCAATTATATTTCGTGGAGTGACGCGACTGCAATTAAAGATAAAGTAGATATTGCACGGCGCCTTGGTGTACGCGGCGTTGCAGTATTTAAGTTTGACGGCAGCGGCGACCCGCTTGTATGGGACGTGTTGAAATAGTGTGCGCGGTTACAGTCGTGCCTCAGTCATACTAATGGCTATAACAAACCCTTGATCAAAACTTTCGTGCCATCACTTGAGGCGTACCAATATGCCCTTTCGCTTGACGATATTTTTGTAATCCCACTGAATCTTTTTTGATTTTTTAAGCCATCGTTTGAGATCCTTCACTCGTATTTCTTCAGGGTCCGTGTACCGTACTTCCGCAGCCTTAAAACTTCCTTCAGGCTCCAGACTCTTCTCTTCAAACGACTGCCCGCTCCAGAACAAAAGCTGAATATCATTTTTGCGCTTCGCGTAGCCAACAACTGGGTTTCCATCCAAAAACCAGACGGCAGTTCTATGCCACATTTTACTTTCGGCCTTAGGTAACCCTGCATCAATCTCCTTCGCCAAACAAGCGACAATTCTCTTATCCTTACCGGCAAGCGCTGTGTTATATGCCCGTATATCTTTGTGCATACGGATAACTATATCAAAACCTACTGGAACGTAGGTCAGTCATTCAAAATCCTACAAGCCAGAAAAAAGCGTGGTCAAGCGGTGTTCACTGGTCGTTCAGAAAATCATGCTCTAATTCGTTACTTCGCGAGAGAAACGAAACTCGGCGGCGAAGCGTCCTTCATGAAAAAACTCCTCACAACCCCATCGCTGCTTCTCGTCACACTCCTGGTGGTTGCGCCAGCTGCATCACTAAGAGCGGCAACGAATACACAAACGAGTCCTGCGACAACAAGCGCCACCCAAAGCGACAACGCTCGTGGGCGAGTGCGCGCAAATGTAGAATCAACACAGACACCCGAAACCGAACGCACAAAAATTCAGTGGCAAGGCGCAAAAAAAATTGCACCAAGCCTTAACACCACCCCAAAACAAGTAGAACCGGGTGCACCCACAGTGCGCACTGCGGCCCTTTCGGGAAATCTAATTCCAAACCCTTCCGTAGAAGCAGCTGGATCTGGCGGGTTACCCGCATCATGGAAGAAAGGAGGCTATGGTTCCAATACTCGCACGCTTACTTACCCGGTCACTGGCTCGTCGGGAAGTGGGATTCGCGTGCAGGTTTCAAATTATCAAGCTGGTGACGCAAAATGGTATTTCACTCACATTCCCATTCACGCAGGCACAGCATATCGCTTTTCTGATCTCTACCAATCAAGCGTTCCGTCAATTGTCACCGCGCAATTTCAACTCGCGAATGGGTCCTATGTATACAAGGACATTGCCTCGCTCGCGCCGGCTGCGTCATTCGCACCAATGACAGTCGAATTTGTGGCGCCATCTAATGCGGTAGCGCTCACCATATTCCACCTCATTAAGAGCAACGGTACATTGACCACTGATGATTACGATCTCCGAGAAGTCACACAAGGAGGTGGCGCCAATTATGTCCCAAACGGCACGCTCGAAACAGGGAGCGCGACCCCTGACTCATGGAGGCAGGGTCGCTGGGGGCAGAACACAACCACTTTTTCCTATCCAGTAACCGGCTCGGGTGGCGGCAAGGCAGCACGCGTTACCCTCACCAACAAAGTTACCGGTGATGCAAAATGGTTTTTCAATCCGATAGCACTCTCCCCGGGCACATATACTTTCCAAGATGAATACACCGCAAGTATTTCATCACACGTTACCGTGCAGATACAACACACAAACGGTACGGTTACCTATCAAGATATCGCTCATCCACCTGCTTCTCCTTCGTGGTCGAGCGCTGTTGCAAGCTTTACCGTTCCGCAAACCGCGACGCTCGTTACCATCTTCCACCTCATTAACCAAAATGGAACACTCACTATCGACAACATGTCGATTACAGGAGGGAGTGCGCGCCCAGGAATTTTTCAAACCGGTGCGGTAACGCTCCGTTTCGATGATAACTGGGACTCACAATACACGCGCGGGTTCCCTAAATTGAATAGCCGAGGTCTTAAAGGCGTACTATACGTGGTCTCTCGGCAGATCGATGAGCTTGGGTTCCCAGGATATATGACACGCGCGCAAATTGAAGAAGTATACAATCAGGGGCACGAGATTGGTGCACACACTCGAACACACCGTGATCTCGCCTCACTTTCGTATACCGAGCAGCAAAATGAAGTGGCGGGTTCGAGACAAGATCTTCTTGGGTGGGATGTGGGTACTGTTGATTCCTTTGCATACCCTTTTGGTTCGTACACCACGCAAACACTCCAGGTGGTGGCCGACGCAAATTTCGAAAGCGCCGCATCATCAAACGGCGGGCTCGTTACCCCAACTTCTGACCCCTATCAGCTCGAGCGCCGTGGCCTTGAAAACACAACCGCTTTCGAACAAGCGCGGCAATGGATCGACGAAGCGATCGCGAGTAAGAATTGGCTCATACTTACTATCCATGACATACAACCTTCGTGCGCAGATCGCTATTGTGTCTCTATGGCCGTGTTCAACCAAATTGTTGATTACCTCGCCGACCAAAACACTCCTGTCGTGACGGTCAAACAGGCATTTGATTCGCTGGAGTAGAGAAATTATTTTCTTAAAAAATCAGCGCGCAGCGAAAGTAGGCCGAGGGCGAGAAACAACGCTGCTTCAATCCAGTTATTTCTCTGAATCGCTTCAACAAGCGCAATACCAAAGAACAGAACAAAGACCGTTATGTTCGCGTATGAGATATTTTTCATGTTCTTACTCTATCATTTCAACGCTCCTCGGAATGATTAAAATTGCGATTTCCTGTGCCAATTGCTCGGGAGATTTATTGTTAGCATCTATGACGAAATCTGCATGCTTCATATAAAGATTTTCTCGTTCCGAATATAAGTCCTCAAAGCTTTTACTCTTTAAACCGACAATACCACGAGTGCTCGCTTCAATTCGTGTTTTTAGGGCTTTAGGATCGACTGCAAGATACAGGACGATTGAAATATCCTTGAGGGTTTTCATTGCCCAAACTGGCTGCCGGACTTGGATTCGAACCAAGATAAACAGATCCAGAGTCTGTTGTCCTACCATTAGACGATCCGGCAATGGCGTGATTTTATCAAAAACCCGATGTATTTGCTACACTCCGGCCATGGCTCGCTATCGGAGATACAAACGAGGACACAATGGAAATGACGTATTCTTGTTTCTTGCAGCACTGGTGGTTATTGGCGTTCTTGCGTATGTTTTCATAAGCAAAGCAGAGTCGATACTAATTGCGAGCACCGCTATTTCTTTTTTTGTAATTGCAGGGTTTTATATCGGACACCCGATTGTGAAATTTCTGAGTAAGAAAAGTTATGAGCATATACGTAAAGTTCGCAAAGACTGGAGAGAAATCAAGGAGATTGAAAAAACGAGGAGATTCTATACCGTACACCAACTAGTACAACTCGACCCGATTGTGTTCGAACGGCATATGGCTCAAGTGTATCGTGCACTTGGATATACTGTTGAAATTACTCCACCGCAAAAAGACAAAGGCATCGACCTGATCCTTCACAAACACGGAATTACTTGTGCGGTGCAAGTAAAACGCTACACGCGAAATAATGTAGGAGCTCCGGAGATACAGGCGTTCTATGGTGCGTACGCCCGCCGGTATGACAAGGGGCTATTTGTTACAACTTCTGACTTTACACAGGAAGCACGCCTGTATGCGAAAGAAAATGAAGTCATGCTTACTAATGGTACAGATTTAGGAGAACTTGAAAAAGAGGCTTTTGATAACAAATCTTCAACTAGTCGCATCCTTCATTAGCTCACTGAAGTGTTTTTGTATTTTTTCGACTTTGGGCGCCACCACGATCTGACAATACGGTGCGTTTTTATTGTTCGCGTAATACTCTTGATGATACTCTTCGGCAGGATAAAAAGCTTCGAGTTTTTCGATGCGCGTTACCGCCTCCACCCCTTCTTTTGCGAATTCTGTCAAAGAGTTCTCCGCATCGCTTCGCTGCGCTTCAGTCGTGTACAAAATGAGTGAGCGGTATTGAGTTCCCACATCAGCACCTTGTTTGTTTAGCGTCGTCGGATCGTGCGAAGCAAAAAAGACCGCGAGCAGATCACGATAACTGATTATCGATGGATCAAATTCGACCTTAATGACTTCTGCATGCCCGGTGCGGCCGCTCGATACTTGTTCGTAATTTGGGTCTTCCTTTTCTCCTCCTGCATATCCCGAAACCACACTCGTTACTCCCTTAAGCATTCTAAACACCGCCTCAGTGCACCAGAAGCATCCGCCACCAAATACAGCAATTTCCATACATAGAGCGTAGCACGCTATTCAGACTTCAAACATGTACGCCGATCTCGTCCGAGCGAGAACACATGCTCCCGCACTGCCACAACCCCCTGGGTATCGAATGTTACCGAAACACCAAGGCCTGTGCGCACCGCATCGTCCCAGTACTGATCAAAAATAAAATTACCGAGCGAATAGTAAATTCGCGCCCCGTGGTACTCTTCCATTTCCTGAATAACGTGTGGGTGCGAGCCGATCACGATCACCGCGCCTGCATCTACAAATGAGCGTGCGAGCTCCCTCACACGCTGAGGCGGTGGCACATATTCGTCTCCCCAATGGGCATACACGATAGGCACGCGCCCGGATTCTTTTTCTACACGCACTTGTGCCACCGTGTGGTCAGTCTTGTCGCTCGTCCAGTCACTCCAGTTTATAAAAGAGAGCGGCGTGTCGTTAATCGTCATCCGCGCAACTCGATCACTTTCTTGGGCGTCAGGATCACCAAAGTGGCGCACTCGAGCACTCTCGAGCCACTGCTTCGTCTGCACAAGACCATCTCTTCCGAAATTCATGATGTGATTGTTGCCAATCGAGACAAGCGAAACATTGTTTCGTTTGAGTAAGGCAGCGGTCGATGTCGGAAATGTGAAAGTGTAGTTTTCAGGCGAACCGACAACACTCCCAACGCTTTTTGATGCGTACGACGTAATAGGGCCTTCCAAATTCCCGACCACCAAATCTACCGTGCCGAAAAGATCACGGATGCAGGAAAAAATATACTCTTCTCCTTTTTCTTCGATTGTTGTGCGGATACTTCGGTCAAACATCATGTCACCCACAAACAGTACCGCCGCTTCTTTTTTGGAGACCTGTGCAGGAGCGGCGAAAAAAATAAAATCATCAAGTATCACAGGCGGGAAAAGAGCAGACACGACAAGCACGAACGCAAAGAAAAAAACTAACGTTCCACTAGTGCGGTTATTCATCCTCTTTCAGTGCCTCTTTAATGCCGACGAGTCCTTGTTTGTTTTTAACCGCGAGAAAGAGCCGCCGAGCAGTATCAAGAATCACGGGCAACTCGAGGTAATCAATAAGTATCGCAACCCACGCAAGCCATGCCGGCAATACGGTTTCGTGCGTGTGTGCGCCGGTGAAAGTGTCCACCACAAATTCATCGGTAATCCAAAACATGTGAAGCCACTGCGAGTGTAGAAGTGCGAGCATGACAACTGCGTGCCATTTCTCTCCCCTACGCCACGCGTCGATATACACGAGAGATATGGTGAGAATCGCTGGAATCTCTGTGTAATCAATGAGAATAATGATGATTTGCCAAATTCCTTGGAGATCAAAAATTCCTTCGCCTAAAAGCCTTGTGGCAATTACATCGCCCCCGAGCCAGGTAAGATGTCCGAGTTGCAAAAGAAAAAGCCCGAGCGCAACCGAGACATTGAGCACATAGTTTCGTTCATACCATTTCCAAAACCCAGAAAGCATAGCCAGATACTAGCACACCTCAACGTCGATATATCGAAGCCAAAAAATTGCGTTTTGTTAACGTCTGTCTCTACCCTTATCGATACACGCTTTTATATACGCGGTAAAGAGTGGGTGCGGCGCAAGTGGACGCGCCTTAAGTTCTGGGTGGAATTGCGTCCCCAGCATAAATGGGTGCTTGGTTTTTGAAAGTTCCGCAATTTCCATGAGTCGTTTGTCAGGAGAAATGCCTGAAAAAACCACTCCTCCTTTTTCAAGCACTTCAATGTACTCAGGATTTACTTCGTATCGATGACGATGTCGCTCGCTTACCATCTCTGCTTTATACGCAGCGCGTGCGATCGTGCTTTGTTTCAAGTAACACGGGTACGCGCCCAGGCGCATCGTCCCTCCATAATGTTTGTGAGCAATTTTGTCTTTTTGGTCAGGCATGACATCGATAACCGGCGTTGCTGTTTTCGGATTGATCTCAACCGTATGGGCGTCCTTCATTTTGAGCACGTTTCGCGCATATTCAACAAGCATAAGCTGCATGCCGTAGCAGAGGCCAAAATACGGGATGCGCTTTTCTCGCGCATATTTAATTGCCTGGATTTTTCCCTCAATACCAGTTTCCCCAAATCCACCTGGCACCAAGAGACCGTCGAATCGCCCGAGCTCTTCAAGATTTTTTCCATCCTGATATCGTTTGGCGTTGAGCCACTCAAGTTCCGGTTTTACATTTAAATGATAGGCGGAATATTTTAGTGCTTCAATGACAGAAAGATACGCATCTGAAAGAACGAAATCCCCCGTATCAAAATATTTCCCCACAATGCCAATGCGCACCTTTTTTTGTCCATTATGTGCCTTTGCAGCAAATTTTCTCCATGCAGCAAGGTCACTTTTTTGTTTTGGCTTGAGTCCTAAGCGCTTTAACAACACCCCCGAAAGATCGTCTTTCTCAAAATTAATCGGCACATCATAGACACTTGAAACATCGGGAGCAGAAATAACATGTTCAGGACGTACTGAACACCAGATCGCAAGTTTCTCCTTTCGTTTCGTATCAAGAGGCACTTCGCTGCGAGCAACAATAAATTCAGCCTGCACACCGTATGAGTTAAGTTGTCGAATCGCGTTTTGCGTCGGTCGCGTTTTCATCTCTCCAACGCTTTTAGGTACAGGTAAGTAGGAAACAATGACAAACGTGACGTCCTGCGGCGCACGCATCTGCATAACGCGCGCCGCCTCAATGAAGAGCGCATTTTGAAAATCGCCGATGGTGCCACCGATTTCAATCACCGACACATCGGATTTAGCAGCGTGCGCCGCGCGTTCGAAACGTCCAATGATTTCATCTCGAACATGCGGAATCGCTTCAACAAATTTTCCACCATACCCAAGGTTTCGTTCACGCTCGATTACGGTCTTATACACCATGCCGCTCGTCATATAATCTTCCGGTGGCAAATCGCGTCCAAGAAAGCGCTCGTAATTCCCCATGTCCTGATCTGTTTCGAGTCCAGAGTCGAGCACGAACACTTCCCCGTGTTCGGTGGGATTCATAGTGCCCGCATCAACGTTAAGGTATGGGTCCACTTTCACAAGATTCACCGAAAAACCCCGAGCCTGGAGTATCTGCCCCATAGATGCTGAGGCAATACCTTTTCCAACGCCAGACATGACGCCACCGACAACGAAAATATATTTGTGCGCACGCTTTGTAGTCATGTTTACCTCATTTTTTCAAATATCGTCGCACTGCTAAATAGCTCGAGAAAGCACCCAGGAGGGCCCCAGTACCCATAATCAAGAAGAACAAGTGCGGGAAATTGCTCGTAAAGTATTCATAGGTATTGAACACGCCAAAAAACTTTTCTGAAGATGCAGAAAGATAGAGTGAGATCGGATAGAGCGCCACGAGCACAATGACTGCTGAAACGATTCCATAAAGGATACCCGCGATAACAAAAGGTCCTCGCACATACCAGTGCGCAGCGCCAACAAGCCTCATGATATTGATTTCTTCTTTTGACGTGTAGATCGCAAGCCGGATCGTATTAAACGCGATCAAAATAGATGCGATGACAAAAAAACCCGCAACAAAAAAACCGAACGTACGCGAGGTGTCGATGATACTCCCCAGACGTTCGATAGTGGTCTTATTTTGATAGTAGTTCACTTTTTCGATAATGTGTTCTTCCCCAGAATTTCCCGCAGCGGGCAAACTTTCTATGAATCGCGCAATCGACTCGTACTGATTGGTGTCTTTTGCTTGAATGGCAAGCGAGGCTCCCAGTGGATTCTCTTCAAGTTCATCAAGGGCCTGCAGAGTTAGCTGGTCATTTTTATGCCGCTCGCGAAAACGCTCGAGCGCCACTTCACGTGACGTGTACTCGATAGAGGCAACTTCAGGCAGACTCTCTATAGTACGTTTAACGCCAAGCACCTCTTCTTCTGTTGCTGTGGTGAGGAAATACACGTTCACATCAACTTTTTGCGTAAGTTGTTCAAGCGTCGACGACAGCGCGGCTCCTGCAATCGTCATACAGGCGATGACGAAAAGTGTGATCGTCATAATGAAAATTGCAGAAAGCGAAACGAAGCCATTTCGGAAAAATCCGATCAGCCCGTATCGGCCAACACGCTTCAAATTGGTCCATCCTCCCATACTTACAAAGTATAGTGCCCCGTTGGGTCATCGCGCACTATTTTTCCCCGATCCATAGTGACAACACGTTTCCCAACTGAGTCAACAACATTCCTGTTATGAGTCGTGAGAAGCACCGTGGTGCCCAAATCGTTGATTTTCTTCAAAATTTGCACCACTTCATAAGTGTTGATCGGATCAAGGTTTCCTGTCGGTTCATCAGCAATAAGGACATCGGGTTGGTTGACAATCGCACGCGCAATTGCGACACGCTGCTGCTCGCCACCGGAAAGCTCTTTAGGGAAACTCCACATTTTCTCGCCCAAATCGACAAGGTCGAGAACGTACGGCACATCGGCAGCAATGTCTCCATCGGAGCGTCCGGCAGCTTCCATCGCAAACGCGATATTTTCGTACACATTTTTTGTCGGAAGAAGGCGAAAGTCCTGAAAAATCATACCGATGTTACGTCGTAGATGTGTTAGCTCACGATACGAAAAGTCTTGCACAGGGCGTGAATCAAAGAATACCGAGCCTTCAGTAGGATATTCTTCCGCAAACAAAAGCTTCAAGAGTGTTGTTTTACCTGCCCCCGAATGTCCGACAATAGAAACGAATTCTCCTGGCTCAATAGCAAGCGTCACATTGTCGAGCGCAATGGTCCCACCGCCATATATTTTCGATACTGCGTCGTAATGAATCATGGCAACGTTCCGATTATACCGCACCCGAGACGAAGTCCAACCCACGCCACGCCTTTGATGTGCCTAACCCGTCTTTTCCTCGTTCTTTTTCGCGGCGTCGATAAATATTTGGATATTTCCGTTAAAGACCGCTTCGGGATCGCGATATTCGGTGTCGTTCCGGTGGTCTTTAACAAGCTGATATGGGTGGAGCACGTAGGAGCGAATCTGACTTCCCCACTCAATTGCTGTCGTTGCAGATATTGAGAGGCCTCGCGCCTCTTTTTCTCGGTCTTCCTCGTGTTTCTTAAAAAGTTTTCCACGCAGCATCTCGAGCGCCTTTTCTTTATTCTGTGCTTGACTGCGCTCGCTTGTCACGTGCACGGTTATGCCCGTGGGTTTGTGCGTTGCACGAACTGCTGTTTCTCGTTTGTTAACATTTTGCCCACCGGGCCCACCTGCTTTTGCATACACGATTTCAACATCACCTTCGTTGAGTACACCAGTATCGTTTGAGGCAAGAATTGGGAATACTTCAACAAGCGAAAAAGATGTCTGTCGCTTTCCCTGAGCGTTAAAAGGTGAAATGCGCACCAGCCGATGTACACCAGATTCACTTTTAAGCGTGCCGTATACGTTTTTCCCCGCGACTTCAAATGAAAGGTTCCGATATCCGCCAAGCGAATTTTGATTTTCAGACAACATCACCACATTCCATCCACGCCCAGCACAATATTTCATATACATTTTCGCGAGCATCGCAGAGAAATCCTCTGCATCATCACCTCCTGCGCCAGAAAGAATCGAAATAATCGCGCCGCCCTTATCGTGAATACTACCCCCTTCGAGTTTTATTTTGAGATCTTGCAACTCTTTAATTGCCGCCTGCGCTTGGTCTTTGTGCGCCCAAAAGTCTGGTCGAGCCATTGCAGCCTCTATGTCCTGTATGCGTTTTTCAATTGTCGCTTTTTCGTTCACGCGCGTATTATAGGTGTCAGCGTAATTTAAATCCACCGAAAATGCAGCTAGGACGTTCCATCATTTCAGCGAGCGCTTGAGTAAAAGCGCCTGTGTGAGTGTGGCAAAAAACATGACGATGCCCATCAGTACAAAAAGAGCATCAAATGAATAGTGTGTCACGATCAGACCTCCACAAAAAATCGCCGCACCTTGAAAAATGTACCACCCACCGTACGACAGCCCCCACATCACACCGTCTTTTTTACCGCTACCCGAATAATGATCAAAAAGTGCCGCCCAGGCTGGTGTGTTAAACGATAAACCAATCGCGTGGAGAATCTGAACCATCATGAGCTCATAGGGGTTTCCCACCGCAAGATACGAGAACATGGCAATGGTCTCGATCGCATACCCGATAACACAAAAAAGCCGGTGCGAACGAAGCCAGTCCGCAAGATACCCTACAGCCACGATGCCAACACCGGTCGCAACCAAATACACTGACCACACCCATGCGATATCAAAAATATCCCCTCCGATGCGCTCAGTAAAAACTGCAAATAAGGGACCAAGAAGACCCGTGGAGAATGACCAAAAATAGTTACTCCACAACAAAACGTGTGCCTGCGGCTTCATCGCACACAGTATAGCGTATCGTGAGCCACCTCCGAGGATCGAACTCGGGACCTTTGCGTTACGAATGCAATGCTCTACCAACTGAGCTAAGGTGGCACTAGATCAGGCGGACCTCTCAGACTCCGCTCGCGCTCACTCTAGCAAAAATAGCGCAGAATGTCGCGCAAACACATTTGCACCACAGTGAACACGAGCGCTACCGCACTTCAAGCACCTCCTCACTTTCGCTATAGTTGCCTGCCATATCAAATGCGCGCACGATAAGACTGTGTTCTCCTGATTTAAAGAACGGCAGGAAAAGAGTCTTGCCTACCGGCCAATAGACGCCACCGTCAATTTGTACATAAAAGGTCGGCTGAAGACCGCTTGCATTATCGGAGCTCTCAAATGTAAACCGAACCAATTCGCCAAAACGAGGAGAAAGTGTGCTCGCACGAATCCGTGGCGGTTCCGGTTTCTCTGTGTCCACGCGCACTCCATACGTAAGCAGAGAATCGCCCTGCTCTGCTTGAAAAGTAAAGTATCCATCAACCGGTACTTCAAATGAAGAGACGCTTCCTTCTTGTTTTTTGGGAACAACGGTGCCGCCATCGTACACTCCTCTAATTTCGAGTGTGTTAGAAACGTTTCCAAACGCTATCATTTCTACTTTTCGAGCAGCATACCACCGTTCTGAATTTGGATGACTGAGCGAAGCGAGGTGCACGCTGTTAGAATCATCGGAAAAAATTTGAACGAGTGCACCTCGCGTTTCTCGAAGCACGTTAGTTCCCAACCCGTCACTTGCCAATACCTGCGTATCTGAGTCGAACGTAAGCGCGGTAGGCCCAACAGAAAGTGGAGAGAGGATGAGTTCACCGAGCGTGGCTTCCGTTGCGCGTGTAAGCGCACTTTCCTTGCCTACCACCACACACGCTATGTCCACCCCTCCCCGCTCATTATCGATCGAGAGTTCTGTTACAGACACAGGGTCACAGAATGATTTATCCATAATAATTTCCTCAACACGTACTCGCGTTGGATCAAAGCGGACATGCGCCTCGACAGCATTGATCTCATCCTCGCCTGTCCGCACCTTGATCGAAATATTTCGCTCATTTCCGAGTGAAAGCGTCGCGACTTCTGGCTCAAGATGCATCGTTGAGTTGTAAATAATGAATGCCGGTTCGCGAATATTTACCGCTGAGCCTTCAAGCATGAAGCGGATTCCAGCGTAACATGTCGCTAACACCACGAGCGAGAGCGCCACAATCACAATGCCGTGGCTTTCGATTTTGCGCCGTTCATGTAAACGCTCATGCCCAGCCATATGAATTACAAAAAACAAAACTGCAGCAAATGCAGCAATCATGAGTGCCGCTGTTGTGTGATCCGTACGGACGAACATCACCACTAACCCAATAGGAATATCGTGTTCGTACAGAACTGTGGTGCGCACAAAATACGTTGCGTTATTGATACGCAGGTGCGCGGGCAGCTGAAACAGATTTTGCCCAGAAAACGGAAGTGCACGAGTGAAGTTATCGAGAAGCGAACGCGTGTCATTTGAGAAACTTGCACCAGTAAGTCCTTCTTTAAGTGCAATGAACGCAACCTCGCCTCCTGGAGGCAAAACCTGGTCACGAAATCGTTTTGCAAATTCATCGTCAAGATATTCGATCGCATACACTGCCCCGTTTTCATTTTGTACCCCACCAACCATAAGAAGTGGCGCTACCGGGCAGCTACTTATCGAGGCGACCGACCCCTCTGTCTCTACCAATACTCCCCATCGTGTCAGCCCCGGCAAGTGATCTCCTTTTCGCTCAGCAAGCGTATTCTGAGCAAGCGTTGCCCCATACGTATCTGCAAAAATGACATTTCCGACTTTTTGTGTATGTGATTCGTCCACGGCAATAGTGCGCAGCCCGCGTTCATTCCTTTCGGACATATACCGCTTAACAGTTTCCGAGTGCGCGATTTCAGATGCGATAGTTTTCAGACGATCACTTTCTTCACGAAGAAGATCTTCGGTAGAAAACGCGGGGAACAAGGTGATGTACGCAAGCCCATGAAGCAAAAGCGGCATCGCGAAAAAAGCCCCGAAGAAAATAACGCATACAGGAAGCATCGAAGCCCCCATTACTAAGTATTCACCTCGCAACGAAGTGAAGTGCTTCCGTATTGCTTGTACTGTACGCAGTGGAAACGCGCTCACACTGATAATGATATACTCTCGGTATGTTAAATGAAGTCTTGTATGTGGGTATGGCAGTGATCGGTTTTTCAGGCGCGATCTTCTTGGCACGACTTGGAAAAGAGTGGTTGTACGGCCTCATTGGAACATGTCTGATCCTTGTTAGTACCTTTGGAGGAAAACTCATTGAAATTTTTGGATTCATTACCAACGCCGGTAACATTTTTTATGCGACCGTTTTCGTTGCCGTCTTTATTCTCCTCGATCGATTTGGTCCGGAGGAAGCACGTAAAGGCATTTGGTTTGGGTTTGCTCCGCTTGTGCTTTTTGTAATACTGAGCGCCCTCGCAGCTTCTACCGTGTCGACCACCGACACAAAACCTCTCGATACTGCGATTCACACGGTCTTTTCCTTCTCGCCGCGAGTATTTCTCGCGAGCGTATTGGCATACTTTCTATCGCTCTACGTACTCGTCTGGAGTTTTGAGCTCGTGAGAAAACGCGCCCCCAATGCTCTCGCACTCCGAATCATCGTCGCAAGTATCATCGGGCAAGCACTTGATAGTGTAATTTTTTTCTCGATCGCGTTTATGAATCTCGTACCGTCGTCAGAACTTCTCGAAATCATGTTTGTGGGATTTCTCGTGAAAGTAGTCGCTTGTATATGCGCAATCCCTTTCATCCATACAACACATCTCTATAGCACCAAACCTTCTCGGTAACGAGGTCTGTACCACGCAGTGTCGTGCTGAAATGATTTTGGAGCCGAAGGCCGGGATTGAACCGGCGACCCCGTCCTTACCATGGACGTGCTCTACCAACTGAGCTACTTCGGCTTGTGTACGCCAATCTAGCACACACTGCCCAATAATTGAATACTTTTCTGAGCGTGGCATAGTGTTTGAGTGTCCATCTCTTTTACCGTGCTTAAAAAATCTTCGCGCTCAAACGCCCGCATTGGTGTTATTTCAACACCCCACGGAAACATAGAGACACCTGCGTTTGTGCCGGTTGCTACGCGCGCATCGGTGCGCGCCCTCTCGAGCAAAGATGTGCAAGAGCAAGGGACTCAGCTTTTAATCTGCAATACATTTCACCTCCATATCACCCCCGGTGCAGATACGGTAAAAGCCGCAGGTGGATTGCATTCATTCATGAACTGGGACAGGCCACTTCTTACCGATTCAGGCGGCTTCCAAGTATTCAGCATGGGATTTGGCACCGACCACGGTATGGGAAAAATACTCAAAGAGGTGCCGCAAAAAACAATAGAAGACGGTGCGCAACCCGCGCGCATACACATTACCGAGGACGGTGTTTCTTTCACTTCCCCGCGTGATGGTTCTCCACTGTTCCTCAGCCCAGAGGAGTCGATCAGGATCCAGGAGGCACTTGGTGCAGATATCATGTTTGCGTTTGACGAATGCCCTTCACCGCTGTCCGATACGGCGTATCTACGCACCTCGCTTGATCGCACCCATCGATGGGCTCAGCGATCACTTGATGCGCGCACCGGAAAACAGGCGCTTTTCGGCATCGTACAAGGTGGAGGCGACAAAAGTCTCCGCGAGGAAGGCGCGCAAGTGGTGGGAAATATGGGTTTTGATGGATTTGGGATCGGTGGTGAATTTGGATACAACAAAGAAGCGCTTCGTGAAGTCGTAACACACACCAATAGAGCACTCCCAGAAGATAAACCGAGACACTTGCTTGGTGTCGGACATCCTGAAGACTTTCCGTTTATCGCAGAGACTGGTTCGGATACTTTCGACTGCATCGCACCCACGCATTATGCGCGTCACGGCATGGCATTCACTTCACTCGGGCGCGTTGACCTGCGCAAAAAGCACCTGCTCAGCGAACATACCCCGCTCGATCCCGCGTGCGCATGCGATACATGCAAACACTATTCGCGTGCATACATCGCACATCTTTTCCGCGCACATGAAATTACCGGTTTTACACTGGCGACCATGCACAACATTCATTACTTAAACCATCGCGCAAAAGAGCTCCGGGACGCGATTGCTTCTGGTGCACTATGAGTGCACTTGAACAGCTCCTCGCTGCATACGATTACCCGCTCGAAAAAGAGATGATCGCACTTGCCCCAGCTGAACCGCGCGACAGCGCTCAATTACTTATATACGACCCTCGCTCTGAAACCGTTCAATATACAACTTTTGCGCGCATAATCGATTTTATTCCAGAAAATGCATTGGTTGTTTTCAATAATACGAAAGTGTTTCCAGCGCGCGTTCACGCCACAAAAGACACAGGCGGCATAGTCGAATTTTTATGCACCACCATTATCGACGAGCATACTTTTCTTGCGCTAGGCAACAAGAAAGTTGAACCCGGTTCAACGCTTACTCTTGGTGCTGCCACGCTCACGGTAATGACGAAAGATAATGAGCAGTACCGTGTCACAAGCAGCGAAAATGTCACCGCGCTTTTCGAACAGTATGGAGAGACTCCTATTCCTCCATATCTGAAACACACGCCGCTGTCAGAAAAAGAGTTGCGTGATAAGTACCAGGCAGTCTTTGCTGAATTTCGCGGATCCATCGCTGCGCCGACCGCCTCGCTTCACTTTACAGACGCATGCATGCGCGAACTTGAGAAAAGTCGTGACGTCGCCTATGTGACACTCCATGTTAATTTGGGAACGTTCGCACCACTAACCGAAAAAGCTTTGCAAACAAACACTCTTCACACTGAATACTATGAGGTACCAGAAAAGACGGCGCAAAAAGTTAGCGCTGCAAAGCGCCTTAATAGACCTGTAATCGCCGTAGGGACAACCTCTCTGCGGGCGCTTGAAAGCGGTGGACGAAACGGAACCCTTGCTGCCAATACCGCAGCGACCTCCTTGTTTATACGAGAAGGGTACCAATTTCAGATCGTTGATGGGTTAATCACCAACTTTCACGTCCCAAAATCATCTCTTATGATGCTAGTCGCGGCGCTCACAGGGCGCGAAAAATTGTTAGAACTCTACCATCTCGCTTCGATTCACGGATTCAAGTTTCTTTCATTTGGTGACGGAATGTTTATACTGCCGCACAACGTGCATAAATTCCCGACGAAATAACCCTATCCGATGAAGATTCAGGAAGCTGTAGTTCTCCGTACTCAGCAGTACTGTGCGGAAAATGGCTCAGCATAAGTTGTACAAACGACTGCGGAGTGTATCCGGCCGCATATCCATTAAGAAGCAGAAACCCCTTCGGAGCGAGCACTTTGGTGAGCTCATGCATTAATTTCGGTAAATCCTCTTCGATATGCCACACCTCTCCTTTTGCACCGCGACCGAATGCGGGAGGATCAAGCACGATACCGTCGTACACATTTCCTCGTTTCGTCTCTCGTTTCGTAAACTGAAGCGCGTCATCGAGAATCCATCGAATTGCATCTGAAGACAAGTTACTTGCAAGCATGTTTTCCTTTGCCCAATCGAGCGATTGTCGCGACGCATCAACATGAGTTACATGTGCACCCGCTTGTGCCGCAACAACGCTCGCAACTCCCGTATACCCGAACAAGTGTAGTACCTTTGGCTGTTTTTTATTCGAGACCATTTCCTTAATCCATTCCCAATTCGGTGCTTGCTCAGGAAAAATCCCGATATGCTTAAAGTGAGTCAGCTGCGCGAGTACAGTCGCCTCTTTACAATGCACCCGCCACTCTTGCGGTGCTGAATTGTTTTTCCACACACCTTTCCCTTCATGTGATTCAAAAACTGCGTTTGCTGACTGCCATGCTGCAGGATTTTGTTTCTCCCAAATGGCTTGTGTCTCAGGGCGCGCGACGGTAACCTCACCAAAACGTTCGAGTTTCATGTGCCCACCTGAATCAATGAGTTCATAGTCAGGCCAATCCTGCACCGTGAGATCGCGGCGCATCATACAGTAAGCGCCTCGGCATGTTGCGTACTCCACTGGTACAAAACTACCGAAGAAGCAACCGCTGCATTGAGTGATTCGGTGCGTGTGTGCATAGGAATCGAAATCATGATGTCGCACAATTCTTGGGTTTTCTCGCGAATCCCCTCGCCTTCATTTCCTACCACAAAAACACTCGCGCGCGTAAATTGCTCCTTCTGAAGTGGCTCACCTTTCATATCGAGTCCATAGATCCAAAATCCTCGATCTTTCAAAATGCGAATCGTTTGGTTGACGTTGCCAATCCGCACAAGTGGCACACGAAAAATCATACCGGCAGACACTTTTGCTACGGCGCCGGTCACCTGTGCCTGGTTATGTTCAGGAAAAAGCACCCCAGCCGCACCAAAAGCTGCCGCGGAACGGATAATCGCGCCCACATTATGCGGATCCTGCACTTCATCAAATAAGACCAGCATCGTATGTTCGTTGATCGAGCACGATTCCAAAAATGTCTCAAGTGGCCGCATAAGTGCTGAGGCATCGATAACCGCAATCACGCCCTGGTGTGCGGCGTCGCGGCCAACCAGCGAAACATCCTCGCCTTTTCCAAGCGGCGCCACAGAAATACCGTGTTGCGAAAGCAACGCCTCGATCGCTTTGTCGCTTGTCGCAAGATGTACTTTTTTTATCACCTGCGGCGTGTGCGTAAGCGCTTCCATGAGCGCATTTTTTCCATATATGTACATTTTTTCCTTTTGCATACAAAATCTCACGCCATTACCTACTTAATGCTCTCTCTGTTTATCGGGGTAGGCGTCACGAGCGTCGACGTATGCACACGCGTACCCTGAATCGACAAGCAACTGCTGTATTTGTGCAGGAGAAAGGAGAGGGTCACTGAGTTGTTGTATTAGGGTCGGATTTTGAATCGGAACACTTAAAAGCAGCCGGTCGTATAATGACCCGTCATCGTGCGTTGTAGGAATAATGGCATACACTACATAGTCCCTGTTGGGATCAAGCCCGTACTCTCCCTTCGTTACAGCTGCCTCTTCTTTTATCCGTACTGGCATAAACTGAACAAACCGCATGACTTCTTGTGGCGTAGGAGCACGTTCCATGCTCACGATCATAGCACCTGTAAGCATAGATGTTCAAACTGCGCGTCTTTTGTGTCCAGACAGACATACTACAGCGAGGTGTTTTTAAAAATCCACCCGCTCGAAGATCGAGCGGGTGGAATATCGGAGCAAAAAACCAACCAACAAAACGTTGCTCAGTCTCGCTTAAGAAGCGACATGCCTCGGTACCAGTGATGGCCGAAGCACTGCTCGCTCAGATCGAAAACGAATTCCTCGCCCTCGAAATCAGCGAACGAATCGCGGTTGATGTGGTTGACGTAGGTGAATCGATCGTCGCGGACGAAGCGCGGGCCACGACCACCATAGAAACGCCGCTCCGTGACGTATGCTCTGTGCAAGCATTCTTTCATGAACGGAATCGCGATCTTGGCGTACTTGCCGCCGTAGTGCATCGTCCACACCGGCACGCCTTGATGCCAGATGACGGTCTGCCCCACGCTCTTGTCAGAGAGTGGAATCGTGAAGTAGAAGTCCACCACCTTGTAGTCGCCCCACTCGAAAGGGATCGCTTTCGAGCCGGGTAGCTCCGCGATGGTCGTCTTCTGGACGTTTTGAGCGTAGCCGTTCCCCATAGCTTCGAAGAAGGCGCGCTCAATACCTCGTAGCTCTGGGAGCATGGCTGTATACCTCGTTTGTTGGTGTTCAGGCCTGCCCGCACTATGCCACAACTAAGCAGAAATTAGAACCGCAGTTCAAACGTCCCATAGCCCGCTCAAAATGAGCCTTTATTTTCAACCTTTAAAATTGCGCGACCTCGTGGACGCTGTTGGAACCAGAATCCGAGAGTATCAAGGTCATCTTACCATTCCCATATTAAAAAAGTGGCACAGCCCTTATGAGGAGCTGTGCCTGTGTTGCCAGATTCACATTGAGCGATAGCGCTCTAGCCGATCCAGACGAGCCGCTCGGTTACGAAGGTGACGAACTTGTCGCCTTCGAGGAACGGCTGTTCGTGCTCGGCAATTGCCGGCAGTAGCTTCGAGCGCTCTTCTGCCAACAGCTCCGCAAAGACGGGCACGCTCTCTTCAGGAAAGCCGAACCCACGTCCGAGCTTGGGTAGTTGCGTCAGGGCGTAGTCGAAGAACGGCTGCGAGCTGATCGGAGCTTGCAGAATCGCCGTGCCCGAGTCGCCCCAGTGGACGAAGTGAGCATGGGGAGCATTGGCTCCTGCCAGACACGGTTCGCTGCCGCCGAAAGAAGGACTGATGTTGAACCTCTTCTGACAGTGAGCGAGTCCGAGCCAGCAGCAGTCGCCGAGGAGATCTTGATGATCTTCGATGTTTTTTGCCAACGCGACGATCTCGGCAGCGCTTTTGTCGAGGACCGGGTACAACCGGGCGCCCAAGAATACCGAGGGTACCTTCCAGGAGAAAGAGGCGGGGCTTACAGCAGCGGTCACGGAACTCTCCTTTGGTTCGCTACTCTTGTCTAACCATACATTGCTGACAATCATTTTCAACTCGATCACTGCAAAGTCGTATCACGCAGAACTCTACAGCTCTACTGAAAGACAAAAGGAGGCTTTCACCTCCTTAATGCGCGAGCGACGGGACTCGGTCACGGATCACTAAGTATTTTTACCGCGGGCTCAAAAATACTAAGTGTCCTCGACCCCGACTCAGCCCTTCATCGTCCCCCGGACGCGGGCTTCCGTCTTTCGAGTCCCGCTTGCTTTAGAGCAAACCAAAAGGCCACCTCTTCAGGTGACCTTTTGGCTCGCTTGCGCGATCGACGGGACTTGAACCCGCAACCTCTCGCGTGACAGGCGAGTGCTCTAACCAGTTGAGCTACGACCGCATCTGGTTATGACGCGCATCCTATCAGAAAACCTGCAGCGCGTCTTGTGCCGGGGGACGGGAATGATCCGTCGACCTTAGCGTTATGAATGCTACGCTCTAACCAACTGAGCTACCCCGGCAGTGGGAAGACAGTACCATGTTTACAAACTTTTTCTAGTAGCGGGGGCTGGAATCGAACCAGCGCCTCAAGGTTATGAGCCTTGCGAGGTACCTCTCCTCCACCCCGCTGATGCGGAGTGTACCATGAAATAAGTTCGTGTCCTAATGTTAAATAAATTCGAATTCTCTAAACACTTGCTCATACAAACTAATCACCCGGCGTACTTCTCGTTCGTTTACTTGGAACTCTGATCCTCCGTGCGCAACTTGATTGCGCATTTTATGTGCCTCCCACGCCAGATCAATAGTATTGAAGTCACTTCGCTCTACTTGTTTCATCTTGTCGCCCATGGTCTCACCACGATACCCGAGAATATTAAGTAGCTCATCAAGCATGATGTCTGCATCCATAACTGCTTGCCGCCAATCATTGGGATGATTTGAAAACGCGTGTGCCTTTACCTGCTCCCAGCGCGTCTGTACCTGTGTGGGTGCACCTGGCGACATACTGATCGGACCCGCAACGCTTTGCCACGCCTCAGCTTCTTGCTTACGCACCTGCGCAAGTCGAATGGCGTTGTACACGATACCCATCGCAAGTACCAACGAGACAAAAATTGCAAATGGGACGTATGATGACCAAAAATCATACAGCGGCTCTGGTACTCCCGGTGCAAGCGCCTGCGCACGCTGCGAAACAGCAGCGTCGAACGCACTCGGTGCTTGCGCCGTAAGAGTGAACAAATCAATGTGCGCACCTGCGAAATCCGTACTTGGATGCACTTCGCGTGTTGGCGCTATAGCTAATGCGTCGGGCGAAACCGAACCCAGTGTCATTTGTTCACTCTGTTTAATTTGTGTTTCGCCTTCTAGATGTTGCCCCGCAAGCACGCTTACTGTTGCAGGAAGCCACTGGAAAACGACTTTTCCTAACGTAATAAGTACGTCACTAGCGAGAAGCTCAATGGGAACTGATTCCTGCATGATTCTATTTTACCGCGTGTTTTCAACTTGTTCTGCAATTACAAATAACATCTCCTCCCCTCCGTGCGCTCCCACCAATTGGAAACCGACGGGAAGATTAACTGAGTCGCGTACAACCGACCCGCACGGCACCGAAAGCCCGGGCGCGCCAGTGAGATTTACTGGCACGGTAAAGATATCTGCAGCATACATTGCAAGCGGATCTTCTTTTTCGCCGGCTTTAAATGCAGGCGTTGGAGATGTGGGCATTGCAACCGCATCAACATTCTCAAGAACCGTGGCAAGTTCGGCACGCATCACATCCCGAAGCTGTTCCGCTTTTCTATAATATGCATCCACGTACCCTGCAGAAAGTACATACGTGCCGATTAAAATGCGACGACGTACTTCTTTCCCAAACCCTTTCCCCCGTGTCTTGAAGTACACGTCAGTAATGTCGCCACCATCTTCAGATAGCCCGTATCGAATGCCGTCAAAACGGGCGAGATTCGCAGATGCTTCCGCAGGATTCACAATGTAGTAAGCGGCGAGCCCAAAGGTGAAGCTCGGCAACTTCACATCAGCAAGTTCGTACCCTACTTCCTCCAGCTTCTTAAGCTGCTGCTCAAATAGCTGCAGCACATCAGGATCAACTCCGGCGACCAACAAATCCCGCGGTACACCAATCTTTTTCTTGTGCGACCTCTTGTCAAAAAAACTATCTGGAACCGACGTACTGTCATTCGGGTCAGCGCCGCGCGTCGCATCGTACAGTATGCGCGCATCCTCGACGGTACGAGTTAGTGGCCCAATTTGATCGAGTGACGACCCGAAGGCAATAAGCCCATATCGTGAGATCGTACCGTAGGTGGGCTTGAGCCCCACAAGGCCACATAGTGACGCAGGCTGCCGCACCGAGCCACCGGTATCACTCCCAAACGCGCCGAGAGCAAGTCCTCCTTTCACTGCAGCGGCCGAACCACCAGAAGACCCGCCAGGAATTCGGCTCGGATCCAGCGGGTGTTTTGTCCGACCAAACGCGGAGTTCTCGGTTGAGCTTCCCATAGCAAACTCATCCAAGTTGGTACGCCCGAGAAAAATCGCATGTTGTGCTTTGAGTTTTTTAGTAACCGTAGCATCGTATGGCGCAACGTAGTTTTCAAGAATTTTCGACGCTGCACTCACTCGTTTACCTTGAATAAGAATGTTGTCTTTCATCGCGAGCGGGATGCCGGTAAGCGCTTTTTGTTCGCCGCGCCTCAGTACCTCGTCGGCGTGATCAGCTTGCGCGCGTACATCATCAAAAACCTCAAGGTATGCATTGAGTTCTGGGTTTGTGTGTTCGATGGCATTTAGATGTGCTTCAGCAAGCTCGCGTGCAGAGTATTCCTTTGCATCAAGAGCTTTTCGTGCGCTTGCAATACTGAGCGTGTCTATATTCATATTACTGCGCGTGCTTTCCTCCGGAGATCACCTGTTTCACTATGACATGCGTATCGTCATGCTGCGGAGCTGCGGCAAGAAGCGCTTCTGTATACACGCCGCTTTCGTGCGGGTTTTCATCTTCACGTAATACATTTCGGTGTTTTGGGACATTCGGAGTGCTTTTCGATGTAGCCTCTTGCACCTGGTCTACAAAAGCAATGATGGTAGGAATTTGCTTCTCAAGCTGCACAAGTTCTTCCTCGGAAACATCAATGCGCGCTAAGCGCGCCAAAGCTTTAATATCAACGCTCATGGTCGCGATTCTAGCAAATTGTAGCCTATTTCGCGAGAAGCTTGAGAAATTCACGCTCGGTAAGTATAGAAACACCGAGCGCTTGTGCTTTCGTGAGTTTTGACCCAGGTTCCGCGCCAGCAACAACATACGTGGTCTTTGAAGACACCGAGTCGGTAATCGTGCCACCGCGCGCGCGGACTTTTGCTTTCGCCTCTTCTCGACTCATGGTCTCAAGCGTACCGGTGATCACAAATGTTTTACCCTGGAGCGCCGCGTCAAGATTTTGTTCTGGCTTCCTGATCGTTACATGCGCGAGTATTTTTGCGAGCATGCGCTGTTGTGCAGCATCGTCAAACCATGTTCGCACTGCGCGTGCGACAACGTCACCGATTCCCGATATATGCGCCATGGTTGTTTCGTCTGCTTCCTGGAGTGCCTTGAGTGTTTGGAATCGATCAGCGAGCACGCGTGCGATTTCTTCGCCTACGTGCGGAATAGACATACCTACCAGAAACCGTTGTAGCGATTGTGTGCGCCCACGCTGTATTGCCTCAATCGCCTGTTCTGCCGAAAGTTCCGCAAAACCGGGCAGCGCAAGAAAATCACCTTTTGTAAGAGTAAAAAGCTCGTCGAAGGTACTCACCATGCCCTCGTCGATAAGGAGCGCGACTGTTTTCTCACCCAAACCGCGAATATCAAAAGCCCGGCGCGACACAAAATGTTCGAATCGCCGTTTCTGTTGTTCAACCGAGTCTTTGTTTACACACCGCCACGCTGCCTCACCTGGAATCCGTTCGATCGCTCCATCACCACCACACACCGCTACGCTCTTTGGCCACCGGAATTTTTTTTCTTTGCCGCTGCGAAGTTCGGTGAGTACACGCACAATATCTGGGATAACATCGCCCGCTTTCTGAAGAATTACTGTGTCCCCGACTCGCACGTCGAGGCGATTGATTTCATCTTCATTATGCAGAGTCGCGCGCGAGACTATGGATCCTGCAACACGCACCGGCCGCAAGTGCGCAACAGGAGTAAGTACTCCCGTGCGCCCAACTTGAAGCACGATGTCCTCAACGATTGTCGTTGCTTGTTCTGCTGGAAACTTAAACGCAACACCAAAACGAGGTGCTTTCGCCGTATACCCTAACCGTTCTTGGAGCGTTACATCATTCACCTTAATCACCAGACCATCGACGCCATACTGTTGCTTGCGTCCTTTCTCTACCCACAATTCATAAAAAGCCTCGATATCTGCAACCGTGCTACAAAGATGCCACTCGGGATTCACTTTGAAGCCGAGCGATTGTATAAACTCGAGCTCTTCAGCTTGCGTGCGCGGGCGCTGTGTGCCGTCGAGCATCTCAAGGTCATATATAAAGCAATCGAGTTTGCGTGACGCGGCAACTTTAGGATCCAGCTGCCTCAGAGATCCCGCGGCGGCATTTCGCGTATTCGCAAACAACGGCTCCTGAGTGCGCCGTCGCTCTTCATTGATTCGCTCGAGTTCCGAAAGTGGCAGCCATGCCTCGCCCACCACGATACACGTTATCGGCTTCGCAAGTGAGAGCGGGATACTTTGCATGGTCCGAATATTATGCGTGATGTCCTCACCGACAACCCCGTCGCCCCGCGTCGCCCCTTGTACCAGCATCCCTTTTTGATATGTGAGAACAATTTTGAGCCCATCAATTTTAAGTTCACTTACGTATGCGAGTTCGTGTTTTTTATCTATGCCGAGAAAACGCTTTGTACGCGCATCCCAAGCGCGCAATTCGTCAGTGTCAAAGACGTTGTCAAATGACCACTGACGTACTGCATGGGTCACTTTTTTGAAAGCAGCAATGGGCGCACCCCCGATTCGCTGCGTCGGACTGTCTGCAACAATCAAATCGGGATAGCGCTGTTCAAGCGCTTTGAGCTCGTGCAAAAGCGCATCAAATGCCTCGTCTGAAATCTCAGGATTATCGAGAATGTGGTATCGATGGTTGTGATAATTAATAGCTTCCCGCAGCTGTGTGATTCGCTTCCGTGCTTCCGTTTTATTCATGCCCACATCCTACACCGAGACTGCCTAATACGTAATTTCCACAGCTCGTTCAAGCGCTCGGGGATTATTCGCGATTCCCGCACATGTAGTGCTGTACCCTCGCGCGTCTATCACGGTGCGTGGGTGTGTCGTTCGCTTTGTAACCGACACTCGGGAACAATATCCGTTAGGTTGAAACTCGAAACTAAACGGAACATCATATCCGGGGAAAACCACGTTTCCGAGGGTTGTTCCGGCGCATGTTGCAGTTGAGTATGGCGTCGTGGTGGAGAAAATATCAAACCGGAAATCCCAGTACAGTGCGCACTCCGCTCCAGAATCTGCCGCATAAAACGCAAATTGCGAATCGCGCCCAAGCGAAGAAAGCACAATCTCCTTTTTAATGATGCTAAAAATTGCCGCGCCCAAGATCAACAAAAGCGACGCGATCAATGTTGCAAGTAATAGTGTAAAGCCGCGTGATTGCATATCGTTAAGACGCGGCACCGTCGTCTACCCAACGGTACAAGTTTTCTGAAATGGTAAAACTTCGCTCCTGGTACACGCTTGTACGCCAGCGTACCTCAACCGCAACGACAAATTCATCGCTCGAACCCGGCACCGGCGTGATCCGAACCGTGCGCGTATACCGCGTACTATTCCACCCTGCTCCGCTCGAATATCCATACAAATTGCCATCACTTTTTAGCGGCGGACATGTCCCGGTGCACAACTGCATTGCGTTATTTGTACTATCTATTGTGAATGGCTGCCCCGCGATGTTAGGAACTCCTTCAAACATCGTCGTCGGCGTTCCCAGCGCACTCGCAAGGATATTTCCGTCGCGCACACTGCGAAGTGACTCAACGGCATCTTGTGCAAGATGAAACGCGGTAATTTGATCGCGCGCATAAAAAGCACTCGAGAGGCTTTGCACCGTAAGCGACATCGGCGCGGCAACCGACACCACCAAGAGGCTGACCGCAACCATGGTTTCGATGAGTGTAAATCCGCGTTGCATAGATTATATGTCTAAAACCCGCTGCACTGCGGTCGCCTGAATGTTGAACGTGGTTCGAGTTTTTACTTTCTCGACACCAGCGGTACCACGAACACTGAGAACTACTTTTGGTTGTATGGTATCTCCGACCGTGGTCCCGACCACATACACTTTCATGTCGTCAATCTGAATCTCCGGAGCGGTGAGTGCGTATCCATTTGTTCCACCGTCTTCAGATTTATACAAGCGCTTTGCTGTTGAGTCGTACCAGTATATCCACTGATCTCCTGCAACATCCGCATCCCCTCCAAATGGCTCGAAGGCGATGAGGGTGTCACCTGCAACACAGTCTCGCGGCGTTGTCCTGTCTCCGATATTTCCACAATGAAATGTTGCGCCCATGCGCATGGCGCGCACCATGCCATCAAGCGCTGTATTAAGGTTATTCATAACTGATTGTAACGCCTGCGCTTTACGGGACGCATCCACGAGCGCAAGTAACGCCGTTGAAGAAACGATCATGACAATCGAGAATAGCGCAACCGCCACCATCATTTCGATAAGCGAGAAGCCGCGTTTTATTTTAGCTCGATTCATAGGATGGTGGCACTGATATTTGCCCTGTTGCCTCAACGATAATACTCGCTTCGTCGCCACGAGGTGATGTTACGACGATTCGCGCGCGCTGGTTCAATATTGCTCCGTCGTTCACTCGGATGTGCGCGTCGGGCTCGGGGCGCTCAAACACGATGTCGATTTTTTGAACGCCGCAGGTTTCAGCAGAGCCGCCAGCACTGGTGTAGCATAAATCTGCTATCTCAAACCCACGACTTATTGCCACTGATTCAACCAATTCTCCTGAACCATCATACAATCCATTCTGGTTCACTGCGTCCGCATACAGTAAGTATGATGTGGGGCTCGATGTACGGAAGTGCATTCCATATCCAGCACCGAACTGTCCTGATCCTGATCCGAATTTGCGCACTGAGATACCGTATGTCTGCGCTTCACGTACCGAAAGTGCAATATCGTATGCAAGATTTCTCAGCGTGATCGCGCCACCGAACTTTGCATTGTTTGCAAGAATGAGTGACGTAACCACCGTAAGAACACCCGTAACAACAATGAGCTCAATGAGTGAGAAGCCCCGCGTCACCACGGCATGAGGAGAACGTCGAATTGCTGTGCGTACCATACGATTACTACTGCGGCAACGAGAAACGGCCCGAACGGAATCTCGCTTTTCATTGTAAGAGTTCGTGCGTATGGTTTCAACGGGCGTGCGTTAATAACTTGTAGCAGCAAAGGACGCATACGCTGGTACGCGATGATACTTACACCAACGACAGCACCAAAAATAAACGCGAGCCCCAACGTGTACACGCCGGATGAGAGCCCAGTGACGTATCCGATCCCAAGCGCGAGCTTTACATCACCAAAACCCATCGCCATACCGCGCGAAAAAAACCACAGTGCCCATATTGGCGCAGCAATAACAATGCCGGAAATACATGCGTCAAGAAGCGCTCGCTCACCGGTCGCAAAAACTACGCTGCTATAGACAACGGCCGCCACAACAAAACCCCACACCCATTGGTCCGGGATGATTGTGTGCCTGATGTCGTAAACAGCAATCGCGATCAGTACAACCCCCACAAAAAGCATGATGCCTTGCTCAAGCAGCGAAATCGGCGTACTCGCAATCAACACAAACCAGGACGCGACCGCGAGCTCAACCAGCGGGTACTGTATCGAAATATTCGAACCGCACGTACGGCACACTCCTTTTTGAAACACCCACGACAAAATCGGGATAAGTTCGTACCAAGAAAGCGCTGCTCCGCACACCGCGCATCCACTCCTCCCTAATACTGAATGTGCGTTATGCCGGAGCACAAGTACATTCAAAAAACTGCCGAGAATGAGTCCGAACATCCCATAGATCGTATACATCAAAATCGACATCACACCATGCTAGCATGCAAAACTCCCGCATACGCGGGAGTTTTGCATACACAGGAGTCAGTATGCGTTACGGTCGCACGTCGTAACAATATCGGCTCGCCTGGTTGGCGCATCCGTCGTTGTCTTGACCTTCGACGTTCGTACCTGCACTGTCTGCGTCCGTTGCGAGCGCTGAGTGGTTCGACGTCTCGAGGTTCGCTCCAAGGTAGTAGCTCGATCCGCTTGAAACCTGGTCATATGGATACACGCCGCTTGTTCCATCCGGATCGGAAGGAATCACTGAAATGTAGCCTGGTGTCACCAAGTTTGCAGTGGTGAGTGCCGCAGGGTATGAACCGTTCGCATCGTAGTAGAGCTCAAGCGCCAACTGAAGCTGCTTGATATCAGCGATACGACGTCCATCGCGACCCTTTCGGCGAGCACTGTTGAGTGAAGCGAGAACCACTGAAGAAAGGATGCCGATGATTGCAATCACGACAAGAAGTTCAATCAGAGTGAAACCGCGCTTACGATTCTGCAAAAACATCATAGTATAACTCTTTGATAAAACCTTTTAATAAATATTGCGACCTTACTCCACAATTATACGGGAGCACGATCACTGCCTCTTGAGAGGCTGTGGATAGCGTAACCTAAAAGCCGGCAGAAATATTGTAAATAGGTATAAGCACCGCGGCAAGCAAAAACGCCACGCCGACAGCAAGACCTACGATCATAAACGGCTCAATAAGGCCCACGAGAGTGTCGATGGAATTTGAAACTTCGCGCCGATAGAACCGCGCCATAACCTCAAGAATAGAGCCGAGATTACCTGTTTCCTCACCGATTTTTATCATCGCAACGACAATGCCGGGAATCTCCGGGTACTTCCGCAATGCCTCAGATGCGGGCAACCCACTCCTCACGTCTTCTGCTGCTGCGGCAAGTATTCGCTCAAACACGGGATCATCTACAACAGAGGCGGTAATTTCGATACCGCGAACCATTTGAATACCACTTCTTAGCATTGTACTGAGGTTATCAGTGACACGAGACAAGAAAAGTTGTCGGTAGATACCGCCTATGTGGGGTATAGCAAGTCGCGCTCGCGAAAACATAAGTCGCCCCGGTTCAGTGCCGGCATACCGAACCAAAATTACTGCTGCAACTACCGCCATAAGCGCGAGAAGAAGGATGTAGTTAGACATGAAGTTACTGATGCCGATCACCACTTTGGTGTAGATAGGAATTTCCTGACCCACTTCCTCAAGAATGCTTGAAAGCCTCGGGATGACGAGTGTCATCATAAGCACCATCACAATCACAAACGTTGTAGTCACAAACGCCGGATAGATAAGTGCATTGCGCGCTTTTTGTGTGATCTCATAATTGCGATCAAGGTAATCCGCAAGGAACGAGAACACTTCGTCGAGTTTACCGGCCTCTTCACCAGCGCGAACCATGTTCACGTAAAACGCGGAAAACATGTTCGGGTGTTTTGCGAGCGCAGCTGAAATTGTTGCGCCAGCCTGGATATCATCCGCTATTCCGTTTAAGTGTTCCGCTAGCATGGGCGTGCGCGCCTCAGATGCAAGAAGGCGAAACGCCCGCAGCGCAGAAACCTGCGCTTCAAAAAGCGTATTGATTTGGCGTGACATCATCACAACATCACGATTCGTTACACGCTCGAAAAAACCAAAGTTTTTTTGTAGCAGTGCAGTACCGACTTGCTGCTGCTCGTCGATCTGTGAGACTACAAGCCCACGGCGTTGCAGCGCCGTAATCGCGACATCAACATTTACCGCATCGATAGTTCCTTGGCGCTCATTCCCCTCCTTGTCGACTCCTGAATATGAAAAAAGTGACATATGTTAGAGCAATCGATCGAGTGCTTTCGGATTTTGAGAATGAGCGTACGCGTTCTCTATGGAAATTTCCCCTCGGGATACCAGTTCAGCAAGTGACCGATTCATGTCAATCATGCCCTCTTGAGATGAGGTTTCGATTACCGTATTAATTTCGTGCGTTCGCTTTTCGCGGATCAGATTCGCAATCGCTTTATTATTGATTAGAAGCTCAAATGCAGGGATGAGTCCGCCTGAAATCCGCGGAATGAGTCGCTGAGAAAAGATGCCGGCAAGAGACGCTGCAAGCTGAATGCGGATCTGATCTTGCTGATTCGACGGAAATGTATCGATAATGCGATCAATGGTCTGTGCCGCAGTATTAGTATGTAGTGTTGAAAGCACGAGATGTCCTGTTTCGGCAGCAGTGACTGCAGCTGCCATCGTTTCCGCGCCACGCATTTCGCCAATTAAGATGACATCCACGTCTTGCCGAAAAGCAGAGACAAGTGCGGTAGCAAAATCTTTGGTATCGATGTGTATTTCGCGCTGGTCGATAAGAGACTGTTTTGGCGAAAACACATATTCAATAGGATCTTCGATCGTTACGATATGCTCCATCCGCTCAGTGTTAATAAGCTCAACCAACGATGCGAGTGTAGTGGTTTTTCCTTGCCCTACAGGACCAACCACCAAGAAGAATCCTTGCGGTTTGCGCGCAAACGTCTCCACGATTTCGGGAAGATTGAGTTCGGAAATTTTCTTAATTTCCTTGGGGATCAAGCGCAACACGACGCCCGCTGATCCACGCTGGAAAAATACGTTACCGCGAAAGCGATACCCATCTGGTGTCTGATATGCAAAATCTAATTCGTGATCGGCGAAAAATCGCTCTTCTTGCTCAGGGGTTAGAAGTTCCTTTGCAAACGCCAACGTATCTTCAGCGGTCAGCACCGGCTCCTTGAGCATCGGTGTAAGCGCGCCCGCGACACGAATCGTTGGGTGTGCTTCGGTTGAAAGATGGAGGTCCGAACCTCCTTCGTGGATCAATACATTGAAATATTTTTTGAGCGTTTGGGCGTACTCCATATGCACATTATGCCTTATGTCGCTTCGCTGCGGCTTCTACAACCATGTTGACAACTTCTGATGGGATCGCTGATGCTTTAACAATGAACGCATCTGCCCCCAGTTCTTGTGTCTTGCGTTTTTCTTCATCAGTCACCTGATTGGTAAGCGCAATCATTACAGGCTTTGGCGAAACCGCGAGCGCTTGCACTTCTCGCAGCAAATCAAACCCATCTTTCCCCGGCATAACCAAGTCAAACACTACGATATCTGGCGTAAATCCAGATTTAATTGCCTCAACAACCTCATCAACCGAAAGACACACTTGCACTGTGTGGCCCCCTTGCGAAAATTTGAGGCTGTACATATCGAGCAAAAAACGGTCGTCATCCAACAAAATAATTCGGTACGCGTGTGCGGTAGTTTCCATATCACAATTGTACCCCATGTTCAGCCGTACTCGTCTCCTGCGGCGGAACCTCTTGCACGTCTTCAACGACCGGCTGCTCTTCAACTGCATCGCCGCTCTTGTGTAAGCCACTCAGTAAATTCACCTCAGCAAACGGAACTTTCCCCTCGAAACATTTCAATAGGCCGTCTTCTTTCATGGTGAACATACCCTGCTTGCGAGCCACCTCCCAAAGCTTAGATTCCACAGGAGACTCAAGAATGACCCGTTCAAGTTCAGGTGACATTTCAAGCATTTCGAACACTGCAAGCCGTCCGCGTGTACCCATGGGGCACGATGCGGTTCTTCCCGCCTCGTAGACATGCTCAGGAATTTTGGGTCTGAATTTTTGTGGCAGCGTCGAAAACTGATCTTCTAAAAGCTCGCGCATACTCTCGGTTATGGGTGCTTGCGTGCCTGCGTCAGGGCAAATTTTTGGTACAAGTCGCTGCGCCATAGACAATACCAATACCGGCGGTATCAGATACGGCTCCACTCCCATATCAATAAGTCGCGTGATAGTACCGACGGCTGAGTTGGTGTGAATTGTGGAGAATACCAAATGTCCCGTAAGCGCAGCTTGGATAGCAAGTTTCGCGGTCTCTCCGTCGCGGATCTCGCCCACAAGAATGACATCGGGGTCCTGACGCAATGTTGTGCGGAGCCCATTTGCGAACGTATACCCAATCTCGGGTCGCACCTGTGATTGCGCAACACCATCCATGTAATATTCGATTGGATCTTCGAGTGAAAGTACGTTTTGCGTTTCTCGATCAACTTCAGAAAGCATCGAATACAAAGTGGTTGACTTACCCGATCCTGTTGGGCCTGAAACCAAAATAAGTCCATATGGGTGTTTGATTGCCCGCCTAATAGCTTCGATGCCACGCTGCGTGTACCCAAGGTCTTCGAGACGAATGAAGCCTTTCTCTCGATCAAGAATACGCAGCACGACTTTTTCTCCATTATACGCAGGAAACGTGGACACACGAAAATCGACTCGTCTTCCTTCGATCGATGCAGAAAAACGACCGTCCTGAGGTCGTCGCTTCTCATCAAGGCGCATCGACGCGAGCACTTTGATACGCGCGAGAAGCGCGCGATGAATGTCAGCAGGCAGCACAACGCTCGTGTGCAACGTACCATCAACACGGTATCGTACCTTCACCCCACTTTCTGTTTGTTCGATATGAATATCAGAAGCACCACCATCGATCGCATATCGCAAAATTGTTGAGGCCAACTTGATCGCAGGTGCATCTTCACGAATACTCGTTGCAGGCCCTGGGGTCTCACCGCTTTTGCCAAGATCGAGTGTATCGAGGCGGTCGTCAAATACCGCGCTTGCAGGATTCTCTGCCTCCTCTTGCTCTTCTGTTTGCAGGTCTCCGAGAGCTTGATCAACATCACCGCCAAGCCCTTTATACATCGCTCTCACTTTTTCAAAATCCTCTTCGGTAACACGAAAAAGTTTAAATGGAATTCCTGTTTTTCTGCTTATAAAGTTAACTGCGTCCACCGCCGCAAGGTTTTCCGGATCGATCATTCCCACTTCGAGCACGCCATCATTCACTCCAAGCGGCACTATTTGATAGTGCTCCGCCGATTCTTGCGGAATATATTTCAGCACTTCATATGGGACCGAATTGGTACCGAGCGCCGCCACAGGCACCTCATGACTATGGTCAGTCTCAAGCGCAACATCCGCCTGCGAGGTGGTGCGCGTTGCATCTACGTCTGGCATAGATTAACGCGGTGTTGTGGTAGCTTGCACTGCCCCAAATGGTGCGAAAGGATTGCGTCTCCCTATCGGTTCGGGAACAATTTCGGTACGTGTATCACGAAGACTCTGAAACACAGGGTCGTTAAAAATAGTTCCTGCAAGTTCTATGGAACGCAGTTGCAGTAATGTATCCAAAATTGCGCGCTCGTCTGCAGATTCTGCACCGCTGACATCAGTGGTCTCGAGTGAACCCGTGGGTGCAGCAGAGCCTGACAAACCATACCAAGTAAAACCGGCGATGATGAGCCCGACAAAAACGAACAAAATCTTGTTTCTCCTAAATAAGTCGATCATAGATTATTTAAGCCAGTAGGTACGGATGGTGACATCATACTTATACCGCTCGGTCGCAACGACGCTGAGCTTCCCTTTTTCGTCTCGCGTCGGCTGTTGTCCGGCCTCAAGTTTAAGAGACACGAGATCCACAATGCGCACGCTGGCCTCAAGATCTTGCAAAAATCGGACAAAATCCTCGTAGGTACCTTCGGTTGAAAACTGCAACGTCAACGAGTCATAGGTACTTGCCTGGGCACTGAGCGCGCCGATAACTGTCGCTTGCTGCTGTGTCTTCTCATCAGTGCGACTAATGATGACGTTTTGAATGGCCATGCCGTAGCGACTTGCGATCCCATCCAAATCAAGTACCAAGCGCACGTTATCGACATGATCCGGCAAGAGCCGATTCAGGCGTTCCAGCGACGATGCTGAAAACGTATTGTATCGAGAGAGTAATGTTTGTTTTAGCTCTGCGAGTTCCTTTGCTTTCTCAAGCGCCCGATCATATTGTGCAATATCCGACTGCACAGCTTGAATGCTTTGATATGCCGGGCGTGTGTAGACAAAAAATACTCCCGCGGCAACCGCTAGTGTCAGAATTGCTGTAAGTGTTTTCATCATAACTACTGCGCTCCATTTCCACCAAAAACAGGAACCTCCTCATCTTCAGGAACCGCAACTGGCTCTTGTGGCTGTGGCTGGGCCGGCACGGCACCACGCAAATCCTCAAGCTCTGTTGGGCTTTGTCCCTGACTTACGGCAACTGAATTTACATAGCGAATGCTTGCTGGATTAATTGTTGCAGTGACATCAAACCGCACGCCACTTTCCTCACGTGTGATGTTAGAAAATATAGGACTTGCAATGGCGCTATGTTTTCCAAAAAGATCCGCCTGAAGGGCGATCGAGTTCACACTGCGCGCAAGACCCGCCAACGATACAACAATGGTGTCCGGCCCGGTCGCCTCGAACTCAAGAGAAGAAAACGAGACTGTTTCAAGTGTTAAATCTTCAAGCACATGGAGGATCGTTGATGGTGCAATATGTTTGTGGAGCAAGTCCTCGCCCGCCTTCATACGATCATCAAGACGAGTAAGCTCTGCGATCAGCGTTGGTTCAAATGCAGCTTTTGCACGGTTGATTTGCTCTATCTTGCTACTGGTACTCGATTTAAGAAACTGCATATAGAGGAACGTACCGATTCCAAGCGCAAGAGACGCTACTAAGAGTACGATTCCAACAAGTACCAGAATGTCGAGCAAACCCGATCCGCCGCCGCCCACACGCGCAGCGCGCGTTGTAATCGTGTCGCGCGGTATGAATGACGAGGTAATTTTTGATTCCATACGTACTACTATTGCAACTTCCTGAGTGCAGCACCAACTGCAACTGAAAATGCGGGGCCAATTTCACGCAGCACCGACTCCAAAAAAGCAGGAGTCTCGGTCTTCGCAAACGGATGCGCTATCTCAACTTCGGCGTTCAGAGAATTGTTTGCGACCGGTGCAATCCCAGGAAGCGAAGCGCCTCCTCCAGTCAATACTGCGTGCAGCACTTCTCGATTGTATCGCTTCCCGTAACCCAATAGTACTCGATTCGCCTCTGCAAACACGCGAGTCAGTGTTGATAACAGAGCCTGGTGTACCCGATCATTCTCTTCACGAGTCATCGCAGGGGCATCATTGAGCCCCCACTCTCGCTTTACGCGTTCTGCTTTTTCAAAACTCCAACTCATTGTTCGCGCCAATGTCTCACTCATTTGTTGTGCACCGATATTCATAAGATGTGAACCGCGTATGACACCACGTTCGGTAATGTAAATCTTGGTGGTCGATGCGCCAAAATCAATAATCATTACCGGCGCAGGTGAATGCCCGAGCGTTGAGCGCATGGTGCTGAATATTTCGATTTCATAAAAACTGGTCGTGAGCCCTGAAGTACTCATGATTCCCTGGTAGTTGCGCAGCGTGTCATTGTGAATTGCAACCAAAAGCACTTCTTGGCCGCGCTTTTGCATCATGGTTTCCTTTTCTACTCGATCAAACGCGTCAGGTTCACGATTATCTTCAGGAACAATAAACCAGTCGAGAGTAACCTCTGAAACCGGTACTGGGATGTACTTTCTTGCCTCGATCGGAATAACGCGCTTGAGTTGATCCTCTTCTACTTTCGGCAAATCGAGTAGCGTGATGAGGCTCGCCGAAAACGGTATCGAAACACCAACTGACTTTGCAGTTACGTTTGCTTCTCGAATTACATCTAAAAGCGCCTCCGTTGTTTTTTCCGGAGAGAGCTTAACTGATTTCCCCACGGGAATATCAGTGTACGGTCCGAGCGCGATTTCACCGTATGTTTCGAGAATTGCCGCGTTTTTTGAAGCACGAAGCTGCACCACCTTGAGCGAAGAAGAGCCTATATCAATACCTAAGACGCTCTCATCGCTTCCTTGCGTCAATGATTTTAGTTTCTCCTTCACAGAGGAGAAGATCCCGGGGGCCATGCCGAAAAGTATATCATGCACGATATACTACGAAGATGCGCACGGTGCTCACACGTATATACGCAAGCGTAACAGGAGCGTTTCTCGACATACTTTTCCCGCGATCCCGTCGCGCCAAGCGACTCGCAACACTCACGGCAGCAGATATCGTTGCCTCGCCACAAATTGTACGCAAGTCAGACCGAGACATTGTCACGCTTTTCGATTACCAAGACCCGGTCATCCACGACCTTATACAAATGGCGAAGTTTGAAAACTCCCGAATGGCACAAACACTCCTCGCTGAGGCAATCCAAGACTTCCTCGTTGAGGAGTACGCTGATCGAGCGTTTTTTGGTCAGCCGATTGATGTGGTGGTTCCCATCCCTCTCTCTCGGTTGCGCCTCCACGAACGAGGTTATAACCAGGTGACTCGTATCCTCTCCCATGCGCTTTCGCACACAGGACTTCCTCCTGTTCAAGAAGATGTTTTTGTGCGCGCAAAACACACAAAACCTCAGACCGAGCTTACGCGGCAAGAACGGTTTTTGAACATACACGGAGCATTTGAGGTCCCCCAAGAAAAAATCTCCCAATTTTCTGGCAAACACTTGCTTCTGGTAGATGATGTGGTTACCACAGGCGCAACACTCACTGAGGCAGCTAAGACTCTCGAAAAAGCCGGTATTTCTGTCACTTTATTGGCCTTCGCAAGAGCGTAAGTGTCAATTGACTGGGCCCGGGGTGAAGCATATAGTCACTCTGTGACCCTGACCGTATTTCAGAAACTCTCGATCGTTGTCCTCATTTCACTACTGTGGAGCATTGTCGCGTGGCGTTGGTATACCTGCGGCGTTCGCCACTTTTGTGAAATACACCAGGCTTTTTCGTCTGTCGCGATCCACTAGCTATGGAACAAAACCTCATCCCCATCTACGATCTCTCAGCAGCTTCTGGTGAAATACTGGTTATGCTCCTCGTCACCTTCGTACTTGGCGCACTATTTGGCTATCTGCTGCACGCCCTCGCCTTCCGGCATGACTCTTACGCGACCAACACGATGCCTTTAATGCTCGGCGGCGAGAGTGTTATTCTGATGCAGCCTGCCAAAGATGATCTCAAAATTATTGAAGGCATCGGAGAGAAGATCGAAACAGTGTTGTATCGGCACGGGATACTCACCTGGAAAATGCTCGCGCGCACGCCTGTCGAAAGACTCGAACGTATTTTGAATGGCGCAGGTGAACATTTTCACCTTCATAATCCAAAAACTTGGCCTGACCAAGCCGCGCTCGCAGCAAGCGGCCGATGGGATGAGCTTAGTGAGTTTAAAAAACTCCTCAATGCAGGGCGCGATTCCTAATGCTTTAGCGTTTTTCCTATGCTACAGTGGCCTCCACGGAGAGGTGGCTGAGCTGGTCGAAAGCACCACACTGCTAACGTGGCAGGGGCGTAAAAACCCCTCGAGGGTTCGAATCCCTCCCTCTCCGCACGAACCTGAGATGGTGTTATGCGACCGATGCCCATTGGTCACAAAAAGAAAAACTGCTGCCTAAATTCTGGTAGCAGTTTTTGCCAACTCGAACTTCAACGAAGGATAGACCATACATCGTGGCCGAGCTTTGCAAATTTCACTTTTGCTTCGACGAACTCGATGCACATCTGAACGATTTCGCGCGGTATAACGCCGACGGCTCTTGTTTCGATAATCCCTTCACCTTTCGGCCCAGCACTGAACCAATCGGCGTTGGCCCCTCTGTCGGGTCCCCAGTGCTGATGAATTATTATTGATCGACCGTCTTTCGCATTCTCGATAAGAATGACATCGTATTCGCCGAAGCCCATGGGTGACCAACCGCCGTATTCGATCTTGACGATCTTTGCCGGAACACCATCGGGCAACTCTCCTGGCGTTTTGAGAAACCTAGATGCAAGTGCAGGAACTTCGGTCATGGGAGCGCTCCGTTCTCTTTCTAAGCTTGAGACTATCGGAATAGACAGTAATGAGCAAGTTCTAACCCCGACCGTTCCTCCTAATTTTACTGAGTCATCAACTCGCCAGAGGACCCTTTACTGCTTGGGGAGGGTCGGTTCTTGACCGACCCTCACCGCCAGGCCAAAGTTTGTGTAACGGACAATTAATGAGCATTTAAAATAATAAGTATGGCAACGATAAACCCCTACATTAACTTCAATGGAAATGCCGAAGAAGCGTTTACGTTTTACAAATCTGTTTTCGGTGGAGAATTCGCTGGTATCACTCGTTTTAAAGACATGAGAAGTGCAGAGTTCGAAGTCGCCGAAAATGAGGCCAATAAAATAATGCGCATTGCTCTGCCTATCGGCAAAAGCATTTTGATCGCAAATGACGTCCCCGAAGCAATGGGTCGCGTAAACGAGAACGAGAACAGATCTAAGATAGCGGTTACTGCAGACAGCCAAGAAGAAGCATACAGGATTTTCAACGGTCTTTCAGCAGGCGGGACGGTTGAAATGCCCTTAGCAGAAAGTCCTTGGGGTACCTACTTTGCAATGCTTAGAGATAAGTACGGTATCGAGTGGACCATAGAGTTTGACCAAGACAGAGCGAACTAAAGTAAGAGCCTACTTGAAGACCCGCGAGAACTCCCTGGTCCAAACAAAAGCCAGCTCTTACAACCGTCACCGCGTCAGTGACCTGAATGAAATTGAGCCCTCTTTTTAATGAGGGACCTCACCCCGGATTCAAGAAAATAAATAGTACACCAACGCGCTATAATCCCCCCATGCTGCCGGTAGATCCTATTGAAAAACATTTCCGCCTTACCCCCCAGCAGCAGGCGGCGCTTCGCCGCCTTGCAATCGAAACTGTTCACGATCTTCTCTACCATTTCCCTGTGCGCTACGAAAGCGTTAATGAATCGAGCACTGTTTCCGCTCTTGCCGTGGGAAATAAAGTCACGCTCTACGGCACCCTCTCAGGACTCAAGGCAAAAAAACTTTGGAAAAGCCGCCGCCCTGCAACCGAAGGTTGGTTTGAAGACGCTTCAGGCAAAGTGAAAGTGATGTGGTTTAATCAGCCGTACATTGCACGCATGGCCCCTCAAGGCACCATGGTCAAACTTACCGGCTCAGTCTCGGGAGGCAGCAAACCATACATTACGAATCCAGAGGTCGAAGTGCTCACCGGCGAAATCCCTGATTCACTTTTTACATCCCCCACAGAAAAAGAAGACACTCCGGTAATTTTTCCTGTATACCCGGAAACCCAAGGCATCACGAGCCGATGGTTTTATCACGCATTCAAACGCGTACATGATGGCGGCGTGCTTGAGCATCTTGAAGATCCGCTGCCGGAGTCATTACGCACCCGCTATCACCTCCCCGATATCCACTCCGCGCTCTTGGCGCTCCACGCCCCGCAAAGCACGCGCTCGGCAGAAGCAGCCCGAAAACGTTTTTCGTTCGAAGAAATCTTTGTGATCCAACTCCACAAACAACAAGAGCGCGCCCGCAATGCAACACAGCACGCGTTCGAGATTGATGTCGATGAAGCAAGAATCAAAAAATTCATAGCACTCCTCCCTTTCCCGCTCACTGGCGCACAAGAGCGCGCCGTGAAAGAGATCCTCACCGATTTTGAAAAACTTCACCCTATGGCACGTCTTCTCGAGGGCGATGTCGGGTCGGGAAAGACTGCGGTAGCCGCCATCACCGCATATGCAGCAGTAACATCTCGCCCGAAAGGAAGGGTTTCGGGAACACTCCAGGTAGCCTATATGGCCCCTACAGAGATTTTAGCGACGCAACACTTCCAGTCATTTATCGAATTTTTCAAGGAATTGCCGATCAACATCGCGCTCATTACAGGAAGCGGGTGCTATAAGTATCCCTCAAAAATCGACCGAGAAAAACCCACCACAATTTCGCGTTCCCAACTACTCAAATGGATTAAAAGCGGAGAAATTGCGATGCTTGTAGGGACGCACGCGCTGGTCCAAAAGACGGTCGCGTTCGAACACTTGGCGTACGTCATCGTCGATGAACAACATCGTTTTGGCACCGCACAGCGCCGCGCGCTCGCGCGCAAAGGTGATTCTGCACCACATTTTCTTTCGATGAGCGCGACTCCTATTCCGCGTACGCTTGCCCTTACCATGTACGGCGATCTTGATCTTTCAGTACTCGACGAACTACCAAAAGGGCGCGCCGGTGTCACTACCAAAATCATTTCAAAAGAAAAGCGCGCAAGTGCGTACGAAGCGATCCGTGAAGAGCTTAAGAAAGGCCGCCAGGCGTATGTAATCTGCCCGCGTATTGACGAACCCGATCCAGAGAAAGCGCTCGCGTTAATAGCGAAGTCTGCAAAAGCTGAAGCAAAACGCCTTCAGCAAGACGTGTTCCCTGAGTTTTCGGTAGGGCTCATGCACGGCAAGCTCAAGCCGCAGGATAAAGATGCTGTTATGAAAGCGTTTTCCGAAGGTTCGACCAACGTACTCGTTTCCACATCAGTCGTAGAAGTGGGAGTGAACGTCCCGAATGCGACCGTTATCGCAATCGAGGGCGCTGAGCGATTTGGTCTTGCGCAGCTCCACCAGCTCCGCGGGCGTGTACTAAGAAGTTCGCACGAGGCTTTTTGTTTTTTGCTACCAGAAACCACGGGAGAATACTCTCGCGCACGGCTCCAGGCTCTTGAAAAAACACGCGACGGATTCGCGCTCGCGGAAGAAGACCTCAAGCTGCGTGGCGCAGGCGATTTGTATGGAGCAAATCAATGGGGTGTTTCTGACTTGGGCATGGACGCCTTAAAAAACCCTCGCCTTATTGAAGCTGCCCGAAATGCCGCGCAAGAAACTATTGCACACGATCCAGAACTCACGAAGCATCCGCTCCTCAAAACCGCGGTCGCCGGGCGTGTTCACGAACTTCACGAAGAATGACTAGTTGGAAATAACTACCGAGACACTTTCAAGATTCGAGTTCGAGGGAGAACCTGTTCGCAGCGAAACAATGTATGTGCCCGCTGATGCGTATGTGTGCGTGAACTCTTTAGTCGTAACCGCGGCAGAGCACGAACCTGCACTCTGAGAAACAGCGGAGGTCCCATCACCCCACTCCAATTCATAGTAGCTGCATGGTGACGCAATCTGGAACGTGCTTCGCATTTTGCGCGGATTATTATCAACACCAGGAACGAGTGTGAATTGCGTGTCTACCGTTGGCTGCTGTGCTGTGCCCGAGGTAGTAATTACCTGCGTCTGCGCAAGCTGCGCCTGTCCGGCACTTACCTGCTGTGCCGTCCCGCGGTATAAAGATGCACTGAAAGATCCTCCATACTCATACCGGTGCGTTACTGAATACGTGCGCGGGGCACAAGAACCCGAATTGTAATAAAGTTCGGCATGCGTTCCGTCACCAAAAGCTAGTGTGTACGTCCCCCCCGCGCACTGTGAATCTTGGTTGATGGTCGCGCTGAATTGCGCAGTGAACGGTGCGTTGCCGCTCGCGTCTGCAACCGAGAGCGTACCGTACGCTGTTGGCGAAGGTAGTATTGGCGTTGGTGTAGGCTGAGTTGTTTGTCCGGTACCGACATTTATTACAATCGAGGAAGTGCGTGTTCCTGTTGAAATAGTAACTGGGTAGACACCAGGTACCGGATATGTGTGCACGTATGATTGCGTTAATTCATTACAGTACCCTGCCCCCACCGGTAAAATCACGAGCGGCGATCCGTCCCCGTAATTTATAGTGTACGTAGCAGCTTGGCATGATTTAACAGTATTCGCGGTTGCGGTAATAGTTACCGTAAGAGGAGCAGGCCCAGAAACAGGCGAGGCTTTAAGGTATGCGCCTACTTGTCCTCCTGTTTGGTACCCGTATTGGTAAGCCGATTGGACAACACATCCTTCTGCAAGCGCCTTCTGTGTACGCGGACCAACGCATCCATACCATTCCCCTACCCATCCTGGCGGCGCATTAATACCGCAGGCTTTTTGAAAACTAGTAACCGCCGCTATAGTTAGAGGGCCGAACGTTCCAGAAACAACCCCCTCCGGGTAAATGTTCTTATCCTGCGCGAGAAACCGTTGCAGAGCCGCAACTTTCTCACCAGTTGCGCCTTCGTGTATGTGCTCTCCAAGAAACAGTCCTCCACTAAAAATAGAGCTGCCAGAAACACTGCCTGAAGGTAGCGTCGTTGGCGCAACAGGAGTGGTGACTGACCCTGGAATGCTTGTTAGCTCTGCTTGAAGTGCTTGAATGCGCGCAAGAAGTGCCGAAACTTGTTGTTGTAGTTCAGTGAGGCTTTGTGCAGAGCTGAGCCATGGTACGGAAACAAGCACCGCAAGAGACAGAACGGCAAGGTATCTTTTCATACACGCATTGTCGCATGCTCTCTGCGTGCGACAAGATGAAATCCACTTGTCCGCCCCCCTGGACTCGAACCAGGAACCGCAGAGGTATAAGCTCTGTGCTCTAACCATTAAGCTAGGGGCGGAGCTACCAAAAGATTTCGGTAGTTTCCTTATCCTACGCTACATGGCACACCTTGCAATCAAGGCTCGGCAACGGGTATAGTCCTCAAGGACAAAAGGAGAAGGTTGATGAACACCAATGAGCTTCGAATTATGAATGCCGCAGGGTGGTGTAAGGATATAGCCACGGTGCAAAAATTGCTTCGTACACCAATAACGGAGGTCACCGTCGGTTCAATCACCCTTAAAAAGAGGGCCGGAAATGAAGGCACGGTTTTTTGGGAATCGCCCGATGGATCCTATGCGCTTAACTCGCTCGGGCTTCCAAACCCCGGGCTCGATACGTTTCTCACCATACTTCCTGAGATGCGTGCAGTCACCCACGATACTGGGAAAGGTCTACGTGTAAGCATTGCGGGGTTTGACCCCGATGAGTACAGTGTACTTGTATGGGGCATCCATCCATTTGTTGACACCCTCGAGTTTAATTTTGGATGTCCTAATGTATGGGGCTCTGACGGCCAGAAAGTAATTGCGTCAAACGAGCCTGAATTGATGGAGAACATTTTAACCACGGCGGTGGGCAAACTGGACTCTAAACTCGCTCGCCCTCGACTTGCAATCAAACTCTCAATGTATAGTGACCCGCGAATGATCGGCTCGATTATCAAAATGTTGAGTGGCGCATTGAGAAATGAGATTCAGGAAGTTGTGACGTGTAATACCTTTCCTAATGGGTACGGCTTCGATGCAAGAGGTAAACCGGCGATAACCCCCGCCTGCGGATTCGCCGGTCTCAGTGGGCCGGCGCTTAAAGGTATCGCGCTTGGACAGGTGTGCATGTTTGCAAACGGCCTGCAGCACCTTGGCATCGATGTTATCGGTGTCGGTGGCATCTCTTCCGGAGAGGACATTCGCAACATGTACCTCGCCGGAGCAAAAGGGGTCCAGATCGGTACTCACCACTCCACTCATGGAGAGAAAGTGTTCCAGGAAGCGGTGAGCGAATATATTCACCTCGAGTAAATTGTGGCGGCGCTTTAGCGCCGCCGTTTCCTTTTACACTTTCTTTGCTATGCTCGTGTGGGCCTGTCCCTTAACTTACCTGGAGGTTTGAATGGTCATCCTTCACTACGCACCGTTTGACGCGCATGTTCACTTCAGGCGCGCCCACCTGCTTAAAGCAGTTGCTCCTTATACAGCCCGACAGTGCTGGGGCGCAGTGGTCATGCCAAACACAGCGCCACACATACTCACACCCGAAGATGCGAGACGCTACAAAATCGACGTAGCAGCCTCTCTCGGCGAGCGTTTCTTCCCGGTCATGACCGGATATCTTACACCGCAAACAACACCAGAGGATGTTGAGTGCGGTTTCAAAGGCCGAGTATGGTATGCGATGAAAGCATACCCGCCTGGCGCAACGACGCACTCAGCGGAAGGAGTCGCTGGCAGAGCGCTCCTACACCATCCAGCGCTCCCTGTCATGCAAGAACTTGGCATGCCACTTCTGTTGCATGGCGAAGTGAATTTCGATGGTGTTGAAGTTGACCCGTATGATCGCGAAGCTGTATTCATAGATGAAGTGCTGGGAGAATTGTTGACACGGTATCCACGCCTCAAGATCTCTCTCGAACACATAACAACTGAGTACGCTGCAACGTTCATACAGAAACATGGTTCGGATCGCCTAGTCTGCACGATTACCGCGCATCACCTCCTCCTAGATCGACGTGATTTTTTTCGAGGCGGGCCAAATCCGCATCTGCATTGCTGGCCCGTTCTCAAGAGGAGTGGTGACCGCGAAGCGTTACGAGCGCTTGTTGCTCGCAACACATCGTTTGTCATTGCCGGTTCTGATTCAGCACCACACCCAACGACCTCAAAAGAGCGTGCATGCGGATGCGCCGGTGGCGTGTTCACTGCCCATGCGCTTGTTCCGTTGTACACGCAAATACTCGAGGAAATCGGCGCACTTGACGCGCTCGAGAATTTCCTGTGCCTCAATGGACCACGCTTCTTTAGCATCTCTCCAAAGCGCGCGCACATGGTCCTTCGGCAATCACCATGGACCATGAATACCTGCATCCCTGTGGGAGATGGAAGTGTCGTGCGTCCGTTTGGGTATCATGAAAACCCAGAAGAGCGCTTCCAGTTTTCGTGGAGAATCTCCGAATTCGTATGAGCAAAAGCCGCGGCAAAGACTGCCGCGGCTTCCCTGTTTCTATCCACCCTCGGCTTGTCTACTTATGTGGTTTACTATAGTACTCAGAAAAGGAGCGTTAAATGCGAATCAAATCAAAACGCGCACTGCATTGCCCATCCACAGGCCAAAAATGCATATACGACACAGTGATTTTTGAGCGCGAAATCACTATTAAAACGCACCCAGACGGAAGCGTGAAAGCGACCGTGTGCATGCATGCGTGCGCCGAACGCTGGGCCGAAACAAAAGGTCGTGTGATGGTGAGCGAATACCTGACATCGAAAAGAGGCAGGAAGCGCCGAACCCGGCGCACTATCATCGTACGCCACACTTTTTCGGAAACTTGAAGAATACAAGAGCCCATGCGGGCTCTTGTTTTTATGCGATCGGCTGATGTTCGATATCCTGTTTCTTCTTCGGTTGAATTCCATTTTGAATCAGAATCGCTTCGAAATCACCCCGCTCGATAGTTTCTTTTTCAATTAGCGCTTTCGCTATCGCTTCCAAAACTGCGCGATATTTTGTTATTGCTTCTTCCGCTTTTTTGTATGCTCCGTCGACAATCCGTCGCACCTCAGCATCAATTTTCGACGCCACTTCTTCCGAGTACTCTTTCCCGTCAATACCTACACCCCCAAATAACGGTCGCCCTCCATTTGACTCAAGCGCGATAGGCCCCATTTCCTCGGACATACCAAATCGCACCACCATGTCACGCGCAAGCCCAGTGAGCACTTGCAAATCATTCGAAGCGCCTGTCGTAAGATCACCAAATACAAGTTTTTCTGCAATGTACCCTCCGAGCGATACGGCGATGTCATCGAGGAACTCTTTCCTCGATTGCATTTTCCGATCTTCGAGCGGGAGTTTGAGCGTGTACCCTGCTGCGCGCCCGCGGGAAATGATCGAGACTTTATGCACCGGATCCGCGTACGGCAAAAGCGAAGCCACAAGCGCGTGCCCCGCTTCATGGTACGCCGTGATTTCTTTTTCTTTTTTATTCAAAACGTGACTACGTCGTTCAGGGCCGAGCATTACTTTCTCGATCGAGCGCAACAGATCGTACTGAGTGATTTCTCTCCGGTCCTCCCGCGCCGCAAGAATTGCTGCTTCGTTCATGAGATTTGCAAGATCCGCACCAGAAAACCCAGGCGTGCGCTCCGCGATTACCGTAAGATTTACATCGGAATGAAGTGGTTTCTTACGCGCGTGAATTCCTAAAATTGCTTCGCGATCCTCGCGATCAGGTAAGTCAATCACCACGCGGCGGTCGAATCGCCCCGGGCGCAGAAGCGCCGGGTCGAGTACATCCGGGCGGTTCGTTGCCGCCATCACAATCACTTTTTCGCTTGGTTCAAACCCATCAAGCTCAACGAGAATCTGGTTGAGTGTTTGCTCACGCTCATCGTTTCCGCCACCCACGCCCGTGCCACGCACACGTCCAACTGCATCAATTTCGTCAATAAACACAATCGCCGGCGCACCTTTTTTAGCAATCTTGAAAAGATCTCGTACGCGCGATGCTCCTACTCCCACAAACATTTCCACAAACTCCGATCCTGAAATCGAAAAGAACGGCACTCCTGCTTCGCCTGCTACCGCGCGCGCTAAAAGTGTTTTTCCAGTACCTGGACCACCCATAAGCATCACACCTTTTGGAATGCGCGCTCCGATTGCCAGAAATTTCTTTGGGTTTTTAAGAAAGTCCACGATTTCCGTGAGTTCTTCCTTTGCTTCTTTTGCACCTGCAACATCTTTAAAAGTCACCTGCGACTTATCATCGGGGGTTACCATACGCGCGCGCGACTGACCAAAAGAAAATGCTTGCATCCCCGCACCACGCACTTGCCGTGTTAAGTACCAAATGAGACCAAACAATAAAAGGATCGGCAAAAAGATCGGAGCGAGCGTCAAGAACCAAAAACGAAACCCTGTCTCATCTTTCACTTCAATTTTCACTTGCCCAAGCGCTTCAATGGTCACGCCATAGTTAACCAATGTTTCGGTAAGAGAAACTTCTGCTTCTTTGCGCGACTGTTTCTTTGATTCATCGACATACGCGATTTCGATCTGATCTCCTCGCACCGTGAGTGAGGCAACCGTACCTGTGCCTATGTCAGCCGCAACTTGCGACAGAGGGATTTCCTCCGCCTTACTGAAATAGTCACGAACAAACCCGTATACAGACAAAAGTACTAGGAAAATGGCTACTGTAGAAATAACTTGTATCCAAAAGTTTGGTTCTTGCTGTTGGCTTTGTTGTTGATTTTTCTTCTTATGTGAGGGCTTCTCAAGATGAGGCATGGCGGCAATTATACGCAGATCTTGACTCTTTGCAAAAAAAGACGCGGATTCGAATCCGCGTCAAATTTCCCGTACCGGGCGCGCTTCTGCAAGTAGCTGCTGCATGAATCGTCGCGCCTCATTCCATCCTTCTCTCATTATCGGAAGCGTGTTCCCTTCAAAAGTGAGCCGCGCATCTCCTATCGTGGGAGTGATGCGACACACACGAATGCGTTTCGCTTCAGCTGCACGATCCGCTTCATGCGCAAATCGCACATCCATCAGTGCCGTGTTCCTACGTAACAGTCGCGTCTCGCGCAAGAGCCACCCACGCGCAATCATGCTCCAGATTTTCTTGTACACCCATGAACTGTACTTCGGATGTATTTGACTCGAAAGCGCAAGCACGTCAGTTGGCCGGAACTTTTTCATCCCCTCGATAATCGGAAACGGTGTCGCGCACGCACCATCAACCATTTCCTTGCCATTGAGTTTGTACTGTGCGTCGGAGATATTTGGCCCGGCCATCGTTGCGCATGCAAGCGACACGACACCTGGTGGTTCGCGCGCATCTGCAAAATGGAGCGCGCCCGTTGACCGTTCGGTGAGGGCAATCCATAGTGCCGTACGATGTGCGGCAATGAGATCTTGCCCAAGCCACAATGGTGCAATCGCCCCATTAAGCACTGACTCAAGGTACGAGAGACGGATGCGTATCCGCGGAAGTCTCCCGCTCACAAACTTCGCTTTTGGCTCAGCAAGATGCTCAAACACCAAGTGCACCCGATGCGCTATCTTGCACAAATACGCCCCAAATGGGCCCGCACTCCCCGAAACCGCAAGCATCCAATCGAATGGTTCGGTGAGACCTTCGTCTTGTAGCGCGGTTAGATATCCTGCAATGCGCACCGACTTCATGCCGCCTGATGACCCTACACATAAGATGCGGTGCGGCGGCTTCTGCTTAAGCTCGATGGCTCGCTGATTTTCATAGAGGTGCCGAAGCACCAGGACATTTCCCTTGAGCTTCATCATGACCTCCTACTACTCTTGATGATCTGTACAAACGATAACTAGAGGTAACAGAGACCGCAAGGTATAGTGTGCACATGGCTCTCGTGCAAAATAAAAAAGCCCACCTCGAGTATGAATTCCTCGATAAAATTGAAGCGGGTATTGAACTTTTAGGAACTGAGGTTAAGTCTGTACGCGCGGGGCGCGGCAAACTCGAAGGCGGCAGAATCGTCGTACGAGGCGGCGAGGCATATGTGGTGGGTATCTCTATCCCCCCTTGGCAAGCAATCAACGCAGGTGAACACTACGACTCAGAACGACCGCGCCGATTATTACTTCATCGCAAAGAAATTGCAGATATCGCGGCGGCTGAAGGCGCGAAGGGGTTGACAATAGTACCGATTTCAATGTATAATCTTGGGCAGAAATTGAAGCTAGAAGTAGCAATCGCGCGCGGTAAGAAAAAACGTGATAAACGCCAAGATTTGAAAAAACGCGATGAAGAGCGCCGCATGCGGCGCAAAGAACTTTGACAAACCGAACGAGTGTTTGAGGAAGAAACCTGGCCTGCAGGGAGGAGACGCTTAGGAGCGGCTCCTCCCCGCCCTCAAACACTTGTTACTTTGCGAGTCGTTCCCCGCCTCGAACCTTAGAGGGGTTCGAGGCGGGGGATGATTGGCTTCGACAAAGAGATACGGATCATACATATGCATGGCATAGCTGTGGTATCTATTCAAACTGCCACAAACCAATAAGTGCAAACAAAACTGCACGTGGAATCTTGAGCCCAATTCAGGCAAAAGATCTCCAGTTCGCTTACGCATTAGCCTAAGCGACCGCTCGCCTATCGACATCCGATACATAGTTGCGAACGTCATACTTTCGGGTTCGACAACGCTTCAGTCTGGAAGCGACGTCTAAAGAAACATGACTCGAGTTTGTGCGATCTTGTGCATTCACAACGCGCAACCTCTAAACCTCTCTGAATGTACTACGCCTTGTAGATAGATGTGTGTTCCCTCTTTTGGACGGGGGTTCAATTCCCCCCATCTCCACATCAATAGACACGCTGGCCCAAAGTACTTCTTTGGGCCTTTCGTGCACAAACTGTTTGAGCGGATCCTAACACCTTATGAAGCGAATAAATCTGCGGGCAATTAGAACCTGGTTAACTAATAAATTTGTCCCCTTTTCGCCTTCCGACAATATAGGGAACCCCGATCGAAACGAGAGTCCAGACAGATAGTAAACCTATTGTTGTATAGACTTCAGTATCGCTTGACTGTAGCATCAAATTAAAACCTTCCCACATAAATATTACATACACACTACTTGCGACATAAAAGAAGTACTCCTCGATAGGCAAGCCAAGAAACCTTACCCCTATTGTCTGAGAGTTGTTGAACTGCCATAACCACGTCCGGTCTTTCTTTCCGTGACGAGTAGCCCAAACGTCCCAAATACTTCCAATCAGCGTCACAAGTACTATGAACGGGGTGAGTGCCTGAAAAGAGATGCGGTCAGAAAGCAAAAACCCTGCACCTAGTGTCGGAATACAAAACACAAACAATAAACTCAGGAGATAGTGGTACTTTCTCACGAAAAAATTATAACAGGTTCTAACTTCTGGTTAGACTCACTAAAACAAAAGCCCCTTGCGGGGCTTTTGTTTTTCCACTTCTGGTAACTATTCGACGATAACGGTAATGCTCTTGCTTGCCATTGGCTGCCCACCGGGCACGGTGCTGCCTGTTTTCACCTTTGCGGTGAAATGAATCTGATACGTTCCCGCAGTGACGAATGTGTACGTAATACTCGAGCCTACTTTTGAGGTAAGGATGCCTGTGCTCACCGTTGCCCCGCTTGTTTGCGAACCCCAGATTTCAATTGATTGTTCAAGAGTCCCTGTGCCACTCGCTGAGAACGACCACGTCCCGGATTGCCCTGCAGAAAGTTTCGTCGGACCAGATATATCGCCAATGGTCGGCTTGCTGACACAACTGCCCGTGTACACAACATTCGCGCGGGCCGCTTTTGCAGCACATGTATTTGTATATGTTTTTGGTTCCTGCTGCATACAGAGCATTGTTGCAACGCCTGTACCCCCAGCGTTCGCACATCCAGGAGGAATCGCGCACACAGGTGCATAGTCTTGTGTACACACACCTGTTTGTGACGGTACTTGCTGCCCTCCATTTCCGCCATCGATACTCCCTGGTGACGCAGCGCCCGATGTATCAGAAGTTGAAGTTGCTGTAGGGCACATAAACGCACATGAAGGTGGTGTACGCCCGACCCAGCTGCCGTCTGAGCACTTCTTTACATCCTGCGTACACACGTCCTTGCCTGTGTTTGAGAATGTTCCCGTACAATACCCCTGCATATATACCGCACACGCTTTTGCGGTGCACACTGCTGCTCCACCAGATGTTTCGCGTGAGCACGTATTACAACCATCGAACCACGCTTTACAAGTTGCACCCGGTACAAATGGGCGTGTGTCGTTAAACGAACTTGGGCTTATCGAATTTATACGGACAGTCGCTGTGGCATCTGTAGCTACGGTGCATCGTGTTGCTATTTTCGCGCGCGTTTGTTTCCCAACAACTCCATACCCGTTTGTACTTGGAGATCCGGAGCAGATGCCGAGTTCTCGACATTGAAACTTTTTGACTGCAGTTTCCGTAGCTGGTCCAAATGTCCCAACAATAGTGGTGTTAAAATCTCCCGTACCCACTAAAAAACGTTGTAGTTCAGAAACAGACGTGTCGGCTGTTGAATCTTGCCCACCACGTTTTATATCTCGAGCAATTTGCGGACACACGGTGTCTGTATGCGCTGCTGCTGTGTTTGATGTCATACGCGTGTCAACTGAAACACCTCCCGCCGCATTGATCTGCGCCTGTAGAGAATTGACGAGCGCCATAAGCGACGCGATGCTGTCCAACAAGTCAGTCTGAGTTTGTGCTCGTGCCGAAGAAACTGCAAAAAACATGCTCGCAATCATTACGCCGATCACGAGAAACTTTGATGTATAAACGCGCATAGTATGCATGCAATTAATAGCTAATACTTGCAGTATACCAAGATACTCTCCTTCAGGCGCTGGGCGCATGTGAATTTACTGAGTAGCAATTGACCAAGATCATTACACTAAGCTACTATCTCAGCGGCTCGAACCCATGGAGGAAAGAATGTGCGCGACCTTCGGTGACTTTGGATTTTTCGCGGGGCTACTCCATGGCTGGAGCGCGCCGTGGGTGTTGCTTCTCAGTGTTCTTTTCGATTTCATGACATACGAGCGCTGCCAGCAGAGCTGGTGGTACGACTTTGGATTTATCCTCGGAGTTTTATCCATCGGCTATCTTATCGCACGCTCGTGGTGGCTGCTGATGCTTAGTCCCCTGCTGTGGACCCTCAGTTCTGCTGTAGGTGCGGCTCCCCGTGCAGTTGTTTACGCATTTCTCGGCGCTGTGCTCGTCGGCATCTTTGGGCTAGTTGCCGGTTCTTTCTTCTTCGACTTCACCAAGTTGCATGGTGTCCCTAAGAAAAAGTTCCGCCGCCGTTCGTAGAGTGAGCCCCGCATACGCGGGGCTCCTTGTTTTGTTCGCTCACGTTAACTTAATACGAATATCCGTACGGATAGGTGTAACTATACGGATACGCATAGTTGTAATTGTAGTTGTACGGGTAGTAATTTTGGTATGGGTAATATGTTTGGTTCGAATTGTAGCCTGGGTAGGTATTCACACAGCCCGTCGTCGTATATGTCGTACAGGTATTGTACGGATAGGTGTAATTGTATGGGTATGTATAGTTTGTATTCGTGTACGGATAGTAATAATTGTAGTTATAGTTGTACGGGTATGCGTAGGCGTTCGAATATGTGTAATTGTACTGCCCATACTGGCTACAATTTGGTGAGCCAAAGTTTGGCGTTGCTACAACGCGATAGGTTACCTGCCCCGTGTATGGATCCCTACCCTGTACTTGATAATTGTATGTGTAGCAGTTGTTGACCGAATAATCATAGTCCGCAAATGCAAAGCCCGGAATAATCATCGCCACCGCAACCATAAATAAGGAGAGTTTTTTCATATGTCTAATTATAACGCTTACATATCCTCGTCAATCTTTGCGTAAACTCCTTTTTGTGTTGCTTTGCCGTGCGAAGGTGTGTACTGCGCACCTGCGTAGTCTAGAAGTCGCGTATAATAAATACTGTCATGCTTAAGCAAATTATTGCAGCCGCATTTCTGCTTAGCGTGGGCGCTTTTTTGGTCACAATTACCACAGCAGCTGAATGTGCTGGCGAGTTCCGTAATCCGACAGAAGCGGAAATCGCTGCTGGCATCAGTACGTGTGTAAAAAAAGATGGAAGCGACCTTTTGGGTACGCTCAAACTCGAGGAGGCTGCGGAAGCAATGAAATATCTTGAGACAAAGGTGTGCTCCGGGTATGCAATTGGATACGACCCAGCAATTTCTCCAGCTGCACTTAAGGAGACACGTGTGTACTTTACTGCACAAGTAGTAAGTCCGACCGGTGGAATGTCACAAGTCTCGATTGACAGCAGGCTTGCGATCTGTGCAGCAAAATTTATACAAGCAGCCGACGAGCGTGGTCTACAGCCTTGTATCACTGCTGCGCTGAGAACTCCCGCACACCAAAAAGCAAGCTGCCTCGACCGCAGCAATGATACGGTATGTGGAAGACAGAATAACTGCACTTCGTTTAGTTATTGCCCGCACGTAAAAGGAATCGCGCTGGACATCACCTCACCAAATAAATCCGCATTAAATAGACTTGCGAAATCGTTTGGCTTAAAGATGGGGGTATCGACAAAAGACGGAGGTTTGGTTGATTTAGTTCATACACAGCCAGCATCTAATGACTGCTCCAATGGCGGTATATCTGACCGAGGATACTTGGGTTCAGGTAGCGGAGGAGGAGGACGAACCAGTGAATTACTCAGCGGGCTCGCAGGATGGCTCGGCCTAAGTGGCAAATCGCAAGAGTGCCAGCAGCTTGAGCAACAGTGCAGGACGTACCAGGGTCAGGCATGTATGACGTACGCACAAAGATGCCAAGCGGGCGACACCACCACAGCAGCAACCCCCCCGCCCAGTTCTCCCATGGTAGGCGCACCTCCTAAATCAAACACCACCGGTAGTGACAGCGGAACGAGAGTTGAAGAATTAAATGCACCAGAAGATAAAGGAAAAGACACTTCCTCTGGTGACACGATTGAACCATCAAAAGAGTCAAAAGAATCAGATGAAAAGGATGAGGAAAAAAAACCCGTTACCGTACTCACTCCTTCATCAAGTACAATTGAAGACCTAAAAGAGATAGCCGTCCCAAAACCCACAGAAACACAAACCGCACCCTCGGGATCGAATAGTAGTTTGAGTGAAGAAGACATCGCACGCCTTGCTGCTGAAAAAACCACGATAACACCTTCGCTGCCCATCGACTCTGTTGCGCTCACGCCACAAGTTCCTGTCGGAACAACAGGGTCAGTAGACACCACATTCTCCGAAACACCCGCTCCGTTTGTTGCCCCCACCACGCTTTCGGGCTACCAAGTCGTACTGTCGCAGATGCGCCAAACACTTGAGTGGATGCTCGCTTTTGTAACCCCAATGGGTTATACCCGTTCCGCCTGGGAAGAAAGTGTCGAATAGGTAACTTTTTGCTACCATACCACCATGAACGTATTCTCCCGCGTGCAATTGTATGTGTTTTTTGGTGCGCTCCTCAGTATTTCAGTTTTCTTTTTCTGGATCATTCGCGACTTCATCGCACCGGTCGCGTGGGCAGTGGTTTTGGCGCTTTTGTTTTATCCACTTTTTCTTTCGATTAAACACCGTCTTCGGGGCCGTCAAAACCTTGCCGCACTTGTTACCATCCTGATTGCGATTGTGCTCGTATTTCTACCTCTCCTTTTCCTCGGAGGAGTGCTTGTGCACGAAAGCACTATTTTTTATCGACATGTACTTGATAACGATGAGCTTATTTATGAGCGCTTAAGCTCGAGTTCGCCGTACATCGAAAATATCTTGGACCTCATCGGTATATCTACCGAAGAGCTGTATAGCACTATCGCAGACAGCGCTCGTTCGGTAAGTTCATGGATCGCATCGCAGGTATTTTCTCTCGGGACAAAAACCGTGTCCTTGTTCGCAGGTGCACTCGTTATGCTCTATATACTCTTTTTCCTATTACGCGACGGTCCGGTTATCGGAGCAAAAATCATGCGCATGATTCCGCTTGGAGATCCTATGGAAATCTTCTTGTTTGAGCGCTTTAATGCCACCGTGCGCGCCACCGTAAAAGGGTCACTCGTGGTTGCAATAGCACAGGGCGCGACCGGAGCGTTGCTTTTGTGGCTTGGCGATATTCCAAGTCCTGTTTTTTGGGGCGTAGTGATGGCCCTGTTCTCTCTCCTTCCCGTGATCGGTCCTGCAATCGTGTGGGTGCCTGCGGGTATCGCCGCCTACTTCATGGGAAACTTAGTCGGAGCAGCGATTATCTTGATCGGAGGATTCCTTATCGTGAGCAATGTCGACAACTACCTACGTGCAACACTTGTGGGGCACGAAACTAATATGCCGGATGCGTTTGTGCTCGTTTCGGTACTTGGAGGTATCGCAACCTTTGGTATTTCTGGAGTAATTTTTGGACCGGTCGCTGCCGCGCTTTTTCTTGCAATGTGGGAGTTGTTTGAACACAAGTTTCGTAGTGAGCTCATTGATCGAGGATAGTTTTCATTTGCGAAAAACTATGGTACAGTCTGTGAGCGCGCGATGCGCGCTTTTCATTAAAGAACATGGGGTTTACGAAATATACAACTGCGAAAGAAAAAGAGCACATCCGTATCAACGAGAGTATTTCGGCTCGAGAACTCCGCGTAGTCGGGCCTGAAGGCGAAAACTTTGGGATTCTCTCACTACGCGAAGCGCTCACCAAGGCGCATGGAATGGCGCTTGACCTTGTAGAGATATCCCCCGGCGCAAACCCTCCAGTCGCAAAAATTGTCGACTTTGGCAAATACAAGTACGAAATGAAAAAAAAGGCGCGAGAAGTAAAAGCGAAATCTCACGTAACAGAAACTAAAGAAGTGCAAGTCAAGATCGGCACGAGCGAGAACGACATGCGCATTAAGGCGACAAAAGCTGCTAGCTGGATCCAGGAAGGCCACCGCGTCAAAGTCGATCTTTTTTTGTGGGGTCGCTACAAATACATGGAGTTCAACTTCCTCAAAGAGCGTTTGGAGCGCTTCCTTGCAATTATCCCAGAATCATTTAAAATCGCCGAGGAAATCGGCAATAGTCCGAAAGGACTTTCGGTCGTTATCGACCGTGATAAATCAGGCAAACGGTGGCAACCAAGCACCCCGCTTAAACAGCTTAAAAAGGAGTCTTTTGAGACGGAGCCGCCTGCAGTGCAAGAAAGTGATGCGTAGTCGATTTCTCCTACATGAAAACCAACAAATCTTATACTAAGCGAATTCGTGTCACGCGCCGCGGTAAACTCATCGTACGAGTGCCAGGCCAAGACCATTTCAATGCAAAAGAATCAGGTGCAAAGCATTTGCGCCGCAAACGTGCGGTAAAATCGAAACTTCCCTTTTCGGTAAAAACGCGTACTCGATTCATAAACAAATAAGCCTATGACACGTGTAAAACGAGGAGTAATGAAAATGAAGCGCCGTCGCAATGTTTTGAAACGAACGAAAGGTTTTCGTTTCGCGCGCTCAAAAAAGGAAGCGGCTGCAAAAGAAGCAATCGCTCACGCGGGCAATTATGCATTTCGTGATCGCCGAACCAAAAAGCGCATTAATCGAGCTCTTTGGAACGTGCGCATCAATGCCGCAGTACGTCCTCACGGCATGTCGTACAGTACATTCATACATGCACTTAAGAAGAAAGGCGTCTCTCTTGACCGTAAAGTACTCTCCCATCTTGCCGCTGAACATCCGCAGGTTTTTGAACGCATATTAAAAAACCTCGCGTAGGTACTCCCTACAATACTGAAACAGGCGCCTTAAGGCGCCTGTTTACATTTCATCGAATCAGGTCACGAAGATCTTGGATGGGCATTGTATGCCACGCTTCAAGAAAATAACCCTGCGTGATCCCGAGCTCTTCTATGCGCTTATGTTCCCACGATGCGCCATTCGAAGTGCGCCACCCGCGCGCTCCTTCAAGAAACCACGCTCGGGCAATGTGTCCAGAACTGAAAACAGGGTCATAAAACTCAGTGAGGATTGGGTGGCAGTATGATTCGTTAGGGTATTTCTGCCTCCACCCATATTCCAGATCGGCAAGCCCTGCCTCATACGGTATCTGGCTCCACATGGGTCTCGCTGCAGCTTTGAGAACCTCGATTGCATGATTGAAGATTAGTAGATTCGCAACCGAGTTTCCAAAGCCGCCCGTTGAAATCGGGCCGCATACAATCTCAGCACAACCACCCATGCTTTCAAGTTCACTAAGCGCAAGTTGTGCAAGATCAGTAAAAGTTGGACCTCGGCGCGCAACACACTCGATAAAGAACGGGACGTCTGCTTTTCGCATTTCGCTCTCCTTTTTCAAGAATACCGAGCATTCTTGCCGGGGCAAACTATACCAAAAGATCCACGCAATGCTACTGCTTTATAAAATCCTATCCCCTTTCGTACCACTCCAGCCGTCATAATTTTTATACACGTAATGTTGTTCGAGTTTGTTTTTCTGTACATGTTCAAGGATTTTTCGTATGAGTTCGTGAGGATCTTTCTCAAAAATAATTTGGTCGTGGGGGCGGTGGCTCGCTTCAACTATTTTTTTGATGATATCGTCAGTTTCCCAACACCCTTCTAAGATGCCTATTGGCTTTTTGTCTTCAAAGGCGATCGTAAACTCATGAATAGTACCAACACGCCCACACCCTATGACGACCGCATCCGCAGATCGGGTAAGCAGTAAATCGCGCCCAGGAAAACCGAATCCTGTATAGACGATGATGTCCGAATAATCGAGCGGTAAATTATACGTCTCAACATGCTCTCGTTCGCTCGCTGCAGGTGAAAAGCCGATCGTAAAACCTCCCTCCTCTTTTGCTCCTACTGACGCGTATAGAGGCATCCCCGTCGTTGCCCCCGTGACCAAGATTGCTCCCTGTCGTACAATCTCACGCCCAATATCCTTTCCTTGTTCGTATGCATTAATACCACAGTGTCCTGTTTCGGCTGCTCCGGAAACACAGATCTTTGGCCGCGCGTGGGCATGCGCGTCATCACGAAACAATGAAACTGACGAGTGATTGTGTCCGGGCGTCTTTACCAAATCTGCAGCATACTTTTCAGCATGCGCTCGTTCCACTTCAGGCATTCGCGTATTGTAGCAAACATTGGATTGTGTGTTACCAGTCGATGGTGTGTGTATCTCCTGCGTACGGCGCTCTCGCACGCACCCCAAGAAAATCGTTGATCCGTTGCGAAAGAAACAAGGTCGAGCGCGGTTCACCCATGACCACAAAAACTTCACGCAACGTTTCTTTGGCCTCTTCGACAAACTGAATAAGGCTGTCACGATCTTTATGCGCTGAATACCCTGTTACGGTGCGTATCTGCGCGCGCACTCTCACCCACTGTCCATCGATCAAGACTTTTTTGTTACCCTCCTGGATCCGTCTACCTACCGAGCCAGGAGCCTGATAGCCAGCAAACAAAATGTATGTACTTTTGTCACCCAAAAATGTTTTTTCATGCGAGAGAATTCTACCTCCGTACGACATGCCCGAACCGGCAATAATGATTTTGGGATTTGGCGCTTTCGCTGCTCGTTGCGAATCAAGAACATTCGGCGTAAGTTTCAATCCTTCAAAGTTAAAAGGGTCGATCCCTTTTTTGAGCTGCGCCTGAATATGTTCGTTAAAACAGGACGGGTAATTACGATACACACTCGAAACACGAATCGCGAGCGGCGCATCAAGGTACACAGGGACCGGTCGTATTTCTCCCGTGCTCATGAGTTCGTGAATTTCATGCAAAAGCACTTGGGTCCGTTCTACCGAGAACGCTGGGATAAGCAAAAGGCCACGCGTGCGTTCTGCCTCGTTAATTATGTCACCTAAAAACATACGCCGGTCACTCCGCGCCTCATGATTGCGATCACCATATACGCTCTCCATTACCAGGTACCGTGCCCCGCGAGGAGAATCTGTGTCTCTTAGTAACGGCGAAGGCGAGTTACCGAGGTCGCCAGAAAACAAAATCTTTTGACCGCCGCGTTCACATTCAACCATCGCAGAACCAAGGATGTGCCCCGCGTCGAGGAAACGTACAGTCACCCCTTCAGTGGGAGTATACGGCGTGTAGTAATCCACTGTCTCCCATATCGATAACGCCTGTTGTACATCCTCAGGCTCATATAGAGGTTCCGCGCAGTGAGGGGTATGAACGTCTCGCATAATAGAAAGCGCATCGTCAAACATCAAAGCCGCTATGTCACGCGTTGCGGGTGTTGAGTATATTTTTCCGCGAAACCCCGCGCGCACCAACCGAGGGATACGACCGATATGGTCAATGTGTGCATGGGTAACAATCAGCACGTCGATTGAAGACGGGTCGTAGGGAAACGGTTCGAAATTTAAAGCACTACAAAAATCTTTGTCCTGAAACAGGCCGCAATCAATTAAAATTTTTTGTTTGTCTGTAGTGACCAAAAAATTCGCACCAGTGACCAACCCGACCCCCCCATAAAAAGTAACGGAGGCGGTCATGAGAGTTTCCTTCCTACAGCCACCCCAACAATACCTCCGAGTACATCCATGACCAGATCAATTGATGTGTCTAAAAAGAAATTAGCTTCACGGGGAATGCCGCCAATATATTCAAAAACCTCCCACCCAAAACCGATGACGATGACGCCTGCAATAATGCCAGCATACGAAGTTGTGATCTTGGAGCGTACTCCCAACCAGACCAGCACCAATGCCACCCACGCACCGCCAAGAAAGTGTGTGAATGTATCGAGCCACACATAGTGCCAGTAAAGCGAATACTGAAGTGCACTTATATGGGTTACCCCGAGCGCCAGCAACACCAAAAACTGGACCACCAAAAGCGCGCGCGCATGCATATCTTGATGGTAGCACGAAAAAAACCCGTCGACCTTGTGTCTAACGGGGTTCTTTCGGGGGCAGGCATACGAGCCTGGATCAATGACTCCAGGTGGGTGACCCCAGAGTAAACACCACGGTGCCACTCGATTTCGGTCTCCCTGTAACTCGCCAAGCAGGTTCTATGCCCAGTCCCCTTTTCAGTATATCACTAGTTATATTCGCCCACACTATTCAAGAATTCCGTCGAGGTTAACGTCGTACAGGATCGACTCAGCAACAAGACGATAATTGACTATCTCGTTATCAGAAAACCAGTGTTTTACCTCCATATGCGCCTCTTCAATTGAACCTGACGCATGGATCAAATTTCGGATTGCCCGATCATCGGTGTCCGCCATGAGATACGAGTCGAGCACGAAATCGCCGCGTATAGTACCAACATCAGAAGAACGGGGCTCGGTGCCACCAGTAATTTTCCGCACAATATCCACAACATGCGCTCCTTCCCAGACCATCGCTATCACCGGCCCACTGGTAAAGTACTTTTTTAGTCTCTCAACGACACCGTTTCCAATCTCAATTGGGTCCTCGGAAGGCGGCGTCATGCCTTTTTTCTTATAGCCCTCTATTGCTTTCATGCCGACATTCTTTTTCCAATTCGGGTCAAGTAGGTAATGCTCTTCAACGTGCTTGGCAGTAGGTACGATCATTTTCATGCCTACAAGCTTAAACCCCGTACGTTCGTACCTGCGGATAATTTCGCCAATGAGGGAACGCTGAACACCATCCGGTTTGATAACAACTAACGTGCGTTCTTTTTTCACATGTGCCATATAGAATTGCGGTTAGATAACGCCCGCACTATACCGTGCGATTACCCATTCGACAACTAAATCCATCCACTGTTTGGTTTGAGTGCTTCCGGATTATACGCCCCTGTAGAACTCTTATATCGGGCACGTATCTCTTCCTCAACCTGTTCACGTGGCCGCCCATAGCGCTCATATGATTGCTGTTTCAGTATGTCCACACGCGAAAAATCAGTTTTCTCCGGTTTTAGTGTCTCAATATTGAATGGCTTTACCGGCCGACCACGTACCAAAAGCCGCAGGTACGCGTTGTAGTTATCGAGATGCATAATATCTTGCGCCGCGAACTCTGGTTCAAACATAGTTGAAAGAAACTCCGCATCTTTTTCACCCACACGGAACACGCAGCGCGTACCTACGTTTCCAAATACCGCGTCTCGAATCTCATCGGTAAGTTGATCGATAAATTGGTGTGCGATACTTAGTACAAGACGGTATTTCCGTGCTTCCGAAAGAATCGTGGCAATAGACGGCGTTGTAAAATTCTGGAACTCGTCGATGTACATGTAGAAAGGTTTAATTTCGGCTTTCCCCACTAGATCCACACGCGAGAGTGCTGCGTTTAATATTTTTCCAACAAAGACAAGCCCTAAAAGCGACGAGTTTAATTCTCCCAGGCGCCCTTTTGAAAGATTGATAAGTAATATTTTGCGCTCGTCCATGACGCTGCGGAAATCAAACGCGGAATGCTCTTGGCCAATAATGGGGCGCATAATTTCGTTTGCCAAAAAAACATCGAACTTGTTTGTCACATATTGTCCAAACGCCTCGAGTTTTTGTTCTCCTTCCAATTTTGTAGCAATCCCCTGCCAAAATTCAACAATGAGCGGATTTTTACAGCGTGCAATTTTTAAGTTGCGAAACGCTTCGTTGGTAAAAATGCGCGTAATATCAACCATCGTGTTTCCTGTTGCGGGGTCGTCCATGACCAAAAGCGCTGAGTTACGGAAATACTGCTCAAAAGCCGGACCAATTGATTCCGGAACCGAGCCATAGAGTTTTTTGAAAATGCCGATGAGCTCGTCGACTAAAAAAGTCTTTTGTTCTGGACGCCTCAGATCGTATTCGAGCATATTAAGCCCCATCGGTCGTGGCAAATACCCGGGGTCAAAATATATAACATCTTGCTCGCGTTCTGGAGGAACCGCGGCAAGAATGTCTTGAATATCAGAACCGTGCGGATCGATATAACACACCCCTTCTCCGTTTCGGATATCTTGAATGATCATATTCTTCATCAGGCTCGACTTACCTGTGCCAGTCTGCCCGACTTCATAAAAATGGCGGAACCGATCTTCTTCCGCAAAATATACTTTTTGTTCTGACGCACCATGGCGATTGATCCCGAGTACTATCCCCTCTTCGGGCATGTCGGTTGGCGCAGGCGACTGTTTTGCACGCGACTGCTTCAATTCACGCGACGTGCGCACCCCCTCTGCGGTCAAGTGGTATATAGTAGTAAGTTCAGAAAAATTTAATGGGAGCGCGCGCGATACCTCCGGAACGCGCATTATGAAGTTGTTGATAACCCCTTCGCGTGTCCAACTTCCTGCTTCTTTAAAAACAATACTGTTGCCCTGCGGGTCGCTAAACTGATTAAATGTTGACGCAAGGTTTTCTAAAATATCGCGGGCGCGCGCTTGCGTCTTCGCCGAAGCAAGAATGCGGATATTCACCGGAACAATTCGGTTAGAGACTTTTTTACCAACACGTTCGGTGAGTTCTTGTTCAGCAGAACTCTCGGTGTTCTTCTTCTCGGGCAAAATTAATCCGGTGGTGAAGTCCTTTGCAAATTCACCAAGCATGGTTTCTGGGACTTTTCTTGCCTCCTTGAAAGACTTCCCTTTATGAAGCGCCTTAAGCATTTTCTTGTAGTGCGCATTGTAGCGGTCCCCTTCGTTCCCTACGATGATCTGGAGCGCCGCACCTTCATCATGTTTGTGCAATTTTGCGAACGCTGAAAGCATGACGTTCATCGGGTCATGTTGGAACGTATCATACGTTTTAAGCGGCAACGCGGGATGTTCGGAGAGTTGTGCGTACGCGGCCACATGTTCACCATGCGAATTAAAAATATTATAGTCTCCGCGGCGCTCGTTCAGTTTTGCGTTTGGAAAGATTGAAAACAGGTGTCGTTCAAACAAATCCTTCTTGTTTGAGGGAACCGCAATAAAAAACACCGCTTCTTCAGAACCTTCCGCGACAGCAATCTCCATTGAAAAGACGTTACTTTTACTCGAGGCGTTACCGCTCGCGATCGCAAGGAGCCCCGCGTACAGTTGCTCCATCGAAGCAAGAAGGTGCGCCAGGTCTCGTTGTTGTTCTTCTTTCTGTGTCGCTCCTTGCGGTTGAACTTCAAACAGCGTCATATGCAGCGCCCGCCACGTTTGTCCTTGTTCCTGTAAATAACCACCGACGGGCAACCCTTCGGCAACATAGCGCACCAACGCACGATGAAAATCATCTTGGACATGTGGGTTACGCATGCGCGCCGAAACCGAAAGTGCATTTCTAATGCCGCGATCCTGCACCACGCGAAGCAACGCATCAATCTGTACGTCGTGCGTTTCTGGTTCTAGTTTGAGTGCCTCACGCACCACATCGTGCGTTGGCGTAATAACGGTCTCGTGCAACACTTCTGCCGGCGGCGTCTCGTCATATCTTTCGATTTCGCGCTTCGCGATTCGTTCACGCTCAAAAGAATCGTCATGCACCCCGAGCTCTTTCTCTTTTTCAGCAACACGCTTGCGCAAATAAACCAACTCCTCTTCCGGAGTCGTAAAACGCTGCGGCGTATCGAGCGATATACGGGATCGTTCCGCCATTTCTACAGTATACCCTATCGAGGATGTGTAAGAATTTCAGGGCCTTGCGCAGTCACCAGTACTGTATGTTCGACATGCGCCGATTTTGAACCGTCTCGTGTTCGATACGTATACCCATCAGCATCGAGAAAAATTGCTCCTCGCCCAAGCATAAACATAGGCTCAATCGCAAGCACCATACCTTCAGTAATCTTTGGACCTGTACCGCGCTTCCCGAAATTTGGGATAAAAGGTTCTTCGTGTACACGCGCACCCACGCTATGTCCCCCAAGTTCGCGCGGGCCATTCAGTTTGTACTGTTTTCCAACAGTCTCAATTGCGTACCCAATATCTCCGAGCGTGTTACCAACACGTGCCTCAGCAATACCAGCATCGAGCGCCTCGCGCGCGCACTGAAGCAGCCGTTTTTCATCAGGAGCCGCGTTCCCGACAACGAGACATACGGCCGCGTCTGTCACCAAACCATCATGCGTTAAACCCATATCGAGCGTGACCACGTCCCCGTCGTTTAGTATCTCTGGGTCTTCGTTGGGAATACCATGAACAATCGCATCATTCACGGACACACAGAGAGCCGCAGGGTACGGGCGCCGTGCACCATCAGGCATATAACCAAAAAAAGACGCTTTATCGCCTTGAGATCCAATAAGTTTTTGCGCTTCTTCTTCGAGAAAGAGTGTGGAGATGCCTGGCTTAACCATCCTTTTTAGCACCGCAAGATACGAACCAAGTCGCGCACCCCCTTCTCTGAGCGTTTCGCGCTCTTTTTCCGTCTGCGCGATCATGTAATATGCAACACTGTACGAATCTGAGCGTGAATCTCCTCAATAGGAGGTCTTGCATCAATATAATGCATAGTGCGCCCCCGCTCTTCAAGAAGTTTTATCGCTGGCAGCGTCTCGGTTTCATACCAATCAAGTCGTCGCTGTATTTTTTGATCATCACTATCATCACTACGGCCGCGCCCATGAAGACGCCTAACGGCTTCTTCGCGAGGCAACTGAAGCACGACGACATGATACGGGACTCTTCCAAAAAACTGAAGCGCATCGTCAAGCACGATTGACTGCTCAACTCGGCGGGCTACGCCGTCAATGATCAAGTGTTCTCGATTCGTAAACTCCTGCAAAAAGAAGGTGGTGATGATATGTGAGGGTATGAACGCGGGGAGCAATCCCCCAGCGTTAATCACCTCTCCCACTCGTTTACTCGCGTCTCCCGAACCTGCGGCAAATCCTCGCAATCGCTCTCCCATTTCGAGTCCGAGCACAGGAGTATCGGAGTCTCTTTCCAAAAGACCTTCAAGGAGTTTCGCCTGCGTGCCTTTACCAGCGCCTTGCGGCCCGAAGAAAACTACCGTAATTGGAGCATCAATCATGCCCGTCAATATACCCCTCTTTCTTAAGAATCTCAACCACACTTTTGATGGCCTCATCAAGTTTTCCTTGCTCGTTTTTAATAACGCGATCATACCAAGGCATGTATTCTTGAATTTCTCGCGTAGCAATTTTCTTGCGCGCTTCCCATTCTTCATCACTCATGATCTGTCGTGCCCGCACTCGTTTTTCCAATTCCTCCAGTGAGTGTGGCTGAATAAAGAGCGTCAATGCATCGAATTCTTTTTTAAGATACCGCGCGCCAATAATATCGACTTGCGCAAGGATGGTTTTTCCCTGTGCAAGTAATTCGCGCAAATGAGGCAAATAAATACCGTAGTGAGCGCCCGTTTCGACAAACCGATGTTCGGGAATTTCTCCTGCATCAAGCGCGTTGAGAAACTCCTCTTCTGTAAAAAATAAGTAGTCTTTCCCCTGCTCTTCCCCGTCTCGCCGCGTTCGCGTCGTTGCGGTAACCAAGCGCACGCACTGTGAACAGTGCTGCAATACACCTTCAAGAATTGCATTTTTTCCACTTGCAACTGTTCCCGAAATAACCACAACTCGTGGCTTAGACTGCATACCCCTCTGTACGCAGAATACGGATAATCGCGGTCACGGTGTCGTCAAATTCTCCATCGTCGTTAAATACAATATGATCGTATTCTTTGTCAGATTCAATGATTTCCTGTGACGCTTGTAAAAGGCGCTTGATGACTTCGTCTTTCTGGATCGTTGGGTCACGCCGCACTAAGCGGTTGTATAGAGTAATCATTGATTTCGGCTTGATGAAAATCGTTGTCGCTCTGTACGACTGCTTGAAAAAACGGGCACCGTGCACGTCAGTATTCACAATCACTGTTTTTTCCGAAGACAATTTCGCCTCGAGGTCAGGCAGGTACGTGCCGTAATGCGCGTCACGGTCTCGAACAAAAACATGTTCAGGAATTGAGCCGTCTTGTACATGTTCAAAAAATTGCTCTTTGCTAAAGAAATAATAATCGCGTCCTTCTTGTTCTCCAGGACGCGGCGTTCGAGTAGTTGCAGAAACAGCACGTGTAAATTGAGGGTACGCGAGAACAAGCTCGTTGGTAAACGTTGATTCTCCGGAACCCGTTGGACCGGCAAGTACCACCACCCGTTTTCTGCTCATGGCAGGATAATAGCACGAGGGGTGCGTACGCTAGTATTCACGAATCGATGTCTGTGCGTCGATTTTCTTAACCACATCGAGAATGACGGAGACTGCAATGAGAAGCGCGGTTCCACCAATTGTGAGTGAAGCAATGCCTGTGACGCCTTGAATAATGATGGGCAACACCGCAATGGCGCCGAGAAAGAGTGCGCCAAAAAGTGTTATGCGAGTGATGATGTTTCCAAGATATTCTGCTGTTGTGTTACCAGGACGAACGCCAGGAATGAATGCGCCATTTTTTTGTAAGTTTTTCGCGATTTGGTTCGGCTCAAATGTAATTGCAGTATAAAAATACGTGAACACCACAACGAAAAGGAAGTACAAAGGTCCGTAAATCCAGTTGTTAGTCAACCCATTGACGATCGACTGTGCGATAGTAGAGGCAAGACCAAGATCAAGACTTGCCAAAAAACTTGCCACCATCTGAGGGAAAAGAAGGAGCGAGAGCGCAAAAATGATTGGGATCACACCCGCCTGGTTCACGCGAAGCGGAAGGTATGTTGATATGCCGCCGAGTACCCGACTTCCTCGAACACGGCGCGCGTACGTCACCGGAATAGGACGTTCTGCTTCAGTGATAAACACGACGCCAGCAGTTACCAGAAACGCAACCGCAACAAAACCGAGATACGTAGGAATTTGTGATACGTCAAAAGCAAATAACACTTGCGAGAGCGCTGTAGGAAGACCGGCAACGATTCCTGCAAAGATGATAATAGAGACGCCGTTACCAATTCCAAATTCAGTCATGAGCTCACCAATCCACATGACCAAGAGCGAGCCAGCAACAATAACCATCACGTTCGTGAGAAGTGTAAAGAAATCTACATCGACAAGAATACCCTGTTGGCGCAATAAGGAAAGAAACCCGAACCCTTGGATGAACGCGAGCGGCACTGTTAGATATCGCGTGTAGAGCATAAATTTAGCACGTCCCGCTTCTCCTTCTTCCTGATACAACGTCTTCAGTTTCGGCGAAAGCACCGTCATAAGCTGCATCACGATAGAGGCGGTAATATATGGGCCCACGCCGAGCATGACAATCGAGAGATTCGACAGACCACCCCCAGAAAAGATGTTGAGAAGCCCAAGAAATTGGTTGTTAGTGAAGAAGATTGCGAGTCGCTCAGCATCAATTCCCGGAATCGGAACGGTCGCAAGCAAGCGATACACAATGAGCGCGCCAAATACAAAGAGTACGCGACTGCGCAACGTGTCATCGCTTATGACTGTTTTGCATTTTCGAAAAAATGACTCGATCATACTTATGCAACACTGCCACCCACCTTCTCAATAGCGGTGCGCGCAGCATCTGATACAAGGCACTGTGCCACAGAGATTTTTTTGTCGATCTTTCCCGCAAGAAGCTTTACTTGTGGTATGCCTCCACCTTTTTGGCGTACAACACCTCGTTCGATTAGCGCACGAGGTGTCACCGTGTCGCCCGCCTCAAAAAGCGCTGCGATAGCAGTCAGAGACACTGTTTGTGGTCGTGGCCGCAATTCCCACACCGTACGTGCGCGATTTTTACCATGTCCCCGGCGTTTCGGAAGCTTTTTGATGTAATCTCGCATTTCCGGACGAATTCGGTGTCCCGCGCGTGCTTTTTGTCCTTTAGTGCCGCGCCCCGAAGTCTTGCCGCGCTTTCCTCCACGTCCTACCCGTTGTGAGCGCCGTGTTGTTTTTAAAAGTGTATGAAGTCCTGTCATATGCGTTTTTCTGAAACCACCTCGAGTGCCTTCATCGCCGCACGGGCATTATTGATTGGATTGCGGCTTCGAGAAAATAACTTCGCAGTGACATCAGTAACACCGGCAAGTTCGAGTACAGAACGCACCGCGCTTCCTGCCACCAACCCGCGTCCTGGCGAAGGGCGAATCGCCACCTCTGAAGCACAGTATTTTGCATGCACGTCATACGGCAAACTGCGTGACTTCGTGAGCCGAAGTGTATACATATTCTTCTTTGCCGCACGTACTGCTTTATCAATCGCCAACGCCGTATCTGCTCCCTTGCCCATTCCGACACCCACGCGCCCTTTCTTGTCACCAATAACTATAGCAACGCTAAAGTTGAAGCGACGACCGCCAGCCATAACACGCGCGACACGTCGCATACCAATAATTTTCTGAGCAAATTCAGGGCGGCGTTCCGCACGATCACCGCCTTGGCGGCGCCCACGCCCTCGAAAAGTTCGCTTCTCTGATCGTCCCCCTCGCTCAACAGAGTTTGCCCCTTCTGTTGGCTCAGGTTGTGTGCGTTGTTCTTGTTCGGTAGTCATGGTCATATATTAAAAATCCAAACCCGCTGCTCGCGCCGCATCCGCGAACACCTTCACGGAACCGGCGTATAGCGAGCCGCCGCGATCGAACACTACTTTAGTAATACCCGCTTTTTTAGCAGCCTCAGCAAGCACGCGAGCAGCATCCTCCGCACGTGCCCGCGGGGTGTCGCCTTTTACTTTGTCAGAAGAAATCGACACGAGCGTCTTTGCACTACCATCGTCAATGATTTGCGCAATCAAACGGGTATTAGACTTATATACTGAAAGTCGTGGACGCTCTTGCGTGCCGACCACGCGAGAACGAACTCGACGGCGGCGTGCTTCTTTCTTCTGTTGTTTCGTTATGGTGCTCATAGTTTACCCGACAGCTTTTTTACCTTGCTTGCGGTGAATAACTTCTGTCTCATATCGAATACCCTTCCCTTTGTATGGTTCAGGTTTCTTGAGGGCGCGTACGTTCGCCGCAAACTGGCTCACTTGATCGCGATCAATTCCTGTAATTGTCATAACACCCTTATCGGTCGCTACGGTGACTCCTTTTGGAATCTCAACTTCAACAGGATGCGAAAAACCAAGCGCAAGCTGCAATTTTGCCCCTGTCACGTTTGCTTTATACCCAACACCTTCGATTAAGAGCTTCACAACAAAAGGCGTGTTGACACCTGCAATCATGTTTTTGATGTGCGCAGCGTACGTTCCCCACAACGAGCGCGCGAGCCGAGTCTCTCCTTTCGGCTCCAATCGCACCTCACTTCCCTCCACCGAGACGGCGACGTACGGCCGAAAATGACGTGTCACCTCTCCGCCTTTTCCTTTTACTGTGACCGAGGCACCCGAGACCGTAACACTCGTACCTGCGGGAATTGCAATATGTTGTTTACCAATACGACTCATAGTTACCAAATTTCAAACATTGCCTCGCCGCCTACGCGTTCCTTCCGTGCCTCATTGTCAGTTTTGATCCCGCGAGGAGTCGAGAGAAATAACATGCCATGACCGTAGTGAACCGGTACAATTTCTCGCACCGTGCGATACAAACGACGGCCTGGTTTTGAGATTCGGCGCACGCCTTTAATTTTGTGCACTCCGTTTTCATACGCGAGCGTAACGTCAATGAATTTATGGGTCTTCTTGCCTCGCTTTTCTACGCTTTGAATATACCCCACATCTTTAAGTTTTGAAGCGATCGCGTGCTTAAGATTTGAAAACGGTATCGAAATCACGGTTTTACCAACCGCGCCGGCGTTTTTCATCTGTATGAGAAAGTCTGCAATAGGATCAGTTACCATAGTATTACCAAGAGCTTTTCTTTACACCAGGGATGTTACCTTCAAGCGCCTGTTCACGAAAACAAATGCGGCATAGGTCAAAATCGCGCATATACCCACGTGGCCGACCACATTTAAAACAGCGACGAACTACCCGACTTTTAAATTTCGGTGTCCGCTTTGCTTTCGCGATCATTGATTTTTTAGCCATGTGATACGCACGCAGGAGTGGTCTGAAGATGTCTGCATCCCGCCTCTCGGCAATAAGATTACGACAACCTCACCGTGACCCTATTCTCACAGTTTGCCGAGGCACTTATGAGATACGGATCCCCTTACGAGCTCGAGCACTATACGCGAAGCGCAAAGCAAAGTCAATTACGCTGTTCTTTGGCTTGAATAATCTATCAACGATTGTATAGTGCACGCGGATCAAACTAAAGGAGCGCACTGTGGCACTTCTCATACGCATAGGTCTTGGGATACTTATTTTTGCCTTCGCGGGAGTTGTGGTTGACCAGCTGGCAAATGATGGGAGTATCGCCGCTGCAATCCGTCAATGGCTTCTGTGGATAGGACGAGTGATTTGGCAGTGGATTTTGAGCATTATTGGCTCAATCTACCGTCCTCTTGCCGTATGGCTCCAAGGCGCAATGAAACGATTCGCCCTGAGACGGCTCTTACAGCCGTTTTGGCGAGCGCTTTGGTATGTGGCAGCCTACGTTCTCGTACGTCATTGGGGCCAACTAAAGTATGCTGAACGACGAGAGAAAGTGGAAGAGCTCAAACGACGCTTTCTTGGAAAACTCTTTGCGCTTTGGAGCTACAGGCCGGGATTACCGCGATGGACACGTGCACTCATTGCCATTGGGGCAATTGGCGCGTGCGTATGGTTATTCATCATAATCAATGAACGCCTGGGATGGTGGGAGGGGCTTCTGTTCTCTTTCGTTGCCGCATTCGTGGTCGAGAAACTGCCCCTCATCGGCTTCGACCAATTCAGTGCAATCATCATGGAGCGGTGGCGCCCGATACGCGCGTGGGCGGATTGGTTTGCAGGAAAATACCCGCGCACCGCATGGTGGATCAGCTGGCTCTGGGCGCGCCCATTCTTCATCTGGTTAGGGCGCAAACTTGGCCTCAATGAGAAGTTTGAAGTGGACACCGATGGAGACGGAGTGCGTGACGCGCCCGTTAAGAATAAAGCGGCGTGACGTATCTGAAAGCCGCCCCTCACCTCTGAGGGGCGGCGGTTTTTTAGGTAAAAATTATTCGGCTTTTTGGAGAGGAAACCCGAGATGCCGAACAAGTGCTTCTGCCTCTTCTTTTGTTTTCGCAGTCGTCACTACCGTAATTGCAAACCCAAAAACATCACGAAGGTCTTCGTCAGCGGTCTCAGGAAAAATCGTATGCTCCTTAATACCAACCGAATAATTTCCCATATCATCAAAGGCGGTCGCCTTGAGGCCGCGGAAGTCACGCGTGCGAGGGAGCGCGATATGAATCAGCTTGTCTATGAATGCCCACATCCGAGCGCCACGAAGGGTGATTTGATATCCGATAACATCCCCCTCCCGAGTCTTGAACGTAGCAATAGCTTTTTTTGCCGCGCGCTCTGCGGGTTTTTGCCCTGTAATCAACGCGAGACGGTCCGCGATGAGTGCACGCTTTTTTTGATCGGTAATCTTTCCAATACCGCTCGAAATGACCACTTTTACCACCTTTGGTGATTGCATCACGTTTTTATATCCAAACTGAGTTTTCAGTGTCTGGTACACGTTTTTTTGCTTTTCTACTGTGATGTTTTGATGATCCATACTTTACATTTTTGAACCGCTTTTTTGTGCAACTCGCTCGCGCCCATCTTTTGAAACACGGTACGCGATACGACTTGGCTTACTGGTTTTTGGGTCAACTACCATAACATTCGATACATGGAGAGGCATTGCCCGTTCCACAATCTGCCCTTTGCTTCGTGCTCGACTCGCTCGTTGATGGCGCTTAGCAATATTTACCCCCTCGATAACGAGCCGATCTTTTTTTGGAAGTGCGCGCACGACAACACCCGTTTTCCCACGATCTTTTCCTGCGATCACTATCACCTTGTCTCCTTTGCGAATTTTCATATTTATACAATCTCAGGTGCAAGGGAGCCGATGCGCTGATACCCGCGGTCAACCACTTCACGCGGCACCGGGCCAAAAACACGGTTTGCGCGCGGCTCTTTTGCGTTCTTTCCCTTCCCTTCGATGACCACTACCGCATTTTCATCAAATGAAATGTACGAGCCGTCTTTGCGACGAAAAGGCTTGCGCTGACGCACAACAACCGCACGAAGAACGTCTTTCTTCTTAATCGGCTTGCGTGGCTCAGCAACACGTACTGAAATAACTATTTCATCCCCCAAGCGCGCATACCGCCGCTTACTCCCACCAAGAATTTTGAAGACATATCCGATCTTACCACCGGAGTTATCTGCAATTTTTACCATTGTTGTTGGTTGGATCATACATTACTCTTCGGTCTCTGCGGCTGCCCCAGAAAGACGCTCTGCAATCTCGAAATACTTGCGCTTTGATTGTGGGCGCGTGGCGCGAATCAAAACCTGATCACCTACTGCCACAGTGTTCCCTGGATTGTGGACCAAGTACTTCTTCTGGGTGCGCATGAACTTTTTGTACTTGGGGTGTTTTACATAGCGCGGCACAGCCACGGTAACCGTATCTTTCATTGCTGATTTAACAACGACGCCACGAAACTGGGTTCCTTGCTTTACTGTATGTTGCTGGTCTTTCATAAAACGTGATGCATGCTACGCGGTTTTTTCCTCTCCTGCAAGCGTGCGGAGTTTCAGCTCAGTAAGCGCCTGGGCAATAACACGACGTGCATTGCGGCCTGCGCGTACGTTCCGTGAACGGCTCCCCGCTTCGCCAAATCGAAATACACGCAACTCTTCTCGCTTTTCTTGGATCAGTTTTGCAAGATCGGCGTCCGTTTTTTTCTTAAGATCTTTCATAGATTTAACGGCTTGTGACTTTCACCTTGATTGGGAGTTTTGCCCCAGCCTTTTTCAAAGCATCCTGTGCAGTTTGCTCCTGAACGCCGTCGACTTCAAAAAGTATGCGGCCCGGACGCACTTCGAATACATAATCCTTAAGATCACCTTTCCCGCTTCCCATTCCCACCTCAGCAGCTTTTGCCGTGCGTGGGCGATCCGGAAAAATGCGGATCCACATTTTTCCCGTCTTCCCGAGCGAGCGCGCGATCACCTTACGCGCCGCCTCAATTTGGTTTGAGGTGATGCGAGACGCGGTGATCGCACGCATCGCATGAGAACCAAAAGCGACGGTCACGCCGCGTGTCTCTGGATGAGATCGTTTTGCGGGGTGACTCCGGCCTGTCTGCCATTTTCGATGTTTAGGACGTTTGGGGAATAACATATGCTATTTTGTTGCGGTTGCTTCCGCGCGTTTCTCTTTGAAAATGTCGCCACGATAAATCCACACTTTGATACCGATGACACCATACGGAAGGTATGCTTCTTCGCGTGCAAAATCGATATCCGCGCGCAATGTCTGCAAAGGCACTCGTCCACGCTTCAGTTCTTCTTGGCGTGACATTTCTGCGCCACCAAGGCGCCCGGAAATGGCGATACGCACTCCCGAGACGTCTCTGTTTGCCATCACTTTTTCTGCAGTCTGTTTCATAACCCGACGAAACGCCATACGTTTTTCAAGACCCTCGGCAATCATATACGCAACAATTGCGGCTTGTGATTCAGGAGAACGAACCTCCTCGATATCAAGCTTAATCGTCGGGGTGTCCTTGCGGGCGATCTTTTTTACCACATCAAAAATCTCTTGGGTGAGCTGCACACTCCCCTCACCTCCTCGTCCAATCAAAAGACCCGGGCGCGACGTCTTAACAAGAACACGAATGCTTTTTTCCCGACGTTCAAGTTCAATACTCGTTACATACATGCCCCGCAGCCGTTTCTTAAGGAAATTACGGATCGTCGTATCGATGCGAACATTATGCCGATACAATGCCGGGGTCGCCGCAAACCAGCGCGATTTCCAGTCACGAATAATTCCTAAACGATGTGCAAATGGGTGTACGGTGTGTGTCATATTATTTCTTTGCTACCTTCTTTGCCGCGCGCGGTTTTGGTGTTGCTTTTGTTTTCTGTTCTGCGGCAGATTTCTTTGTTTTTTCTGTTTTCGCTCCCGAATGAGATCCAAGTTCGATACTAATGCAACTTGTTTTCTTCTGATACGGATGTGCGCTTCCGCGTGCGCCTGGCATATAGCGCCGCATAACCACACCTTGATCGACAAGGATTTTTTGTACAAAAAGCGAGTCGCGTGCCGCACCTCGCGCTTCTGCGTTATGTACTGCAGAGTTGAGCAACTTCGCAAGCGCAGGTGCCGACTTTTTGTCCGCGAAGCGCAGAAGCGATAGTGCGCGAGATACTTCTTTGCCGCGAATCATATCCGCAACAAGGCGCACCTTACGTGGTGATTGACGATAGTTTTTCAAATACGCTTTCATGGTTATTTCTTAGCTGCAGCGGTATCGGCAGTCGTCTTTGCTGCTTTTGCTGCGGCAATTTCTGCCTCTTTTGCCTTAGTCTCAAGTTCTTTCTGCATCTTACCTCCATGGCGCCCGAAACGGGTAGTCGGAGAGAATTCACCTAAACGATGCCCCACCATTTCTTCGGTCACAAAAACGTCAACAAAATTCTTACCGTTGTGGACACCAAAGGTGTAGCCAACAAACTCCGGTGGAATTTGGCTTCTTCGTGCCCAGGTTTTGATAGTGCCCTTACCTGCTTTTGCAGCCAAAACCTTCTTGAGAAGTTTCTCGTCGACGTACGGGCCTTTTTTAAGTGAGCGTGTCATAGCAAAAATGCGCCAAAGCGCGTGCCGCATAGTATATGAATTTTAAATCGTTGTCAAAGAGTTCCTTAAAATGTCTGTACGGGTGAAAATTGCGAACTAAACTAAACGGTACATACGAAGACCTCAGAAATTCAAAACCCCGCTTTCGCGGGGTTTTGATCTTACTGTTTTTTTCGTTTGCCTACTTTACGACGTGACACAATAAACACGTTGGAATATTTCTTAGGAGTCCGGGTCTTTTGTCCTTTGCCCGTTGGCTTGCCCCACATTGATTTTGCACGGCGCAACCCACGTCCTTGACGCCCTTCACCACCACCATGAGGGTGATCAACCGGGTTCATTACTGAACCACGTACCGTCGGACGAATACCCATCTTCCGTGAACGACCTGCCTTACCAATATTGACCAATCGATGTTCCGGATTTGAAACTTCACCAATCGATGCCCAACACGTATCGAGTACTCTGCGCACTTCGCTTGAAGGCATTTTAAGATGCGTGTACCCGTCGTCTTGCGCAATCACTTCGGCGAAGACTCCAGCTGAGCGTGCTACCTTCGCACCTCCGCGCGGCTTAATTTCAATATTGTACACAAAGGTACCAATCGGAATATTTTTAAGAAGCGCTCGATTACCAACCACGACAGGTGCGCTTTCGTGCGTCAAAATTTCCGTACCCACAACAACCGATCGCGGAAGCAGCACGTAGCGGCGCTCGCCATCGCGATAGGCAACAAGTCCAATATATCCTGAACGATTCGGGTCGTATTCGACTGTTTTCACAATTGCAGGCACTCCTGTTTTACCGTAGACGAAATCAATAGTGCGATACAAACGCTTGACCCCACCCCCTTTGTGTCGCGTTGTAATACGCCCTGCGCTATTGCGCCCAACTGCGCGTTTAAACCCACCTGTAAGCGCCTTTACCGGGCGCTCGGCTGTCACTACGTGTTCGTATGAAATACGAGACATCTGGCGGCGGCTTTTGGTATATGGACGAAATGTTTTCATAATTATGTGAGCGTAATAGTTTCACCCTCTTTAAGATACACGTACGCTTTTTTCGCTCGTGCAGTCGTGCCGCGCACTCCCGTGCGCGCGTTACGGACATCTTTGGTCGGAACAGGTGTGGTGCGCACTTTAGCAGGTACGACTTTGTAGACTGCCCGTATCGCAGCAACTATTTCAGTTTTTGAAGCGCCACGAGCAACATCGAAAACATACACGCGTCGCGCCGTTGCATCTGCCGCTTTTTCAGTGATGCGCGGGTTGCGCAAAACCTGGGCAAGATCACGTACCACCGGTTTTGAAACACTCGTTGATGCGGTCGTTTTTGCTTTTTTATTACGTGAGAAAAGAGCCATAGTTATTTTTCGTTGCGCTTTGCAAGCACGGCAACTGATCGATCGGGGTCAATAACGACTATGTGTGCGTACGTAAGTGCGTCAACAGGATTTAGATTCTGCGTAGTCTCCACCACAACGTTTCCCATATTGCGGAAACTCTTTTTGATGATCGGGTTTGATTCAGGAATCGAAACCAAAACGGCATTACGCTTCTTTGAAATCTTCACCCCCGCCACCGCAAGTGCGTCAAGTACTCGTTTTGCATCTTTTGTTTTCGGTGTTTCAAACGGGAGTGCATCCACAAAAATCACTGACCCGTCAGTAAACTTTTTCGAAAGAACGCTGAAAAGTGCCTTGGTACGCATTTTCCGATTTACTTTTTGCGCATAGTTTTTCTCGCTTAAAGGCCCATGTGTTACACCGCCACCTTTCCAAATCGGAGATCGTATGGAGCCATGGCGAGCGCGCCCGGTGCCTTTTTGTTTCCATGGTTTTTTACCGCCACCCCGTACTTCACCTCGCCCTTTTGTGTCAGCAACTGGGGTACGTGCGTTTGCTTGCATCGCGCGCACCACCTGACTTACTAGAGCCTCGTTCCACTTGACGCCAAACACGGCTTCCGGAAGTGTCACCGATCCGTTCTTTTTCCCTTCGTATGTATATACATCTGCTTTCATACTCTATGCTGCTGAAATTTCTACCAATGTCCCCGGGCGCCCTGGTACCGCTCCTGAAATAACAAGCGTGCCTGTATCAGTGTTTACTTGAAGCACCTGGAGGTTTCTCACGGTTACACGATCCCCACCCATGCGACCCGCCATGCGCATCCCCTTAATAACACGTCCGCCTGCGCGACCACCGCCCCCGATTGAACCAGGTGCGCGTTCTGAGTGCTTGCGACCATGTGAGCGCATGTCTCCGCTGAACCCATGTCGCTTTACGACACCTTGGAAACCTTTCGCTTTTGAAACCGCTGACACGCTAACCATGTCGCCTGGCGTGAACACAGAAAGATCCACTACCTGTCCACGGGTAAACGCTTCTGTTGTCTGTACTTCCTTAAGCGCACGAAATACTCCGAGTTCTTTTGTGTGTCCCCGTTCAGGTTTGGTGCTATGTTTTTCTTTTTTATTTCCAAACCCAAGCTGCACTGCCTGGTACCCGTCGCTTTCCTGTGTTTTGAGCTGAGTTACGGTAAGCGGTCCTGCAGTAATGATCGTCGCAGCACGAACGTTGCCTTCTGCGTCAAAGATTTGTGTCATCGCCCCTTTGATACCGATCATGAATTTCATATAAAAATTGCGCCAAACAACAATGGCGCCATGGCCATTGGTCCCTCCTGGGACGTAGCGTGCAGGCACTATACACAAAGATTTTTAGATTGCAAGTTTCACTGCCGTGAGAGCGCCCCGCCTTGTTCCATTTTGCGATATATGAAATACCCGAGCGCGAGAACTATTAGCACCAAAACACCCAGTGCAATAGAGTGCCCCCCGCGAGATTGTTCTTGAGGCACCTCCGATTCAACAAACCCATCATTACTCTCAAACTCGGGCGTAGCAACCGATTCAGTAATACGTTCAGGCGTAATACCTGCCTCAACTGATTTTTTTGTAAGAGAAGCGACGAGTGTGTCAAAATCTCCCTGCGACAACCCCTCTGTGGTCGCCTGTTCTTGAAGGGCAGCGCGAATCTCAGCAGCTACACTGGCTTCTTGCGCGTAAACCGGCACCGCAATCACTAAAAACAAAAACGCAATGATCATGCGGGAAGTATACCGCACGCGCGATCCATAACATCCCCTTATCAACAAAACCCGCTTGCGGGCGGGTTTTGTTGCGTTTCCTCAAGGAAACACTTTACATCATTTTTACGTCAATATTGACTCCTGAAGGCAAATCAATGTTTGTAAGTGCCTCAATGATCTTCGGTTCAGGATTCATGATGTCGATCATCCGTTTGTGAACTCTCATTTCGAATTGTTCTCGCGCGTCCTTGTGGACGAATGTCGAACGGTTCACGGTGTATTTACGGATATCAATGGGGAGCGGTACAGGTCCAACCACTTTCGCATTGAAGCGTACAGCGGTGTCCATGATTTGTTTGACTGCGTTATCAAGCACGCGATGTTCATATGCGCGTACGCGTATACGAAGCCGTCCTTGGGCATCAGTCTTTTTTGTCCGCTTTGAAGCTGTCATAGTACAAGCCACGAGACTCTAACGAAACACCTCGTGAAAGTCAAGTTAGGCAACAACTTTAGTTACTACACCTGCGCCAACGGTCTTGCCACCCTCGCGAATAGCAAAGCGCTGCTGCTCTTCAAGAGCAATCGGGCCGACGAGTTTTACCTTGAAGGTAACCGTATCGCCTGGCATAACCATCTCGACACCCTCTTTAAGCGTTACCTCACCGGTAACATCGGTAGTACGCATGTAGAATTGCGGTTTATACCCTGAGAAGAATGGCGTATGGCGACCGCCTTCCTCCTTCGAAAGAATGTAGACTTCCGACTCAAATTCTGTGTGAGGAGTAATTGAGCCAGGAGCACACAAAACTTGTCCGCGATGCACATCTTCCTTTTTTGTGCCGCGCAAAAGAATTCCTGCGTTGTCTCCAGCTTCGCCATGATCAAGTGATTTGTTGAACATTTCGATGCCAGTTACCGTTGTTTTTGCAGTGTCCTTGATGCCAACAATCTCGACATCAGCACCTACCTTGAGAACGCCGCGTTCGATACGACCAGTAACCACGGTTCCGCGACCCTCGATCGAGAAGATGTCCTCAATCGGCATGAGAAACGGCTTTTCTTTGTCACGCTGCGGCATTGGAATGTACTCGTCGAGCGCTTTTACAAGTTCAAGTACTTTTTGTGCCCATGGATCGTCAACCGATGAAGCTTCAAGTGCCTTAAGACCCGAACCGCGAATTACCGGTGCGTTAGCGCCGTCAAATTCGTACTTGGTCAAAAGTTCACGCACCTCTTCTTCAACGAGATCGATAAGGTCATTGTCCTCAACCATGTCGCACTTATTGAGCCAAACAATGATCTTAGGCACACCCACTTGGCGAGCCAAGAGAATGTGTTCGCGAGTCTGTGGCATAACACCATCGGTTGCTGCAACCACCAAAACTGCGCCATCCATCTGTGCGGCACCCGTGATCATGTTTTTGATGTAATCAGCGTGCCCTGGAGCATCGATGTGAGCGTAGTGCCGATTCGGCGTCCAGTACTCAGAGTGGTGAATCGAAATGGTAATGCCGCGAGCCTTTTCCTCGGGCGCGGAGTCGATTTTATCGACTGCCTCAACGCGCGCACCATATCCTTGGTCCTTGGCCATATCCAAAACCCTAAGGATTGCAGCGGTCGAGGTTGTCTTGCCGTGGTCAACGTGGCCAATGGTGCCCACGTTTACGTGCGGCTTCGAACGATCGAAATCTGTCATAATAAATAGCTTACGGGACCGTTAGATACGAAAGCGCAAGAACATGCCTCTCGTCTCTAACGCTACCCACTTATAAACGAAGGCGCGTACTGCGCCGATCGTAAAAAAAGTGTAACAGAGTTACAGTGCACGTCAAGAAAGACCTTCGGCACCTCGTTAATTTTTATACCGTATAAAAGCATGTTTCTACACCACTGCTCACATCGGAAGTGCACGCAAACTGTTGCTCCCCGCACTTAGCTGTCCTTCTGTTACTTTATAGGCGCACCGAACGATACGATGCGAGAAAGGTGTTTTGATAGGCTATTCCCCACCATGCTCCATCTCTAGCGTATACAAGCCAGCACGATCAGGCACAACTCCATGAACAACCATATCGTTTGCAATATACGTATGATCCCCGCTAACGTATAAGTTATAGAGTTTCTGAGCTTCTTGCGTGTTAGGGATTACTTCAAGAGTTTCCACTACAAGTTCGCCATCTGCAAGAAGGATAACGTCTCCAACATCCAGCTGTCCAACACGTCCTGCAAGCTGATCATATGCTTCAACTTCAGCCATTGACGGGTTTGCTGCTTTCCACCCTTCAGCGGTCATCACAGGGTGGTTGTCGGTCATAAACGGCTCACCTCCATTTATACGAATCAGGTGCTGTGGTTTGCTTTCCCACAGCATTGTGTGGTCGAGTGCAAGCACGACATTACTACCACCATGGGGAGCGCGCACATGGTCACCAACACGAATTTCGTAAATCGGTTTTTGCGAACCGTCTTCCATTGTCACCAAGGTTTCTTTAGTGAAACAAGAACAACGCCCGCCACTTGGGCATCCTGAAGAAGTGAGTGTGCCATTAACGCATCTCGTTACGTTCACACCGTTAACACTTCCAGTACAACCGCTTGTACAAATACTCACAGCCGATACAGCACCATTGGGTACATCCCCACACGTAGTGGTACTGCAGACAATACCGTCTCCGGCACTATTTGCCTTACAATACCTACTTGCCGTGAGCGTACTGACTTGTGGGTCTGTTTCCGTGTATGAAAGCAGTGGCTGGTCGGAGGTACACGTTACCTGTGTCCCGTTAGTGGTACACCACTTCCCACTTGTAAGCGTACCTACCTGAGGGTCTGATTCACTTACTGAGGTGAAGTTGGTCCACCCCCCACCGCTGTTTTTGTATTCAATGACCCCCGCATTATCCCTGATACCGTATCCGGCCGATCCTGCAGTCGTACCAAAATTTAAGTATCGAGAGGCACCGGAGAGAATCGCGTTTCCGTATACCGCGAGCGAGTTTACACCAAGACCCGCGTTCTTGATCTGATCAGTTGTCCCAACATTAACGGGAGCCGACACGTTTCCATTTGGAGGTGTCTGCGTAGGGCCCGTCCAGGCATACACAACACCAAGCGTCGCAAAAATTACAGCTCCTGTTATGAACGACGCGATGTGTGAAAGGGGTTTGGGCATACTTATAGTTCACGCCAAAATGGCACAGCTCTAATAGTAACACTCTCTTCCAGAGTAGAATCGTCTAGACCTGTGCATGAAAGTGTGTATGTAACCGTGGCAGTAACCGGCGAGGATGTCTGGGAACCCGAAAGTCCACTCCACGCATCACCATTCCCCGAAACGGTACACGAGACCGCGTCATCAGTACTCCAGGTGATTGTTGCCGTAGTACCTCGTACCAATAAAGACGGTGTTGCAGTGATCGTGCCGCCTGGGTCTGGTGCCGGTACACACGCACCGCTTTGACACTGGTAGCTACACACCTGCGGCGTGCCAGCAATCGTATCGATACCACATGACAAATCTTTATAGTGAAGCGTATCGTCAGTACAGTAGTACCCGTACGTCTGCTCGCAAGGATAATTTGCAGAAAAATCAATCCACCCCAGGTTTGTATCCCCCCACGCCCAATCTAAAATCGCATTGCCAACCGCACTGAGACCGTAGGAAACCCCGTCAAGACTAACCCATCCATCCCACGCTCCATTTTGCGGATCTGAGGACGAAAGAACTTTCAACCACCCAGTCACTGAGCTCCCAGAAACTTGCGGAGTACATGGTGCACTAGGACATCCAGTCACATCAGCTGTTTGGGCGCTGATCCAACCAACGTTCTCACTCCACGCATACCCAGAAATGACGCCACTTCCATTCATCGAGAGTCCGTACGAGACAGTACTGCATGTACCCAGGTCGCTGCAATTGAGCGAAATCCATCCAATTGTGTCGCTCCACGCCCACCCAGTTATTGCTTGTGTGCTTTGGGAAAATGCCGCGCGAGGTGCAAGAAACGATCCTGCCAGGATCATACAGAACGCAAATGCCACAAGGAGCGAGTGCTTCATAGATCAGTTAAACGCACAGAGCTGAGGATTTGGAGTTTTTCTTCCTCAGACATGTTTTGTGACGGGCTTCCGCTGACTTGCTCAAGAACCTCGAGTTTTTCAACCTCGGATAGTGCCGAGGGCTGTGTCGTCTCTTGTACCGCACGAAGTATTTCTTCTTTGTTCAAAACACCTCCCTCGTCGTCACCAAGCGCGTCATGCGGTTCAAAAACGGGGGCTGTGTTTACCTGCGACCCTGAAAAAAAATAAAACGCAAAAAAGAGCAGCACGCCTGCAAGCGCAAATCCGATACTAAACTCAAGTATCGGATGGAATGCGCGTTCCCCGCGCAAAAAACGTACCCACGCACTCTCTGTGGGAACTTGCTCACTCATGTCGGCAGTATACTACTCCCGAAGCGAAGACGAGCGAGCCCTTGTGGATGAAAATGATTTACTTCCGACTTGCCATTACTTCATCAGCAACGTTTCGTGGAACAACCGCGTAGTGATCAAATTCCATAGTTGAGTTTGCACGACCTTCGGTCATAGAGCGAAGCACTGTTGTGTACCCAAACATTTCTGAGAGCGGTACGTGTGCCGTGATTACCTTGAGTCCCCCAGTACGATCATCGATTGACTGAATTGAGCCGCGTTTACCATTGAGATTGCCCGTAACATCACCCATAAATTTTTCCGGTGTTACGACTTCGATTTTCATAATAGGCTCGAGAAGTGCTGGCTTGGCAGATCGCACTGCTTCTTGAAATGCCTGCGAAGCAGCGATTTTGAAGGCGATTTCTGATGAGTCGACTTCGTGGTATGTACCATCAAACAATTCGACTGAAATATCCACGACTGGATACCCTGCAAGCACACCGCGCCCCATCGCTTCGCGTACACCTTTCTGCACTGCGGGAATATATTCGTTCGGAATAACACCACCTTTAATGTTGTTGATGAATTCGAAATGATCTTCGCGCGTGACGCTATGCGGGATTTTTGCACCTTCCTCTAACGGTTCCAGCGGCTTCACGCGGATCTTTACGTGGCCATATTGGCCCTTACCACCAGTCTGCTTGATGTATTTGTTTTCGATCTCAGCGTTGCCTTGAATGGTTTCGCGATACGCAACCTGTGGTTTGCCAAGCGTTGCCTCAACACCAAATTCTCGGCGCATACGGTCAACAATAATATCGAGGTGTAACTCACCCATTCCCGCAACAAGCGTGTCGCCTGTTTCTTCATCCGAATACACACGGAATGTTGGATCTTCGTCACCAAGTTTGGCAAGCGCCATACCCATTTTTTCTTGGTCGTTCTTAGTTTTAGGCTCGATACGAGCTGAAAGAACTGGTTCGCGGAATTTAATTTGTTCGAGAATAATTGGACTCTTCTCATCACAGATTGTATGACCGATTTTTGCCTCTTTTGCTCCAACGAGTGCAGCAATTTCTCCCGTGAACACCTTTTTTATTTCTTCTCGCTTGTCTGCCTGAAGGCGAACAATACGTCCAACTCGCTCCTTTGTTCCGTTCGATGCATTGTACACATAACTCCCTGCTTCAAGGGTGCCTGAATAGACGCGGAAGAACGAAAGTTGCCCCACGAACGGGTCAGCCTGGAGTTTAAAGACGAGCGCGGCAAAAGGTTCTGCGTCTGATGGGCCGCGAGTAATCTCTTCGCCAGTGTCAGGATTTACTCCCTTAGCTGCAGGAAGATCGAGAGGACAAGGAAGATAGTCAACGACGGCATCGAGCACTAACTGGACTCCTTTGTTTTTGAGCGCCGTCCCACACAAGACAGGGAATATTTTGTTCGCAATGACTGCCTTACGCAGCGTAGTCTTAAGTTCTGAAAGTGACGGCTCCTTACCTTCAAGGTATGCACTCATCAGACCCTCATCGTGTTCGACGATCGCTTCGATTAATTCCGCGCGGTACTTACCCGCGTCCGCCTTGAAAGCCTCTGGAATTGGCCCCGCAATAACCTCTTTACCTTTATCCCCCGCAAAGGTGTATGCCTGCATCGTCAAAAGATCAATAACACCTTCCATTGCATCCTCTTCTCCCATAGGAAGTTGTGTGCGAATTGCGTTTTTAGACAAGCGATCTTTGATCATTCCGTATGAGCGTTCAAAAGAAGCGCCGGTGCGATCAAGTTTATTCACAAAACAAAGCCGTGGCACATTCGCGTCTTCCGCATAGCGCCAGTTAGTTTCTGTCTGAGGCTCAACTCCCGCGACACCGTCAAATACGACAACGGCGCCGTCTAGCACACGCATTGAACGCTGCACTTCTGAGGTGAAGTCAATGTGTCCCGGAGTATCGATGATATTGAAACGGTGCTTGTTAGAAGTGTCAGCACCCATGTATGTTGGGTTCCAGAAACACGTGATTGCAGCAGCGGTGATGGTAATGCCGCGCTCGCGCTCCTGCTCCATCCAGTCGGTCACTGTAGCACCCTCGTGCACCTCTCCGATTTTATGGCTTTCGCCAGTGTAGAAAAGAATGCGCTCCGATGTGGTTGTTTTTCCCGCATCAATGTGGGCGATAATACCGAAGTTGCGGACTTTCTCGAGTGGGTAGTCGCGGTTCATAGGAGGCCTATACTACCACGCAAAGTGAGCAAACGCTTTGTTTGCTTCCGCCATTTTGTGCATATTATCTTTTTTAGCAATTGCCGCCCCTTCATTGTTGCGCGCTTGGAGAATTTCTTGCGCAAGCTGCTTTCCCATAGGTATCCCTTTTGCCGCTTCTGCAGTTTGTACTATCCACCGAAGCGCGAGTGCGAGCTGGCGTTCCGGACGAACAGGAACTGGAACTTGGTAGTTTGCGCCACCAACACGACGTGACCGTACTTCAAGATTTGGTTGCACATTTTGGAGTGCTTCCTCAAAAATCGCTACCGGATCTCCTTCTTTTTTCATTTCTTCAAACGCTGCATACACTACTTTTCGCGCAGTATCTTTCTTACCGCGCTCCATCACGTAATTGATGAGTTTGGCAACACGAACCGATTTATATCTCGGGTCTGGTGCGGTGGTAGGTTTTTTCTTAAGCGGACGTCGCATAATTAGTTTTTAGGTTTCTTTGCTCCATAGCGCGAGCGGCCGCGGCGGCGTGCATCAACTCCCGTTGCATCAAGTTTACCGCGCACGATAGTGTATCGGAGTCCGATGTCTTTTACACGACCTCCTCGAAGAAGCACGACCGAGTGCTCTTGGAGCGCGTGTTTCTCACCAGGGATATACGCCGTTACTTCTTGCTGGTTTGTAAGGCGCACGCGAGCGATTTTTCGAATAGCTGAGTTAGGTTTTCGAGGAGTTTTTGTAGTTACCTTCACACACACCCCACGCTTAAAAGGCGCCGGGTAAAATGTTGGGCGGTTCTGAATAGTATTAAAACCACGGCGCAGTGCAGTAGTTTTCGATTTAGAAATCTTATCCTTGCGGGATTTTCGTACGAGCTGATTGATTGTTGCCATAGCAAAAATGCGCCAAAGCGCGCTGCGAGTGTACTATGCAATTTCTTGGCGCGCAAGACCCTCCTCTTACTCGACCACGTGAACAACGCCGGTGTAGTAAGAGCGAATATGGTCATGGAGTCCCCATGTTCCGACTTTATCAAACGTGAACTGCCACATCTCATCTGATTCCAGAGGTCGCCCTGGATCAAATTCGGGATAAATCTCGTGAGCAGGATGTAAGTCAGACGCAGGCCAATGCTGGGATTTGTTTTCAGACCGAAAAGTGACTGTAGTATTTTTTCTAATCGTTATTTCTCGAGGTTCGTACCCTTCTGCAGTAAGCACAACGGTTGCGGTGCCCGAAAGTATTGTTGGAAATTCTGTTTTTTCTGCACGAGAGTAAAACCACCACGCCAATAACATCGCCACGCAAACAAGCACGCCACCTCCGACGAGCATCATTCTCTTGCTCATACACCCAAAAGCGCCCGACTTAAACTAAAAACAAGGGTGCTGAGCACACTGCCAAAGACCATCACAAATACGATAACAAGACCAAATCCAAGAAACGGATTCCACTCAAGCTGGGTTCGCAATCTTTCATACGATTGCGCAAATGGCTCGGGCAGTAGCGCTGCAAGAATTTTCGAACCATCGAGAGGTGGGATCGGGACCAGGTTGAACAATGCGAGCATAACGTTCATCGTGACCACTGAAAATAGAAAATCAGCTGCTTCAATGCCAATACCGAGACGCAGCACGAGTGCTAACCCAAGCGCGATTGCGATATTTGCACCCGGGCCCGCAGCCGCAACCAGCATCTCCGCCCACCGCCCTCCTTTCTTTAAATTGTATGGATTATATGGAACTGGCTTAGCCCACCCAATGAGTATCGGAGAGCTCGTGAGCACCAGTATCGCGGGAAGAAGCACTGACCCGAACGGGTCGACATGATTGATCGGATTAAGGGTGAGTCTTCCCTCGTAGCGCGCTGTTGGGTCGCCCAGGTAATCAGCCATCCACCCATGCGCTACTTCGTGGAAAACGACTGACATGACCAAGGCTGCGATGAGCAGCACAACGGCAATTTCCATCGCTAAATCCTACCACGTCTCACTCGGCCTTGCAGAAGGCGCGGTACGCTTTTGGAAACAACGGACAAATACTGTGCTCAATGTACTCCGCATCATAAAATCGATGCAATCGTTTGCCAATATCTTCATAACATTTTTGCTCAAACTGATGCTCTACAATACTTGGGTCACTACACAAGGCAATCGGTTCGACATATTCATGTCCCGGAGGTCCGTGTTCAAATAAGCCCCACAGCAAACTCGTGACACAAATTCCTGTAAGTGCAGGTTCTGACAAAGAAAAACATTGCGGTAACTTTTCCTTATATTCATGTGATACAACAGTCTGCTGAATAAGCCCTGCGGTTGCAACCGCAAATACCATTTCGGCATGCTCTTTGTCTCGAATTGATTGCGCGACATCCCACAATTCCTCCAAGTCGCGCCGCGCTATGCCATCGAGTTTTTGTGCATACTCGTAATAACATGCGTGCCGCCATGCCTGAGGTAACGAGTCGCAGGGCCGGAGCGGGTTATCGATATTGTACTCGAATCCATATTCGCCTCCCTCCGCCCAGTTGATGATGACGTTAAAAATGCCTTGTCGGCATTCTTCTTTTTCGCCCGGTTCAGCTTCAGTCAATTGTTCACATCGCGCCAGAGGCTCTTTCACAAAATACGCGAGATCACCCCATATACTTTCTGGAACCTGTTCAACGCGCGCCAGCATAAACCCGTGCCCGCTTCCATGGTAACAAATTGCTCGTATGTCCCCCATCTTGTCCTTGAGGCGCGTATTCAAACGTGTGCACACATCAGTCACGAAAGCAGGGTCTGGATTGTCCTGAATCAAGTGCTCAAGAAACCCATGAAATGCGCCGTATCCGCACGCATCAGCATCATCAGGAAATTCAAGCGCGTCTATATCGGGGTTGTTTAAATAAACATTATAGTAGATCGTATCGCCAAGTTTGTGCGCATGCTTGTGACAGCCTGATCCGGCAAATTCATCGTAGGCGTCGTACAGATGCGCAAATGTTTTTGTCGCCGCGCTAATTCCGGCGCGCTCTACCTCTGTGTCAATGAGGCGGTACCAACATCCCATACGCTCAGATTCCGTCTGGAACTCTGATGCGCACGCGGCCGCGCGTGCATGCATACGCCACGTAGGGTACTGCATATACGCCCATCCCAAAACTCCTATTCCTGCAATAACCAGGATTCCAATACCAAGCATGCTGTTCCGTGACATATTCCGTGTCTTATTGCGTAACGAGTATAAGAATGCTAGCATGCGAGCGCTATGGCAAGAACATGCGCAATAACGGGTAAAAAATCAATCGTCGCAGGCGGGTATTCAAACCGAACTCGCGCCACACAGTTCAATCCTGTGGGAAAGCGTCGTCGTCGCGTGAATCTCCAGAAAAAGACGCTTTTCGTTCCAGAATTGAACCGCTCAGTTACCATCACAGTATCTGCAAAAGGTATCAAGACACTCAAGAAACGCGGAGTCTACCAAACCCTAAAAGAAGCAGGGATTGTTTAATGTGATTTTGTTTTTAAACGAAAAGGCCTAGGGTTACTAGGCCTTTTTAGGCTCTTCTTTTTTTGTATACAAGCGCCGATGTCCTTCTTGGGTATAAACGACCCCTAACTTTTCTGAAAACTCAGGATGCGCCCACACATATCGGTTAACAGTGGAGACGGATTTCCCCAGCTCGAACGCCAATGCTTTCCGAGTGACGAGACGCCCTTCTTCTTTTATACGGACTGCGGCTCTGCGATATTGTTCACCCAGAGACTCAGCGATACTGCAGAGACGAGAGTCCTCCCCTTTGCAGTTCCGCGCGCTATATCGATACAATGCAGACAGTGAAATTTCGAGCTCATCCGCAACCGCTCGCGCAGCTATCGGCATCCCCTGCTTTTCGAGATCAGAAATGATAGTTTCGTACCGCGCCCTCCGAGCGCGTGCGCTTGAGATAATCCCCACATACTGCCGCAAGTCCGGCCATTTGCTAAGCAGTGCCCGAAAATGTTTTGCCTGTACTTTCGCCTGCCGAGCAATATTATTGACCGTAGGGGCCAGCCCGCTAGCCCGTACCTTCACCGCGGCTCGTCGATACTTTTCAATTGTTTTGTATCGCATCAGGCCTCCTCCTTTTTTCTAACTTGAGACTACGCAAGTACTTCCCCAGAGTCAATTGGTCGATCAACACTCCGCCGATCCCACCGCACACTGATTTACATAATAATCATCGAACAAATACGCTTCTTCCATCAGATGTAAACGTGACCGTTCCATCGACACAAGTATCTTTTATCTCAACTTCGAAACGCTTAAACACATCGAGTACTTCTTGATGGGGATGTCCGTATCGATTGTCACACCCCCGAGAAACAACCGCGTAGCGCGGAGCAACAAACCCCACGAACAGAGGCGCCGTGGATGTATGTGAGCCATGATGCCCAGCCTTGAGAACATCACTCTGGAGCGTTTCGCCATCAAGAGCGGCAAGATATTCTTCGACCGAACGCGGCGCGTCTCCTGTAAATAAAAAAGATACTTCCCCATACACAAGGCGCGCAACTACTGAAGCCGTGTTGGTTTCAAGATCACTCACGTCCCGATCGGGGAAAAGAATTTCGAGATGCGCTTCTCCGAGATCAATCACCTGCCCGCGTCGCGCAAGCATATAATGCGCGCCTTCAGTCGCGACACTTGCAAGCATCGATTCTGTTTGCGGCGTTTCGTGTTGTACCCCGGGCTCTAGGATATATGAAACATCATACCGTTTTAATACATCAACGAGCCCACTTACATGGTCCGCGTCTGGATGCGTTGCGATTACCACATCAATAGTTCGATCGTACCAAGGCATCACCACAGCAAGTTCGCGCAGCACCGAACGATCAGGGCCGCCGTCAATGAGTACCTGCGCCCCAGTGGGAGATTGAATAAATATGGCGTCCCCTTGTCCTACATCAAGAAACGAAACAATAAGCTCGTTCTGAGAATGCGAGAATTGCGGCGCCCAAATACCAGCCACGCACAAACACAAAAGCGCCGCCGCACCAATCGCAATCTTCGCGCGCATACCGTAGTATATCGCGTGATATACTCGTTCCATGCACCAGTACGAAGCTAAAACGTTTTCAATTCCTGAGCTTACCGGCATTTCCCAAAAACAAATCGACGTGCACCTTGGGCTGTATCAGGGGTATGTGAAAAACATTAACCTCTTGCGTGAGCAAATCGCCGACCTTACAAAACAAGATGCTGAAAAATACACATTCGCTATTGAAAGCATTCGCCGACGCATGGGGTTTGAGTTTAACGGCATGCGCATGCACGAATTTTACTTTCCCCAACTCGAAGGGGGGCCGCGCGCATTCGATCTTGATTCCCCACTCGCAACTGCACTCTCAGAAAAGTACGGCGATTGGAACGCGTGCATCAGTCATCTCAAAAAAGTGGCTCTGAGTCGTGGGAGCGGTTGGTGTTCACTCGTGTGGGACGCTGCCGCACAAACACCTCATGTGTATTGGACCACCGATCACGAACTCGGTTCGCTTGTTGACGTGAATATCCTTTTTGCGCTCGACATGTGGGAACATGCATACATGGTTGACTATCTCCCCGCAGAAAAAGCTACACACGTTGATGCGTACCTCGCGAATGTGAACTGGGAAATTGTTGCGCGCCGATTCCCAAAAGAAACATACACGCGTACACAACAATAACCCACCAAAATGGAAAAGCAGGGACAGTGATCGCCGCATACGGAAGATGCGCAAAAAACTCCACTACTGAAAGTACGTACGCCAGTACTGTGTACGCCGGGAACCCCGCGACGACTGCCACAATGCCGCTAAAGAAAATCCCAACGATGCCGCCCAGTATTGAGGCAATCATCGCCACAGGAATCACAGGAAGCACAAGAATATTTGTAGCCAGCGACACTAAAGATAGCGTTCCCATCTGATACAAAATAAGTGGCAATACAAACAATTGAACCCCCACCGTTGCCGCCACAACCTCGCGCAGTCCGATTCTCCTTGTGACAAATTGAATTCTACGCTCAACAAGAGGCGCGACGTGAATAAGACCGAATGTCGCCAACACTGAAAGCTGAAAACTCGGATCATGCAGCACAATCCGCGGGTTGACGAACGCCATCATCGCCGCAACGAAAATAAGTGCCCGAGTAATTGCGTATTTTCTCTCAACCATCGTGGCAAAAAGCGCTATCACGGCCATCGCTCCCGCGCGCACTCCAGTTGCCGAACCACCGGTCATTGCCACAAAAGCAGCGACAATGATTGCTCCCGTCACAAAGCGCATACGGATGCCAAAACCAGAAATGAGCGCCAGTACCGCCACCGTAATGAGCGTGATGTTGTACCCCGAAAGCACAACGATATGGGTGAGCCCTGTTATTTGAAACTGATCCGAAAGAGTATTCCCCAACGCGCGCTTGTCTCCCACGGTTATTCCTCCCGCAAGCGCCGCATACGGCTCAGAGAGGGCACGCGCGAGACCATCGAGATACTTTTGCTTGCCAGCATAAAGCCACCCGCGGATGCCACCCCGCGCATTAGTGTCCACGACTAGTACCTCGGCAAACGAGAGTACGTACCCGACACCATCTTTGGCAAGATACCCCGGGTAATCAAAAAGTCTTCCGTTCTCGCCCCCGAAAGATTCAGGATACAAGAAAGTGCCCCGCACGCTGATATGGTCCCCATATGACACTTCGTACAAGCGAGACATGACGACCAGTGCACGCCCAGAGACCTCAACACCTTCTACGACATCAAAACACAGTGTCAGTCTCTCACCACTTTCTCTTGTGTCCGGTTCTTGGCATACCGTACCGGAAAGCGTTGCTACTTTTCCAATGTACGGAGAAAGTATCTCGCTGTGTACGGGAGAAACAAGAGCTGCGCGCCCCACGCCACACGAAAGGAAAACCAGCGCGGTAAAGAAAAGCACGCCCGTTGACTTTTCAGCCGAAAAAAACGCGGCTATGAAAACAATGCATGCAAGTAATGCGAGCCACAACGCCGCCACAAGCCCAAACCCATACTCAGCTAAGATGATGCCTATAAAAAAGAAACAACACGATATCCAAAAAAGAGGCATGCTCTAAGCCTATCAAATAAGTACCGGCGGGTGTGACACCCGCCGGTTGCGCTTGTGGTCGTGAGCCGAGCTAGCCGTCGACGTACTCGATCCGCCGCGGATCGTCGCCGGGGAGCCGGTCGCTCTCGCCGCGACTGAGACCCGTGTCCGGCGCGCCGAGACCGCGTTCCTTCACGTCGGCGATGGCCGCTTGTGCGTCGCTCATCCTGGTCATAGTGACCCTCCTTCTATGCTCGCTCCACGATCAAAAACCAGCCGCGAGCGTACTGGTATCTCAGTAATGTAGAAAAATCGGCCGACCTGTCAAGGTCGGCCGGCTTCGATTACTGGTCCCACACTTCAAAAACTTCACGCTCAGGCGGTGTGTAGGACCATGCCCGACAGTTTACATACGGTTCCTGCGAGCCACGTTCAAACATCAGCCACAGCGTCATACGCCACATCATTTCCACTACCACGCGGTCTGAGTTTTCCGGAAGCGGAAACTCGGTCTTGCACCCCTGAAGCAAGTCTACGGGGTCTGGATGGCGGTGATGATACTGCGGGTTCTCATATTTCTCACAGTGCCAGATGTTGTTGGGATCGAGCCCGTAGGCTTTCCCCCCGTCAAGTCCAACACGCCCGTCACCAAAGAAAGTCACACCCGGATTCTCGCGCACGCAGGGCCAAACATCTTCGTACCGTGCATAGTTAGAATCAACCGCCGAAAAAACGATCCCCCGCAGAGAAGTGCCTCGAGTAAGGCGTCCACGATGCGGTATCACGCGCACATCGGGTCGGATCGCCCGAGCAATGTCAACAAGCGCGGTAACTTTCAGTTTCCCAACGTATTCTGAAAAATACGCCTGGTTGAACAAGTTTCTTCCCTCAAGAAAATCGTCGTCCCACACATGAATCTCTGGCACGCCTTTGCGCACCAGGTTTTGACAGAGCTTACTCCCTAGTGACCCGGCTCCAATTATGTGCACCGGGCGACCGTTTAGCATGTCTGGTGTGAAAATCACAGGACGTACTCCTTCATTTGCCCGCCACTACCATACGCGTAAATACAAAAAAAGGAAGAGCGCTTGCGCGCTCTTCACCAAAATTTCGGCCACTTCTTTTGAGGAAATGTCTCTCGGTACCACTGTGGGACTTCGCTTCTCTTTACCGTCGGCCACAGCATCATCCGTTGCGGGTCTTGCCCCGCACATTCAGCGTAACGGACGACTATACTTGCAAGTCGTTCGTATTCATACGTGCGAAACGCGCTCTGAATAGGGTCTCGAGCAGTACCAAGACAACTAGCGTGTCCATTCGAGTGTATGCCTGTAGGCGCATGCATTGTGTCCTTTGTGCCAGTTAAATTGTTCCAGCGCACCTCGTCGCGATCAAGCTTAAGCCATATGAGGAACTGTCCGATTCTGTGCCAGGTCATACATGGCCTCGACCATGGGAAGAGGCCTGTCCTGTAAAACTGTCCGTACAAACATTCCGTTTCAATGCAAATAGCATTTTCCTCAACAAACACTCTTTTCACTCGTGGGACAGCACACATTTTTCGATACTGCGCGCGCAACTCTTCATAGCTCGGGAGCTTCCAAGCAGGCGCCCGTTTGACTGTCTCGATCTTTCCCTCAAGTTGGCGAACTACATTTTGGAGGGCCCCTATGCTCTTTATATCCTGACTGTCTATGCGAGGCGTGCGCTCAATCGCATGCCGCGTTTTGACTAGTTTTTTTTCATGACCGCGCAACTCTGCCTCGAGTATCTCCCTAGCTTGCTTTCGCCTGCGATACAGAAAGGTGACAAAGTCATTTTCTTCCTTCCTAATCATTTCACAGCCTCCTTTTCCTATGCTCTGTAAGAGGGTATACGCGCGCACTCAAGTTTTGTCAATTCGCCTTGTTACGCTTTTTTCGCATCAACTTTGTCGAGCCCAAGACCTTTGACAATAAAATACACTACCGCTGCGATAATGATGAAATCAATAGTAACAGCCACAAAATCCCCCAAAAGAACCGGTCCGAGCTTCATCGCCTTAAGACCTTCAGTTGAACCAAGCACATACCCCAAAAGCGGATTGACAATATCATTGACCAACCCAGAGACGACTTTTGAAACGGCCCCTCCAAGGATAAAACCGACCGCAAGACCAACCACTCCCTGCTCGCGGATAAACTGAAGAAAACCGGCAAGCCCTCCTTTTACTGCTCCTGTAGGATTCATAAAACACTTATTTAGTATTAATGCCGGCGCCTATTATCCCACCTCTATATAAAAAGAAAACAGGCGGGTCCGAAGACCCGCCTGCAATTTCACGTAGCTGCTACTTGTTCGCAGCCGCCGTCACGCCTGGCTCCTGCTTGTTGAGTTCGCGCATGAGGTCGCCGAGCATCAACGGAAGCCCGTTGCCGGGATTACCGATGATGACGACTTTGGCGTTCCCCGACTTCGCGAGCTCCTCGGTCGCCTCGATACCCTTCCACACGAGAAGGTTCTCGTCGATTCCTTGGCTCACCTTTGTCTGGAAGACGGCGATGCCGTCCGCCTCGATCGATTTGCGTTCCGCCTCCATTTTCGCTTTCTGGATGACGAACACCATGCGCTCCGCCTCCTGCTCTGCTTCCTTCTTTGCAGTAATGGCGGCAATCAGGCGCTCCGGCGGCGTGATGCGCTTCACCAGCACCTGCTGGATCAGAATGCCGACGCGCTTTCCACTCGGGTCTTGCTGGGCGACGAGTCCCTGAACGATCTCGGAGAGCTTTTGCTGCATCTTCTTCTCGGCCGCTTCCCTGCTTGAATACAGGTCACGGAACGAGTACGAGCTGCCGACATCGCGCGCGATCGCGTGCACGGGGCTCCGAACGAGCTTTTCCGTGTAGTCGTCGCCGAACTTCGTGTACACGAAGCTCGCATCATCAGACACGAGCGAGTAAAGGATCGTCAGATCCACATTCACGCTCAGGTCGTCCTTCGTGATGATGTTGACGGGACCACCGCCAACCTGTGTCATCTCGTCGCTCGGTCCGTGCGGGCCGGCGATAGCGTACGATTCCGTCCTCACACTCATGTGATTGACAGAGGTGAGCGGATTGACGATGCGCAGACCATTCGGAAGCGGTTCGCCAGTGCTGCCGAAGAAAATTGGCACACCAACATACCCTGGACTCACGATCACGAACACCTGAAGCAGGGTCACGACGACGAGCGCCAAGGCGGCGGCGCCGGCAGCAAGCCCGGGAACTAACGGTGGAACGCCGTTATACGAGCTTCCTTCCGCGTTACGTGCACTTAGCGTGGAACGGTAGAATCGTACCCCTACGAAAATAATCGTAAGAAGCACGATGGTGGAGACTACAAAGCCCATAGAGCTTTCTCCTTTGTAGTTTTCGACGAGCATCCGGACCATTCCGGAAACCGGAAGAACTATGCTTATTATTTTTAATTATGTCAAGTAATTTGTTCCGTAGCGCATTATATTCTTGTGCCTGGTCGGCGAGAGTTACACACAATGCTTAGTCAAATCCCTCGATCCATAGCTTCATTTGCAAGCGCATCAGCTTCTTTGTTTTTCTCGCGCGGGATATATGTAAATGTTACCGACGCGAAGTACGATAAGAGTTCCCACACTTTTTCTGCCTGCGGGCGTAGCGTCGGTTCTTTTATTTTCCAGTTTCTTGAAAGTTGTTCCGCGACCAGCTTGCTATCGAGCCGCACTTCAACGTCACGTCCGGTAAGTCCATTGACTCGCGCTTCATCAAGCGCAAGCGCCACGGCTTCATATTCTGCCCAGTTGTTGGTTTGGACACCCAAAAATTTTGAAACGGTTTCAATTTTTGTTTCCCCGTCATATATAACCGCCCCTGCACCGGCAATTCCAGGATTGTTACGGCTACCACCGTCTGTATAAATCACCACCCCAGCCATAGCTAAACACTTTTCGTGGAGAGCGTACGGTACGCGTGCACGGTCGCAAGAATCGACACAGGCACTGAAACAAGAAGTCCGATCCCGAGAAGAAGCGCCCCGACCACGTTGATTGCGATAAGTAAAAGCATAAACCAGAGCAAAGAAAGTTTTTTTCCTTCAGTCATACGCCAACTTTCTTTCATTGCTGCAATCGGCGCAAGACCACGCTCGACAACAAGGTACGGCGTGAATACGAGTCCGAGCGCAGCGATTACACCCGGTACGATGAGAAGAACAAATCCGATCGTAACAAGCACTGCAACCGCGATCGTTGCTGCAACATACGAAAAATACCGAGCGGGGTTCCATAGGTCACGAAGTTGTAACTGTTCTATAGCATCGTGCGCTTTGAGCCCAAAATGCACCAACCCCATCCCCACGAGCATTTGCACAACGAGGAAATCTGCCAGTGTGAGTACGAACGCAAGCCCCGACATACCTCCCTGGCTTACCTCATCGACAATCGCTGAAGACAGTGATGAGATGATAAACACTACAAGAAGCGCCCCGATGATAAACCAAGGGCGTTCCTTGAACTTTTGCCAACCAAACACGAGCATGTCAACAGCTTTAAATTCCATGCACCTATTTTACCTAAGTCTCGCTTGTTCGCCAATACTCATGTGAACAAAAGCTTTACCTATTCAACATTGGTTACCCTTAACGCAACGGAGCGCGCCCCGCGAAACGTGTCGCGCTCAATGGTCCCAATCACATGACATCGTATCCCCGGACTCGGAGGCCGCGAAAACTGATCTGGTGTTCTAAAAAACTGGAACCCGCGCACATGGCCTTGCGGCGCATCAAAAATAAATTCTGTGTGCCCTTGGTCTTTTCCAAAAAGTCGTACATCACGCAAGAGCACATCACGAATCCTCATGAGTGGTTTTGGGTTGCCAAGACCAAACGGGGCAAACTTCGAAAGCGCCTGATAGCTCTCCCATGAAACCATTTCGATTGGCACCTCAAAATCAGTCGTGACAGGTGGGATTGCGGCGCGCGGAAGCTGCGCAGCGGCGGCATTAAAGATTTCAGGAAGCGTGTGGACCATCTCGTTCAGAACGGAAAAACCGCCCGCATTTGCATGGCCGCCGCTCTCCTCGAGAGCCTCGCGTACACCTGCTGCAGCAAAAAGTTCGGCGAGATTTGTGCTCCCATCAGAACGACATGACCCCTTCAGTACGCCCGCTCCGTCACGACCCCAAAGACACACAACACCACCCCGATCTTCAACAATTGAGTTTGCTGCAAGGCCCAGCAACGCAGGTTTCCAATTCGGATCTCCAAGCACAATCACTTTTGTGTCTGCAGAAAATCGCTCTTTTGTTTTGTGTTTTGCGTCTTTTACCAATGCGGCAACCACTCCTTTTCTCGTCGCGTTTAGCCGCTCGAGTGTATGCGCAATTTCCATTGCTCGCCCACCATCTGTTTCGGTAAGCAATGCAAACGCGAGCTCTGGTTCATCCATGCGCGACGCAGCATTAATGCGCGGCGCCATAGAAAAACCGATATCATCCTCCGTGAGTTCCCTTTGATTAATCCGTAGCTTGCGACAGAGTGCTTGAATTCCTGGGCGCGGTGATTTTCTCAATACCAATAGCCCATAATGTGCGAGTACGCGATTCTCGCCAGTAAGCGGCACCATGTCGGCGATCGTGGCAATACCAACCATATCAAGGAGCCATTTTTCCCACCCTTCCGGCACGTCTTCTGCCCCGCGTTTTCTCGCTTCACAAAAAAGGGCCTGTACCAGCTTGAACGCCACGGCCGCTCCGCATAAATCTCGATACGGATACGCGCCGAGTTTTGGATTAATGACTGCCACTGCTTCAGGAATACGCGCTTGCGGCTCGTGATGATCCGTCACTATGACCTCCACTCCGCGCGACTGAGCGTACGCCACTTCTTCCACAGCCGCGATTCCCACATCGACAGTCACAATAAGAGAAACGCCGCGCTGCTGCAGTGCATCGATCGCATGCCGGTGAAACCCATATCCTTCATTGTGGCGATGAGGAATGTACACTTCAGCGTGCACGCCGAGTTTTTTTAATGCGTCATACAATACGACAGAACCAGGAATGCCGTCGCAGTCAAAATCGGCATACACAGCGATTTTCTCGCCTTTTTTGATTGCGGAAAATATTCGCGCCACAGCTTTTTCCATGCCATCGAGAAGCGTGGGTGCATGAGCGTGTGTGTCAAATTCAGGATTCAGAAACGTCTGGCGCTCCACGCCAAAAATATTTCGCGCGACAAAGAGCTGCTCTAAAAGCGGCGAGACTTCCATCTGGGGCATTGTAGCACTATACTTTCTCCATGAGTGTCTGTATTTTTTGCGCCATTGTTCGCGGAGATGCACCAAGTCACAAAATTTGGGAAGATGAAAAACATCTTGCGTTCCTTTCTATTTTCCCTAACACCGAAGGTTTCTCAGTCGTAGTCACCAAAGAACATTACCCGAGCTATGTTGCAGACCTACCGAAAGATGTCCGCACCGATCTGTTTAACGCTGCGCTCACTGTGGCAAAAAAAATCGACGCTGCATTTTCAGACGTAGGGAGAACAGGCATTTTGTTTGAAGGCTTTGGCGTCAATCACGTGCACGCCAAGCTGTTTCCCATGCACGGAACAAAAACCGACCTGTGGCAGCAACATACGTCGAAGGAGAAAAGGTTTTTCGAGCACTACGAAGGCTATATTTCTTCACACGATGCCGCCCGCGCCGATGACGCCGCGCTTGCAAAGACAGCTGAGTTGATCCGCACTACACCTATTGCGTAGCACAGTCGCCGTACTGGTACGTGCCGCTCCCTGAGAGATACCCGTCGGTACAGTACCGAATCTGTTTATATGGTTCACAAGTCTCACCCACTGGGGCAACTGCGCGAGAATAAAAGGCACGCGAAGCGCCGTGCGCCACCTCTTTCCCGTCAAGGGTACATACTGCTGCGTCTCGTGCACTACACGTCGCGAAGGCGTAGATATTGCTGCCGCCCAACACGCCGTTGGTACATGTGCGCACCTCCTCACTCTGAGCGCAGGTGCGCCCAAATGGCACTTCAGATGCCGAGTAAAACTTTCCAGTTTTCGTATGCTCAACCAAAACACCATCGAGAATGCACGCTTTTTGATTTGATGGGGCACAGTATGAGAATTTATAAGAAGCTGTTCCGTTTAGTACTCCATTAGTACACGTACGCGACTGTTTTTTGTTTGCACAGCTCGCAATCGTATCAGTGCGGTCCGAATAAAAATCCTTACTGGCTCCATGGGCGACCTTCACGCTATCAAGCGTACACGAAAGTCCCGGGGTAACGGAGCACGCAGGGTGTACGTATGCTGAATCGCCGGATACATATCCGTCGTTACATACGCGCACAAGTTTGAAGTCGTCACATGATTGATTGTAAGGCACAATCGTTTTCGAAAAGAAACTACGCTGAGCACCATGAGTAAGCGTCGTACTTGTGGCGCTCGATGCAACCACCTCACACGAACGAGCGCTGGTCACCGCACACGTAGCGAATCGATACGTTGGGTCGCCCGACAACGTGCCGTCGTTACAGGTTCTTGTTTGGCCAAATGGCGCGCACTGTTGACCAAACAGCACGTCTCGTTGCTTGTAGAATGTCTTGCTCTGACCGTGTGTGACTGTAACCCCATCAACCGTACACGACCCAGGAGTTGTGTTCGCTGTGCATGTAGGGAATGAATACGCAGGGTCTCCTGAAAGTACTCCGTTCATACACTTCCGGGGGATGCCGAGACATGATGCCCCAAAAGGAACTACACCCGATGTATATAGCGTGCGCGTTTCACCACTTGCAAGCACTGTCGTTCCAAGAATACAGTTGAGTACAGAAGGGGTGGGGGGAGGCGGCGATGGAATCACCACTGGAGTCCCGAGAGCACACACACGCACTAGTGCTGCCCGTGTTGCGGGACCAACCGCACCAAAACCGGTAGTCTCGACACTGCCGGAACTTACTATGTTCTGCTGGATTTGGAAACGTTCAACGGCGCGCGCGGTCAACGCTCCAAAATATCCGGTAATTTGAGCTTCAGGGTATAGTGCGGGTGTTTTCGCTAAAAATTGCTGCAACGCAGAAACATCGGTCCCTGAAACCCCTGGTTTAAGATTTCTGGCAATTGTCGGGCATGACCCTTGCGAAGTTGTTGTAGGAGTAACCGGAACCGTACCTCCAGTCCTTGCAGCCTGAATGCGTTGCTCTAATTGTGCAACTTGTTGTAGTAGTGCTTGAATCTGAGCCGTGAGCTGTTCTGAGGTTTGCGCATGCACACTCCCCACACTTACGATAAACCCGAGTAAGGCGAGCGCCAGGATATTTCTCATGCACTTATTCTAAACGACTCGCAGTAGCATCATTTACGCACTGTGGATAGTAGTCTACCGTGCCGCGATGCACGAAGCGGTAAATGTTGTAGACCAGTAGTGATGATTCGCCCCCGCTGCACAGTGATACGCTCCGCCGCACATACCACCTACTGCAGTGTTATCGAATGTACATGCTCCCTCCGCGGTTGTGGGACACGGTGCGAATGCACAATTGGGTCCCGTGCGCCCTACATAGCTTCCGTCTGGACATTGTTTTGCTTCTTGTGTACAGACCACATCAGTTGCGGCTGCGCACTCACCCGCATACTTAAACACCGCTTTTTCGGCTTCCATTTGGCACTGATTTCCATATGTTTTTCCGTACTGACATTCATATGGATACGAACCGAGAGCAAATTTCGAAACGAGGCAGTAGTATGGTGTCGCACAAACAGGCGCGTACTCCATTGTACAAGCAACAGGACCCCCACTTGAAACAGTTACCGTGATGGTTGTTTTTGCTTCTTTTCCTTCAGGGTCGCGCACCACAGCAGTTACTGTATACATCCCAGCCTTCGAATATGTATGAGTGAAAGTAGTTACTTGTCCAAAGCCGAGCGCGCTCGCGACTGCGTCAAGTGCATTCCAAAACCCAGTTTCGTCCCCCCAGGTCACTTTGTATGAGAGTGTTTTTTGTTCCGGGTCACGTGCCTCTACGCTCCAGGTCCCTGTTTCGTTCACCGTAAGATGTGTCGGCCCGGAAAAACCACTAACCACCGGCGGTTGATTTTCGCGAACACCGTCGAAATATTCTTTACAGTACCCGGGAGCTTGCCATATACATGCCCTAAGCGTACACATCGCGACTGCGCCTACGGTGTCTCGAGAACAATCGTTACATCCATCGTACCACGTCTTGCATGTCGGTGCTGGTTCAAACGGTTTATTGTCTATGCGACACTGACCTTCATATAAAAGCGTTGCGCCAGCAGCTTCCATAACACAAGTGTTTGAATATGTTTTTGGATCTGGTTGTTTGCACATCGCAGCACAATACGCTCCCGGAGGGCAGGTGTTTTCGCAACCTGTAGGTTGCCCACACACAGGACGGTATTCTTTTGTGCACGCCACGTTTCCACCAACGGTGATTTGAATTTTCGCCACCACCTCCGAACTCACCGGTGCCATACACAATGGGTTACCGAGGCACGGGTCGGTTATTTTGTTTAACGTCGCCGTGTACGTTCCCGCTTGCGTATACGTGTGTTTGTTTTCCCCAGGAGAGACACAAGCGTCAGCAGGTGCACTACATTCAGTAGCAGCCTCTCGCCCTCCATCTCCGTACTCAACTAGATACGAAACACCTGCCGGTCGCAGACCACCAACCCACGAATTGAAAACTACAGTAAGTGGCGCCGCTCCTGTTCGCGGGTTCACCTCGAAAAGACCGTGTACACCGCACCACTTTTTAAAATAATTTTGCGTAATCGGCCCCACCACGCCCACTGATTCAATTCCTTCACTGGATTGCAGTCTCTTTATCGCGGCGAGAGTCAGGCTTCCAAAGTATCCTGTTGGAGAGACGCCAAGATAGCCCTTGTCTTTAAGAAATTCCTGGAGCGCCGTGATGTGCTCACCAGAAGTACCTTGCCCCCAATTGCTGTTCTGGGCAAAAAAATCACATACGCGCACCCGTGCAGGATTGGCGGAACTCACTTGTATAACTGAGACACCAGTCGTCGAAGCCTGCTGCATGACGCCGATTTGTTGTCGCAGTTCAGAAATCCGACCTAAAAGAGAGCGGATCTGTGTTTGTAATTCATCAACCGTGACCGCAGGTACAACAGTCGGAACCATGAGTAAAACTACCGCAAACCCAAGGATGTGTTTCTTCATATGATTAAAAGACGCGCTATGGATAAAATAATTACATCAGCCGCACGCAACGCTACACGACTAGCTTTGTAACGCCTCAATTCCCGGCAAAGTCCCGTTAAGGAGAAACTCCAACATTGCTCCTCCTCCCGTCGAAACAAAAGTGAACTGATCCATGAGTCCCTGTTTTCCTATTGCTGCCACAGTGTCTGCCCCGCCAACATATGAACGAGCCGAACTTTTCCCGATGAGTGCCGCAATTTGATCAGTATAAGTATCATACCCGTCTTCGTACAATCCAGTCGGGCCGTTCCATAAGACGGTTTTTGCATTCATGATTACCGGTTCAATCATGGCGAGAGTCGCAGGCCCCACATCGACTATTTTTCCATCTGTCTTCACCTGTTCTGGGGTAACCACATAAGTGGTTTTGTCTACGTTCTCGACCAGTACATCTGTTGGAAGGAGTATGTGCGGATGCCGCACTATATGAGATTCCGGTTTTTTTGAGGAGACAACCGAACGCCCCACCTCGAACCCTAACGCCTTAAAAACATCATTCACCAGCGCGCCCGCAACAAGCACCTGATCATACATAGAAAGCATCTTTGCAATGAGTGGTTCTTTTGTATCAAACTTCGCTCCTCCGAGGATTGCAAATGAGGGAGCTTGCGGTGAAAGTGCCTCAGAAAGATGCACATACTCATGCTCGAGAAGAAACCCTGCATACCCGGGAATGATACGCGGGATGCGTGTTATTGACGCATGGGTACGATGACAATCCGCAAACGCATCATTCACGTATATATCAGCAAACGCAGCGAGCGAGCGAGCGAAAACCTCGTCGTTTTCCTGTTCGCCAGAATGACTACGTACGTTTTCGAGTAATAAAAGCTCCCCGTTCTGTATCTGCTCCACCGCGCGCTGCGCGTCTTCACCAATCACATCAGGTACAAAAATGGTTGGCGTGAGTCTGTTGAGATGGCGCGCAATCGGCTCTAGTGTCTCCTGTGGATTCCGACCAATATGCGCGCACACTATGGTGCGCGCTTCGTTTTTCTTCAAAAACTCAAGAGTCTTCAGGGAGCGCCTGATTCTAAAGTCATCAACAACCACCCCCTCATGTACCGGTGCGTTAAGATCGAGTCGAACCAGTACGCGCTTCCCCCGCACGTCCTCGATCGAAAGTTGCCGTAAATATTTCATGCGCGATACTCATTGAGTGCGAGAATAAGATCTCGAATCTTGAACGTATCAGTGCTTGCGCGTCCAATCAAAAAGCCGGCAACTTCAGAGCTTCTCAACAGTTCGAGCTCTTCACGAGTGTCGATTGACCCACCGTACAATACGGGGACCGAGAGTCCGTGCGGTCCCATAATTTCGCTGAGTACTTTGTGTATAAAAATGTTCATCTCGTGCATTGTGTGCGCGTCAATCGTCTTGTCTTTACCGACAGCCCACACCGGTTCATACGCAACACAGACCTGTTTTTGTTTACCGCTAGGAACATGACTCAATGCCGCGACAAGCTGTGCTCGAATCACCTTAAGATACTCCCCATGCTGATCGCGCTCTCTCTCGCCCACGCACACGATCGGGGTCAAATTAAGCGCAAGCGCGGCAACAACTTTCTTGCCCACTTGTTCATCGGTCTCTCCGAGTGCTCGCCGTTCAGTATGCCCAATCAGCGTGTATGCCGCTCCCGCATCTACCGCCTGTTTAGCGGAGAGTTCTCCGGTAAATGATCCTGCGTGCTCCCAATGAATATTCTGCGCAGCAAAACCGATCTGTTTTCCTCGATAACTCCGCGCCAAATGCGCAAGATAAATTGTAGGAGGCGCAACGATGACGCGTACGCTTCGCGCATTCCCGGCAGCTTTTTTCGTTGTTTCAAACAAACGCTCGGCCTCAGCACGTGTCGCCGGATTCATCTTCCAGTTAGCGACGACGATCATTTTCTGCATCGTCTTCAGTGTATCATGTCTCTTTTATTGCTCTCGCCAGATAATAAATTTGTAGTCTGGAGACGCCGCGGGTGTAAACGGGGGTGGATCGAAAGCAAGTAGCCGATCATAAGTGTCATTGCGCGTGTTAAAACCCGACCATGTAGTGCCACAGCCGGAGGCAGAGTAGGTCCACTTTGTTCCAACACGCCCATTTGAAATCACGCTCCCATGAAGTGAGTAGGTGCTCCGTTGATCATAGGGCGCATACCAGCAGGGATATAAATTCCTCCCATAGTACCCGTTTTGTGCAACATACACGCCACGAACCGACATAGAGTCGGGAATATTGTGTCCGATCCACACTGATTGCTCCGCGACACCAGTGATGCCGACAGACCCGTCAACTGTGGTGTAGCTAATGTTTCCCTGCAAAATTAAATTGGGATTAAAACTTCCGTCCTCCGGGTCTCCTGCAACAATCGTAACTTTGCGATTTGTCGTACCCTCAAGCCAAATGTTGTCTTCGGCAACAATAACGGAGCATCCTGTCGGGATCGTGTATCGGCCAAGATACGTTTGGGAAGAAATGATGACGTAATCGCGTACCCATGTTTCTGGGTCATCAACATGTACCGCCCACACCCAATTGGTCCCGGTGACTCGATAGACGTCTACCGTACCGTCTGATCGCAACACCATTCGATAACCACGCTGCCCAGAAGTGCTCACGGTATTAAAATACAGTCCTTGTGTTTGTGCGTACGATTTGAGTTGTGCCAAATTGACCGCCAAGTTGCCGAAGTTGAAATTATTCACTGAGTTACTCGGGGGGAATCTCCATAATGTTGACCCACTCCCGGACCCCCAGACTCCAGAAACTGTTTGATTTGGACTACACCCGAACGTAGACGTACATAGCCACGTCGGCACTGGACTTGAAACAATGGAGTTGTTGGTTCCATCCATGCGAATACCGCCATTTGAATGGTACGGACCAACGATAGCGCGGTCAGCACCTGCCCATACGTTTGAATTAATGATGTGCGAATATTCAGCGACTGATGGCCGTGCGTACCGCGCCATAAGTGCGCGTTTGTACTGAACATCAAGCGCAGGTGTTCCCGTTGCGGTAATCTGAATCGCTTGCACAACACCACACGCGCTCTGTCCTGTAACGCTAATCGATGCGGTTCCTAACGTACCTCCTTCAGGATCAGTAACAGTGTACGCATACGGCCCCGGCAAACCAGTGCCATTCTGGAGGTTATTGGGGTAGTGGGCGAGAAACCAGCGATAGTATTCAAGTCCAGCTTCAGCAACACCAAGCGCTTGCTCGCGCGCAAGCTTCGCGCGACCGGCCTTCGCCTGAGTAAGTAAATAGCTCGAAAGCGTTGTCACTACTAAACCGAAAACGCCCATGAAAACAAGGACGAGCATCACCGTAGCTCCTTTATACCGTTTCATAGTCATCGTAAGTTGCGCAGCGTTGCGCTCGAGCGCAGTGTAAGTTCGTTTGGTAGTCGATCAGGGCTTACGTTCACAATTGTGTTCACGCGCACAAAACGCACCGCGGTTATATTACTCATAGATGAAATCGCTGCTCCGTTTTGATCATAGTATGCAAACGTATTTACATTTTGACTTATGTTCCGAATATACTGCGAAACCGTAGTAACAGTTTCTGCTTGCGTGTATGAAGGCGGATCGCCGGAGGGTTCAACAATACCCTGCTTGAGCGCGGCACCTTCTATAAAGTAACGAACTTTCTCAACCAGTGGGTCTTTATCAATGTCGGCGTAAAATGATAACGAACTAGTGCTCATAGAAATGATAGGGTACGCTCCTTCGCTTGAATACGCGGTCTCGCGAATTACCTGCACCATACGCTCGATCCCCCGGCGCGCTTCGGATACCGCGTGAGCTTGTTCGAGCGTGTACGTATTCGCTCTATAAAAAGACAAGATTGAGGTAACGATCGCCCACATAGCAGCCCAAAAAACCATAATCCATACTAAAGTCTCAACAATTGTCATGCCGCGATTCATACTATGAAGGATTGAGTACTATCGTGAGTCGCGACGCGCCCGAGACTTCTGTGTCGGCTGCAGTGTATGTTTGATATCCTGGCGCGCTTACTTGAATCGAGTACGGATTTCCTCCCCCAACTGTTCCAGAGGAGAGGTTACTGAAGAACACCTGCCCGCAGCCCCCGGTAAGCTGTGTCGTATCATATAATCCGCGATACAGTCTGACCGACGCTGTCTCGAGCACATCACCTGCCGTATTCCGCACATCTACAAGAAGAGAGTGCGTGGTGTGAGGTGAAAAGTAGAGGCGCGTATCAATCGTTCCTCCGGGACTTAATGTGCGGGGCTGTGGTGTACAGCTTTCAGCAATATCATACCCTATTGTCGCGCCCTGCACCGTAGTTGTATATGAATCCCATTCAAGAGTTGGGACGTGTAGAAGCGAAAGCGCCCCGCTTGAAAGTGTTTGATTGTATTTGTATATAGGTGCGCCACTACCGTCAGTTCCGATTGTTTTCGCTCCTCGCATCGAAAAACTGATGTTCGGAAGCGGCTCGGGCCCGCTGTCATAGGTAAGACTCCACACCTCGATCGTCGGAGTTTCCCCAGGATCAGCGGTAGTCAGAGCCGCGTACAATTGGAGCGAAGGATATGTTGTTGTTGCTATACCACTTACATTAACTGGTGCTGTTGAAAAACCCGTGCTGTTACCGGGAAGCACCGCGTCAGGTATCAATTCTGGTCCGCTCGCCCCAGGAAAATAGACATGGTATGTAACAGCTGTTTGCGCCGGCCGTGTATCCACCCATGAAAATTCCCGCCAACGTGACACGTATGTTGGTGCGATGTTGATTGAACGCACAAAACCCGGCGTGTCATACGTAGCGCCTCCCCACACCAAGTGAGTATTCCCGCCGGAAACAGTGGTGCTGCTGGTCTCCCCGATTTTACTTGTGTCATTAAACAAGTCGCTCCATGTTGCGAGTTCAATTTGTTTGAATGTTCTCACGTACCCCTGTCCCAAAGCATCGATCGCAAGCGTCAACGCCGTTGTTTGATTGAGTGACACGGTTAAATTTCCAGGATTCGGATTCGGGTTCTGCACGGTTGCAGTGTAGGTTTGTGCGGTACTATACCCACTTTTACTTGCAGTGATACGGTACCCGCTTGCTTGCGGCACTCCACTAAAACTCACTCCACCTGCGCTATTAGTATATGAGGTGACGTCAATTGCGGGAGACGTGCTTGCGTTTTCTATTCGCACAGCAGCGTCAACAACAGGCTGCGCGGTTGCGTTTACCACCGTAATCGAAATGGTGCCGCCGGGTACCAGTTGTTCTATGCCTGACGGCGACGCACGCGATACGAGCGTAACGTATCGTAACCCTCCCGGCGCATCCCACGACACCTCAACTTTTATTTCCTTTGAATCAGTGATGATGTTGTTTTCGTCAACAGCACCTAATCCATCTTTTGGGTCATCAAGATATTTCACGAGCACTCGCCGGGTATACGCTACTCCGTTGAGAGTAATTTGTTCTACTTGAGGAATAGCGCCCGCTGGAATGCCTCCTGTGGTACCAGTGGCATCATACGAAAGCGAGCGAATATATTCGAGTTGCTCTTGTGCAAGCGCAGCAGCTCCTGTGCGCGCTTTATTATTCGTCACCATATCAACGGACAGCTGAAACGCGGCAGTAATCCCAAGAAACACCGTGAGCATGAGTGTAACGCCTACAATGGTGTCCAACAGTGTTGCGCCACGGGAAAAACGCATGTCGTCATTGTACCGCCTTGTTGCGGGCGTTTTCTATATCGCCTCGGATAGCGAGTAGATTGGCTGCACCATTGAAATCGCGAAGAAACCTACCGCGGCACCAATAAGAATCATTAAGAATGGTTCGATAATCGTTGACATATCCTTTGTCTTTCTTGAAACTTCCTCTTCATAAAATACCGCAAGATTAGTCAGCATGCCCGGGAGATCACCAGTCTCTTCTCCAACTGCAATCATTTCGCCCACAAGCGGCGGATACAGACGTTCGTTCGCCGCAAAAGGTTTCGATAACAATTCGCCACGCTGAACACCACTCTCTGCTTTTTTCAAAATCTCTTTGAAATAGCTGTTTTGTACGACGTCATGGGTAATACTGATGGCAGAAATAACGTCGACTCCTGATGAGAGTAGTGAAGAAAGCGTACGCGCGGTGCGCGCCGCATTGAGTTCTTTTACAAGATTTCCGATAAGCGGCATTCGAAGAAACAGGGTGTCGCGTGCGCGCCGTCCCATGTCGGTCCGTAGCGCAAGTACAATCCCACATATCGCAAGAATCGCGCCGAGAATAACACTCACGGTATGCTCAACCAACATGTTACTTAATCCAATCACTGCTTGAGTCGATGCGGGTAACTCGGTGCCCAACTCTTCAAATGTTGCCGCAAGCGTCGGCACCACCTCAACCATCATCAATATACCGATGCCAAAAATCGCGATGAGGATGATCGCCGGATAAATAAGTGCGCCTCGCACTTTTTTTCCCAGTGCATACATGCGATCCATCTGATCAGAAACTACTTGAAGCGCTCCGGAAACATCTCCGCTTTCTTCGCCAGCTCGAACCATGGAAATGAAAAGACGAGAAAATGTGTTCGGAAACTTGGCAAGCGAAGCGTGGAGTGTTTCTCCACGGCGCACATCACTGCCTACTTGCGACAGAACATACGAAAACTTTGCGTTTTTGTTTTGCCGTTCAAGAACCGACAACGCTCGCGAGAGCGCAAGCCCAGCCTTGAGCATTGCCGCAAGTGTGTGCGCAAAAATAATCTTGTCGTGCTCGGGTACCGTCGCAAACCGCACATTCCAGTAAGAAAAACTTAACGGTGACGACCCCGTGTCCTCTTGAACCGAAATAGGTGCCCCCCCTTCGCGTCGAATATATGCATAGAGCTCAAAACGGTCTTTCGCGCTCGCGACGCCGCGATACGTTTCTCCATTTTCTTCTCGCCGTGCCGTATAAGTATATTTCATAGCTATTCAGAGATAACGCGTAGCACCTCCTCGATGGTTGTAACCCCTTGTACTGACTTGAAAATGCCATCTTCAAGCATCGAGAGCATACCTTCTTTCTTTGCCTGTGCGTCGATTTGGTCGCTTGTAGCATTGCCAATCACCAGTTGTTTGATCGATTCAGTTACCGGAAGCACTTCATAGATACCCATCCGTCCTGCATACCCATCAGGACATTCTTCAGTTTCTGTTGGCTGATAGAATGGAACATTTTTCCAAGTCGCATTCCCTGGCACGACTTTTTCGTCTTTGAGCGCTTTCAAAACGATGCCGAGATCAACAAGATGCTCAAGTTGAGTTTGCTCATCACGTGAGAGTGGATGTTCTTTTTTTCCGCACAATTTGCGCACAAGACGCTGCCCGATTATTACCCGGAGTGTAGAAACAAGGAGAAATGGTTCCACGCCCATATCAACCAATCGAGCAATAGCGCCTGCAGCAGAGTTGGTGTGCAGTGTCGAGAGCACTAAGTGCCCAGTGAGTGCCGCATTAATGGCGAGCGTCGCTGTTTCTTTGTCACGAATCTCACCAACCATGATGATGTCCGGGTCCTGACGCACAAGTGCGCGCAATCCATTTGCAAAACTGAAACCAATTTCGGGACGCACCTGCGTCTGGTTTACTCGTTGCATTTGATATTCAATTGGGTCTTCAATCGTGGAAATATTCACCGCGGGCGTGTTCACAATATCGAGCAGTGTATACAATGTGGTTGATTTACCAGCTCCTGTTGGCCCTGTGGTAAGTATCATGCCCGTGGTTTTGCGGGTTGCCTCATGAATATGTTCAAGCGCAGGCCCATGAAACCCCAGCGCCTCAAGCGTGAACCCTGAAACGCTTTCTCGCAAAATACGCATGACGACTTTCTCTCCATAATAGGTTGGAAGAATCGAGACACGAAACGAAACTTTTTCACCGCTCGACTCGGTCGAAAAACGTCCATCTTGTGGCAGACGCTTTTCATCGAGACGCAAATTGGCAAGGACTTTGATGCGTGCGATAAGCGCGGCAGCAGCGCCTTTCGGCAAAACCATCGCGTCATGCAAAATACCGTCAATGCGATATCGAATAATCAGCGATTCTTCCTGCGATTCGATATGAATATCAGAAGCATTTTGCGCGATCGCATGTTTCAACAGCGTATCCACGACCCGCACCGTCGAACTCCCCTCAGCAACTTTCTGTAAATCATCAGGTCCTGCAGTGACAAAACTCTCGGTCTCACGCCGTATGACTTCCCCCAAGTTATCATTGAGCGTCCGCTGATACTGACGGAGTGCGGACGTAATCGAAGCATCGTCGGTGAGTCTTGGTAAAATCTTCAACCGTGTTTTCTTCTTTATGAAATCGATCGAGGCAAGATCGTCGGTATTAAGCATCGCAACCTCAAGCTCATCGCCTTTTGTATTGTAGGCAATGATGTTGTTCCGGCGCGCAACAGGCTCAGGAATGAGCGATAGGACCTCAAACGGAATTTTATTGCCCTTAAGGTTTACAAAAGGTATGCCGAGAATATACGCATACGTGCGCCGCAATTCATCCTCGCCAACGTCTCCTTGTGAAACTAAAATATCCCCAACGGGTCGCCCGCTCGACTTTGACTCACGCTCAGCCGCCTCAAACGCACTTTTAGAAATGAGCCCTGCGTCAAGCAAGAAAGTTTTAAGATGATCGTTTGCGATGTACATACCGCCTCGGGTACGTTTAGTATACTACCTGCATGCGCGCATGGGTTGGAATAGTTGTTGTCGCCACAATCGCTGCGTTTATTGGTGCACACAATTACCAAAAACCTACACCCGACACAAACGCGCGTATGCGCGCCTTCATAACAACCATAGAAACCCGTGCTGCAAGTAACCCACGCGACGCGTATGCGTACTTGAAAAATGCTGTTCGTACCGACGACACCGCAGCGTACCTTGCGCACTACACAGGCCACATAGTCGGCGGGGCGCTGTATGACATGTACGGTATGGATGGCATGTCTACGTGCGATGATGACCTTTTATATGCATGTTTCCATGGGTTTATGCTTAGAGCACTCGACCAAGGTGAGGATCCACTTGCGGTAGTACAGAGTTGCAAAGAATACGGGAGTCACCACACGTCTCAAGAAAAACAGGCGTATGCGTATCTCGTGGGGTGTGTCCATGGGCTTGGTCACAGTTTTTTTACAATGGTCGATGACGAACTCGCCCCTGCACTTAAAGCATGCGAAGAGTTTATCGACACCGACGTGGTGCTGTATGACGAGTTCAAAAAACCTATGCTCGATGGCGTGCTGTCATGTAAAGAAGGCGTGTTTATGCAACGAGCAGAAACTGCTCGCCCTGTCCGAGACGCATTTGCGCATGATCCATGGAGTTTTTGCTCCTTCCCAAACGCACAGGACCGCATCGCGTGTGCTCGGTATCAAGGATTACTCGCACATCGTCTCCTTACGCCTACGGCAACGACCATCGTTTCCATCTGCGAGTCAGCTCCTGACGAGGATATGAAAAATAATTGCTACCACGAAGCGGGTTTTACTGAGTCTTTGGTATTTGAAGAAAAACAGCTATCGGTACCGAACGTGATCGCGGCATGCGCTGCAATCGAACGCCCGTATGGCGTGTACCGATGCACCGCAGTCGCGGCAGCGACGTATGTACTCGAGCAGTTTCCGAATTGGAAAGAAGCTGCGCACGCACTGTGCGCCTCGTTGAATGAAGGTTCACAGGCATGCTTTGCCCGCGTCGCACTGATGACTGCGTATATTTCCGAGTACTAACAACGCCCCCGCGTACGTTCAGCATCTAAAATGCGCTCAAAGGCAATTTTGTATGCAGCGGTACGCATCGAGCCCGCGCCCGCCTTCACCACAACCGCGCGGTACGCTTCAATAAGTTTTTCACGCAACTCTCGCTCTACCCGCTCTTCGTCCCATGACTCATGTGCAAGATTCTGTAACCATTCAAAATACGACACAATGACACCACCCGCGTTTGCGAGTATGTCCGGAATAATTGAAATAGAGCGTCCTTTTAGGATTCCGTCCGCTTCCACAACTGTTGGTGCATTTGCCATTTCTAACACAAGTTGTGCGCCAGTACGCTCAGCAATCGATACTGTGATCTGATCTGAAAGCGCTGCAGGGACCAGTACGCGCGCGTTGCGAGTAAGTAGTTGTTCATTTGTAATTTGTTCACCTTTTGGCAAAACGCGCGCACGATGTGCCTGTTCTAATTCTTCAAGTGTAAAACCTGATGGGTTCCACGCTCCTTCGTGTGCGTTCGAAACTCCCACCACGATAAAACCACGCTGCGCCGCAAGACGCGCAAACCAGCCCCCGACGTTTCCAAATCCCTGGATTGCAACCGTTACCTCCGAAGGGCTCCATGTATGCTCGCGTGCGTATTGTTCCAAAATAAAAACACCTCCTAATCCTGTGGCGCTATCGCGTCCACGAGACCCTCCGTAATCAAGAGGTTTGCCTGTAACCACCGCCAACTCTTCGTGCTCTACAATACGTGCATACTCTTCAGCAAACCAGCGCATTTCTTCGGGGCCTGTGTTTACATCAGGAGCAGGGATATCCATCTGCGCACCCACGGCGCGCCCGAGCGCTTGTACAAATCCACGCGTGAGTCTTTCCCGTTCAGAAACCGAGAGCTCTCCTACAGTGACCGCAACCCCGCCTTTCGCACCACCATACGGAAGTCCCGCAAGCGCATTTTTAATCATCATAAGAAATGCGAGCGTTGCGACTTCTTGTTCATCAACACTTGGGTGATACCGAAGTCCGCCTTTCGTTGGACCAAGCGCGTCATTATACTGCACTCGAACGCCATCAAAAATACGTGTTGTTCCGTCGTCCATGCGTACGGGGACTGCGACCGAGATGACCCGTTGAGGGTGTTCCAGCAACGCCCGCTCGTGTGCAGACAACGCAAGCTCGTCAAGAAGCGCTTCTACACGAGACCGGCACGCAATACATACATTCTTGTCATGATGCATCATAGGACGCTGATTGTAACATGCGGTTCTTGCTTTTTTTTTGCTTTCATATATAGTATTCGTACAGCTGAATACAGGAATGTATTTAGTCCGCCGCAGGCGGACATTTTTATTAAAAACAACGATACCTATGTCATTATTTGATCTCAAAGCACTTAATGTTGCACTTGATGAACTCCAGCAAGAAAAAGGGATTTCGCGGCAATCGGTAGTCGGTGCAATCGAAACCGCTCTTGCGACCGCATACCGCCGTGAATACGGGAAGCGCGGACAAATCATCCGCTGTTCATTCAACCCAGAAACAGGTGACGCTGAATTCCGTCAGGCAAAAATAGTTGTCGATAACACGCTGGTGCGCGCAGAGACGGAAGAGCCGACAGATGAAAACGACCATCGCTCGCGCTTCAACTCCGAACAACACATCATGATCGAGGACGCGCGCCGTATTCGCAAAGATGCACAACTCGATGATGAGATAACGTTTGATCTTGAGCGCCGTGATGATTTCGGCCGCATCGCTGCACAAGCGGCAAAGCAGGTGGTGATGCAAAAAATCAGAGAGGCGGAGCGTGACTCCATGATGGAAGAGTTCGGTGAGCGCGAAGGTGAAATCGTGACCGGCCACGTACAACGGTTTGAGCGCGGTAATCTTTTCATCGATCTTGGCCGTGCAACAGCAGTACTTCCCTACGAAGAACAGATACCAGGCGAACGATATCGCCAAGGCGAACGCATTCGCGCGCTCCTCTTCAAAGTTGACGAAAATGCGCGTGGCTCGTTTTTGCGTCTTTCACGATCACATCCACGATTTCTCGTAAAACTTTTTGAAACCGAAGTTCCTGAAATCGCACAAGGACTAGTTGAGGTGAAAGCGGTGGTGCGTGAACCGGGAAGTCGCGCCAAAATTGCAGTTATGTCGAAGGATAGCCACATCGATCCAGTAGGAGCGCTTGTCGGTCAGCGTGGCGTCCGTGTCGCTGTGGTTACCTCGGAACTCGGTGGAGAAAAAATAGACGTTATTGAGTGGTCAGAAAACCCAAGCGCGTTCGTTGAAGAGGCGCTAAAACCTGCTGAAATTCTTGATATTCGCCTCGATGAAGACCAGGGTATTGCGACTGTTGAGGTTTCGGAAGACCAGCAGTCTCTTGCAATTGGACGCGGTGGCCAGAACGTTCGTCTCGCAGCGCGTCTCACAGGATGGAAAATTGACATTCGCTCAGCAAAAAGCGCTGAAACAGCAGAAGAGACGGATACTGAAGCCGCTTCAGACAAACCAACTGAAACCGCAGAAGAAGAAAATGGTGCTGAAGAAAAACAAGACGCGGCTACGAACGAAAAAAGCGAATAATGTCCCCGGGGGGACATTTTACCTGTTTCGCGCGAATTAGTTTTTTGAACTAAATCGTTCAATACACTCCTTGATAACAGCCACGGCTTCCTCCTTTCCTCCGTACCCGAGCACTTTTGTCGTGCCTCGCTTTTTCAAATCTTTATATGTATTGAAGTGATACTCGATTTTATTCTTCCACTGCTCTCCCAAATCATCAAGTGACTTGATCCTGTTGCCGCTGTCTCGGTCATCTGAGGGAACACAGATGATTTTGTGGTCTTTTTCACCATCATCTTCAAAGTTAAGAACTCCAAGAATGGTCGCTCTGACCACCACTCCAAGCGGGAGCGGTTCTGGAGAAACGATAAGTGTGTCGAGCTCGTCACCATCTTCGTCAAGCGTGCCGGGAATAAACCCGTAGTTTGACGGTTTTGCAAAAATCGCAGGCTCAACACGGTCAAGTTCGAACGTGCCTTTTTCTCTATTGTACTCAATTTTTAAAATCGACTTTTCAGGAATCTCAATTACTGTGGTGACTTCATATTCTTGTATGTCACCTGGGGTATATAGTTTGTTGTAATCAGTCATGCGGCGATAGTAGCACACCCTTCCGTTTCGCCAAACGTAAGAACAGTCGTCCCCAGTCGTCTGGCACAGTGTACGCCCCCACGGTGGTATGCTAGTGATGACTACGACACCGTAGGCGTTTATCAACAAGCTAGATTACATATGAGTGTATACCTACACGCAGCTAAGGTTTTTGTTTTTTCATTACTCATCGCCGGGAGTATGTTTCTTTTTGCTTTTGCAGAAGAGACAACCACTTCTGTAGACGCAACTGTCGAAGTTGGTGTTTCAACCCAAAAACCAGGCCCAAATCAGAAACTTAAAGAACAGCGCCAAAACGGCGTCAAAACTTTCCAAGAAGAGAAGAAAAATTTTATTCAAAACCGCCAAGAAGATGTCCAGAAAGCAATGGAAATACGCATGGGCATCAAAGAAGACCGGCAAGAATTTCGTCAAGGCGTTATCGACGAGTCGAAAACGATGCGGGGAGAGACCAAAGCAAAACTACAAAACGCCTCAACGACCGAAGAAAAGAAAGGTATTCTGAAAGCAGCACAAGAAAAACGCCAAGAATTCCGGCAAGATGTTGCTGGTGAACGTAAGGCGCTTGCTGAAGATTTTAAAGGGCGCCGCGAGGAAATTCGAGAAGCTACAAAACAGCGAGTTGTTGAACGCATGGGCCTTGTTATACAGCGCCTTACTAATTCGCTTGAACGATTCGATCAAATCATCGCACGAATGCAGTCGCGCCTTGATAAACTCGTGTCGCAAGGCGTGAGCACCACCAACGCGCAGGCAGCTCTCGACACCGCGAAAGGTAATGTGACAACGGCAAAAAATGCAGTCGCGAGTGCAAAAAGTGCAATTGAGGCCGCGGCTACAGCCGAAGATCCAAAGTCTGAAGTAGAAAAAGTCCGCACTGCCATAAAAACTGCAACCGAGGTTATCAAAAGCACTCACCAAGCAATTAGAAAAGCGGTCGAAGAAATCAAAAAAATAGCTCCGAAAAATACAACCGTATCGGCAACTACGTCCGTTGAAAGTACGAGCACTGTCGAATCAAATAATTAATAACTCATAGCTATATATGGATCAACAATCGCCTATTACAACACCGTCATCAAATCAAAACCCACTACCCCCCCAGGAACCTGCTGAGCACCACGGCTCTTTAGGTCCTATCGTTGGTGTTGTTGTAATCATTGCACTCCTCATGTTTGGGGGCCTCTACTTCTGGGGTGCACAACTCAATAATGACAATGACGATCAAGTTCCCTACATTCCTGAAGAATCAGCTGCGCCACCGATAAACGATAACTCTGACCTGTCTTCTTCTGATGGTGTCGCAGCAATTGATTCTGACATAGCGGCAACCGACATGGCTGAACTCGAAGCTTCACTTGATGCTGATTTAAAAAGTATCGAAAGTGACCTTGGCGAACTCGACACCCTCTAAGAACTGACCCCAAACAGCCGCCCTTCACGGGCGGCTGTTTCGTTGGTAGACTCGCGTAATGTCAGCAACAATTAGCTCAAAACAAGCCTTCCCGGAAACTTCAGAGGTTGAAATAAAAGCCTCTCTGTCACCGGAAACACTTGTGTCGTTTCGTGCTAAAGCAATCAAAAAATTACAAGAAAAAGTTTCAATTGATGGGTTCCGAAAAGGCCATGTGCCTGAAGATCTTGTGGAGCGTCACGTGGGTGCGGATACCCTTCTCGAAGAAGCTGCCGATTTGGCGCTTAAGTCGGAAGTGCCGCTCATTCTTGCCCAGGAAAACGTACTCGGTATTGCAACACCGCGAATCACCGTTACCAAACTCGCGCTCGGTAACCCGCTCGAGTTCACTGTGCGCATTGAAGTGTACCCGACAGTTACTCTCCCTGACTATAAAAAAATCGCCGCGCAGCTCAACAAAAAACGCGAGCTCGTACACGTGGCCGACGCAGAAGTTGCCGAAGTACTTGTTCGCCTGAGACGTGAGCGCGCAAAAATTGACCGGATCGAAAAAGGCGACAGTGCAGAAGATGCAGCAAAAAATTCTGTTGAACTCCCAGAGAAAGACCTCCCAGAACTGGACGACGCGTTCGTCAAAGGTCTCGGATATGAAACTCTTGCCGACTTCACTGAAAAACTCAAGGAAAACATCCAAAAAGACAAAGAGGCGCAGGCACACGAAAAACATCGGTTACTCATCATCGAAACAGTCAGTGCAGAAACTAAAACTGCCATTCCTCATACGCTCATCGAGCATGAGGTGCATAAGATGGAAGCGCAATTTGAGTCCGACCTGAAGCAGGCTGGCATGTCATTCGATCAATATTTAACACACATTAAAAAAACGCACGAAGATCTGCATAAAGAATGGCACGAACCCGCTGAAAAACGAGCGAAAGTAGAGCTCATCCTCGCTGAGATCGCACAGAAGGAGAATTTAAAAGCGAGCGAAGACGAAGTGCGAAAACATGTGGCGCACACACTCAAAACACACAAGGATGCGCCTGAGGAACGCGTATACCAATATTACAACCACGTTTTGCGTAATGATGCTGTGCTCCAATTTTTAGAAGAGCAAAAATAGGCGCGAGCCACAAATTGTGATACGATGCGCGGGTATGGATACTCCGAAATCACAGATGTTAGTGCCGATGGTGATCGAGAAAACGAGCTTTGGCGAGCGCGCGTTTGATATTTATTCGCGTCTTCTTAAAGATCGCATTATCTTCCTCGGTGGCCCAATCGACGACCACGTGGCAAACCTCATCATCGCCCAGATGCTTTTTCTTGAGTCGGAAGACCCCAAAAAAGACATTTTCCTCTATATCAACTCCCCAGGCGGTGGCGTCACCGATGGTATGGCGATCCTCGACACAATGAACTACATTAAGCCGAATGTCTCGACTGTCTGTGTAGGTCTCGCGGCTTCGATGGCTGCCGTTTTGCTTTCCGCGGGAGAAAAAGGCAAGCGTTTTGTGCTCCCAAACGCAGAAGTTATGATTCATCAACCGCACGGAGGCGCCCAAGGACAAGCAGCCGACATTGAAATCAGTGCCAAGCGTATCATTCGAATGCGCGAACAATTGGCTCAAATATTGGCTAAAAACACCGGTCAACCCCTCAAAAAGATCCAAACCGATATGGACCGCGATTTCTTTTTAGAATCAGAAGAGGCAGTGCGATATTGAATTGTAGACAAAGTGCTGAAATAGTGGCCCGTCACTCTCTCGTTTTTCAAAAAAACATGGTACACTTGCTGCGTACCGTTAATAAATAGTCATTACGTCACCGTGCGCTTATGCCATTACTAGACGCCTGCACATCAGATACGAAGCACCGAAGCATCGATTCTTGTATACAGCGTTTGAGTTACTAGCCGCGCGCGGGGATTTAACCTGCGTATGTCATTAAAAATTTTGTTAGCTTTGCTCGCAGTAGCGGGCCTCGTCGGCGGAATTGCGGGCTATTTTCTCCGATGGATAGTCGCGCTCGGGAAGCGTGGCTCAATGGAACTTGAAATCAAGCAGATGATGCTTGAAGCCCAAGAACAAGCGAAGCGTATTGTTTCAGATGCAGAGCAAGAGGCGAAAGTAAGGGAGGAAAAAGTGAGTGAAGAACAAAAAGAGCGCGAACGCGATCTGAAGAAAGTTGAGGAACGCTTAGTGCGTCGCGAAGAACTCCTCGATAAGCGGCAGAATGATCTTACGCAAGAACAAACTGAGGTGCGAAACAAAATCGAGGAGGTACGCAAACTTAAAGAGCGTGTCGACGGTATGGCGCGAGAACGCGAAACAGAGCTTGCAAAAGTAGCAGAGCTTTCAGTTGATGACGCAAAAAAAGAGCTCGTACAAGTGATCGAAAAGCAATACGAAAACGACCTCGTGCAGCGCATTCACAAGATGGAATCGGTGGGCAAAGAACGCTTGGAACAAAAAGCTCGTGAAATCCTCACCTCATCAATCCACCGCATTGGAAATTCAGTGGTTTCCGACGTACTCGCCACCACCGTACAGCTCCCCAATGATGAGGTGAAGGGTAAAATCATTGGTAAAGAAGGGCGCAACATTCGTGCGTTTGAACGAGCGACAGGAGTTGATGTGATCATTGACGATACCCCTGGTACAATCACTCTATCTTCGTACGACCCTGTGCGCCGCCAAGTCGCACGCGTTGCGCTTGAAAACCTTATTCTCGACGGGCGAATTCAACCAGCAAAAATTGAAGAAGTGGTAGTAAAAGCGCAAGAGGAGATTAATCACATCATGAAAAAGAAAGGTGAGGAAGCGGCGTTTAACGCGCGCGTCACCGGCCTCGATCCGAAACTTCTTACCATACTCGGCCGCTTATACTTCCGCACGAGTTACGGCCAAAACGTCCTTGATCACTCCGTAGAAATGGCCCATCTTGCGGGCATGCTTGCTGAGGAGTTGGGTGCAAATGTCGCGGTTGCACGCGCAGGAGCGCTCATGCATGACATTGGGAAAGCCATGGATCATGAAGTCCCCGGAACGCATGTAGAGATCGGCCGACGCATTCTTCAGAAATTTGGTGTAGACGAGGGGGTGATAAAGGCAATGCAGGCGCACCATGAAGAATACCCGTACGAAACCCCTGAGAGTATGATTGTGCAGGTTTCTGACGCAATTTCTGGAGGACGCCCTGGGGCTCGCCGAGATTCGGTAGAAAACTACATTAAACGCCTTGAGGAGCTCGAATCTATTGCAAACAGCTTTAAGGGAATTGAAAAAAGCTACGCCATTCAGGCCGGCCGTGAAGTTCGGGTCTTTGTAAGACCTGAGGAAGTCTCGGATTATGAGGCACGCACGCTTGCTCGGAGTATCGCTGACAAAATCGAGTCAGAAATGCAATATCCGGGAGAGATCAAAGTGCACGTGATCCGTGAAAATCGCGTTATTGAGTACGCACGATAGGATTTTTTGACAAATTCCCTTATTCACAGCCATTTATAAAACGTGTTGACACTGCGCCCTCATTTTAGAACAATAGTGGGGAGCTTATAAAGCGGTCGAGATTTAGCCAGGTTTCATTACAATACCATGAACAAAGCAGATCTGATTGATCGCATAGCGAATACCTGTGGCTGCACCAAGGCAGACGCGGAACGCATGATGGATACGGTGATCGACACCATTACCGCTTCCCTCAAAAAAGGCGAAGAGGTTGCGATTGCAGGATTGGGTAAGTTCACCGCTAAAATGCGCGCAGGCCGCACCGGCCGCAATCCGCGCACCGGCGAATCGGTTCAAATCCCGTCAATGCGCGTCCCTAAGTTCAGCGCTTCAAAAACACTGAAAGACGCGGTGAAATAAGGTTTCTGTACAATCAAAAGACCGCCTCTGGGCGGTTTTTTGATGCGCGGCTATATGTGCACGCCGCTTGCTAGCTATAAGTTATTCCAAGGTGCTACCATAGACATAGTTGCAAAGGGCAATTACTAGGCTGTCTTCCCAAGAGAAGACAGACAATGTATCACTATGGATAACCAAGAATGCGTGTGCCAGGGTGCAGCCCAGTGTCCAGAAAATTGCACCTGTGATTGTCATAAGGGCGCAGAAAGCGAAACAAGTGCATAGCTTCAACAACAAACACAAACCGCCTTTGAGGCGGTTTGTGTTTGGGAGAACTGCGCAGTAAAAGGTACGGCGCCCGTCCATTCATATATATCCGTTGTTTTGTGCAGAATACTAGAAATAGCTCTAATTCCCCACTGCGCCGACACGATCAAATTATTCTTTGCCGAACTAATCCAAGGGTTCGCGAAATGAGTGTAACTTTGTTCGTTGAATTGCAAAAGAAAAGCCGCTCCCGTTGCCAGGAGCGGCCAGTTTAGCGATTAGGCTTGGTGCGGCCAGTGCTCCGTCCCATCGGAGTCAATCCAGTGATATGACTCCGGGTCGTCCGGCGACCCGCAGGTCACGGTGGCATACCTGCCGCCGTGCTCTGCGGCGAGAAAAATCTTCGTCGCTGCGGCGCGAGCTGCCTTCTCCTGCGGAACACGGAAGCGGAAGGACCGATTCTTTTCGCCGTTCCGCCCCGAATGGGCGAAAAGGACGAGGTCACTGACATCAGCGCCTTCCTTCGTATCCCACTCGGCATGAAAGTACGCGGCATCCGCCACCATCTCCTGTTTTTCCGCGAGAAGGTTGTTGACGGCGCGGCTGGCCACCTCGCAGTCAACCTCCTCCCAAAGTTCTTCCCACAAGGTGGACATCACTTCGGGAGAGTCCTGGTAGGTCCGGTTGTGCACACGCCGTTCGACGAAGTTGCCGCGCTTGACGAGCACGGCGATCGTCACAGCTTCCAGAAGTGGCAGTGGGATACAGAGCGAGCTTTCACCTGCCCGCACCACCACCAGGTCGAAATAAGACTCAGACGAGGAGCCCCCATCCGGGTCCTGTGTTTCGATCTCGACCTCAAGCCCCTCAGGCTTGTTGTCGAGATACTCCTGAAGCACCACCGCGAGCGCGGTGTTGGCGAGAGAGTAGTCCCCGCCGCTGACCTGCTTTGCGCGGTTGCCGATCTGGACAATTTTGTGTAGGTTCATATCGCCCTCCTCCGGGCTGGTTCCGCACTTGGCGAAGCCGTGAGTTCCACATCAGTTCTCTCTAATGTGGGGAAGGCCGCATCGTTGCGGCTCCAGCTTTGGCACTAGCGAAGTACCGCCGAAACTGGAGCCGCAGAGAATCTTAATCTCAAAAATCTTCTCTAATCTGATTGTAATATACAATGTTCTATGTTTATTGTCAATATAAAACTGCGGACTAAACCAAAGGTGTTATAAAATCTTGAGTATCGCATGCCCAAACGTTCTTTTTTCCCAAAAGATTTAGAGTGCGCGCAGGACAGCGGCGAGCGCCCATTTACAAATCCTTGATTGGTGCGGGATGCGGGAATCGGTCACGAGTTTCGCTCTGCGAACCCTCGACCCCGCCTCAGCCCGGCTCGGGCTTCCGGCTTTCGATTCCCACCCTCCGTTACAAAACAACAGTCATCGTACGCTCACGCGTACTCTTCGTTTGTTTTGTGCGGGATGCGGGAATCGAACCCGCGACCTCAGTTTGGAAAACTGATATTTTACCATTAAACTAATCCCGCATAGGTTTGCACATACTACCAAAATACTCCCAAACACAAAGCCCCGCTTTAGCGGGGCTTTGTTCAGTCCACTTCTCTATTCATCACTTCCACCCATATCAACCGTCTCCTCATCGCTCTCTTCTTCCCCCGCCTGGTCACATGTACCACCGCACGCAGAGCACACATCATCATGAGTGCATTCTGATGCATCGCATGAACACTTTCGTTGTTCGTCCATATTTAAAAATTAACTATTATTGTTCCTCTCCTACCTCTCCCTCTTCTGCAAGATTCCCCTCCTCTGGCTCGCCTTCTCCCTCGAGATCCTCACCCACCTCAGGCTCACCCTCTCCTTCTGTATCCGCGAGCCCAAAAACCTCATCATCAACCATACTTCTCAAAAATAACTTTTAAAACAACGGCATTGTATGATGGCCGTTCAGGCCGTCAAGACTTGTATTGGGGATTGAAAGTGGTCTTGTGTGAGCGTATAGTCACCATGATGGAGTTTCAAAAAATCGCGGTTGCGACACTTGTTGTGCTCTGTGGAGCTTTCTCTCTCGTTATGATCGTGTATTCAGCGCGAGAGCGAACGGCGGAGCGCGACACGCTTACCCACACAATACAGACAATCAATCGAGCGGCTTCGCTTGTTTCGGTGGTTCCAGAAATGGCGGCATCGGAATCTGTGCCAAAAAATCCACAAAACCTTGAACTTGCAACGGCACCAAAAGCGATCTCGTCACATGTAGCCACTCCGTCGCAGAATAAAATCGAACCGCCGCCTCCAAACAAAAGTGATGAATTTCCGGTTGCACGAGTGCAGGAGCCGTATCCCTATGCCACAAAATCATTCGAGCTTATCAACACCGAAACGCGCGCTGCGGTTGTAAACATATTCTGTACGACCGGCGGGATGAGCCTCTCTCCAATCAGCGCAAGTGGTGTCATGATCGATTCTCGCGGAATACTCATCACAAACGCCCATGTTGCTCAATACGTTCTCCTGGAACAAACGACCACCATACCCATATCATGTCGTGGCCGAATCGGCTCCCCGGCGACTGACCATTACGCGCTTTCAATACTATACATTTCACCAGCGTGGGTTAAAGAACACGCGGGTGACCTCGTTATATCCCGCCCTACAGGAACCGGCGAACACGACTGGGCGCTTCTTCTTGCAACGCCACTCGCCTCATCATCAATTCCTTATCTCAAACCTGACAGCCGCGAAGGAATTGCGTTTGAGGGGGACGACGTCCTCATCGCAGCCTATCCCGCGGGTTTCCTTGGAGGATTTATCACAAGTTCTGGGTTGTACGTATCATCAGCGGTAACTACCATCAAGCAACTCTTTACATTCACTGATCAGGGCGCAATCGATCTCGTCTCGCTTGGCGGGTCGGTGCTCGCACAAAGCGGCTCATCTGGCGGTGCGGTGGTAAACGCATGGGGCCGTCTGGTAGGACTTGTGGTTACTTCAAGTGACGCCGAAACTACAGCGGAGCGCGATTTGCGCGCAATAACATTTGCGCACATCGATAGAAGTATGCGCGAGCAATATGGCGCGAGCCTCGAAAAATTCCTCGATAGCGACGTGCGTGCCAAAGCTGATGAATTTCTAGAAAAAAACGGCATTGAGCTCGCGGAAAAACTTACTGAGGTGCTGAAACGCTAGAGCCAGCGATTATGTGCGAACAGATAGGTCACCACAGAAACTACTGCGATGATAAGCGCGATGATTGCAAAAAAAGCCATCGGATGACCATCGATCGGTAACATAACGTTCATACCAAAAAGAGAGGCGATGATCGTTGGAATGGTAAGGAGGATCGTAAGCGCAGTTAGCCGACGCACTACCTTATTGAGTCGCATCGATACTAATGTTGTGTGGGCGCTTCTAATATTTTGGATTGTTTTAAGCACATTTTTTCCATTTTCAATAAGTTGGTTATTTGCGAGCTGCACATCCTCGACAAAATCAAGGTCCTCCTCAAAAAACTGGATATGCTTCCCTGCGATGATCTGCTGTAAAGCAGCGTTTGTGGGCACCAGAGCGCTCACGAATTCGTTGATCGTGTACTCGAAACGCACCAACTCTTCGATCCCGCGTTCGGAAACCTCCTGGATGCGCGCTCGATTACGCTGAACATCACGCTGCATGGTTACGAACATGCGTGTATATTCGCGCTCAATTGCACGCAACACCTGAAGAAACAATTTTGTTTTTTGTGTAGTGAACACGTCGGCGTGTTCCATAAACTTTTCAAACCAGGCTGCCTTTTCTTGAAACACCGCAAGCACAAAATCTCCCCCGACTACGATAAGCACTGGTGAGGTCGTCACTTCCTGATCCGCATGCACCGGGTAACGAGTAAAAAAATAGGCGACCCCATTTTCGATTTCAAAACGGGGAGTTTCAAAAAAGTCGCGTGCATCAGAAATAACTCCTACATCGAGCTTGTGCTGATCAACAAGCGTTGTTTGTTCCGCATCCGAAAGTTGTACCGCTTCGACAAAGACCCCGGCACGTGGCGCCTCGAGAGTTTTCATCTTTTCATCTCCGCGAGCCCTAAATCGATACGCGATCATGCGTCGAGCATACCATGACAGACGGATGCTGTGATATGCTTATGTACTAATGCGCCACCTGGTACGCACCCAACAATTCGATCGAGACGCACTCACTGAACTTTTTGAGGTCGCCACCACTCTCGAGCATCATCGAGATGACTCACTCAAAGGCAAAATCCTTGCTTCGTTATTCTTTGAACCGTCAACACGCACGCGCCTCTCCTTTGAAAGCGCAATGATGCGATTAGGTGGAAATGTTATTTCCATGGAAAATGCGAGTTTGTCATCATCGGCAACCAAAGGAGAAACAATCGAAGACATGGTTCGCATTGTTGATAATTATGCAGATCTCATTGTTATGCGGCACCCTGAAGCCGGCGCCGCCGAACGCGCAGCGTCTGTTTCGGAAGTTCCGATAATCAATGCGGGAGACGGTACGGGCCAACACCCCACACAGGCGTTCCTTGATGTGTATACTATTCAACGAGAGTTAGGCGGAGTTGATGGCCGCACCATAGGTATCGTTGGTAATCTTAAATACTATCGCTCTGCTCGTTCGCTTGCGTACGTGCTCTCAAAATTTGACAACGTTACAATTATTTTTGTTTCTGCGCCGGAATTACGAATCAAAGATGACATTAGAGCGCATCTTACTGAACACCAGGTCGCGTTCGAAGAAACGGAAGACCTGGCGCGTGTTATGCGAACCGCTGACGTGGTATATCAAACACGTATGCAAAAAGAGTGGCTGAGCGACGATGAATTCGCTCGCCTTTCTAAGCAATTCATTATCACGCGAGACATGGTCAACACCATGAAAGATCCGGCAATTCTTATCCATCCCCTACCGCGCGCCGGAGAAATCACTCCCGAAGTTGACGATTCGCCACACGCTGTTTATTTCAAACAAGCTGAATACGGTGTATTAATTCGCATGGCACTACTTACGCAGCTTTTCAGCTAAGCGTGTAGCCCGATCTGGTGGTCGTACAAGCGTCTGTAGACCCCGTTGTCGCGCTGCAACAGCTCTTCATGCGTCCCCTGTTCTGCAATTGCCCCGCGCTCAAATACCACAATAGCGTTCGCTTTCCGGACTGTTGAAAGACGGTGTGCAATCACAATAGTAGTACGCCCTTTCATGAGGGTTTCGAGTGAAGCCGCAATTTCCGATTCTGTTTTTGCATCAAGGGCGGATGTTGGCTCATCGAGAACGAGAATTTTCGGGTCGCGCAAAATCGCGCGCGCGATTGCAATGCGCTGTTTTTGCCCAACAGACAATTTAACGCCTCGTTCCCCCACCATCTGACTGTACTGTCCAGGAAACGTTTCGATAAACGCGTGTGCTCGCGCCTGCACTGCCACCATTTTTACCTGCTCATCAGAAGCGTCTGGTTTTCCAAAACGAATATTGTTGATAATAGTGTCGTTAAATAAAACGGGTTCTTGAGGAACTACTGCGATTTGATCACGCAATACCCTGAGTGCAACTTCACTTGTACATGCCCCGCCGATCGAAACACTCCCGCGGGTCGGGTAGTAGTAGCCTCCAATGAGTTCAATCACCGTAGTTTTTCCAACCCCAGACTCGCCAACAAGCGCGATTGTTTCTCCGGCTTGTATCGAAAAAGAGATGTCATTAAGTACGGTACGATCGGGCGCGTCCGGATATGCAAAAACCACATGATCAAACAGTATCGAGCCGTCCTGCGGTATTGCGCTTCCTGCATGCAATCGCTCCGGTTCAATTGCCAAAATACGTTGCACGTCATGAATGGTGGTGAGTCCGTTCTGCACCAAGTTCCAGTTTCGAGCAAGTTGTGCAATGGGTCCAAAAACTAAAGCGGTATAGCCATTAAGCGCTACCAACTCTCCGATACTCAACTGCTGTATAGAGACAAAGTAGACAGACCCGACAAAAACAGCTAATTGTGTAACCGTGGCTGAGAAACGCTGTGAAAACTGGATGGTCGCCCATACCATTTCAATTTTTATCCATTCGGTATACGCACGCCCAATAAATGCGTTTGTTATGCGAGCAGCCACATACTCTTCGGCGCGCGCGTGCTTTACGGCCTGAATGTTCCCCAGCGCATCGTACGCGTCTCCATACGCCTCATTCCACGCCTGGTTCCCTGCCCGCTGCAGATTCGCAAGTGGCAAAGCCGTCTTGAATGAGATAAGTGCGTACACCACCATACCTGCAAATATAGCCCCGGCAAGCATAGGCTGAAGTACATATGCAAAACCCAGCCCAATAAACATACTCAGAATTTGCGGCCCAACACCCAAGAGAACATGTTCGATCAATTCAGAGAGATACCCACTACCGCGACTAATACGGTTATTAACCTCGCCCGAGCGCCTGCTTTTATGAACGCTTATCGGCAAAAATAATAACGCATTAAACCAACGGGAAATGGAAAGTGTGTGTAGGTAGGATCCAAACCGCCTCGATTTGAGGCCAAGTTGCCAATCAACAAATGTCATTGTGCATACAACCAAAAACCAAAACCCAAGCGCCGTCATCCACGCTCGAGATGCCGGATTTTCGTTCAACATTATCAATGAATCTATAAAACCGCCAACCAAGTACGGCACGGCCGCACCAACAGTTGCAGAAACAAGAGAGAGTAGGATAAGCACAACTGAGTCGCGACGGTGTTCCGCCATATATGAAAAAACAAGACCGATCGGCTTTTTAAAGTCACTCCACGTGAGTGGTTCCTGCTCCATACCAATACTCATTTCGGGGCGCCGGGAATTGAACCCGGTCTACATGCTCCCAAAGCACGCGTACTACCGGTATACTACGCCCCGAGAATCCGCATCATATCATTGATTATTCAAGATGGCCAAATTATATAAGACATTTCTATGTCCTATATAGTGTCCTTTACGGGCTTATACATTTTCTATGTATTTTACCTGAGCTCGTTTTTCACGCTCGGACACGTAGACTGCAATCACGTCAATTTGGGGATCTAGCACTATTTCACGTGAAAACATATAAAACTCGGCAACTTTTCTTATCTTTTCAAGTTTTCTGTCATCAACGAGTTCTTCTGGTCTATACTCGATAGTAAGTGACCTTTTTTCACGTGAAATGGTCTTCACCTCAACAAAGTGAATTTTTTCTCCTTTTTTGGCAATAACATCCACTTCTCCAAACTTTTTTCTGTAGTTTCTCTCCAAAATCGTGAATCCTTTTGTCTGGAGGTACTTTTCGGCAATAGATTCACCAAGCATGCCGATCCTATTCATGATGTGAGTATAACATGGTTCACGTGAAAACACTTACTGTTACTTCGAAACATTTATGAGCAAAAAATGTCCTTTAATCCACATGTCCACAGGGTTTTCCACAGTTGGCCGATAATTGACCTACACGCTGTTTGTTTTGTACTGGTTTATTTTCATTGACTTTCCGTGCTTTTAAATGGTACATAGACTCCAGCGTTCTTCTAAAGATCTTTGTATTGCTCTTTATGTCCCGTTCTTTATTTTGGCCTTTATTTAGTCATTCGGGGTCGCTCTTGCCGTATGCAATACAAAATTATCCTTCTGTTGTCTTTTTTTATACTTGCTGCAGCCACACTGCCGCTTTCCGCTCACGCGCAAACGGTCTCGGCACAGACCCAAAGTGCAATTTTGTGCCAACCTATGCAAGTGGGTGAATTTAAGCCTTTTGTATACAATGGTATCTTAAATTCCTTTGAGTACACCGCGCAGCCGGGTGAGTACCCGGTGACACCTACGATTTTTATTGGCAACGTAATCTTGAGTCCGCATTTCACCTCGGTTTGGACGAAAAATGGGAAGGTCATCTACCATGTCGACGTTCCAAGTTGGATTTCGACGGGGAACCCTGTTTCTGTAAAAATAACTCAGAACATCCCAGGATGCGCACGAGACTACATGTTCTCAGTTGGACTTCCTCGTCAGACGCAGGTTATTACACCGCGCCCACAACCAGCCGTTCCCGCCATGCCCCCAGCACCAATTGACTTGCGATGCACAGAACGAGACGGAGTTCTTGATCTTGAGTGGAGCACTTCACAATCCTCAGGTGATCATTTTGTTCTTAAACGCGGAGAAAAAGGCTCTGATCCTAAGACAATTATCCCTCAGCTTCCGCCAAATGTTCGTGGGTTCACAGACCCTCTTGTAGAACCTGGCGTTCTGTACTCCTATCAAGTTGATTTAATGCGTGCCGGTGTCGTTTCAGGTTCTTCGAAACGCGTCGATTGTTCCACAAAGCTTGACCAATCTGAGGTACCCGCAACCACAACGTCTACTAGCAACGTTTGCACGTCACTTCCTCTCGGTATCTGGGTGGGGCTACTCATCATCCACATCGCGGTGCTGCTTGGCATCATTGGCCATCTCGAAGCCTTGCTTAAAGACGGGGGGAGTAGATTCATTATCGCGCTCTGTCTGCCGTTCTTTATTTTCTGCGGTTTATGGATCGCACTCGATACATGCCGTGCTTATCCGCTATTTCCCGCACTCGTCGCGTTTCTCACACTTCTCACACTCGTCACGCCAAATTTATTGAAAAACAAGTAGGATTTAGGCGATTACTGTTGTACAGAGCAGTATGATGCGCTATACTCCTGCCACGCTACTGTAGCGTGAGGCGGGTATAGTTTAGTGGTAGAACGTCAGATTGCCATTCTGAGGACGGGAGTTCGATTCTCCCTACCCGCACTCTTTTTTGTGCTCCCGCCAGGATTCGAACCCGGAATAACGGTTCCGAAGACCGTTGTGATATCCATTTCACCACGGGAGCAACTCGTGCGCACATAGTACGCGCATACTACAATGCATGCAATGAGATTTAATCTCCCACAGGAAGTGCTCGTGATCACAAACACGTTGGCGACACGTGGATACGAAACCTACCTTGTTGGTGGCTGTGTGCGCGATCTTATCTTGGGGCGTGAGCCGAAAGATTGGGATTTAACCACAAATGCAGATCCTGAAAAAATCCAGTCAATTTTCCCTGACTCATTTTATGAAAACACCTTTGGGACCGTCGGGGTGAAAACAGGCTCGGAGGATACGCGCCTTGCAGTTGTCGAGATAACACCATTTCGAGAGGAAGGGAAGTATTCAAACGCGCGCCACCCAGATGAAATACGCTTTGCAGATACAATTGTTGAAGACCTCCGCCGCCGCGACTTTACCATTAACGCACTCGCATACGAACCCCATCGGGACGAGTTGGTAGACCTCCATGGAGGAATCGAGGATCTCGAGCGCAAGCTGCTTCGCACCGTGGGTGACCCGCGTGAGCGTTTTGCCGAGGACGCGCTTCGCATACTGCGCGCAATACGTATTAGCGCTGAGCTCGATCTCACCATCGAAGCAGAGACTTTGGCGGGTATTGTACAAAACGCCACGCTTCTCAAACAGATTTCACGAGAACGCATCCGCGACGAATTTATCAAGATTGTCGAAACAAAAACTCCTATGCAGGCTCTGTTTATCGCACAAAAAACAGGTGTTTTGAGCCATATCGTGCCACACCTCGAAGAGGGGATCGGCATCAAACAAAACCAGGCACATGCGTATGATGTGTTTGAGCATTCATTACGGACCTTACAGCATTCAGCGGACAAAGCGTGGGGGTTACCAGTCCGCCTTGCAGCGCTTCTTCATGATGTAGGGAAGCCGGCAACACGCCAATGGTCACAGGATAAAAATGATTGGACGTTTTATGGACATGAAGTAGTGGGGGCGCGAATCGCTAAAAAAATACTTGACGATTTGCGATTTCCCAGAGAAATCACTGACGAGGTGTGTAACCTCATTCGATGGCACATGTTCTTTTCTGATCCAGACAAGATAACCTTGTCTGCAGTTCGTCGGACCATTGCTCGAGTTGGGCAAGAGCGTGTCTGGGATCTTCTCAACTTACGCGTGTGCGATCGTATTGGCACGGGTCGACCAAAAGAACATCCTTTTAGACTCAGGAAATATGTGTCGATGGTCGAAGAGGTAATGCGGGATCCTGTTTCGGTTAGTATGCTCAAAGTGGATGGAAGGCACATTATGGGTTTACTCGCTGAGAAACCAGGGCCTCGTGTCGGGTGGATGCTTCACGCACTACTTGAAGACGTACTCGACGACCCTACAAAAAATGATCTCGCGTATCTTAATGCACGACTTCAACAACTAACACAGTTGCCCGATGAGGAGCTTAAAAATATCGGAGAGCAAGGTAAAAAACGCAGAGAAGAGGAGGATGAAAAGGCTATACAATCACTGCGCAAGAAACACCATGTCGTGTAAAAAGATGCGCCGCCCAACGCATCCGTAGGCGGCGCTTATACAAGCTTCGCTAAAAAATTCCGCACGAGAGCCCGCCCAAACATACTCGATAACTCTCCTATATGAGGAACAAGCGTCTCTCGCAATAGTAAAAGATCTCCTTTATGACATCGAGCACCCTCAGATCCGCGCTCTCTTCCGAATATTGCGAGCTGAGAAAGCCTAAACCACCGGGCCATAACAATTTCCTTGTCCCGAGGCTTTAATAAGCCCGGATTTCTTCGGTACCTTTCGGCAGGGACAAGTCCAACACCAAAGCGGGTCCGTTCAAACTGGTTCTCGAATAGGCGAACACGCTCGGGGAACGGCAAGTTCGTCTCCTCTTCAAATTCTCTTCTGTAAGGAGATTCTCCACTTTTGCTTGCACCTCCAGGAACGCGCCATTGAGGTGTTCTTTTACCGCCTCCGTGGTCAAGTACCCATAGACTTTCCGGTTGAGAATATGAAGAAAATGAGTACCCTCCGACATTTCTTTCTTGTGTTTCAAACCTAACCAGAAGAAATCGTTCAAGACCGAGCGTTGGTCGATTCAGCGCTTCGATACTCATAACTAGTCTCCTTTCTGGAGAAAGAGTGGCACAAAAAATATAAAAAACAACCGCCTTTCGGCAGTGTTCCCCGAAAGGCGGCTTCAATCTTCTTGAAAACGGTACAAAAAATACCATTTATGACAATCAGCTCAATGAGCTTACTATTACATTGTGTGCGCTTTTTTGTACTCCGCACGTGCCGTAGGCACGATGAAGATTGTTTAAAGAACCTCTGAAGTAAAGTGTACGCATCTATAGGACAGAGTAAAGGACACTTCTGTGGATAACTTTACTGAGTGTCCTTTATATCGATCGACACCGGGCAATGGTCAGAACCATACACTTGTGCATGAATGCGCGCCTGAGAAACAAATTTACCGAATCTCTGGCTCACAAAGAAATAGTCTATCCTCCAACCAATGTTTCTATCCCGCGCGTGCGAAAAGTTACTCCACCACGTGTAGTGCCCGTTGCCTTTCTGAAAAACCCTAAAAGTGTCAACAAAACCGGCTTGTTCAATATTGTCGACACCAGATCGCTCTTCTTTCGTAAACCCATGCTCGCCTTCGTTTTGTTTTGGTTGTGCCAAGTCATCTTCAGTGTGCGCGACATTTAAATCTCCACAAAATATAAGTGGTTTTTTCTCATCTAACACCTTGCAATACTCTAGAAATGCAGGGTCCCAGTGCTTATGGCGCATCTCCAGACGAGAAAGATCTGGTTTTGAGTTCGGTGTATATACCGTCATCAAGTGAAACGCGTCGAACTCAAGGGTTATAACCCGTCCTTCTGTGTTTAGATCACCGTATCCATCCGTAAGGTGGTATTTATCAGTGATTTCTTTGGGAAACCCTAGATACACTGACTGAGGCTGCCGTTTTGTGAATATGGCGGTGCCACTATATCCTTTTTTTTGAGCAGAATTCCAATATTCCTCGTATTCAGACAGTTCGATCTCGGCCTGCCCGCGCTCGGCCTTGGTTTCTTGGAGACACACGATGTCAGGCTTAAGCTCCTCAAGCATAGGGAGAAACATTTTTTTATTATGGACCGCACGAATGCCGTTTACGTTCCAAGACACAAGTCGCATACAGTTTATGCTATCACTCAGCTTCGCTTTCTTCCATGGAACTTTTTATGTACTTCTTTAAGGTGTTTGTCGGTTACGTGCGTATAAATCTGTGTTGTATTAATGCTTGCATGCCCCAAAAGAGCCTGAACACTACGAATATCTGCTCCATTCTGCAGCAGATCGGTAGCAAATGAATGCCTTACAATGTGCGGGGTCACTTTTTTAGTGATACCAGCCTTAATAGCGTTGCGTTTCACCATGCGCTCAATCGAGCGAACAGTGAGGCGGCTCGCTTTGCCGCGTGCACCCTTGCCATAGTGTACAAAAAGCGCCCCGTCGAGATCTTTGCGCGCATCGAGATACATTTTTATAGCCTTCTTAGCCTCGGGTGAAAAAAATACCACGCGCACCTTCTCGCCTTTGCCGCGGACAGAAAGCTCATCCCGACTTAAATCAACGTCTCGATCAAGTGAGGCAAGTTCTGAGACACGTAGCCCTGTTGAAAAGAGTGTCTCAAGAATCGCTCGGTCACGCAATCCTTGGAGGCTTTGGAGGTCAGGGGCAGCAAGCAACCTGCCTAATTCTGCCTCAGAAATAAGATCAATCTCACGATCGGGTAATTTTGCGAGCTCAATTGTTTCCGGCTCAAGTGTTTTGACCCGACATTTACGCAAATACTTCAAAAACGCCCGGAGCGCGATGAGGTAGTAATTCTGAGTTCGCCTCTTCATTGATCCGCTCACTCCCTCCTGTCGATTGAGCCAGAGCCTGAATTCACGCACAGCGGTCTGTGTTATGTCTTCAGGCTTTTTTGCCTTAGTTTGAGAGAAAAAACGGGTGAGATACCGATCGTAGTTTTCGACCGTTTTCACCGAACGCCCGCGCTCGATCTCTACATACTCAAGAAATTGCGCCTTGTATTCTTGGAGATCTGTCGCCACAGGATTATTGTACCTGAGACAACCGGTCAAAGAAGGGCTTGCAATAAGCGAAAGTGCGTGGTACTCTCTCTCCATGTTGACGAAACAAAAGAAAGCAAATGAGATCAAAAAAGCACGTCGCCACGACACCGACACCGGTTCTCCGGAGGTGCAGGTTGCGGTTTTGACTCGTCGAATCGATGAACTTTCTGAGCACTTGCGAAAAAATGACAAAGATAAACATTCGCGCCGCGGCTTGCTCGGACTTGTTGCAGACCGTCGTCGACACCTCAAGTATCTTGAGAAACACAACAAACGCTCGTACAATGCGCTTGTAAAGAAGCTTGGTCTGAAGAGATAGAGCTTCTTTTTATATATTGGGGAGTGTACTTTTATACACCATAGTATTGTTTTATGTCAGTAATTAAACATGCGCAGCAGCGCGTGGGAGTTTTTATAGATACGCAGAATTTGTACCACAGTGCAAAAAACTTGTATCGTGCCAAAGTTAATTTTGGAAATGTCTTAAAAGAAGCAGTCGCGGACCGTCAATTGATCCGTGCCCGTGCGTACGTGGTCCACACCGAAGGAGGCGAAGAACTGCCTTTCTTTGAAGCCCTTCAGAAACTTGGGATTGAGATACGGACCAAAGAATTGCAGGTTTTTTTTGGGGGTGCGAAAAAAGCAGATTGGGATGTAGGTCTCGCAATAGATGCGGTTGTCGCTGCACCAAAACTTGACGCAGTTATCCTCGCAACAGGGGACGGTGATTTTGTGCCTCTCGTGCACTATTTACAACAAAATGAGGGGTGCCAAGTTGAGGTAATTACGTTTGGAAAATCAGCATCAAGCAAGCTTAAAGAAGCCGCTAATGAATTTATCGATATGGACCTTGATCCAAAAAAGTACCTTATCAATTATCGCCCAGCTCGCTCGAGTGGAAAACGGGCCACGCCGGTTACTACAGAAGACAGCGCTGCTGGGTAGACCTTGCGCTTCTTTCTTAATATTACATAATCCTTGCGGTCACTCGTAAAGAGTGCCGTTCTTGAAAAGGAGAGGTTTATGTTTCGATTGGTCGCTCAGTTTATTGCCATGGCGATGATCGCCGTGGCAATCGCCGCGTGGCTCGTGGTCAAGAGTGGGCTGCCGATGAACGAGAGTGTGGCGCCCTACTTTCCTGAGGGGACAGCGCAGATCTGGGGCCTCGGTTCGGCCGGGATCGTGCTCTACGTCGTAACCCTCTTCACCGGCGCCTGGGATGATGCGGGAGACAGCGAAGACGCTTAAAGGCTTCCAGTCAAGGCGTGTGACCGCAAACGGGAGCGGCGCAGCAATGCTGCGCCGCCTTCTTTTTTTGGGTAATGTTTGTTAGAGTGCGGCTATTATACACGCGGTCTTTAGGTAGGCAGTATTCAACAATTGAATGCTGAAACCTGGAGGTCGCACAATAATGCGATTATGCAGAAAAAAGAATATTCGATAGAAGTAGGCGGAAAAACACTCACTGCTTTGTTTACCGACTGGGCACAACGAGCGAACGGTTCAGTCATTATGCGTTATGGAAACACCGCAGTACTTATCACCGCTGTCATGGGTGGAGAGAAGACCGGTCTCGGCTACTTTCCGCTTTCTGTTGAGTACGAGGAGAAATTTTATGCAGCGGGACAAATTCTTGGAAGTCGCTTTATGCGTCGTGAAGGTCGCCCTTCTGATGAAGCAATCCTTTCTGGACGCATTATCGACCGCACAATCCGTCCTTTGTTCGAACAACACATTCGTCGTGAGATCCAAGTGATTGCGACCGTGTTGTCTACCGAAGAAGATGACGCGGACGTCTTGGGGGTTATTGGAGCATCTCTCGCGCTTGGTACGTCAAATATCCCATGGCGAGGACCGGTCTCTGCGGTGCGTATTGGCCGTGTCGCTGAGAGCGAGTCGTTCATCATAAACCCAACATACAAAGACCGTGACGATGATCGATCTGTACTTGATGTTCTTGCGTGCGGAAAGGATGGTCTCATCAACATGATCGAGGTTGCCGCAAAAGAAGTGGGTGAGGATGAGCTTGGGCGTGCGCTCGAACGTGCGGTGGAAGAACACAACAAGCTTCAAACATGGCAGCAAAACATTATTACTGAGATCGGAAAAAAGAAAGTTGAAATTCCAAAACCACAACTTGTCGCTACAATTCCGGAAGCGTTTGCGCCATTTGTTCAGAAACTTACTGACGCGATTTTCGCAGGACCAGGTAAGGACAATATAGACGCGGTGAAAGCTGAATGGTCAGCGTTTGTAAAAACCCTCGAAGGCACAAACCCTAGTGACGCCGATGATTACTTCGAACATTGCGTGGACGAAATTGTTCACCGAGAAGCGCTCGAGAATGGACGCCGCCCCGACAACCGAAAGTTTGACGAGATTCGCCCTCTCTTTGCACAGGCAGGTGGAATTTCTGAGATCATTCACGGAACTGGAATCTTCTACCGTGGCGACACACATATATTTTCCGCACTCACGCTCGGGGGGCCCAGTGATGCACAGCTACTCGACACTATAGAGTACCCTGAGACACATAAACGCTTCATGCACCATTACAATTTTCCACCGTTTTCAGTTGGTGAAACAGGGAAGGTTGGTGGCACAAATCGCCGCATGGTTGGTCATGGTGCCCTCGCTGAAAAAGCACTCCGTGCGGTGATCCCTGACAAAAACACATTCCCGTATACTATCCGCATCGTTTCTGAAACTCTCTCATCAAACGGATCGAGTTCTATGGGCTCTGTCTGCGCATCAACACTCGCCCTCATGGACGCGGGTGTCCCTATCACCGCTCCAGTTGCCGGTATCGCAATGGGTCTCATGATGGATGAAAAATCGTATAAAGTGTTGACTGATATTCAAGGTCCCGAAGATCACCACGGTGATATGGATTTCAAGGTCGCTGGAACGCGCACGGGAGTAACTGGCGTGCAGATGGATGTGAAAGTGAACGGGATTCCGGTTCCAATTCTGCGCGAAGCATTTGCACAAGCACAAAAAGCGCGTTTTGAAATCCTCGAAGTATTGCGGAGTGCAATTTCTATTCCTCGCTCGGATATTTCCCCGCGCGCGCCGAAGATAATCACCATGAAAGTAAAAGTGGAGCAGATCGGCTTGGTGATCGGCCCGGGCGGAAAAATGATTAACGGCATCAAAGAGCGCACCGGCGTCGAAGAGATTACTATAGAAGATGACGGCACGGTATTTATTACCGGTAAAAACGGCGCCGCCGAAAAAGCGCATAAAGAAATCTACGATCTCACTCGTGAGTATAGCGCGGGAGAAAAGTTCGAGGGAGAAGTAACACGACTTCTCGACTTTGGTGCGTTTGTAAAAATTGGACCAAACACCGAAGGGTTGGTGCATGTTTCAGAAATTGCGCCGTTTAGAATCGAGAAAGTAAGTGATGCGGTTCAGATTGGTGAGGTGGTTCCTGTTATAATCAAAGAGATTGACGAGAAAGGACGTTATAATCTCTCGATCAAAGCAGCAGACCCTGCGTTTGCGGAACGCAAAGGTCTAAAAACGAACCATGGACCCCGACCAAGCAAAGAACAAAGCGAGTGACGGTGAAACCGAAAGTGGGCTGCGAGGCGATGTAGCAAAAATTCTCAACGAGATTACATTGCCTGAAAAAAGAACGTTTCACGCCAAAGCTGACGTGCAGCGCCCTAACTTCCAACTCCCACAATCGTCTGCACCAGTGACCGTACACCGAGAAGCTGCACCGGCACGTATACCTGTTTCACCACCGCGCGCGGAAGAAAAATCACCAGATACCGTCCCACACATACAAGAAATTCCTCTCCGTGCCGCTCCAGAGACCAGCGCTTTGTCAGGTCCAAGCATTGTTCAACAGTTGCATGACGTCAAAAGCGACGGCCAACTTGCGCCTGTGAGAACGCTTAAGTTTGACCTCCAAGAACTCGTGAAAGAGAAAAAAATGTCGCTTGTACGCGCTGCAACTCTTGAAAGCGAAAAGCGACGCAAACGAGATGAAGCCGCGTCAGGACTACAGCCCCAACGGCCACGCCGCCGCGTGGTGGGGTACGTCGTTGGAATTTTCTTTTTTTTCGTTATAGGGTTTGCGGCGATTGCTGCAGTGCTCTTGATTGAAAATGAGCGCGCGCAGCCCGCTCAGCAAGTGTCAGAATCGGCACTCATGTTTGCAGAGAACACGCTTGTCTTCCCACTTACCGAAGTGGCACCTCGAGAAACAAAACAACGCCTTGCCGCGGCGCGAACTCAGCTGCCCATCACCCTTGGCGCGATTACGCGAATCGTGCCACTTGTTTCATTCTCTGATATTGAAACTGGAGAAAAAATTGAGCGCCCGGTAAATACTCGCGAATTCCTCGATGCGCTTGGTGCACGTCCTGGAGATGATTTGGTTCGGGCATTTGATGATGAGTTTTTCTTTGGTATGCATTCGATCGGTGAAACGGTTCCTGTGTTTGTCACATCAATCCGCTCCTACGAGCGCGCATTTGCCGGAATGCTCGCATGGGAAGCGCGCCTCAATGAAGACTGGGCACCCATCTTTTCACTCTCCCCCCACGAGGCGCGCAAACCTGATGGAACGCTTTCCCTTTCGCGTTTCGAAGACGCGATTATCCGCAACTTTGACGTGCGTGTACTTAAAGACCCCGAAGGGAATGTCCGGATGATGTATTCGTTCCCGACACAAGATATTTTAGTAATCGCCGAAAGCGCACACACGCTTACTGAAACCCTCGCCCGTCTTCAGGCACAGCGTCGTATTTAAATTTGCAGACTGTGTTTGTGTTGGTATCATGATCGCATGCAGAATCATGATCAGGAACATTTCCGCGAGCGATTACAAAAAGAGCGCCAGGATATTGAACAAACACTGCGTGAGCGGGGGCATAAAATCGAGGGGCAAGACGATTGGCAAGGCGTTTCTACGGATGTCATAACCGATACCGCCGACGTTAATGAAGTCGCCGATCAAATCGAAGAGCTCGCAAACAATGTTGCGATCGTCGAAGAACTTGAAAAACGCCTCCACGCCATTACCGCAGCGCTCGCGAAGATCGAAAACGGTACCTACGGAATTTGTGACGTATGTGGTGAACGCATCCCACAAGAACGCCTCGAAGCAAACCCTGCGGCTGCAACCTGTACCGCGCACGCATAGGTGTACAATACGGACATGAGTTTTGCGCGCATTACGAGCGCACAACCTGACATTCCTCACGCACACCTTGTCGACGTAGAAACCGACGTCGCTCGTGGCCTTCATGCGTTTTCAGTGGTTGGTCTTCCAGACAAAGCGGTTGAAGAAGCGCGAGACCGTATCGCGTCCGCGATCAAGCACAGCGGCTTTACTTCACCAAAAAGTACCAACAAAAAAATAGTTATTTCGCTCGCGCCCGCAGCATTACGAAAAGAGGGTGCGGTTTTTGATGTGCCCATGGCGCTCGGATATCTGCTTGCGGCAGAAGAAATCAGAGCCGACACTAACACGATGGTCTTTGCAGGCGAGCTTGCGCTCGATGGAAAGGTACGCCCTATTCGGGGCACGCTTTCGATAGCTCTCGCCGCGAAGACCCGGGGGCTCACCCACGTGTTTGTTCCATACGAAAACGCACCAGAAGCCGCGCTTGTTTCCGGGATCTCCGTGTACCCGGTTACATCTCTTAATGAACTCGTGGGGCACCTGACCAAAACCAAATTGCTGTCCGTATATACACCTACCCAAGAAACCTCCTCCTCTGAATCCAGCGATGACCTTGAGGCGATCCGTGGGCAAGAACATGCTAAACGTGCGCTTGAAATTGCTGCAGCCGGCCGTCACAACATTGCTCTCTTTGGACCACCAGGAACGGGTAAAACCATGCTCGCGCGTGCATTATGTTCACTACTACCTCCTCTTACTGAAGAAGAGCAAATTGTTGTGACGAGCATCCATTCATACACCGGAACACTTAAGGCCGGTGTTGCACACCACCCACCATTTCGCGCACCCCACCACACCGCTTCGCATGTTTCTCTTGTTGGTGGTGGTTCAATTCCAAAACCTGGTGAAGTCACGCTTGCGCACTGCGGCGTTCTGTTTCTCGACGAATTTCCAGAATTTGCGCGTGATTGCATTAACGCGTTACGCCAACCACTGGAAGACCGAGTCGTTTCGGTTTCACGAGCGAAAGGCGCGGTGACCTATCCGGCTCATTTTATGCTTGTTGCGGCACTAAACCCGTGTCCCTGCGGTCATTTTGGCTCAGTTCGGTGCACATGCTTGCCGATCGCAATCGAACGATACCGTAAAAAAGTTTCAGGCCCTATTATGGACCGCATTGACATGTGGGTGCCGGTTGGAAACATTCCCCCCGAAGCGCTTGCGCTTAGAGGTGTCGGACCGCGTGGAGAGACAGAGGCAGCTCGAGTGCGCGTCGCTGGTGCCCGAGAAATTCAACACAAAAGATTTTCGGACAACAATAAAGTTAACAGCATGATTTCCGCGCACGATATTGATATTGTTGAGCTTGCTGATACGGTAGAAAAAACTCTGATCGACGCCGCGCGACAACTCGCGCTCTCTCCGCGAAGCTACCATCGAACAATTAAAGTAGCGCGTACGATCGCAGACCTTGCCGGTTCATCGTCAATAGAAAGCACGCATATGCTCGAGGCGCTTCAGTACCGACCAAAAGAGTGGTGAGTATTAAAACGGTTTCTCGCACCTTACTAATTAAAGGCACTTGATTGACGGAGCGTAATCAGGTATTTGGCAGTACTTAAAAACAAAGGCGACAGGCACCGCGGCCTGTCGCTTCTCGTTACGCTGTCAATCCCAGATGGTCCACTGTTCCGTGACGCATGCATTCACGTTGTATTCTGTAACCCTTGTCCCATCTTTCATGATAGCCAACAAATCGTACCTGCAATAGCCGGTACCGTCATCGATGTCGGCTATAATTGAATCCCCCGAGGAAAGAGTGCCTCCACGAAGCATATCGTAGTCCCAACGACTTTGGCCAACATTTGAGGCATACACCTCGACGATGGCGAACGAAGACTTGTTGACGATGATGATGCGCCGATCATACTGGTCAGCTGCTGCAAGACTTGCATACGCACCACACATACTGAGGCAAGCTAAAGCTGCGAATGCGGCACGCGACAGGCTCTTCCTCATAAAACACTCCTTCTGAAAGGGAAGCGGGTGAAAATGAGCTTCCGGTCCGTATTGTATTTTGGAGCTTGCACGAGTCAAGAAAGAGCCGCCGCGCAAAATGCGCGGCGGCCCCCATGTCGCCAAGCCAGCACTACTGCTCGGCGAAAATACGGCAATTGCCATACCCATCGCGCCGCGCCTTGTCCTTGACGAGCCAAGCTGCCGCCTGCCAGCTGAATTGCGAAGCGGCAGTATAGATCTCGCCGTCGCAGTCGCCGGCCGCGAAGAAGTGCGTATCAAGTTCGGCAGTGCTCTTGGAACAACTGCCGCCCCAGTTAGCGCGACAGCTGGCCACAGCGGCTTTGCGCGCCGACTCCATTGTCGGATACCCCTCGACATAGGAACTGCCGGCGCTACTCGCGGCAATGGCCGCGTAGCCGGCGTGGACGATACTTGGACTCGCCAGTGTGGCGAACAGCAGGGTTCCAACGAAACCTCGTGTCTTCATCCTATAACTCCAGTGTTAGCTTTTGTCTCAGACAACCGCGTCTTCGACTGCCGCTAAAATAACATATCGCAAAAGTACCGCAAACCTCTGTTGTGCACCACGAAAAGAAGCTCTCAGCGCTGCGAGAGTCATGAGTAACCCCGCGTACGCAGGAGCTGAGCACCGGCGCGGTGAATATTAAAATGGATTCTTGGCACCACGAATCTCGAAGTGAAGGTGGGGACCTGTAGAACGCCCGGTATTCCCGACATATCCAATGATCTGTCCCTGTACCACATGCTCACCTGCGCCAACGATTGTACGCGAGAGGTGTGCGTACAGTGTTTGAGTTCCATTATCGTGACGAATAACGATGTAATTTCCATAACCACCGTTCCAACCGCTTGATCGCGAAATAATCACGTCTCCCGTTGCCGATGCGAGTACTGGAGTCCCTATTGTCGCCCCCAAGTCAACTCCGTTATATCCGTGAATACCCTGCGTTTTCACCGCATTTGTAACTGGGCGCAAATAGTACCCTGAATAGTTGGGAACCCCTGTTGTTCCGCGCACTGTGCTTGTAACCTTTTTAACAGGCTGCGGAATCGCGAGTACTCCATCAGGGACAATTACCACCGTCCCTGCGGCGAGCTCTTGATCAGCGTCGATTCCGTTATAGAGCGCGGCTTCCTCAACGTCGCCGCCGTGTTTTTTAATGATATCCCGAATCGTGCCGCCTGATTTCACGGTATATCGAATACCTGTAACAGGAAGAATAACGAGCTGCTGCCCAGGTTGGATTGCCTGCCCTTTTTTAATGTCATTTGCCCACATGATCGTGTTTACTGAAACATCAAACGCCTGAGCTATTCCTGAAAGAGTGTCGCCCTCACGAACAATATAGAGACTGATGTTGGTGTTCTTATTTGAGTTTTCTTCAATTTCAGCCGAGGTTCCGGAGGGTCCTTCACTTGAAAGCACTGCGGACTCATCAACAATGGTGATGTCACCGCCTCCTTTTGACGGGTTGGGGTCAATATTCATCGCGGCCTTAGGAAGCGACATGGTCGCTACCGAGCTTCGATCAAGGCGATACGTTGCGGTATCTGCCTGAATGTTGCCGGTAAAAAACGAAAGTGCATGAGCAAACATTCCCGCTGATGCAATAGCAGGGGTAAAGGAGCTTACAAGCATTACCACAGGGATTACCGTGTGCACGGCCTGAAAAAGCTTTGAATATGTCACCTTCGACGGGACGTCACTCACCGCCTTGGGATCACTCAAATTGTTTAAAATAAGCCAATTTTTCGGGTACCGCCACCTATTTTCGGGGTATTTCGCCTTATTTCAAGCGGAATTAACGGGAAATTCATCAATTGGTACCACGTAGGTATAACTGTAGTATCCGGGAGTCCTGAGTCAACAGCGTATTCACCACACAAGTGAATACCGTATATGTCAAGTTTATTGGCCCCGAACGCAGGAAAGGGGCGCCACGGCCGAGACCGAGCGCCCCAAAGTACTGTCAGTTGCCGCTCTCGTTCACGAGAGAGCGCCACGCGCGACTTGCGTCGGGTTCTTGTTCCACGCCCCGATCACATACCCCGCGCCTCCGACGAACGCCGCCAAGATGGCGATCGTGGCCGACGTCTGCTCGAAGAACTGCAGACTATTGCGCCCGTACTCGTACCCGACGAAGAGCGCGAGACCGACGGCCCATGCCGTGTTCGAGAGAAGGTCGAACACGAGGTCGAACGCCCTGGTCGCAAACTGCGCGGCCAGGATCTCGACCATGATGAAGCTGCCGCCGATCATGAAGAGAAGCAGCGTCCCTTCGCGGCTCGCCTCGGGGAGCCCGACCGAGGTCACGAGCTCCTGCTGGCTGGGAATGGACCAACCGAGCGCAAAGAGCAGCCCCGGGTAGGCGACCAAGATCGCCCTGAACACCCACCCGACGGTCACGAAGATGAACTTGATGGTGTTGTTCAGCCCCCTCATCACGATCCCCGTGACGAAGCCGAGCACCATCAGCCCAAGCACCGCGTACCCCACAAGGAGGGCGGCGTTATCCTGGATGTATTCCATGTGTATTCTCCGTTTGCAAACGGGGGGCCTACGCCCCGCCGCGGCAATCTATACCACGGTACGGTTTATTGGTCAAGGGTTTCGTGCGATCATGGTATAGTGCCTCGGTGCAGTACCTTAACGATCTCAATCCTGCCCAAAAAAAAGCTGCGCAGGCAACTACAGGCCCACTTCTCATAGTTGCGGGTGCCGGGGCAGGGAAAACAAAGACTATTACACACCGCATCGCACATCTTATAGTAGAAGGCGCGCCACCGGATTCAATCCTTGCAGTGACGTTCACCAACAAAGCCGCGCGTGAGATGCGCGAACGCGTTGAACGGCTTCTCGCAAAAATCCCGGAAACCCGCGCGCCTCTTTCGCTCTACGCAACACAGTCCGGTCCTCTCGTAACCACATTCCACTCTTTGTGCGTACGTATTCTTAGGGAACACGCCGCGAGTCTCAACCTGCCACGATCATTTTCGATATGGGATCGTGCCGATAGCGTACGCGCAATCAAACAGGCTCTTAAAGACGAGGGCTTTGGTGAAGAGTACGAGGCACGTTCAATTCTCGGAAGTATTTCGCGAGCAAAAGGAGACGCGATTACCCGTGAAGAATACGAAACGAGAGTGCGGAATCCGTGGGAGCGCGCCGTCGCGCGTGTGTGGCGAGTGTACGAAACAGTACTCGCAAAAGAGCGCGCGCTCGACTTCGACGATTTACTTTTGAGCGCGCTTCGGCTTTTGAACAATCAAGAAATCCGACAAAAACTACAAACCCGTTGGAAACACATCACTATTGATGAATACCAAGACACCAATCGCGTGCAATTTGAGCTTGTGCGCATTCTCGCGGAACCAGAAAGGAACGTGTGCGCAGTGGGGGATGTTGATCAGAATATTTACAGCTGGCGCGGTGCGAGTATCGAACACTTACTCTCTTTTGAGCGCGTCTTTCCAGGAGCTCAAGTCGTACTACTTGAGGAGAACTACCGCTCTACGAAAACGATAGTTTCTGCGGCCCATGAAGTTATTTCCAAAAACTCGCAACGAGTCGACAAAAACGCCTTCACCAAAAACGAGGACGGCGATCCGCTAACGCTCTATCATGGGATCAGCGAGGAAGACGAGGCGCGGTACGTCGCGGAAAAGACCCAGGAATATATCCGCAGCGGAACCAAACCCGAGCATATTGCGGTGCTCTATCGCGCGAATTTCCAGTCGCGTGTTCTCGAAGACGCTTTCTTACAGGCACATATTCCATACCGTGTATTAGGAACTCGTTTTTTTGAGCGCAAAGAGATTAAAGACGTACTCTCGTACATTCGCGCCGCGCTCAACCCACATTCAAGTGGCGATATCGCGCGTGCCGTTGGTGCGCCAGCACGCGGTATTGGCAAAGCGACGCTTGCGAAAATGCTCGAAGAGAATCTCGACGCGCTCGCACCTGCTGCGCGCAGAAAAACAGAGGTGTTTTATGCCCTCCTATCGGATATCCGCGTCCAAACCCAAACACAACCAGCGTCGTCTGTCGTTCAGTATGTAATTGAAAAAAGCGGCCTAGGTACTTCGTACAAGACAGGCGGAGAAGATGGTTTGGAGCGCCTACAAAATGTGACCGAACTGGTGTCACTCGCACAAAAATATAACTCTTTTCCTTCACCAGAAGGGGTCGAGCAGCTTCTTGAAGACGCTGCCTTGCTTGGAGAACAAGACGAGCTCGAGCGTGCCCAAAGCGCCGTTGCGCTTATGACTGTTCACGCCGCAAAAGGTCTTGAATTTAATGTTGTTTTTATCACCGGACTTGAAGAAGGCCTTTTCCCGCACGAACGTTTCGACGAGCACGCTGACGAAGAAGAAGAGCGCCGCCTATTTTATGTTGCTCTTACTCGCGCGCGGCAAAAAGTCTTCCTTTCGTATGCAAAAACGCGATTTGTGTATGGGTCTCGCGCGATAACTATCCCGTCTCAGTTTCTAGGAGATATTGATCCAGGAAAAATCGTGCACGAGGAGCCACGTCTTTCGGTGTGGGATGAGCCAACGATTAGTTAGTTTCGTCAGCAGGAAAGCTGTCCTGATTTTGCGCTTCCGTATCTTCTCGTGACGCAAGTTCTTCTTCGGCAAGACGCGCATGCTTCTTAAGTTTCAAAAAAAGCCAAAGCATGGATAGTGTATACACAGGCGCAATACTTAATCCAGGAATGAGCTCAAAAAATGTCGCGCCGAAAATTGCCAAACGCACTTTCCAGCGAATAAACCCCCCTACATGCCAAAGCATGAAATTCAGAATGATGAGTACAGTGAACTTAACGAATACAGTTATTAGAATAGCAAAAATGATGCCGCCAAAGGGAAACAAATACATGGGGGCGATAATATAGTCGAAAAAATCAATAAAAATCCCCAGTCCAATCGCGAAAAAAGGAGCAAGTCGACTCCCGTCTTCGATAGCCTTGAGAAGTTCTTCACCGCTACGCTCGCCAAATTCAGCAAGTTCTTCCCTAAAAATCGGTGGCGTGTCTCGATCCACTCACGTATCATAGCATCGTGAAAAAACCGAGACTGGGGCAGCATTTTTTGAAAGCACGATTCGCACTACATACCTTAGTGCACGCAGCGCGCATTGCGCCAACAGACACAGTGCTTGAAGTTGGACCCGGTACTGGAAATCTCACCACCGTATTACTTGCGAACGCGAAGCGGGTGATCGCGATCGAAAAGGACCCTGCGCTCATCACGGTGTTGCGCGAACGGTTCCCTGATGCAATTAGAGAACAGAAGCTCCTACTTTTCGAGGGCGACATCCGAGACGTTGACCTACAAACATTCGGTACGCGCGACCATGAGTACATTCTCGCAGCAAACATTCCGTACTATATTACAGGCGAAATTATCCGAATGTTTTTAACGAACAAAGTACAGCCAAGTCGCGCCGCACTCCTCATACAAAAAGAGGTTGCGCAGCGGATTGCGCGGTCAAAAAAAGAAAGTATTCTGTCCCTTTCTGTGAAAGTGTTCGGAACGCCACGCTACATCAAAACGGTTCCCGCTCGGTCGTTTTCACCTCCTCCAAAAGTTGATTCTGCGATCTTGCTCATTGACGAAATTTCGCGTACCCATCTCACCGAAGTTTCTGAGGAGCGTTTTTTCAAGCTAGTGAAAGCGGGGTTTTCAAGCAAGAGAAAGAAACTTGCCGGCAACTTAAAAACAATCAGTGATAAAGGCAAAATTACCGAGGCTTTTTTAACATGTGGTGTTCCTGAAAATGCTCGCGCCGAAGACGTGCCTCTTTCTGCCTGGCAGTGCCTTGCGCGGAAAATCTCCTGACTACTGAGAACTCCCCATCATATCGATATGGGTACCCGGCCACACAGTAAGTGGTTGAATGTACGCGATACAAAAATAAGGAACACTCGCAAGCCCTAAAAGCCATTGTCCCGCATGGTTTGGTGGCCCAAAAAGATATGTTTTTGTTGACTTAGACCAGATATATGGACCTCCAATCGGTGGCCCCAAGAGCGCGTAAATCACTTGATTATAACAAGGGTGCACTAGCGAAGCCTGGCCGCCGAAAGGAAATGCGTGTGATACGGCTGGAGTCCACATTAACATTACGAGCAGAAGTAGTATCACGAGCCCAACGCGCATATTTGTAAACATACATGCATTATAGATGTTCGGTAGCTCTTTCGTGCATGATACAGTGGATAGGTGGAGTGGTTACGCACACATCCGATCACCGCAACTCTCTTAGGGACACTTGCGCTCGCCGTGATTGGCGGCGTGTTTGTGGCGAACCGGCTCGCCGTCGATCCAGGAGCCTCGTACGGATCATGGAATCTCAGTGGGGCAGGAAAATTTAACCCATCAGTTGGTGGAACCATGGTTTTTGGAACCGCGCCAGAACAATACTCTGAAGATGACTTGCGGTCGTTGCTGGAAACAACTCAAGGACCAACCTACGCTTCTTTGGTTCCGCAGAATACCGAAACCACGGGGAGCGCTAACGGTTTATCATTACAAGACGACGGCACGTATATTATTGATGACCTTGAGGCGCTTTTTTCGCGCCTCGCACCCACTGCGCAAATTATTAAACCTGCTAACACGGATGAGGAGCAGACTCTTTCCGATGTGTATGCATATGTACCATCTGGGATTGCCGGAACATCTTCACCGCAAAAAGTAAAAACGCGCGCCCAAACAGATCTTTATAATTATGGAAATGATGCTGGTTCGTATATTGAAACGTACTATGAAAATTGGGGACGAGATCAAGCGCAGATACTGAAACGCTTTTTCGAGGATCGTACAAGCCCTAAAAAACGCGAGGAGGCACAAAAGATCGCCAGCGCCCTGGTTCAAACCGGAAAACAGCTGCAGGCAGTGACTACTATCCCACAAACGATGGCGAATGCCCATGCGTCACTTGCTCAAAACTACATCGACGTAGGCACTGCGCTTACCCCCGTACTCACTGCGCAAGACGATGCGGATGTTATAGCGACAATCGGCACGTACAATCAAACCGCAGAACTCTTTGCTAAATCATTCATTCAGGTCGCAAACATTTTTCGCGCGTACGAGGTTACTTTTGCAGATACAGAACCTGGTCACGTTTTTGTGTTTAAGAATGCCGCACTGTAAAAAACCTATTCACGCCCGTTGATTCTGAGCGTGCGCGCCCTTGATATACTACATATGTGGACCACGAGCCTCGTAGCGCTACGCGTTTGCTTTTTATCGTTGCCGCACTTTCGATTGCGGGGCTACTCGCGGGTTTTGGTGCCACACTCGGAAAATACCGCGCCCCTGTCGCATCGGTAACTCCAACATGGGTATCCGCAACAAAGACTTTTGAGGAAATCGACACTGATGGTGATACACTCCCCGACTGGCAGGAGACGCTGTTAGGGACCGATCCTGATAACATCGACTCGGATGGAGACGGAAAAACAGACTCCTTTGAGCCGCGCGCCAGTTTAGCCCTCAAAGCGAGCGCGGTCTCTGCGCCCAAATCGGTCACTGATGCCGCCGCGGAACGTCTCGTGCGCCAGTACTTAACACTAAAACAAGCAAATGCATACACGCCAGAACGCGGAGAGCAGATCGCCTCAGGTCTTATTGAAAGCATTTATGCAACAGTTGCCTTTGAGCCATTCAACGAGAGCAGTCTCACGCTGGTGCCTGCGAATAAAGAGAGTGTACTCATGTACCAAGAGCGCTTTCGTGACACGATGGCCGCGTTCCTTGACCTTCAAGGCTCAGAAATTGCTTTGTTTGGAGAATATGCGAATACAAAAAATGAATACTACCTCGCGCAGCTTGAAGGGCGCGCTTCGTTATATGAATCAGTGGCACAAAAAATACTTGCGATCCCAACACCCAACGACATGGCAGCCGAACACCTTGAGGTCGTGAATGGTCTTGCGTACTTTGGTGCTGTATTGCGCGACCTCGCACGGTTTGGCAGAGACCCGCTCACAGCACTTTCTCTTTTGCGCGCATACAACGAGGCGGAAGAGTATGTCGGGAGTACATTCACTGCACTTTCTTCTCGTCTAAATACACAACAGCTATGAGTAAATTCGTATACATACCCGCATTGCTGCTCTTAAGCATCCCGATGTGGGTATCCGCTGCGGTCACTTTGGACACAGTGCCGACAGATGGTTTCGATATGTCAGGCACTGCTCCTCCGGGGTCAACGGTTACTATCGTGGGCCGCACAAGTCGCGCAACATGTCAGACAACGGCGGATACTAACGGCCGCTATACATGTAGCTCGTTCGATCGATCACCCCAAGACGGTGAGACCCTTGAACTCCAGTCAATTGAGAACGGCGTTCGCTCTCCAATAACAGAAATCGGAAATGGCGTCCAATTAACTGACGCCTCCCGGGAACGATATAACTTTCAACGCGAAGGAGTTTTTGGATGCGCCGCGGGCGCGTACGCAATGCCTGTGGGAACACTGCGAGCGATCAGTGGCGTATACGTCCCCGTGAACGACGCCGCGGTAACACTTAATACAGGGTATCTGGTTTACAAAGAGTGCGTGCTGGACGGAGTTGTGCGCTCAACAGCTGAGTCGGCAACTGCTGCATTGTCCACAGGGGGGCTTCGCTGGCTCAATGAAGGGAGAAACGGGAACACCCAGTTTATTTCAAATCAGGAAGCTGAAAAACTCGCCCTTGCTGACAAGAAATATCTTGAGTTTTTGAGAGAATACCGAACCAATGCGCTTTGTGAACCATTCCAACAACGTGGTCGTGTCGCCGTCGCGAAAATGTACCTGACCCGCCGTGACCCAACAGCCGCATTCCAGTGTACAGCGCCGGTAAACGGCGCCGACCTTGAGACATGTATCACTGTAGGAGATGACTTGCGTACCTGCGGAGGCCTACCAGGGTTTATTAAACTTGTACGTGATTCAAATAATAACCCTCTCTTTGCCGCTTTGGCACTTGATCGAGAAGCAGCAAATCAGTCGGTTCGTCGCATACAAGATGTCTGGGATCAACTGGATTGGAGCGGTGGCATTTTGCCGCTCGAGGAAGTTGTTTCAACGGCAACCGAAACAGGGGAGGACCATTTGGAATATCGAACACTTACCCCGGGGTTTCTCATTGCTGCAGCGATGGAGCAGTTCACCACATCGGGGTTTAGGCAACTTGAAAGCGCCTCTGAAATTGATCAGATTGTTGGTGCGCTTTTTTCTGGTCTCACCACACAAATCGTTGCTGACGCCCGCGGCTTATCTGGGCTTACAGAAAGTAAAGGAGGACAGGCTCCATACCTTAATCGTCTTACAGCAGAGTCGTCTGCCCGCGTACGCACAGGGGCAACGAACGCCGCTTTAAGCGTCCTTGGTTCTTCGCTCGAAGCGGAAAATCAATATAACCAGGTCAAAAAGTCCACAATTCAAGAACTCGAACGTTCGATAGCTCGCCTCAAGGCAGCAGAAGATGCGTGCTGGAATCTTTTAATACCCGCAGTTCAGGCTATTGCACGAGAGTGTGTGCGCACAGAAACAAGCACCAACACGCAAGGAGAGCAAGTAACAACATGCGTTGAATACCGGACGATTCCGCTTGCCATTTCAACCTCGACACGCAGGATCACCGAGGGCGTGGTTGCGCTTTCAGTATCGGCAAGTACCACGCTTCAAGCCGGAGCCTCACTTGCATTCACGGTTCCGCAAAACACTCTCATGAGCAGCGGCTCGCTCGGATTAACAACTGCTTCTGCAGGCGAACTTGGCCCCGGAACTAATGTTGGCCTTCCAATAAGCGGGACCGTTGCGCCAAGCCCTGGTGGCCGGGCGACGCTCTCGGTAGGGTCGTTTTCGTTCTTTAGTGGCGGCTCTCTTTCTTTTGATTTGTTCCAGGGGGCTTCGCTCCCTTTGGGTGAAGTGCGTTTTCCTGTGACCGCAGTGTACCCATACACAATAGCCGTCGCGCTTTCAGTTGAAATTGCCCGATTGTATTCGGACGATGTTGCGCAAGATAGCATCAACCCGCTTCTCAATACTATTCGAACCGATGTACGAAAGTCTGACGAAGCGATCGTGTTGCTGCAACGTTTGGTAAACGATGTACGAAACACGTCATCGCAAACCGTGCAACGTCTTGCGCTTGAACGACTCGATACTCTAATTTCCCAAGGCACTGTTCACACCGCGTATGATGTAAAATCAGCACAATCTCAAAACGAGAGCGTTAAAAATGCTATGGAGGATCTTGTAAAAACCACGATCGAAGAGTGGGGCACGGGCAGTGGGTGGTGCAACGCTGAAAATCCTACCGTGGTCCAAATGTGGCTCGACCGCTGGCGCGCCGATTAGAATATGTTTTTCCCAAGAACAAAAAGTAGACTGCGCCCGTTTTTGTTAGTAACACTGATCATGTTCTCTTTGCTAACACTTGGGGCAACAGCGTATGCCGCATCACCCCCGGCTCCTGATGTGTGTGCTACATACAGATATTTTCCGCCTTTCGAATGCTTTGGCCGGTGGGCAGCAGAATTTCTAGGAGCGGCATTTTTAATTATTACCGGCTTCATCTTGGGTATTGTTGGAGTCGTTTTTAACAAACTGGTTGAAATTTCAGTAATTGATTTTGCGACATTTTACGACCCAATGAAAACAGCAGTCGAGCTTGGGTGGTCAACGTTTCGCGACGTCGCAAATATCGCTATTATTGGCGGTTTTGTATTTGTTGCCATCTCGATGATCTTGGGAGTGGAGAAGTTTGGCGCGCGCCGGTTTGTGGTGAATATTTTGATTGCTGCGGTACTCATCAACTTCAGTCTATTTTTTACTAAAATGATCGTTGATGTTTCCAACTTGTTTGCTTCACAATTCGCACAAGCAATCAGCACGAGTACGACAAGTGCAAATATCAGCATTGGCCAAGTAGCGGAGCCTGTCGGTATCGCTGAAGCGTTTTTAAGTTACTTAAAGATTTCTAGTGTGCTGGATTCATATGGGGCGTTGCAACAACTCGGATCAAACACACAGTCTGGATTCCAGGTGCTGCTGGCAGCATTCTTGGGTTCTGTTTTTTTTATGCTCGCCGCACTGGTTTTACTGTACGCCTGCGTGCTGCTACTGGTTCGCACCGTCATGATTATTATGCTACTTCTCCTTTCTGCACTCGCGTTCGGGGCATACGCTGTGCCCACATTCTCGAACTGGTTTGATCGGTGGTGGAAAGAGCTGGTAAAACACGCTCTATTCGCTCCACTACTTATGCTTTTCCTATGGGCTACGGCCGGAATTTCTCGCGCACTCAGTGGCAGTGAAGGGTCACTTGGCTCGCTTGTCACTTCGCCCGACAGCAGTGTATCCGTAGGGACTGTGGTGAACTTTTTTATCATCATTGGCTTACTGCTCGCATCAATCAAAATCGCAAATAGCTTTTCTGCTACAGCAGCAAAACATATGCCGAACTGGAAAGGAGCCGCCTCGTTTGCTGCAACATTCGGTGCAAACAAATGGTATCGGCCAGTACGAAACCTCGCTCGCTACGGGCTTAGCGCGCGCGCAAATCGAATACTTGAAGGTGAGAAAGGCGCGCGCATACGTGGAGAATTGGCCAATCTTGAAGAAAATATAAGGAAAGGAACAGCCTCAGGAAATGAAAAAGCTCGCGCGGCAGCGCTCCAGCGGCGCCTTGGTAACCTTACTGCCGATGCGGAAGGGAGGTTTGGATTCAAGGAGACGTATCTTGGCAAACAAATAGCGGGGTTTGGTAAAATTCTTAAGGAAGGTCCAGGAAAGGGTGGCGTAGCTGCTTCGCAGCAGAAAGCAGCCCAAGCAGAAATCGAACAAGCTGAGAAAATTAGAGCACCAAGGAGTGCCGAAAAACAAGAAGCTTTCGAAGCTGCTTTGAAAGATAAGAATGCGGTTGCACAGAAAATCCTACAAGACGCAAAAGCAAGTGAGCAAGCGGCGCGAAGTGAGGCGGAAAAGCAAATATCACAACTAGAAAGAGAGAGGGAAGTGTACCGAGAATTAATGGGGGCCGGTGATACTGAAAATGCCGCAGCAAACTACACAAGGACCGAACAAGCTCTTGGCGAACAGCGTGCACGCATAGTGAAGGCGGCGCAGTCTGTCAAAGAAGCGGAGCGTACACTTGCAAACACCCCATCGGAAGCCCTCAAGTCTGCCCAGGCCGTTGCAAAAACTGTACAGAACGAGCGTATTGAAACATATGTGACCAACAAGTTCCCAGAAAGTTCGTACAAGCGAGAGTCAGCGATGTCACAGCTCAGAAAAACAAAAGAGGACAAGGACAAGGCAAAAATTCTAGAGAAAGGAATCAAAGCGGCGCAAGAACTTTCTGGCGAAGATGTGGGCCTCAAAAAACCTACTGCTGCTGAATCAGGTGTTGAAAAGAAAGCTGCATAAATATATGTTGAACTTGAGCAACCTTGATCCCGAGCTGCGCAAAGAGCTTGAAACACACATTGCAACACTCCCTGTCCCCGTTAAAAAGGCAATGGAATCCGCTGACACATCTCGTCTGCTGCGAGATTTTGCTAAAAAATACCAACTTCATTTAGACCAGTGGGGGAAACTCGAAACGGAAGTGTACATGGTCATGGTCGGTCTTGCACCAATACAAGCCCTTGCTTCAAACCTGCAAGTCGAACTTGGCATCGGAAACCAGCTCGCTGGCCAGCTTTCAGCTGACGTTAACACTTCTATTTTTGCCCCCGTTCGTAAGGAGCTCGAACATCAGCTCGATCATGTTGCTGCGCAGTCAAAGACAGGAGCGCCTATTGAGGACATGACCGCGCAAATACTTGAAACGGCACGGCCCAAGCCGCCACAAAATACCGAAACACCGGTTATTGTTAATAGCGAGACACAGCAAAACAGCGTGACTGAAACACGTCCTGGGCAGGTAACGCCAGATGATACCCAGCCACAGCAAAAAGAATCCTCGCCAGAACAGAAGGCGGAGAAAACCGGTCCAACATCAGGGGCGTATGCGCCAGGCAAGCCAAGTAGTGAGCGCAAAGAAGTCCATGACGATCCGTATCGTGAGTCAGTTGAGTGAATTTATGCCACACCCATGCGTGCATGCAGTATATCGTTGATATAATGCTTCCATGCAGTTCCAAGTTCCTCAATTCATCGAAGTCGAAGATAAGATCATCGGCCCATTGACGTTTAAACAATTTCTATACGTTGGAGGCGGTGCGGGAATCTCATTCATTCTATGGCGCTTGCTGCCGCTCTGGGTAGCAGTACTCCCTATCCTTGGAATTCTCGGGCTCACCGCAGCACTCGCGATGGGGCAGTGGAATGGCCGCCCATTCATTACCGGACTTGAAAATAGTTTTTATTACCTTTTGAGTAAAAAATTGTACTTGTGGAGCCAACAACGCAGCCGTAAAAAACCTGAACAAGAGATTGTGGGGAAAGTGTTAGGAAAACAAGAGGTGTATATCCCGCGACTTGCCGATAGCAAACTACACGAACTCGCGTGGTCACTCGATATCCACGAACGTGTTGAAAATGCACGATTTCGTGATGTTCCTGTTAACGCTTCAGAAAACGTCGCCGCAACACCAGATGAGGATTTAGCGCTCCGCATCGCGCGCAGCGCACAAATTAGATAACTATGGAAACAAAAGCAACCAGAAAAGCTTCGCAAGAATTTGTCCCCATTTCTGAAGTGCGCGATGGGGTTGTGGTGCTTAAAGACGGAGGCATGCGTGTGGTTCTTATGGCATCGTCTTTAAACTTTGCCTTGAAATCTGAAGACGAGCAGACTGCGTTCATTCTTCAATTCCAAAGTTTTCTAAACTCTCTTGATTTCACTACGCAGATTTTCGTGCAGTCGCGCATGCTCGATATTCGCCCCTACATTGCAACACTTGAAGCCGCGTACAAAGAGCAGCTTGATGATCTCATGCGAGTACAGATTCGTGAGTATATTGAATTCGTAAAAAACTTTACTGAAGCGGCAAATATTATGACAAAGAGCTTTTTCGTAATAGTGCCTTATACGCCGGCATTTATCTCATCTCGCACAAATCCTTTTGGAAGTCTTTTTGGTGGAGGGAAAAAACGCGATGATGCGGCCGCGAACCGTACGTTCGAAGAAAGCGTGTCACAGCTTGAACAGCGTGTTGCGATCGTACAACAAGGACTTGTTCGCTCAGGTGTTCGTACCGTCCAGCTTGGAAGCGAGGAGGTTATCGAGCTTTTCTACAAACTCTTTAATCCTGGAGAAAGGTCGAAGCCCATCGCACTGGTTGACGAAGGTGCGCGTACATAAGATATGGGAATACTCGATATATTATTTAAGAAAAAAGACCAAGGCAAAGCCGCTGTGTTACCGGTATTGCCTGCGGAAATTTACCAACAAGGAGTCCTTGATCTTCAGGATGTTATTGCGCCACATGCGCTCCGGATTAATCCGCGGGAACTCGATTTGGGAGAAAAAATTTCAAGAACGTTTTTTGTTATCTCATACCCGCGATTCCTCACTACGGGATGGTTTGCGCCCATCATTAACATCGACAAAGTCATTGATATTACTATTTTTGTACACCCGATCGACACTAATGAGGTTTTGCGAAAATTCCAGAAAAAAGTAGCTGAGGTGCAGAGTCAGATCGCACAACGTGAAGAGAAGGGGATGGTACGTGACCCGATGCTCGACACCGCTTATTCTGACCTCGAAACGCTGCGGGACCAACTCCAACAGGCTCAAGAAAAACTTTTTGATGTGGGGCTGTATCTAACTTTGTATGGCGATACACGTGAAGAGGTTGATAAAGCAGAGTCTGAGATCCGCTCAATCCTCGAATCTCGCCTTGTATACCTGCGTCCGGCACTGTTCCAGCAAGAACAAGGATTTAAAAGTACGCTTCCGCTCGGGACCGACCTTATAAACATACACACTAAACTCAACTCATCACCCCTTTCAAGTATTTTCCCTTTCATTTCATTCGATCTTACGTCAGACCGCGGCATTCTGTACGGCATCAACCGACACAACTCTTCACTCATACTGTTTGATCGTTTTTCTCTCGAAAACTACAATTCGGTGACTTTTGCAAAATCCGGTGCTGGTAAATCGTACACCACAAAACTCGAGATTCTGCGTTCTCTGATGTTTGATACCGAGGTTATCATTATCGACCCTGAGCGCGAGTATGAGTACCTCGCGGAAACCGTTGGGGGCCGCTACTTCAATATTTCTCTCTCTTCAGAACACCACATCAACCCTTTCGACCTTCCTGTTCCGCGAGAAGATGAAAACCCGGCAGATGTGTTGAGGAACCAGATCATTTCGCTTGTGGGGCTGGTGCGTATCATGCTTGGTGGACTCACTCCCGAAGAAGACGCAATTATCGATAAAGCGATTACGGAAACATACGCGCTTAAAGACATTACCGCCGATGCTGATTTTACTAATATCGAGCCCCCGCTACTCTCGGACTTTGAATTAGTGCTCTCTGGCATGGAAGGTTCAGAGTCTCTCGTGCAACGGCTTTCAAAATACACCAAAGGGTCGTGGGCAGGTTTTATGAATCGTCCCACAAACGTTGATATGAACAAGAAACTCATCGTCTTTTCAGTGCGCGACATGGAAGACGATCTCAAACCGGTCGCAATGTACATTGTGACGCACCATATCTGGAATGCGGTGCGTAAAGAACTCCGCAAACGGCTTCTGGTGATCGATGAGGCGTGGTGGATGATGAAATCTGAAGATACTGCATCGTTCCTGTTTGGCATCGCCAAACGCGGTCGTAAATACTATCTTGGCCTTTCGACCATCACTCAAGACGTTGCGGACTTTTTAAACTCACCATACGGTCGCGCTATGATCACCAACTCATCGATTCAATTACTCCTCCGACAGTCACCAACATCAATTGACCTCATTCAAGAAACATTCAAGCTTTCTGATGAAGAAAAGTACCTGTTACTCGAATCCGACGTGGGGGAGGGGATATTCTTCGCAGGGCTAAAGCACGTTGCGATCAAAGTCATTGCTTCGTACACAGAAGACCAGATTATTACTTCCGATCCATCACAAATTCTTGCTATCAGAAAGGCAAAAGAGGAGTTGCGCTCAACCCAAGCGTTACAAGAAGACCAGGTGCCAGGAGTAAGTACCCAAGCAGCACTATGAGTCGTATTCTCTTTGTTCTTCTCCTTTTAATACCGTGGTCAATAAGCGCCTTTTCTTTTCCGCCACTGGCTGTCGAAAATCCAATTCAAGTTACCTTAACCCCTACAACCCCCAAACCTGGTGATACGGTCATCCTGCAGGCAAGTAGCCATATCGTTGATCTTGATAGATCGGTACTCGCATGGAGGATTAATGGCGCGGTTGTAAAAGGAGGCGTCGGTGAAACTCAAGTGCACGCCGTCATGGGAGTGCTTGGTGAGCCGCTCACGATACAACTTGTTACGGAAAGTTTTGAAAAAAACGTATACGAGAATATGTTTCAGGTGTATCCAGCAAATGTGGTAATTGCGTGGGACGCAAACACGTATGCACCAGTTTTTTTTAAAGGAAGATCCCTACCTTCTCCTGGAGCCACGGTCACCGCGTACGCAGTGACACAGTTTGCGACAGAAACGACCATCATTGAACCTCAGGCGCTTATGTATGAGTGGTCGTTGGATGGGAAAACACTTCCTGGTGGTAGCGGTATCGGGAAAAGCTCGGCTACATTTACGATGCCTGAATTCCCAGGCACCTATCAGTTACGTGTTGTTGTTCAGACCACGGACGGGAAAATTGAAAGCCACGCCGCAGCGCAACTTACATCCCAATCACCTCTTTTGAGTCTCTATCGAGACACACCGCTTCTTGGCGTCGTCCGAACATCGTCGTTGTTATGGGATCCACGTATTAACGATGCAGAAGCTACGATCGCAGTGGTTCCTTACTACGCATCAATTACAACCGTTAAAGACAAAAAACTTTCATACGCATGGAAATTCGATGAGAAACCGTTCCAACATGACCCAAACGATCCGAATCGCATCACTCTTCTTCTTGGTGATGGCCGCGCCCGGCCACGAGCAGCGGTTGCAATTCAGCATCGCGACCATATTCTCCAAACCGCTGACCACGCATGGACAATTAACGTGAACCAGGAAGCGGCGGCGGCGAATAACCCATTCCTGCGGCAATTTGACCTATGAGGAGAGAAATTATTGTCTGGATTGCTGTTGGAGCGATTACTACCACGCTTATGCTGCTCGCGGGGTGGTACTTTTTTATTCGAAACCAAGAAAATCAACTCACCCGCGTTTTTGAGGGTCGCGGTTTTGAAGCCACACTTCCTGAAGGAAGTGGGGTAGGAAGCACAGGTTTTAATTTAGCGAGTGTTTTTTCATCGCCCACAATTGCCGATGCTGATCCGTCAGCAACAAACACAAACACCCCCTCGCGTCTCTGGCGGGTAAGTGTAATCCCCTCAGTGGGGTTACAGTTTTTTGGTAGCGAACTATATTACGCTGAACAGCCAACAGGTCATGTATTTAAGGCAAATCCAGAAACCGGAGCGGTGGAGCGCCTCAGCGCAACACTACTTCCCCGTGTAACTGATGTGGTGTGGGTCGCAACATCGTCGTTGATTGTGCAGCAAACGCCTTCCTTAGAAGAAACCTCGTATTTCGCGGGCCGTATAGAGACCGCGACGACGACAAACGGTGGTTCTTTGGTTGGTGAGTACTTACCAAAAGATGTTTTTGTGGTTGCTCCTGCAGGGGAATCGGCTTTTATGTACGGTGTGCGCGCAGGTTCCTCGGCGGCATTTATCGAGCGAACAATTTCGGGTGGAGAGAAACGAGTGTGGACTAACCCTCTGTCACATTGGATAATTAGGCCAACAGGTGCAGGGTATGTGTTTGTCGAACCACCTTCAAGTGTGGCGCTTGGTAGTGCGTTTATGTTTTCACAAAATACGCTTGTCCCTCTTGTACAGAATGCGTATGGGTTAATGGTGTCGCGATTTGGTGATCTTTTCAGTGAAACGAGGTCAGGAACTCCTGTATTGTTCACTTTTAAGGACGGTGCCCGCACCGACCTGCCTTTTGTCACATTCGCAGAAAAATGTGTTCGCGACCCAGGTAAAACAACCCGTGTGTATTGTGCCGTTCCGACCGAGTTTCCAAAACAGCGCGACAGTGTTGACGCATGGTATCGAGGCGAGGTCCACACGAGTGATCGCTGGTTTGCGCTCGATACAGAAACCAATGTGTCTGAACTCGTTCTCTCGCCTGAAGGGGAGTACGGCGTCCCACTTGACGTTTCTGATGTAACTATTTCGCGCGACGGTCTCTATCTTGCGTTTATTGATACAATAACAAGTACGCCTTGGGTGCTCCGCGTCAGGGAATAGTATGCGTGTATTTAAAAAATTACGTTTAGCAATTTCTCGAGTAGTGCCGAGTTTTGCGGCAACATTTCAACCAATCACCGACGATTTTGAGCGGAACAGTTTTTTGCTCTCGGCAATGAAATCAGGGAGTGTTGCTGAATTTGTAAGCAGCGCGTTTAAAATCGCGATTGTGCTTGGAGCTATGTTTGCAGTGTTGAGAATTGGGTACGCTGGATTTTTATACATGACCACCGATGTGCTAGGTGACAAGGGGAGGGCGCGATCAATTCTTACAAGCACCACACTAGGACTCGTGCTTCTTCTTGGGGTTTTCTTGATCCTCAACCAGATCAACCCCGAAATCCTCAAGCTTAAAATTCTCTCTTCTGAACAAAGCGCGCCTGAAGACCGTCGTTAAAACTATTCAGGCTTGTACCTGATAACAAGACGTCGGTTTTTGCCTTCTCCTTGCGACTCAGTGCTTACATTGGGCTCCTCCGCTAGGGTCGCATGCACAATCATTCGCTCATATGCCGACAAATCACTCATTTCAACATCATATTGGAAAGACCGGGCTCTGCCTGCCATCATTTTAGCTTTTTGTTGTAACTCTTGAATGCTTTTGGTGCGATAATTATCGACGTCAATCACAAAATGCGTGTCCTCGATACCGCGTTGTTCAGCTATTTTCTTGGCCACATATTCAAGCGATCGGAGTGTTTCACCTCGTACACCGATGAGTGTTTTTGGTTCGGTTGTTTTGACAGTAAAGATGCGCTGCCCAGCAACAGTCCCTTCCTCGATTCCGCTATACGGCAGGCCAATATGCTCGAGTAGCTCTGTGACTATCGTTGGTATCTGCATAGTTATACCGTATCTTTACCATGTTTTTCTTTCCTTACCAAGAGTTCCTGCCCTATGGTAAATGTATTGCTTACAACCCAGTACAATGCAACAGCGGCAGAAATTGTGTATGCAAATACCCCAACAAGAACTGGGAGTACGTACTTTACCTGCACGTGCATACTCCGCATCAAATCGTCCTTAAATGTTGGTGTTCCTTGGGGAGGCTCTGGTTTTTGAACTGACAATAACGCGTGTAGAAATTGTGTCACGCCAGCAAGTACCGCAAGCGCCACGCTGCGATCGCCCATATTAATGCCAAAGATGAAATGCATATCAACTGATTCCGGTGGAGGAACAAAAGAGTATAAAAGTGTCGTATCGATAGTCGGAAGTCCTCCTTTATAAAAAACCCAATACAAGCCTAAGATGACAGGGATCTGAATAAACAGCGTGGCAATACTTGCAAATGGATGAATATTGTACTCTCGGTACAATGCGAGAGTTTTTTCCAAATACATTTTTTGATCGTCTTTGTATTGTTTCTTTATTTCTTCGAGTTTTGGAGCAGCAACGCGCATGGCACGTTGCGTATGAATGGCTTTTCGCGCTAAAGGGAAAAGAATAATCTTAACCGCCACCGTGAGCGCAATGATTGCAAGCGCGACATTACTTATCGAAGGAAGTACCGAGAGGAGAAATACGAGACTGTTGTACAGTGGATCGTACACTACAAGGTGAAAGAATGAACTGAGCATAACCCGACCATTATCGAATACCTACCTCTTACGAGCAAGCACCCCTCGTAATGTTTCGATAATGACTGAAAATGGCGCCACAGCAACTTCTCCTGTAGGCATGATGGTTTTATCATGTATTGAAACCCCTTCTTTTTTAAGAAGCACACACACTGCTCTGGTACGCCTTTTTATCTTGTTGCGAAGAACCGCTTTATCTGCGGTCTTTTTTGACACCACAATACGCACACCGGCACCGTTGTTTGCTTTTATAAGAAATAAAGGGGTCATCTAGATCCCGAGTCGGGTACGCCCCTTTCGCCGTCGTGAGGCGAGCACACTCCCACCAGCACGTTTCCGCGCGATAAAACCATGGGTTCGCGCACGCTTTCTCTTCTTTGGTTGATATGTTCTTCGCATACCCGCATGGTACTTTTTTTATTACATTCGGCAAGCTTTTTGTGTTGTGCACAGGTTATGCACATACTGCAACACAGAAAGGTCTTTTGTGTGCTATCTGGGACTCGAGACGCCCATGTATAATGCCGTGTACGTATGTTGAGTGATCGTGAGTTATGGCAAAACGCACTCGTCCAAATCGAGCTTGGGACCTCTGAGGCAAGTTTTCGGACGTGGTTTAAAGGCACTGATATTGTTAAAAGAGAAAACGGGGAAGTGCAGATCGCCGTTCCAAGTAAAATTGTAAAAGAATGGTTGCGTGAAAAACATAATAAACTAATCCTCAAAACCCTTCGCGACCTCGACCCGTCGGTTCGCTCAATTGAGTATGTGGTCCATAAAGTAACCAAGCCACAACCAAAAGAGTCGCCACATCAATACCAAGCAAACGAAACACTCGAGATTTCTGATCTTTATATCGACAAACGTGATAATTTAAACCCCCGATATACATTTGAGACTTTTATTGTTGGTAACTTTAACCAACTCGCGCACGCTGCGGCACAAGCGGTCATTCAGCGGCCCGGACTAACATATAACCCATTATTTATCTATGGGCACACGGGGCATGGAAAAACACACCTCATCCAAGCAATTGGTAACTATTTCAAAAAAAAGCACCAAAATAAAAAGGTTTTCTATGTGACCTCAGAGCGTTTTGCGATCGACTATATCAATGCTGTTCGCGTCGGGCGCGCTAATTCGTTTAAAGACCATTACCGACAATACGATGTCCTTATTATGGATGACGTCCAGTTCATTGCGAACACTGAAAAAACACAAGAAGAACTTTTCCATCTTTTTAACGCGCTCCACGACAATAACAAACAAATTGTTTTTTCTTCTGATAAACACCCTAGTCAATTACCTAATTTTGAAGACCGTTTGAAAGGTCGTTTTAGTGCAGGAATGATTGCTGAAATACCTCCACCGGATCTCGAATCACGAATCTCGATTATCAAAGCGAAAGGGGATCATTATCATTTTCCTTTTTCTGATGAAAATGCGAAATATATAGCGGGGAACGTCACAGGAAATATTCGAGAACTCGAGGGAGTGGTAAATATGCTTATTTGCAAAACCCAAGTGAAGGGATCGGTGCTTACCGAACAAGAAATAGCTTTAGTTATCAAACAAACAACAAAGCCGTCTCGTGGTGTCTCTATTACTGATGTAGTAAAGAAGACTGCGCAATTTTATAATATTGAAGAGAAAAGTATCTACGAAAAAACAAGAAAAAAAGAGGTTGTGCGCCCACGTCAAGTAATTATGTTTATCCTTCGAGAAGAGTTTGGTGTTTCATATCCAAGTATCGGTGAAAAACTTGGTGGGCGCGACCACACTACAGTCATTCATTCTTGTGAAAAAATAAAAGATGAGATCAAACGAGACCCTGTACTCGCTCAAGAGATTGAGGAAGTTAAATCTCTTATGAGTGTATAACGTGTGGGTATATATGGGTACAAAAAAAGAACAGTGTGTGTACAGAACAGAAAACCAAAGCGGTAAAAATCTCTTAATAGAATTACTCGGGTTTTTTGTTGATAAGTTCTGTGCTTATATTTCCTTATCTCTTAGTGTTTTTTCTACTTATACACATATTCGACTCACTAATAGTAGTAATAGGTATTATTAAAAGAATATGAAGTACACCTGTGAAAAGAAAGATTTATTGCATGCTGTTGAAATCGCAGAGCGTATTGTAGGTAAAAAGGAAAACCTTCCCGTTCTTTCGTGTGTTCTTTTTGATGTGCAAGAAAAAATCACCTGTACTGCAACCAATCTTGAATCTGCGGTTTGTATATCTATCCCAGGTGCTATACAAAAAAAAGGGAAGGTAGCAGTTCCTGCGACGCTTCTTATTGGGTTATTAAGAAATTCCCGCGGAGAAAAAGTAACCATTTCAGTTGAGGATGTTTTTACACTCGAATCAGTAGGGTCTGTTGATAAGATTAAAATAGTTCCTCATGACGAGTTCCCAACAATACCGTTCATGAATAAAAACGAGCAGAGTTATATCCTCCCTATACGTACATTTTCAAACGGTGTCACAGCGGTTTTATACGCAGCATCAACATCATTAATACGTCCAGAGTTTGCGAGTGTGTATATAACACAACAAAATACATCAATGGTTTTTGCTGCGACTGACTCTTTTCGACTTGCTGAAAAAAAGATTCAAAGCAAGGAAACAGAAAACATCTTTGATGTCCTTTTACCAACAAAGAACGCGCAAGAGCTTATTTCTGTATTTAGTGGTGAGGAAGGGGATGCGGTCTGTGTTCTTACGGAATCTCAAATACAAGTAACTGTAGATGGTCTTGTGTATGTTTCTAGGGTTATTGATGGAACATTTCCTGAATATACCGCCGTGATTCCTAAGAATTTCTCTACAGAAATGACAGTACTTAAAAGTGATTTTGAAAGCGTACTTCGAAAAGGTAGGTTGTTTTCAAAAACAAACCAATATATAAGTTTCCATATATATCCGCAAAAGAAAATATGCACTATCACCACTCGAAATACCGATATTGGAGAAATGACTGAAACTCTTACTGCTGCGCTCTCAGGTGATGAACTTGATATTAACTTTAATATTCAATATCTACAGGATTGTTTATCAACCATACACTCCGATAGTGTTGTGTTGCGTTTCGCCGGCGCAGGAAAACCTCTTGTAATACAAGGGATTTCTGATCAGACATTTCGGTACTTAGTGATGCCACTTAATAAATAGGCTTATTGTATTGAAAATTCAACCGAGTCCTGAATAACTCCTAATGAAGTTTCAGCAATTGCAGTCAGTAAGACTGTACCTTTTTGCGAAGGGAACACTGAAAGCGAGAAAGGGCTTCGTACCGAAGTTCCCATATAACTCCCGTTTATATAGTATGCGACTGAACTAACATTTAGTTCTGCAGGAGCATGCACGGATATTGTAAGTAATTGACTTGATGGAACAGAACTCTTTTCTTGCGGATAGGTGACTGCAAAAAATAATGCATTTGATTGTGTGGGTTGTTGTATGTGTGCTGGAAGCATTGGGGCGGTTGTAGAGAATCCATTTTGTACAGCCCATAGAGCGACAGGGTATTCCCAGAGGTAAAATTGTGGGTCTTGTGTTGGGTTATTTGGGCGCTGATAAGGATTATCTTTATCTACCCAGTAAAGGATTTCATGGACGCCTTCATTGCTCGCCCACTCCCCGCGTAATACTGGTGGTAATTCTGACGAAGGGAGTTCGTCAGGTTTAGTAAATGATTGAGGTGTTGAGCTTGCGAGCACCACTTGCATAAACGCGTTCCATAGCGGGGCGATAATAAAACCCGCAACCTTTTTCTCCATAGGAGTATTGTCGTTATTTCCTGCCCATGCCCCGACTGAAATAAATGGCGTGTAACCAATAACCCATACGTCACGGTAGTCATTAGTGGTCCCTGTTTTTACAGCGACATCATGAGTGGGGAAATACAACGCACTATTTGCGCCAAACGCTGGTGTGCGCGCGGTATTATCAGATAAAACACTGTTTATAAGGCGGGCAACAGTAGGGGTAAGCACTGTTTCACCCGGGGTTTCTTTATAGTGCTCCAACTCATCACCTTTATTGTTTTTTACTGAAAGAACAGAAACTGGCGCGTGGCGCACCCCTTCGTTTGCGAACACTCCATATGCGCTCACCATTTCAAGTAATGAAACCTCTCCACCACCTAAAACCAATGGGAGACCATATTCATTCAAAGGACGCGTGAGTGTGGTTATGCCAAGACGGGATGCTGTTTCAAGAGCGGTTTGTACACCAACAAGATAAAGAACTTTGACGGCGGGAATATTTACCGACTGGGCAAGTGCGTTACGAAGCGATATGGGGCCACGGAACACATTGTCGTAATTACCAGGAGAATAACATGTATCAGTGGTCTCAAAAAAATTCACCTCACAGGTTGCAGAAAATTGTGTTTGGAGGTCGAACACCACTGTTTCTGGAGTGTACCCTTTTTCAAACGCTGCAGCGTAGACGAACGGCTTAAATGCAGATCCAGGCTGTCGTTTCGCGAGCGCGATGTTAAATTTTCCATCAATAGCGTCATCAAAATAACCACGAGATCCCACCATGGTGAGTATCGCGCCATTTCGTGGGTCAACCGCAACCAGACTCGCGTTCTCCGCATTGAATGTGTCTGCATTTTTAAGAGCGTACTCCCGCACGATTTCTTCAGCTTTTTTCTGTAAAGTGTAATCGAGTGTTGTGATTACCGAGAGACCACCTTCATTCACAATATCGACACCGTACACCTCTTCAAGGTATTCGCGAATGTAAAAAACAAAATGCGGTGCTTTTATGCCAGTCTCATCGCTGCTTACAAACACAACATGTTCATTGAGGGCGTTTTGGTACTCATCTTCAGTAATGAAATTATTTTCACGCATTTTTAGAAGGACAAGATTTTTTCTTGCTTCAAGCGCGTCGCGGTGATTACCAAATGGCGAGTAGTACGTGGGGGCTTGGGGAAGTGCGGCAAGATATGCTGCCTCTGCGAGAGTGACATCGAAGGCTGGTTTGTTGAAAAAATATTGAGAGGCCTCCTCAACACCATACAGAGTACCACCGTACGGTGTCTCGTTTAGATAGATGCCCAAGATTTCATCCTTGCTTAGAACGCGCTCTATCTTGAGTGCAAGTACCCACTCTTTTATTTTGCGCGTAATTGTTTTCTCGGGGGACAGCAGGGTGTTTTTTACTACCTGCTGAGTGATGGTTGAGCCTCCTTGACTAAAACCACCTTCGCGAATGTTAGCAAAGACTGCCCGCAAGATGGCTGTGGGTTTGATGCCGAGGTGTTCATAAAACTCTGTGTCTTCAATCGCGATGGTTGCGTTTCTGATATGACGAGAAATTTTATCAAGCGGAACAATCGTGCGGCGCACTGTCCCGTGCACGTCATAAAGCAAAACTTCCCCGGTGCGGTCATATATTTTTGTTGATTCGGCGACTTTTCGATTGTGGAAACTCGAAAGCGTGGGGATTTGTAATGTAGCGAACCAAATAAGAAGTAGGCCCGACACAAAAAACACCCCTGCTGCGGATGCGATTATAAGCGGACGTACCCAACGATAGTGCATGACGTTATTTTACCAAGTGTTTGGCTGTCGGCGCTCTCCTGTGTGCAAGATGGGTGATACCAGCGGCAAGCGCATCATACTCGTCGTCCACACGCTTTTCTGGAGGCAACCGAAGAAGGCGCTGGACCATTGAAGTAACTTGGTTCTTGTCAGCTTTACCCCAGCCGGCAACTGAAGACTTGATTTGAGCGGGTGTGTATTCGTGTACTGTAATACCATGTTCGCGCGCTATGTATACTAAGACGCCTCGTACTTCAGAAACATACAGAGCGGTTTTTTGGTTGGTATTGAAATAGACGCGCTCAATAGCGCACTCACTAGGGTTGTGTTTTTTAATGAGGTCCGCAAAAGCACTGCCCACGGACCATAAACGATCGCTGAACGCACTGTTTCGGTCAGATGTGACACAGGTGGAGTAGACGACATGCTGCGCGGTTGCGTCTCCGTCAAGAATTGCAATACCGCACCGATCGTACCCTGGGTCAACGGCAATCACGCGCATATACAATTTTACGCAGCGTTTGTGTACACTGCTTGTACATCGTCATGATCCTCCAATGCTTCAATAAGTTCCGCAAGCTGTGTTCCGGTTTCATCTGAAATATCGACCGCAGTGTTTGGGGAGTACCCGTCTTCGGTCTTAGAGAATGCCCACGCCGCTGAACCAGGGTTTGCGAGCGCGACACCGCGCTCGCTTAACAAGTGTCTAATTTCTTGGCTCGTGCGGTTATTGTTGTCAGTGAGTGCAGAAATCAAAAGTGCCGCACCGCCTGGACCATACGCTTCAAACAACACTGATTCAAGCGCTGCTGCATCCGCACTCGTCCCTTTTTGTACAGCGCGCTCGATATTTTCTTTCGGCATATTAATCGATTTTGCGCGCTCGATCACCATTCGCAATGAAGGTGACGACAGGTTTCCACCAGTTTTTTTGGACTCAACAGTGATGAGGCGAGCAAACTTGCCGAACTCCTTACTTCTAGCGGCATCAGTAACCGCCTTCTTTCTTTTTATTTGTGCCCACTTACTATGGCCAGCCATAGGCGCAGTCTACAGAACAGTTTTCTCTACGTCTACCCGAGCAGCGGCTTTTGTTGCGATGAAGAAAAACCCAGATGTTCGCGCGCCTTAGCGGTCACCATACGGCCGCGTGGGGTGCGTTCAAGTAACCCTATCTGCATCAAATACGGTTCATGTACTTCCTCGAGAGCGCTTTCTTCTTCCGAAAGTGCTGCCGCGAGTGTCTTAAGCCCAACAGGGCCTCCTCCGTATTTCTCAATAAGCGTTGTGAGAAGATCGCGGTCATTTTGAGTGAGGCCCAACTCATCAATTTCGAGAAGTGCGAGTGACTTACGCACCACGTCGAGAGTGAGCGCTGTGTTAGAAACTTGTGCAAAATCGCGCGCTCGTTTTAAAAGATAGTTTGCAGTGCGAGGTGTCGAGCGGCTGCGGCGCGCGATTTCTTGCTGAGCGTTTTTTGGCACTTCAATGTGAAGTATCGATGATGAACGATCGAGAATACTAACAATCTCGTTTTCGGTGTAATACGAAAGCCGAAACAGACCTCCTGAAAACCTGCTTCTGAGTGGAGAGGAGAGCATTGCGACGCGAGTGGTCGCTGCGATAAGGGTAAATGGCGGCAGTTCAAGTTGCACAGTGCGCGCCGCAGGCCCTTTACCGATGACGATATCGAGCACGCCGGATTCCATAGCAGGGTACAGCACTTCCTCAATCGCTTTGTTGAGTCGATGGATCTCGTCAATAAACAAAACATCTCCAGGGCTTAGGTTGGTGAGGATTGAAGCCAGATCACCAACACGCTCTATTGCAGGTCCGGATGTTGCTTTTAACGACGCACCGATTTCTTTCGCGATAAGATGTGCCAGCGTTGTTTTTCCCAGCCCGGGTGGCCCATAGAAAAGTATATGTTCAGGTTGTTCGCCGCGTGCTTTTGCGGCAGTGAGAAGCACTGACAGGTTTTCTTTTATGCTTTCTTGCCCAATGTACTCGCGCCATGACTGCGGACGTAGAGATTGATCGAGTGAACGTGTCGAAATGGGTGGCTCGTGCTCTTTTGGTAAGGACATAGTAATCAATTGACAATATTCAACTTGTGTGATACTATCGCGGCCGGTTTAAAACGCACCATCAGACACACAAATCTCTCAGCGATGAAGAGTTTTTCCAAGGACGGCGATGGTTTTCATCACTTGTGATTGAAATGCTGCCCCTATCCTTAGGATTGACTCGTCTTTCGATGCTACATTCGGAGCATCGCTGAGAGGTTTGTGGTTCGGATGTCCCCTCGCTTGGATGAGAATACCATCCGCGGTGGTATTGAACAGTAGTCACACACATCACTGCGTGTTCTGTTCCGCGGTTTGTGTTTCCAAAACAAACGCGCGCACATCAACAGTGCGTTCGAGCTCTTCAAATGTTGTTACGCCACGTAAGATTTTTACCGCGCCGTCTTGTGCCATACGCCGGATTTGCTGGTGTTTTGCTGCGCGCCAAATTTCTCGCTCGCTCGACGTGGTGCGAACAGTTTTCTCGATAGTTTCATCCATAAGGATCGCTTCAACAACCGCGATACGCCCTTTGTACCCAACGCCTCCACATTTTTCACAACCTTTTGGTGTCCACATCAACTCGTGGTTCTGCGGTATGTCTTCTGGGTGGGGGATGTTTGTAAGAAGAGCGTCCATGACAACCTTTGTGGTACCGTCAATAATTTTTGGGGTGCGACAATGCTCGCATAAACGTCGTACAAGACGCTGGGCCATGGCGACATTGACTGCTGAACCAAGAATTTCAGCATCGATACCCATATCAATAAGGCGGGGGAACGTGCCTGCGGCATTATTGGTATGAAGCGTAGAGAATACCAAATGCCCAGTAAGCGCAGCGTGTACTGCTGTGGAAGCAACCTCGCCATCTCGGATTTCGCCGACCATAATGACGTCAGGGTCCTGGCGGAGTGTTGAGCGCAGGCCTTGAGCGAAAGAATACGTTTTGCTTACTTGGGTTTGCACCACGCCAGTAAGGTGGTACTCAACCGGATCTTCGATAGTGACGACTTTTATATCAGGCGACTTAACTGCGGATAGAAACGCGTACAGTGTCGTGGTTTTTCCGGAACCCGTAGGACCGGTGTTCAAAATCATCCCATTCGGTTTTCGAATTTCGTTGTCGAAAATCGCACGCAAATACGTGTCGAACCCAAGCGCGTCCATTGGGAGCGCGATAGTGCTCGGATCAAGAACACGCATAACAACAGTCTCGGCATAGTTTCCGGGAAGTACGGAAGTACGAATCTCGATTTCTTTCTGGTTTACCACGATTGAGAAACGTCCGTCCTGTGCCATGTTTTTAATATTAAGCTTGAGGCCAGAGAGAAGTTTAATGCGCGAAGAGACGAGCGCGTATGTCGGGTGGTCAAACGTAAGAATTTCCGTGAGCACACCGTCGAGGCGGTAGCGCATGCGCACCAAGGAGTCTTCAGGTTCAAGATGGATGTCCGAGGCTCCAAGCGAAAGCGCTCCAGCCATGACAATTTCAAGTACGCGAGAAATTCGATGAGTGTCTTTATTGAGTAAGTTTCCTTGCACGTGGTTGCGCACATCAGCAACTGTCTGTAGTTCCGAGAGCATCTTTTGAATTGCCTCATTTGAGATTGTGAGAATGCCCGCTTCAGTTTCGGTGGCGAAAGAGAGGTCGTGGTAGCGGTCCCACGCGCGCTCAAGCGACGCGCGCGACACCATAAAGCGGCGCACCTGATATCCTAAACGTTCCAAAACCTGTATTGCTTGAAGCGAATCCGGCCGCTCTGGTGCTCTCATTGCAACATACAGGCGTTTGCCAATTTTTCTGAAAGCAGCAACTTCTGTTGCGCGCGCATCTTTTTCAGTAACTAGGCGTAACGCATCTGTATCAATCGATTTGTTAGTCAGATCGGTGTACTCGACGCCATATTTTACCGAAAGCACCCGAGCAAGCTCTTCTTCTTCAATTTTCCTTAGACGCTCTAGGCGTTCATCGCTTTTTTGGTCATGAAACTGCGCTGCCATACTGCGCATTGTACCATCGGAGCCATTCATTGACTCGCGCTGTTTTAATTGTATTGTTGCCACGGAAAAGCAGATCGAGGAAAGGAGTGGCGAAATGATTTTTATTTCGCGGTTTGTCACGACTTACGCAATCACATTCACACTTGCGCTCGCGACACTCATCATGTGGTGGGAATATGATTCGGATTCCCTTAACATAGCCATCAGCGGGACGGAAAAAATACCGTACATACTCGCGAATTGGGAGCTCAATCCATACGCACAACTCATCTTGAGCCTGGTGTTCAAAAGCCTCACGCCCATTATGTTGGGGCTCGTCGTCTTGTATCGGACACTTATTGTTGCGCCGCTTTTAAATTTGATAAGCGGTGTGCACGAGCGCCTCGTGGTAGTCGCTATTGTAATAGTTGCGGCGAACATCTTCTCGCTTGCAACCATTGTGGTACTTGGTGTGTGGGCCCCAGCCACACTGAACATGTTTCTCGAATGGGGAAGTACGGTACCTGACCTTTTGGTGGCATGGGGGCTCCCGACTGATCTCGCGGTACCGCTACGAACATTAGGCGGTGCGTACTTGTTTGTCGCGATCGCATTTGTCCTGTTGTGGCGATTCTTCATGGCCGTGGTCGCGAGAATGGTGTAGTGACGAGGGTCCGCGAGCGCTTCGGTGCTTGCGGCCTCTTTTTATGAGTTGGTACAATTCACTTGTGGAGAGTACGATCAAAAACATGCACGAAATGCAAAAGGCCGCACAACGAGCGTTGGAACGATGGGGCGCGGCGGAGCGTGCGTTCGTGGTGGGTCTTTCGGGCGACTTAGGCGCAGGCAAAACCACGTTTGTGCAAGTGCTTGCAAAGGAGTTGGGTGTCCACGAAACAATCACAAGTCCAACATTTGTTATTCAAAAAACATACCCGCTTAAACAGCAAAAGTTTGCGCGTCTCGTACACATTGATGCGTACCGGCTTACCAACACCGATGAGCTTGAAGCGCTTGGTTTTAGAGCGCTTCGGGATGATCCGGGAAACCTTATTGTCGTTGAATGGCCGGAACGCGTAAGCGAAATTTTAGGCGAGGACGAGCGTATTACCTTTGTTTGGGTAGATGAAACAACGAGAACCGTAGCGTATGAAGCAGCTTAAAAAACGTCCTCGCATAGTGCTTCTTGATGCGCACGCCGTCATTCATCGCGCGTATCATGCGCTTCCGGAATTTACCTCAAGCAGCGGAGAGCCAACAGGAGCGTTGTTCGGCCTCTGTTCAATGATGATCAAAATCATCCAAGATTTAAAACCTGAGTACATCGTGGCATGTATTGATTTGCCGGATAAAACGCATCGGCACGATATATATGAAGAATACAAAGGGACGCGTGCAAAAACAGATAATGCACTTGTTGCTCAGTTGATACAAGCGCCGCGTGTATTCGAAGCTTTTGGCATCCCAGTGTACTCAGCAAAAGGATTTGAAGCTGATGACTGTTTGGGAACGATCGTGGCACAACTCAAGCAAGAACCACTCGATATAGTTATAGCTTCGGGTGATTTGGACACACTCCAGCTTGTTTCCGGGGATCGGGTCCAAGTACTTACACTCAGAAAAGGCCTGTCGGATACAGTTATGTACGACGAGCGCGCAGTTTTTGAGCGGTATGGTTTTGGCCCCGCACTCATCCCCGACTATAAAGGTTTGCGCGGAGACCCATCGGATAATATTAAAGGCGTTAAAGGAATTGGGGAGAAAGCGGCAACGGAACTAGTTCAAAAAATTGGCACTATTGAAGCGATTTACAAAGCACTTTCGCGCGAAGAGACCTTGCTAAAAAAAGGATTTAAGCCTCGCGTCATTGAATTACTGCGTGAAGGAGAAGATGATGCGGTGTTTTCAAAATTGCTCGCGACAATACGGACCGACGCCCCGATCACTTTTACGCTCCCGAAAAAACAATGGACAGAGAGTATACATCACGACGCGTTGTTTGGTCTGTTTGACGAGCTTGAGTTCCGGTCGCTTTCTGCGCGCGCGCGGACACTTTTCTCTGCGACGGCAGCACTACCCATACAAACAGAGACTGTTACCGAAGCGCACGATATCCAGACAAGCAAAGAGGCGTGTGTTGCGCTCTGGGTGCTGTCTTCTGATATGACAAACCCAACCATCGAAGATGTATTTCGTTTCACCAAAACACAAAAACTAACAGAGGCGCATCGGATACTGATGGAACAGTTGAGACACACAGGACGTTTGTGGGATGTGTTCAACACAATCGAACGCCCTCTTATTGCGATTACTGAGCGCATGCACGCCGATGGGGTGGGTGTAGATACCGAGGCGCTCAGCATTTTGTCAAAAAAATATCACGAAGTGCTTGATCGTACATCAAAAAAGATTTATGAACTTGCGGGACACGAATTCAACATTAACTCACCCAAACAGCTTGGAGCAGTGTTGTTTGACGAGTTACACATAACTCCTAAACGACAAAAGAAAACAAGCACTGGCCAACGATCAACGCGCGAAGAGGAATTACAGAAACTCAAAGACGATCACCCGATCATTACGGAAATTCTTGCGTATCGCGAGCTACACAAACTTGTGTCAACGTATATTGATGCGCTGCCACGGTATGTGGTACGAGGTCGTCTTCATGCCGAGTTTCTTCAAACAGGGGCGGCAACAGGGCGTATGGCATCACAAAATCCAGGTCTTCAAAATATTCCGATCAAAGGCGAGTACGGAAAAGAAATTCGCGATGCATTTGTGGCACGGCCCGGATCCCTGCTCGTGGCACTTGATTACTCACAAATTGAGTTACGAATCGCGGCAGGACTTTCGCACGATACAGTGCTTATGAATGTTTTTAAAGAAGGCGGCGACGTGCACCAATCTGTTGCAGCCGCAGTGTTTCAGGTTGTTCCGGAAATGGTTACCAAAGAGATGCGACGCCGAGCAAAAGTAATCAACTTTGGCATCTTGTATGGTATGGGCGTAAACGCACTACGGTCTGCACTTGGCGAGGGGGTTTCGCGGGAGGAAGCGGCGCATTTTTTGAGCGAATATTTTAAGAAGTTTCCAGGACTTGCACGATATGTTGATGAAACAAAGCGGCGCGCAGCTGAACAGGGATATACAGAGACTTTTTTTGGTAGGCGGCGGTATTTTGGGGGGTTCTCTTCGCCGCTGCCACATATCCAAGCGGCAGCAGAACGTATGGCGATCAACGCGCCCATTCAAGGAACCCAAGCCGATATCATCAAACTCGCCATGGTGCGCGCAGATGAATGGATCGAAGAAAAAAAATTGCGAGACGATATTAAACTAGTGCTTCAGATCCACGATGAATTAGTGTACGAAGTTACTGAGACCAGAAAAGAGGAGGCCATCTCCACAATTCGCGAGATTATGGAATCAGTTGTCAGCGAAAGCGTGCTTGGAGTGCCAATTAAAGTTGATTGCATGGTAGGTCGGCAATGGGGCACAATGGAGCGATACTGAGTATGTTGTATGTTTTTGTCGGGGACACGATCGCAAGAAATCGCGTGCACACGATTGTACAGGCGCTTACTGCACGTGCGCCACACGCCTCAATTTCTACACTCGGCCCTTCAGATCCTATTACTGTAGAAGCGCTCTTTGGAGAACAGGGACTTTTTCACGCCAAAAGAATTATCGTGCTTGACAGTGTACTCGAAAGCGCCGACGCGGCGCTATTTCTCAAAAAAAACGCCGCAGACATGCGCGCGTCTCCACATGTATTTATTGTGCGCGAAGAACGGATGCCAAGCACGATACTCAAGGTACTTCAAAAACATGCTGACAAGATTGAGGAATTTCATCCAGTAAAGGCGCAGGCAAAACAAGACGATGTGTTTGGTGTTGCGCGGGCGGTCGCGCAAGGCCAGGCTGAACGTGCGTGGATAGTGTATCGAGAGGCGCTTAAAAAAGGCGCAGCGCCGGAAGCGGTTCATGGTATGGTGTTTTGGCAGCTCAAACAACTCCTCCTTAAACCGGTTTCAATGTGGAAAAAAGAACGGATTGAACAAGCGCTTTCAGAATGCGCGGTACTTCCATACAAAACACGCGCTCGAGGTGGTGATGTTGAGCATGCGCTCGAGACTTTCATTCTTTCACTCTAGCGTGTGCATAACACGTTGCCGCTTTGTTGAGAGACGGCATACTGGTAGCAATGATTCGCATCGCGATAGCGCTCGTGTTCATCGTGAGTTTGCATAGCGGCATAGTAGTGCACGCACAGGCTCCGGGAGGCACGGTCGCCGTGTGTCCTGTTTGTGGCATACCCGATTATCCGCCGTGCCCGCCGTGTTATTCGCAGGGTTGTTTTGGTCAGTGTATGGCGCCCGGAGGTCCGAATATGTGTTTCGGTAAAGGGTGCAGCCAGGGTGATGGAACTACAGACAGCACCGCAGGCGGCATGCAGGCTCTCCAAGATCTTATCGGTAAAGTCTTACAAGGACTCGGAGGAGGGGGTGGTGGAGGAGGCGGGGGGATGCCGCCATCTTCTTTTGATCCATCATTATATGGACAAAAACAAGTTGATCCGAATACGACAGGCGCGCTTTTCGATGCGGCAAACAGCGTTTCATCAAATGACGTAAACGATTTGGGGAACACCGATAGATCACGAGACAGAGTAAACACATTACTTAATGCGTTTGATGAAAAAAACGCAGCTGGCCAAGCGCAAAACACCGGTACTACAACAGAGAACGGTGGCGCCACGGATTCCGTAAAGAAAAATAGCCCGACCGAATACGAGAGTGTCGCCGACACAGTGCGGGGGCAAGCGCGTGTAAACGCTGAAGCAGAGGCGCGCGCTCAAAAAGAAGCAGAGGCGCGCCTGGCAGCTGAAAATGCACGTGATGCGCAGCGCGGGGGACTTGCCGGGATCATTGATGACCTTCTCACAAGCGGCAGAAAGTTTTTTGACAATGAGTTACTTATGACACGCTCCACGTTTTTGGTGCGCCTGTGCACAAGCAAGCCGTGGGAGTCGAGTTTTCTTGCTCAGTTTTTCCCAAACACTTTTTTCCAAACATTGTGCGCGCGGCGCGGTGTTGAGACCCCTGCGTCTGAGACAACTACACACACAGGAGTGGCGCGACTTACGTGCACATCGGAAGTTTTTATAGGAGAACCAGCGACCATTCAATGGGATTGTAGCGGATCAGTGAGTTCGAGTGATGAAATTCCTACGAATGGGGCCTCTTCAGGCTCGGTTGAATTGTTGCCTGAAGATTCGGAAACATACAGACTTGCATGCGGTAACGGGGGCGTTACTTCGTGCGCGATCAATGTAAAGAAACCACGGGTACAACTCATCGCATATCCGGAACGAGTGCCACTAGGGGCGCGTGCAAAGATTTATTGGGTAAGCGAACATGCGGATGAGTGTGTTGTGCGTGGGCCAAGTTTTGAAGAGCGCGGCGTGCGTGGTGTGGCGACAACCGCAGCGGTGCTTGATCGTGTCACGTTTACCGCGGTATGTACACGTGGCGGATATTCAGTCGAAGAGAACATTGTTGTCGATGTAGGCGAATAATATGAAGCCCGCACTTTTTTTGGTCATCAGCGCGCTTGTGTTTCCGTGTGCTGTGTTTGCAGTCGCTCCTCCTCCAGGAGCGTTGGGTGGCGGTAAACATCCAAAATGTGTTGCGTGGGTAAGATCAGGAGCAACGACACCTCCTCCGACATGTGAAGTGGAAGTTCCGAATGTTGGGAAAGGTGTCGGGGTCTGTGTTCAAGAAGAATGCAAAGGGACGGGCGCTACGGGTCTTGGTGACGGGGCCAGCGGGTCGCTTGGCGATCTCGGACTCGGTATTCTGGGACAGGTGGTACAACAAGTGCTTGGACAGCTTTTGCAACAAGCGCTCGGTGGGGCGCCGGGAGGATCAGGTGGCGGGGCTTTGGGGGGAGGAGCGTACTCGAGTTCAGGATCGGATACAATCGATACCGGGGTAACTGATGCGATAAACCGAGCGCTTGATGATAAAGAATTAACTGAAGACGAGGGCAATTTTACTGATTTAGAAGGAGGTTCTTCGGCGAAGACTATTCTGGACAGTGTGTTTCAAGATCGTAAGGCAGAAAACGAGAGTGAACGAGTTTCTGAAAAAAGGGGCGACGCTCCCGGTTTTGGAGAAGGTGTAACTCAAGGATTGGTGGGCGGATCAGGTACACAGGCTAGTACTAGTGAACCACAGGCTACGCCAGAAACAACACAAAATAACTCATCGGCTGGTTTCTATGGTTCTGCAGTTGCGGCTCAAGACGAAACAATTCTTGGCCGTTTATGCACCAATCGGCCGTGGGCAAATAGTTTTGTCACCAGTATTATTCCTGCATCATTTTTTGACTCACTGTGTGTAAGTCGGGGATATGTGCCAGGCGGTGAGCAATCGAAGACTGCCGCTGCGGCGCCGGTTGACACAACACGAGCTGAGCAAGCGGTGGTTGCGCGCGCCGCAACAGTACGCGAACGCGGCATGACTTGTCCTGAAGCGGTTCGCGAAGGAGCGGCAGTGTCGATCTCGTTTTCGTGTGCACCTGAAGAACTTGACCGTGCTTTTGGGTTTAATGCGGGGGGACTTCGTAGCGGGACATTTTCGACAATTCTTACCAAAGAGACACAGTACGGGGTTCAGTGCGCAGACGGGTATGCCGATTCGTGCCGCGTTCAAGTTGTGCACCCCAAGTTAACCATTTGGGCTGAACCTGAATCTGTTCGTCTTGGGGCACGTGCAGTAGTGTATTGGAGCGCAGAAGATGTAAAAGAAGGCACCTGTGTGGTACGGGGGCCGAGTTTTTCTGAAACAGGGGGAGCAGGAGGGGCGTCAACAGTTCCGATTAATACGCGAAGTGTGTATACATTTTCCTGCACTGCACTCGATGGTGCTCAGTTACAAGAAACGCTTACTATAGATTTAGCATTGTAGGTATGCGATGCGCATTCGCGCTGTTTCTACTAATACTTTTTCCGGTACTCGCAGGGGCACAAACACACGATGCGGTCGCGCCGATCCCTGCGGAATTTTGCAAAGAGCCGGGAATTCGGGCGCTTATGGGTGACGGGTACACCATTACGTGTTTTGATCCGCTTGTTGTAGACGCTCCTCTTGGAGTGTGTAGTTTTTCAGGTAGGTGTGATGTGGTGGTGGGCGAAAAAACTGAAAAAAAATTCTCATATCTTCGTTTTATCGACCATATTAATCTTGAGAGATTTTACGAAGACATGATCTTCGCATTCCTTCCTCTTGAAAGCAGAACGGCGCACATTTTGCTCGAATTAAAACCGTTTACAAAAATCGACTCATACACCGCGGTTTCTAACGAAGCCGTGCCATCGGGGAGGGAGACCTTTTCGCAAGTGTGTGTAAAAATTCCTGCACTTTTCTCATTTCTGAGACCGTTTGTCGGTGAACGGGAATGCGCTCTTGCGCAAACCACCAAAGAACGCACGCTCAGTTCTTTGTTGCTCGAGAGCACCACAACGACACAGGTAAAACCAACAGCGGTTGCCACAAGCACACCAGCGCAGGCATTTCTCTCCGCTGAACCTCGGCTAGTGCAACTCGGAGCCAGGGCGATTATTTCGTGGGGGTCAACAGGAGTCCTAGAAGGAACGTGTCGCGTGCAAGGGGCCGACGGGTTTGTTCGCTTCGGAGAAGCGGGGCAGGTCTCCTCTGAACCAATTACAGGAAAATCATTTTTTGTGCTCGGGTGTCTAACTGAGGATAAAACCCCAGTGATCAGGACGCTGGTTGTTGACCTCGCCTCTTAAAAGTCGCACAATCTTTTTTAAAGTGGTATAGTGCCCGCACCACGATGTGGAAACCCGCCCATAGCTCAGTCGGTAGAGCAGCTGCCTTTTAAGCAGTTGGTCGTAGGTTCGAGTCCTACTGGGCGGACAGCAAAGCTGCCCGTACTGGATACGCGAGTGGCGCGAATTCTTATCCAACAAACTTTGTCTGGTGCGCGAAACGCCAAAAGTTACTGGGCGGACAAAATTCTATACGGTTCGGTATACGCTTTAAATTCTAAAGAGGCAAATCAAATGCAAACGCACCAGAGCCCATAAGAAGCAGCGCGCAGCACAATATTGCAAGTATGGTCGATGTGCTGCGCGCAACTGGCCACGATCCCCGATGGCTACTCCATGAAGTTGCGAAAACCAGACCGATAAGCGCGGCTGCTTGAGTGAAAAGACCGATGATAAGAAACGCCCCCAGCAATGCGAGTGTAAGCGCGGTTCCCATCATAATGTATGAAAGAAGGGAGCGTCGTACGCGACCACCTGTTCCCACAGAATCAACGTGGGCCGGCTCTGCGCCAAGGAACACCAAAAGCGCTGCAACAGTGTGCGTAAAAGGCCCTAATCCACGGTTAACATACCGCGCTTGTTTTGAACGCCGCATATAGGTCCAGGCAACATACACAAACGCCGCGCCCACTACAATGCGAACAAGCGTAACACCGAGCGGGGATAAGAAAAGCAGATCCGGGAACACCGCAAGCATGGCGGCATCATAGCATTTGCCGGACTTTTATCGTATAACAGCGCTGTGCGTGTACTCATACTTCATAATGTGCGGAGCGCCCACAATGTCGGTTCGATTTTCCGCACCGCAGATGCATGCGGCATTAACCATATATATTTGGTAGGGTACACTCCTTCGCCGCATGATTCATTCGGGCGTATCAATACACGCATTGCCAAGACCTCTCTTGGTGCAGAAAAAACAGTGCCATGGTCACACCACAGCGCATTACGCTTCGTCATTAGAAAGCTAAAAAACAAAGGTGTGCGTATCGTTGCTGTAGAGCAAGACTCCCGCTCGGTTAACTACAAAACGTGGCGTTCTCCAAAAGAATGCGCTTTTGTTTTCGGTAACGAGCCGCGAGGACTTTCGAGGCAAGCCCTCGCGCTTTGTGACGAGATACTCGAAATTCCTATGCGCGGTAAAAAAGAATCACTCAACGTGAGTGTTGCTGCGGGGATCATTCTTTTTCACGGTGTCTAATACGACCAAACATCGACAGTTCGCCCGCTTGCGTCAAGGAGGCGGAGTACTTCACGGCTGTCACGCCACATATGTGTGTTTTGGCCAAGGTATACACGCCACGTGGGGAGCGAGAATGACGGACGCCACCGGTTTTTGCTGACACAGCCGTTGTAGGTAAACGCATTTCTAATAAGTTGTGCGCACGCAGATGGAAGTGATTGGGGGAGTGGGCCAAAGTGGAAACGACATTGGTCCATTGAGTTGAGAAAATCGAAACATACATCCCCATACACCTGAATGGCGTCTGCTGTTGCTGGCACCTCTGTCCGTGGTAGCGGGCACGCAAGATCAAGCTCGGGAGTAAACGATTGAAATTGGCTTAAATATCCCGTGCACACATTTTCTCTAAACGAAACCCCGATAGGCGAAACGCCGGTCACAAGATACGCGACGCTTCCGGGGTCAAGATAGATATCCGAAAATGTTCCAACGGTGCCTTGTTCAAAAACGCGGACGCCGCGTGGTACGTATACACGTACCCCTGACACAACGCTTTGGAGCGACCAGCCGGTGATATTAATTGTTTCAGCGTTACTCTCTCGCGCCTCGATGGCTACGTATTCCTCGCGTGGGTCACTCAAGCGCGCGTTGTCTGAATATGTAAACTGGACCATGTCTCGATAGGGAGAGGGGTCACCAAATGTCTGCGCCTCACTAAGTGTTTTGCGAAGTGTCTCATACTCAGACTCAAGGTCAGCAAGCTCACGTGAGAATATGGAATCACTTACAGTTGCGCCGGAGCCGAAATCATATGTATCAAAATCTCCGGCGCTAACTTCAGTTTCTCCGAGGCGGTCGCTGATATCAATCGGAACAATGTCCGGTATTGGATAATAAGGGAGCGTTGACGTCCCCTCAAACCCTGGAGCAATAGTGAATGGGTTGGTAAAAAAAGCGCCGCGGCGTTCAATTTCTTGCGATGCGCCACTTAAAAACCAACTCATGACAATGGCGACAATAATGAGTATTAGGAAAAAACCAATAATGAGTCGCGGCATTAAAGAGCAGTATACCTCAGCTTTTCTGAACTCGAGCCCTGATCTCCTCGCGCGTGACCTGAGCGTCACTCCAAGGGACTTGTGTGCCACCAGGTCCGCATATAGAAGGGTCAGTACCTTTACCCGTAATCAAAATCACATCAGTAGGATTGGCAAGAGTGATTGCGCGCCGGATGGCTTCGCGGCGGTCATACACAACCTCGGGCACCACGCGTGTTACTCCACGCTTAACACCTTCAATGATTGCGCGAGGATCTTCGTCGTACGGGTCTTCGTTTGTAAGAATAATTACGTCGCAATACTGATCTGCAACCGCGCCCATGTCTGGGCGTTTTCGCATATCACGGCCGCCTCCTGTTGCTCCCAAAACGCAAACCTTCCTCCGTGTTGGGTAGGCTTCATACAATGCCTTGAGTGAGTCTGGAGTGTGTGCGTAATCAACGATCGCAAGAAACGATTGGCCTTCGTCAATGATTTCAGCGCGCCCTTTGATAACCCCGACATTCTGAAGGGCGCGCTGAATTGTTGGCGCATCAACTCCGAATGCGTGCGCAACAAGCGTCGCCGCGAGCGCGTTCTTGAGCGAAAACGCCCCAGGATGTTTTATCTCATACCGTATTCCATCGAAAGTAAAAAATCCGCCATTCTCGCGCGCCTCATACGGGCGCACTTGTTCTAGCGAAAAAGGGATTGATACATCAACGGGAAGCGAGAGAAACTGTGCACCATACGCATCTTCTGCGTTTGCGACCATAATACGAGGTCGTTTTGGTGAGCGCACCAACGCTTCTCCAATTGAAAGTTTTGCGGCAGCGTACGCTTCGAACGACCCGTGTGACTCTATGTGTTCTGGCGCTAAATTAGTAAACACAAGCGCATCGAGCGCGATGAACCGGTGGCGGTGTTGTCGCGCTCCTTCTGAAGTCATCTCAAGAATCGCGATCGAACATTGCGCGTCGCGTGCTTGGGCAAGGAATGAGTGCATAAACATGCGCCCCGGCATGCTCATGCGCCGCTTGTTGGGAGTGTCGTGGGCGCCAATTTTAAAATGGATGGTGTTGAGCAGTGCGGTTTTGTATCCAGCGTGTTGAAAAATGGCATTGATGTACTCGGTTGTACTCGTTTTTCCTTTAGTACCAGTTACCCCAATCACAATCATGGTTTTTGATGCGTATCCAAAAATGACGACACCCAAAAGTGAGAGCGACCAATGGTAGAGCGAAACAAGCGAACGCGGGAGAATTCGATGCAAGATTTTTTTCAGTGTATACATATTAATTACCGCCAAGTACGCGGAGCGCTTCACGAAGGCGTGCTGAGCTCGTGCCCACAGTCGTTGGAACTTTTCTAAGCGCTTCGCGCGCTTCAGAAAGCGAATATCCAAGCGCGCGGAGCGCTTCGAGAGCCTCGGCATCTTCTCTGAGTGTCGCGGGCTGTGCAGTGACACCCACTTTATCGCGGAGTTCAAGTACAATTTTTTCTGCAGTCTTTTTGCCGATACCAGACACTTTCGTAAGCTCAGATGCTTCGCCAGCGCTGATCGCTGCCTTTAAGGTATCGACAGGAACCATCGAAAGCACACTGAGCGCGGATTTAGGGCCGATACCTGAAACGGTCAGCAAGAGTTCAAAGAAAGAGAGTTCTTGTTGTTCAGTAAACCCATAAAGGTCGATCGCGTTTTCGCGCACTGCAGTATGGACCCATACGTTTGCGGCAGTTTCCCCTGAAAGACGAGTGAGTGTATCGGAAGTGGCAAAAACCTTATAGCCCACACCGCCGGTCCCAATCACCATATGGTCTGTACTTATATCAATAATGGTCCCGGATAAGTGGCCAATCATGGAACGATGATACACCACGGTCAGGACTGGCGTAGTTGCAAAATCTCATAATTCATGTACTATCGCGCCGTGGCTATCACTAAAGCAGCAAAAAAGGCACACGCGCAGTCACTTCGCCGACGCGTGTTTAATTTGCGCCGTACACGGGCAATGAAAGAGGAGACGAAGGATTTTGAGAAGCGTATTGCAGCAGGAGACAAAACAGAAGCGGCAAAAGAACTCGCCGCTGCATACCAGGCAATCGACAAGGCGGCAAAACGAGGCGTCATCAAAAAAAATACTGCAGCACGCAAAAAAGCACGTCTCGCACGACTGCTTGCCAAATAAATAAAGCACTCGAAAACACACCCCTTGAAGGGGTGTGTTTGCATGGTGCCCTCGGCAGGAATCGAACCCACATTACGAGCTCCGCAAGCTCGCGTCCTATCCATTGAACGACGAGGGCAAGTGCAGGCACTGTAGCAAAGGTTCGTGTTGTTCACAATAAACAGTCTCTTTTTGCAAACGTACGCTACACTTTAGGTATGAATTACATGCGAGGTGGCGCACTGCTACAAGGGATCACGCTTGTTGTAGCACTCGGTTTTCTCGCTGCGTTTTTGCAGGCACCGCAAGAAGTAGCCCGGATGCAAAAAGAAAAACAAATAGCAGTTGAGCGGAATGCAGTGACAGAAGGAGAGAGCACAAAAAATGTTTTTCCTAAAATCGAAACACAATTTGCTGCGGCAGCTGCAGCGGGTGCCAAAGTGGAGGGGGAGCTGGCGGGGGGAGGAGAAAAAGAAATTGCAGTCGAGGTGATAGGGGAACCATCAGAGGCGTGCTCGGATGAGGCACACACCATAGTAAATAGTATTAAAGAAAGCTCTAAAGACATAGAGCCGAAAATTGAGGTAGAAATACGGCCAGGTCCCTTGAATGCGGACAGTAAAAGTAGTGTCGCCGGCGAAATAACATGGTACACCGTTGACGGCGAACTGGTCACGATTCAATGCGAGGCAGTTGGTATTGCGGTCATACAGTGTAAAGATAAAGAAGGGTACAACGAAAGGGCGGCGTGTGCAGGAAATGTGCTTGCCAAATTACTCGGAGGAGATCCTGGGGAGTACGCTGATGTTGCCCGTGGTGTTATGGAGGGGATCGAACAAAGTAAAGCGCTTACCAACGGCATCCTCTCTGCTTTTGCAGAAGATGCAGAGAAAATGGTCGGTGAACTAAAGAAAACATTGGAGGCGGGGGGCACAGCAGAGGAACTTGCTTCTTTGAGCGAAAAAATTAACCTCACAGAAAAGTCGATTGCTGCAGCGGGGTTGATGAAAGATTTGTCCGAGAGCGCACTAGAGAGTCTTGGCAAAGCGCTCGGCACCGCAAAAACCCTCGCTTCGGAAGTGGGTACAAAAATCGAGTCGCTAAAAGATAAAACTACTACTTGGGATAATTCTGATACTTCGGGCAATGGGTACGGCGATGGTTCTACTTTTGGAGGAGGCGGGGCTTCTTCTGGTGGAGGTGGCGGGCTGGGAAACCTTTTTCAAGGCGTATTAGGGAAATTGTTTGGACAGGGACAAGGAAAGACCGCAGAGGAACAGAAGAAGCAGGCAGAGCAAGAAAAACAGAAAGAAGACAAAAACAAAGTGTGTAAAGAAAAATACCCTGGTACTTCGTATGTAGAAAAAAACAATCGATGCGAGTGCCCGCGCGGACAAGATTTCATTGACAATACATGTCAAAAGCCAGAAGACAACACAAAACCAGTTGAGAAAAAGGTTCAAGCGCAAATTTCATGCGCGCCACTTCTCCAAGACGACGGTTTCCCGGTCGCTATTGCATATGCATGTACTCATGCAACTCAAGCGAGCGCCGATGGTTTTGAACTCGAAGAGGACAAACTTGCCGGTTCCGCAACGCCAACGCTCTCTGTTGGCGACACTTCAAGTGCTCCTCGCATGCAAACGTATGCGCTTACGTGTACCGAAGGAAGTAACACTGATATTGCACGCTGTTCAGTAAGCGCGAACTACCCTTTTGCTGTCCTTGTTGCGAACCCAAGTGAAGTCGAGCGCGGCCAGAAAGTAAATTTTGGCTGGATCACCGGCGGTATGGATTCTACAAACGAAGCATGTGAAGTTCGCGAGAAAACAACAAATACTACCGATGTCGCACTTTTCTCAAAAACCGGACGCTCGGGTGTGGTGACCACACCGCCTTTGGAAAATGATGTGACCGCGGTACTGCGCTGCGTGACTAAAGCGGGGAACATAAAAGAAACGGAGGTGACAGTGAAAGTGTTGTAAACAGAAAGAGGCGCCGCAGAGCGAACGCCTCCCCTGATTACTCGGTCTTCAGGCCCTCGGGGGCCTGAAGGATGGAATCGACGAGATCGACTTGTGCCGGAGCGCTGAGTCGGACTCCGTCGACGACCAGTCCTTCGTTCACCACGAAGGACATTTCATCGGTCTTCGTGCATACGCCATCGGCGTTGCACGAAAACACGAACCCCTCCAGACGCTTCCCCTCATCAGCCTGCGCGACGCAGGGAAAAGAAAGGGGGAGTAGCAATACAAATACACCGAGCTTCGTCATCCTCCTTCTCCTTGACGACGAGTTTAACCGAAAGCATTGTACCTTAGTATTTAAAAAAAGCAAGCAAGTTTTGCACAACCGCATTTTTCTTTGACTTACTCACACCATAAAGAAACATAAAGTCGAAAAACGTTTAGAATGAGCGCATGTACCCCCGTGTTTTGCTGCTCTGCGCTCTCCTTGTAATTGTAAGCGCGCCGATGATAAGTCATGCAGTGCCGCCACCACCTGGCGGAGCTCCGACACCGTCAACCGCAGCTCCAACAGAAGGATCCACGGAAACAAGTGAAGACGCGGCAAACAAAGGCGAAAAAAAACCGGAAACAGCCGTAAAGGAAGAAAACGACCCATGCAAAAAAGCTCCAAATTCTGTTGAGTGCGAGAATCAGCTTAAGTCAGGAAAAAAACCAAAATGTGGAACCGTTACGTATCAGCTTCCAGACGGGAGCAGTATTAAGTGTGCAAAAGCTGCTCCAAAAAATGGTAGTTGTACACAAGACACCAGCGCAAAAGTCTGTTCACAGACGGATCTTGGGCGTGGCGAAACCTATCCAGGAAGTGCCGATACCAATCCAACATACAAACCGCCTTCGACCGGGGAGGCGAGCGTTGATCCAGGCGACGCGTTTGGGGAAGTAGATCCTGGAGAAAGTTATGGATTTGACCCTGACTTCGACCCCGGAAAGGCAATAGAAGAATCTGGCTCTATCAAACCGGGTGTTTCAGGGACCACAGAAACACCTGAAATAAAATACGCCTCCCCAGAAGAGTTTTTATATAACGGCAGTAAGCCATCAGCTGAATTTGTTCAAGCAGCACTAAAGAGTCTGGGTCCGGGAGGCAGCTTTACGCCGCTCTCGAATTTTAGTAGCGATTTATCATCGTTCTATTTTCCACCTTCTTCTGGGTTGGGAAGTGTGCGACTTGATCCAACTATAGATTATGGTTCATTCGGCTCTTTTACCGCACCATCAACATTTTCAGCTATGCCGCGCGCTGTTCCTACTGTGCCGGTAACTGACTTTCAAACATTCGCACCCCCCTCGATAACATATTCATCACTGGCGGGTTCTGATTTTGCTTTTGATCCAGCAACAGGACTGTGGGCCGATGGGCTCGGGGCCATATCCGACACCGGGTCTCCGTTCGGCCGTGTGGTTTTTGAAGACCCGTCTGTTGGGACAGGTTTCTCCTTTTCGAGCGCTGCGGGATTTCCTGAGGCAGCACTTACCGGGACCGCTATTGATGTTGAGAAAGGTGGCGCTGGCGCATTGTCTGCACTCGAAGGAACCGCAGCGGATTACTTTGGAACAGCAGGTACCGATTTATCAAAAGCGTTCGATTTGAATAGCCAAGCAGGTATCACTGTTATTGCCGATACCGCAGTGGCAACAGAAGTCCCGGGCACGTTTCTTGCGGATCCAAAAGTAACACTCGCCGATATCACCGGTGCAGTCCTTAAAGGAGATTTATTTGAAGGCGGTCGCTTGATTGGGCAGGGCGTGCGCGGATTATATGGAGACTTGGCGCGACGGTTCGAAGGCGCGTCGGATTTATTCGCGAGTTACTTACCGTGGACACAGAATACCCTCACTACACTAGATGGAGTAGATGAGTTTGCACCAGGAACCATCCTTGGGGGGTTCGATAGTATCGGTACTGAATCTGTAAATGGAATACCAGGGTATGAATCCCCTTTAACGAGTGAGTTTGTGATAATCGACGCCACGGGGGACATTGTCTCGGTGACATCGGCGCCGACACAAAATTTTCCCACAACCATCGATGACCTTATCGCAGTAGGCGAAGCGCGCGGGGTGAGCGGTGAAAGTTACGACCCAAAAACAGGTACGTATAGTTACGATCCGGAGCAAGAAGGCGGATTGGTTCCAGGAGTAAGTTTTGCAAGTGCGGACGAAGTTGCCGCACCTGTTAATTCTGAAATACAAAACCCTGAGATGGGAGGATCTGCGGCGCGAAAAGCGTGGAATGACTATATTGACGCGTCTTCGAGACTCGCGCAGCTTGAAGCGTCTTCCGTGTCTGATCCGCTTGCAGTTGCGGGGTACGAACGGGAATTGGAAGCGGCTCGAGCGCGTGTTGCCGCACTTGATCCTTCACGATCGAGACTGAGTATTTCGGATCAATACTTTAGAACCGCCGCGGTTGATTTTGACGCGCTGGAACAGCAGGCAGTCGAAGACCCAAATACATTATTCGGGACAGATTTTACTCCGAATCCAGAAAACGCAGCTGCTGTTCGGCGACTCGTTGATTACAACAACGCAATTGCAACAGATCAGGCTATCTTCTCTCAAAAAGTTAAACACCTCAATGCGTTGGTTGCTGATAACGAGCTTATGTACAACATGCAGGATGCTATTAAAACTGAATTGGCGCGAGAACGATCAGAAAGTTTTTGGAAAAGCGCACTTGAACTGAATACACTGAACCCTTGGGGTGATTTTCGACACCAACAACTCGAAGAGCTCCAAGGCGCTATCGACACAAACATCGGTCTCATCGATTGGGCCTCGGGATCATGCCCGGAATGTTATGACGCGCTTTATGGTACGGCTGCAGATACTCAAGCAGAGGTAGTCGCACAGAAACAATTGCTCCAATATGCACGAGATAGAGGCGGCTCAGTCACAAAATGGGAGCTGGCACGTGTTACCGACGATTTTGGTAATTTAATCGGGTCACCACCATCACCTGAAGAGTACGCGCGGAATGTGTGGGGCGTCGGGGTTGATGAGACAGGTGTGCCGATAGTACCTGCGCTGGAAACAAAACGAAGTGAAGCAGGCCAGCTCGCGAATTACGTTTTAACCGGACAAACTCCAGCAGACCCGACTCTTGCAGCAGAGTTGGTTGCAGCAACCGGGGGTGCTGAACGGGATGCGCGTCGCGCAGTCGTTGACGATACGGTTCCGTGGTTTTCTAAACCAATTACATGGCTTAACAATCAAGCCGAAGCACTGAATGAGTACGCTGTTCAGCCGTGGCACTACGATCCGGAATCAGGAACGATTATTGAGCATTCAATAGGGGGCCGCGTTTTGGGATTTGTTGGAGGCGCATTAGCTGACGAGGTTGCAGGAGTCGGTCAATCTGTGGGTATATATGGGGAGAATCTTTTTGGCACAGAGGGAGCTCCAAACATGACAACGTTATTAAGCGAGGCCGAAGCAAGTAGAAGAATGATTCGCACACTACCTCAGAACATACTCGTAGATACTGGGGAAGCGGCACTTACAGCGTTCGATATTGCAGTCCCGTACGTTGGTGTGGGTCCTGATATGTGGAGAGTGGGAAAAAGCGCGGCGTCTGCGATAGGGGTCCGAATCGCCGAAGGGCCAGCACTCGCTCCTCCTGGGTTTGGGTGGCTTGTGCGCGGGGCGGAAAGCTTAGCTCCTCCGCCGATAAGTCTTGGTACCTTGAGTCCAGAGGTTGCGGTAGTATCACCGAGCGCGTTTCCGGCTACCCCAGGTGTGGCTGCCGATTACGCACCAGTAGTAATTAGCGGGCGATCAGGAGCAACCGCTACGGTACCTCCAGCACCGAGAGTGAGCGCGGCGGATTCATTGATGGGGTCGGGTGGCCCTTCGCTTAGTAGCGGCATATCTCCTGCAGTGGTTAAGAATACTGCTCCTTCTGCAAGAAAGATTTCTGATACACCAGCGGTGCCGCGCGCGGGTTCAGCTCCCGCTAGTAGTGTGAGCGTGCCTGAGCTTGGCGACTTGGCAGGCGCAGAGACCGGCCCATTTTCGACATCATTGTTTCCTCGTGTTCGTGAAGCGTGGAGAGAATTCGGAGCACCCATAAGAATGCCTTCTTCAGCAGCGTTTTCGCCGAGCCCGCTCCAGTTATTAGAAGGGGCATCAGAAGGATTAGGAGGAGTGGTTAAGCTTGGGCAGGCTGTGGCAAGCGATGTGTATGATCTTGGGGTACGGGCGTTTGGTTTGGCGGAAGCACCTTCGCCTACAGTATTATTTCCAACGCCAGCAAGTGTCGACGAAATTGTAAAACTTGCAGAACAGGCTGACGGTCTGGCTGTTATTGCTGCTGGCAGCTCTGACTTTGCTGCAAGCGCACGCTTCAGTGAAGCGAGGGCATTGCTAAACCAGGCGCTCGAAAGTTTTAAGGCGGGAGATACCGGTGTTGCTGCTCAGCTTGCGAGAGAGGGAGCGGAAAAACTCGACACGGGGGCGCGAATTTTTGCACCAAACGCCGCCGAGAATGGACTCAATGCGTTTATCGCGCACGTCGACGAAGTGAGACTTTCAAGTGTCGCAGAAGTGCCCGTGGCCCCCGTAATGCCGGCAGGGGGATCTCTTACAGGAGCGGGTCGCGACTTATCAACAGGATCTCGTGTCTCTGGTCTTAATGTTGTTGCTGAACCTGAAGGGCTTGGGAGCGGGGGGGTGCGCGCCGCGGCTGATGTTTCAACAACTCCATCACCAAACGCGCTCATAGATGACTCGATAGGCACGCCGTCGCTTGGTGAGGGTGTGACCAATAATCCCACACTCAACCGACTTCTTGGCTATCGTGGCCCGAAAGGCGAGACACTACATTTGGTGGAAGAAGGGTGGAACCTTGCTCTTAACAAGGACCTCCCATTTACATACCCTGATTCTCGAGCGTTTCCTCGTGCTCAAAGACCTGAATATACGCGTAATCTCGATGACCTCATAAAGACCGTAGTCGATGATGTTAATGGCCCCATAATTTCTGACACGTTTGCAAGTCATGCTGAGCGAAGTATATGGAGGTATCAAATTCTCGAACCCCTCGATCCGGAGGCTGCCATGCTGCTACAAAGAAACTTTTTACGGACAAATCGTTTTTCTTCCATACGTTCTGCAATGGAGACTGTTATTGGGGGTTCGGAAAGATATGGCGTCAATTCAGCTTTTGTACAGAATTTAAAAAATGCAGTTGCAAAAATCGAGGATTTGCAAGCAGGGTACGAACAATTGCCTCTAGCACAAAAGGTCGAGCGGGCGAGGGCGATCCGAAGCATAGCCAAAGAAGCATTTATTGACGAAGTTGCTCCATATCTTAAAAATGCTCCGCTGACGAATACCGGAGAAGGTTCGTTGATACCAACGACCGTCCCAAGCGAGACTGCGCAAAAGTCTTTAGTGGGGCGGGTGATGGAAACGGCGCGTACTTCGGTACTTGCCGCATTTTTGCTTACAAACGGTGATGTGTTGGCGCGTCCCTTTACAATGCTCGATGACGCCCTCGGCGTTCCGATGGTATCAAGAGTGGTAGACGATGTTTTTGGAATAAACCCTGCTGCTGCGGCGGACGGAAACCCTGCTGATATTGGGGTGATGAAAAGTGCGATTGGTAAACTCAAAGGACAAGGCACGCTCGACGAGCTTTCGTTGATCCGAAACGATCCTGAACGTTTAGCTATTGTCATGAGCACTGTATACGATGAGCTTGAAAGCGCGGGGCGGCTGGCACCTCAATTCAAAAGTAAAAAAGAGTTTTTTGCATTTGCAAATGCAATGATTACGCGCGAAATAGAAGTTCCGTCGCTTGCAAGCTTTGGCATAAACGGCTCCGGGCTAGGGCAGTTAACCGGAACGGGTATCAGGGGGGTGTGGGGGACAGACCTCCCATACGCCATGTCGATTATTCGAAGAAACGATTCGGTCAATTTAGTAACTTCGCTCACTTTGCTCAACAAAGAAGTCTTGGAAAATGGAACGCTCTACTTGGGGGCGCGAGGATACAATGGGAACCCTGTACTCAGAAATGCGTATGGCAAACAAGTCGTTGAACTAACGGTAATGTATGAAAATGCGCTTGATACTGTGTTTGTTACTCCCGATGCGGCAATAGAAGAAACATTAGGTGCTGCACGGCGATACGCGCCAAAGACCGCCGAAGCGGGTGAATGGGCCGAAGTAATTCGGGCGCAAGCGCGGATTCTCGGGGGAACCGATATGGAACCAATACTTGTTGCGGGGAGATCTGCGAATACTCCTATGGGGCCGATTTTAGCCTCGCTCGCTCCTCCGCAACCGATAGAAATAGTACCGGTGAGCGCGGTTGGTGGAGGAAAGGTTGTTGTGGGCAATACCCCCGCCGTTACACCAGGAGTCACCGCAGTAGTCGCCCGGACTGAAAGCGGTGTCAATACCGGAGTACGCGCCTCTGCTTCTACACCTACGCTTGCGGCTTTAATAGAGGAAGGCACAGAGGCTCTACGAACCCTTACTGGATTGCCGAGGGCGTTGGTTGACGAAGTACCGGCGAGAGCGCCAACGCCAGTAGAATCTTCAGGTTCTCTTGTCGCGTTGCGACCACGCACACCTCGTGTGGAGGGGCTTCCAGAAAGCATTGCCGCAAGAGCAGATGAGACTGGGGAAGGTGCGTTACTTGGAGTGCCAGATGAATTATCGAGTGGAACAGTGAATGGTGGCGCGGCGTCTTTCAAGAATCTTTTGGATCGAGCTGATGGCATCGTTTTCAGCGGTACTGTGGACGACGGTATCGGTGCAGGCGCGTCCCTCGACGATGTTTCTAGCGCTGGCGTGGAGAGTATCGCGCGGCGATTTGCACCAAAGCCACCTTCGACTTTAGCAGCAGAGAGGCCGTCGCTATTCAGTCGCTTTTTTGGAGACCGGGGCGCAGAAAGTGTTTCGGCGGTTGATGTCGATGCCGCAATTCGTGGGCTAGGACCAAGAGGGACAACAGGTATCATCGATGAGCCCATAGGGAGCGCATCGGTTGGCGTGTCAGAAAACGTGATTGGTGATGTCGCTGTGATTGGTGATGAGCTTGGTGAGCTCCCGGCATTTTTGAGGGGTGGGGATCTGCCCCCGAATGTTCAAGGAGTATTGGATTCGCTCACGCCTGATGCAGTAGAGATTGAGGCGATCCCAGCCTCTACTGGCCGAGCACTCGCGGTGCTGGGATCGGCGCCTGAAGAGATTGTGTTATCTAGCCGGTGGCTCGACGCAGAGGCACGTCTTCTAAAAGCGCAAACAGGCACGGTGGGCGAAGGGGTTATCGCGCTCCCAGATCTGGGCGTTGTCGATGAGGTAGTTGATTTAGCGAGATTTATCGAAGATCCGATTGGCGCAGGGGCATTGTTGCCTGAGCCTCGAGTTACAACGGCTCGACCAACAGTAGGGACGTCTTTCGACGATACAGTGCGCGACATGACGGAGCGGGCAGGTCGGGCGGCAGCAGCCGACCTAGCAGGCACTCTTAACGCACGCGCTGACGCGCTTATGAAAGAAGCAGCAGCAGCGCGGGCGTATGTAACCAGTATTGATTCATACGGCATGACGCCTCGCGCACGCATTTTTGAGAGCGCGAGCGCTTCGTACGATGTTGCAGCGCGAGAAATGCGAGAGGCGGCGATTCGACTCGATGAAACACTCGCGCTATCGCTTGATGACGCTGTGGAACTCGGGCGCGATGCAGAACGCGCGGCGTTGCGTGGTCGTGAAGCAGCGATCGAGGCCTATCGATTGGCGCAAATCGGACGATTTGCTGACGATGCGGTAGTGCTAAGAGAACTCGGGATAACACCAACTATCGCGGCTGATGTAGCTCCACTAAGTAGTGCGTTTCGATCGCTTGAGGCAGTCCCAACAAGTCATGCGGTGCTCGCCGGGGTACCGGGAGGTCCGACAAGCGGAGCGCTTTCAGATGGAGTTGCCCGGATGGCCGAAAGTATCGGGGGTGCGGGGCAGTCACTGCGCCAGTGGGTTACAAGGACTCTTCAAGATAGCGCTGTGTCACTGGATTCAATGACTCGCTCGGCGCTCGCCTATCGAAATATTTTTGACAACCTCCTCGAAAGAGGAGCGGCAAGTTCGGAGCGGGGTTTTGCAAACATCGACAACATTTTGCGGCGGATGAACGAAACAGTTTCCGAATCTATGGATGTGCGGGTTGTTCGCGACGCGCGCACAGATCTTTCGTACGCGCGGTCTCTCGCGCGGGTGCGCGAGAGTGCGCACAGGCTCGAAGCGCTCACGGACCTCGGGCGAAGTGCGGAACTCATCCGGGCGGCAGACCGGTACGCTGATGCAGTTAGATCTTTTGATGAATCCATTGCAGCGCTTGACAGAGCTGAACAAGTTACAACAAGCGCCGCGCGGCGTGGATATGTGGAAGGTGCTGTTTGGAATGGCACGCAAGCGCGCGCTGCTATACAGGACGCAGAGCGCATACTTGCGCAAACCGACACTGCAGCGACCACATGGCGTGATCGCATAAAACGACTGTACCCATTAGCAGCCGTACTATTACTTGATGATGATACAACACAAAACCCAGGCGGTATATCTCCCGAATTTAGTGAAACGCACATCGATTCTTGCGAAGGCGGTACGTGTGTTCTGACCGATATAAGCACCGGGGAAAAGTTTCTGGTAAGCGGAGTTGATTTTTCAGATGTCGTACGCTCGGGAATTGTCTGTAACGAAACCGGATGCCAATTGTATATAGAACGGGAGGGCAAAGGTGCTGAGGCGCTTTCGCTTGAATCAGGGCGTGACGGAGCCCTCTTTCCCAAGAGCGAGGAATCATTCGGGGGAAGTGGCGAAGAAGACACAACTGTCCTAGGAGTGGCTGCGGTCACGGAATCAGACACCGGGGACGCTCTCGCAGATGATGGTGTAGCTGGCGAAGAAGGTGACGCAACAAGATCCGATGACACAGGCGGCGAGCGCACAGACATTATTCCTGAAGGTACCGGTGACGATTCTACAGGTGGAGTAGCAGATGCGAAAGATGACGGAGGCGGAGACGGCGCATCTGACGCAACGGCGAGCGGGTCGGGAGATGCAACTGGTGGGACTACACCTGGGGTTGGTGGGGGCGGGGCTTCGTCAGGTGGTGGAGAAGGGCTCAGTGGCTTACTCAATAACCTGCTTTCGATGCTTAGCGGAAAACAGCAATCAGCGTCGGGGGGATCGGAGAATCCGGAAGTGTTACCACCCGCAGCGCCCACCAAACCCCGTTTAAGTTGTGCTGATGTGATCGCGCTTGTTAAACCACATGGGGAGAGTGTTGGCGAAGGAAAAACAACAGTCTCGTGGGGTTGTTATGGTGAGGCGACCGCAGCGCGCGGCATAGGTTTTAAACTCGGGGCAACAGAGAGTAATAGTGGGGCTGCGAGTGGGTCATTTGTCGTCCCTGTTAAAGATACTGGTCAACAAAAACTCACGCTCGGTATCGAATGTGTCCGAGGAGGCACCGTGTTGGGTAAGCGCACGTGCGACATTCCTGTCGTGCGGCCGAGTGCAACAGTGGTTGTTGCGCCGTCAGCGGTAGCGCGCGGCGCGACGGCGCGCATTTCATGGAGCAGTGTTGAAACACTCGGAAGCGCAGATGCATGTCGCCTCTACGGTCCTGAGTCCGCGTTACTCGACACAGGAAAAGCAACAGGCGAAGCGTTCACGCCCCCGCTGAGGCGGAACACAGAATTCGCGCTTCAATGTGACACCAAAGGAGGCGGGGTATTACTCCATAAATTCATCATTTCGGTACTCGATGACACCGGGGATGCGGTAAAAGTTATTATCCCCGCGCGCACACAAGCATCGGTGATGTCTACGGAAAATACGAGCGCAGAAGAATTTTTAGGATCAAACACGGGTTCACAAACGACTGGCAGCGGTGGATTCACTGGCACAAGCGGGGGTACTACGGTGGAGTTGTGTAATCCGGAAGATGGCATCTATATCTTCACTCAATGTATTCTAAACAGTTCGATATAGAACATTAGAAACCAAGCGCTTCGAAAAGCGTGAAAGTCCACGGCTCGGTAAGCTCGACTTCAGGAACGCGGCGCGCGCGGAGGAATGCGCGCACTTCTGCCGGGTCGATTCCCTCAACAGGAATAATAATGTCGGGATTCATAAAGCGAGGGGTGTCGAGAAGGAGTGTAGCGCCGTCTTCATGTTCGCGAACCCAAAATGCGTACATCTCCGGGTAACGAAACGTAAGGTCGTCAATATGAAATCCGTTTTCATCGAGTTCAAAAATAACGAGCCGTGGCTCACGCATCGCAAACATCCCAAGAGTGAATGCGGCAATGGCAATCAATAGTGCGAATAAGAAATTTTGAAACAAAATGGCTGTGAGCGCGCTCGAGACAGCGATGACGCCTAACGCCCAGTACCAATCGGCGCCACGCTCAGTATGTTTGTGCTCGGGTGCTTCCCAGCGAAGTTTCTGGGCGGGCATATTTTATGGAGTTGAAACGTTACTGCATCCGGCGCTGTAATTGGGGATCGTGTCAGTTTCGAGGCAAAAAGTTATTGAGTATGAAGACCCGCCTGCATCTGATTGGTAATCATATGTATATGTTGGATACTGAGGATCCAGCGGGATGGTTGGTAACGCATCAGCGGCAACGAGCGCGCTTGAAACCGCATCTGCCCCGGTGAGTGGCGTGCTAGCCACCGCAATAGGAAACGTGCTATTCAAAATAGTATACAAACCAAGTGCGTTGTGGAGTTCTTGCACGTCTTGCATTCTTCGAGCATCGCGACCGCGTTTCCGTACTTCGTTGTACGATGCGAGCCCGATCGCGGTGAGCATTCCGATAATGGCGATTACCACCAGGAGTTCGATAAGTGAAAATCCGCGCGACATACCAGAATTGTAGTATGGCTCAGAGTCTGTCTCAATACTATGATAGTGTATATGGCTTTCGAAACACGAAAACAACAAGGAGAACATCACCCGCTTGTGGTCACTATTGGCGGCGGAACGGGGCACTTCGTGCTTCTTTCGGGATTAAAGGAAAAACCGGTACGCATTTCAGCAATCGTATCAATGGCTGACGATGGCGGTTCTTCTGGAGCATTAAGAGATGAAATGGGTGTTCTTCCGCCAGGGGATGTGCGCCAATGTCTTGCGGCGCTTTCGTACGAAACTCCAGTGTTGCGCGAATTGTTTAGCTACCGTTTTCCTGATGGGCCAGCAAAGGGGCATGCGTTTGGCAATTTGTTTTTATCCGCACTCGAGCGTGTCACAGGGAGTTTTGCTGAAGCAGTGCGCGAGGCTGCGCGCATTCTTGCCGTTGCGGGTGAAATTATTCCCGTAACAGGCGAAGATATGCGTCTTCGCATTCAGCTTAATGATGGCACTCATGTAGTGGGGGAACATTTTCTTGATAACAACGAGCATGTGCGCGAAGTGGGGGTACAAGGTATTGCGCTTGAACACCCGGTGAGCGCTGATCCAGTTGCTGTCAGTCGAATTTTAGAAGCTGACATCATTGTTATTGGTCCTGGAGATTTATACGGAAGTGTAGTGCCACCGATACTCATCCCCGCCATTGCGCGTGCGCTGAGAGAAAGCAAGGCACATATGGTATATGTGGCGAATTTGACAAACAAACGCGGACAAACGGAAGGATTCCAAGCACGAGATTACGTGCGAGTACTCCATCACTATATCGGTTCGCATGTAATCGATACGGTGATTTGTAACAATGAAAAACCGCCCGTGCATTTAGCGGCGCGGTACGAAGAAAGAGAAGGGAAAGGCATGTTTGTTGAATGCGGGCGTAGCCCACACGATCCTTATGAGTGTGTAGAGAAAAACATCCTCTCGTCAGACATGCATGTGGTACACCACTTTGAAGCACAGGGTTCTGTGCGGTCGTTTATTCGCCACGACCCTACGAGATTGGCGTCGGCGTTGATGGAAATTATCGAACGATATTATCCAAGCTCCAGTGGCCAGGACCGGTAAGAGCGAGTCCTAAAAATCCAAACGCGAGACCCCAGTCGCGCACACCCACCGCAGTAAGGCCAAGCGAGAGGGCGATCAGTGCCAGATGCACACCCATTACCGTTGCACTTATGCGCGTAAAGAGGCCGAGTAAAAGCAAAAGACCAAACGCGACCTCAGCAGCACCGTTCATGAGCACAAGGGTTTTGGCGTCCACCAGAAGAGTTGTGGTCGCGATGTCGGGCACGTATCCTACCCAAGAGAGCGGGTCAATAAGCTGTTGTGCACCGAACCATAACAAGACACCACTCAATCCCAATCGGATGATGAGTAATCCGTACGAGGTCATGTTACTGCGCGTACGCTCCCTCATTCACTCCTTCACGCATCAAGCGGTTCTCTTGCTTTGTTCCGTGTTTTTTATTAAACGCCGCAGTGAACTCGTCAGCGGTGCCGCAATAAGGAGCGATTGCACCGGCTGATCCAGGGTGTCTCGGTAACCAATTGGTGATGTCGTACACAACTCCTTTATAAGCGACCCAACAGTCTTTCTGTGTATTGTGTGTTGCGAGTACCGAACGGGTGATTGCTTGTGGCGCGGTTCCGGTTCCTTGTGTTGCTGGTGGTGTACTTGGCACAGTTGCCGTAACGTCGGCAGAAGATCCTTGGCTCGGCGTCGGGTTCTCGTCGGTGACTGTACCCACGACAGGTGTATCGCTATCAAAAGGACTGGTCTCCTCTTGTTGGGAAGTGGAGGTGGTCGGTGCTTGCATTTGCCAGGCAAAGAGCCCTCCTGCCAAAATAATAATTCCGACTAGAAATAAGTATTTCATGATGGTTGTTTTATTGATAACTATACTTTGTTAGCCCTATTCGAGCTGGTGCGTCTACCAGGCACACCTCGATACAGTACCATAAGAATAATGATGACAACACTCTCGCGACGCATAAGAATATTCGGCGACGCAGTAAACGAACTCGCGCACACTCTCATGTGTGCAAACTGATAGTATGACACTACACTAAGACTATGCGAAGAGTTGTTTTTATCGTGCTTTTTGCTTGTGTGTTTTTTTGCGTGGGCGCTTCATATGTGGTTGGCCTATCTGTAGAAGAAGCGGTTCCGAAGCGTGGTGTTGTTGTTCCGCAATTGTTGCAAGAAGAAGCGCCATGTCCTGATTCGCTCTTGTGTTGGCAGGAATTTTATGAGAACGCAGCACAAAAAAATCCCCTGCGCGCTCTCCAGGATCTTAAGGCACGCTACCTCGAAAGGGGAGATGTGCTGCAAAATTGTCACACACTACTGCATGTGGTTGGGCGCGCTGCGGCCGCGCATTACGGTTCGGTTGCGCGCGCATACAAGTACGGTGACATGTTTTGTCGCTCAGGGTATTACCACGGCGTTCTTGAACACGTATTTGCTGACCAAGATCCACAACAAGCACTCGTCGGGCTGGATGCGATTTGTGAAAAAGTACCAGGAAAAAATACACGTTCGTACGATTATTTTGCGTGTGTCCACGGCGTCGGGCACGGACTCATGGCGCTTTATGAACACGAACTTTTTGACGCGCTTAAAGGGTGTAAACATTTGACTGGTGAGTGGGAGCAGTCTGCGTGCTACGGGGGCGTGTTCATGGAAAACGTAATTGCAGACACCAATGATGTGCCGTCGCTGTATCTTGACCCTGAAAATTTAGTCTACCCGTGTGATGTTGTGGATGAAGAAGAGCGAGGGCAGTGTTTTATGATGCAAAGCTCTTACATGCTCAAGAAAAATGGAGGCAACTTTATCGATGCGTTTGAACGCTGCGCGAATGTTGATGAAAAATTTAAAAGCACTTGTTTTTTAAGTATTGGGCGCGACGCATCTGGCTGGGGAGGGGCGCGCGTTGAGGCAACGGCAAACTACTGTTTGAAGGGGCGCACTTATGAAGAACGAAGCTACTGTTTCTGGGGCGCTGCCGATGATTTTGTAGCGCAATATGATTCAGATGCAGAAGCAAAGCAATTGTGCGAGAAGTCTGACGCCGAGTTTGTTTCGCATTGCAAAAAGCTGGTTGGGGATTACTATGCGACATTTTGATTTTTTTGGAAATCGTGGTACGAAGATTAGAGTGTAGTGTATGGAGGCTTCCAATGGCGAGGACTAAAGATTCTGCTCGTGTCGTGAAAGCGTATGTGACGTCACATAAAGTCCCCAAGAAGGACTTCAAAAAATTGGTCGGCACTGTGCGGGCGACGTTCGAGAAGCTTGGGCGTACGTCTGCGACCAAGACGCGAATACCAGCAGTCTCGATTGAGGCGTCGGTTCTATCCAATAGAATTGCATGTCTCGAATGTGGGCGCTGGTACAAGACACTCAAGCCCCATATTCGCCTCACACATAATATGACTGTCGAACAATACAGGAAGCGGTGGGAACTTCCATTCAGCTATCCGTTTGTGGCGCCAGAATACAGGCAGAAACGGTCACTGCTTTCTCGAAAAGCCGCACTCAGGCAGAAGTTCGAGCGAAATTCGTAGGTTTTTGAGTACATATAAGCAGCCCCGTGTGGGCTGCTCTGTTTTTGCTACTTCCGATTTTTCTAGCGATGCGCAAATTTAACAAGTTTAACGATAAATACATATTGACAAACGATAAGATGCAAACTAGGGCTTCTACGTTACGGCAAATATGACGCTACGCTTGGCAAAACGAGCGAAAGCTATATTTGAAAGTTCGCAACCAGAGGAAAAACGCAAACTTTTGAGTTTCTTACTTGCGAACTCAACACTGCACGGAAAAAACCTAACGTTTACAATGCGTTCTCCCTTTGATGTGATGTTTTCTAATACCCATCATATGACTATGCGGCGAGAGTTAGATGCTGTTAGAACGTACTTTCAGAGTAGCAAAAATCATGAGTTATTCCCAAATTTCGCTATTTCCTAAACTCAAAGACGTAAAAGTTGAAATCCTCTTTGTGTGGTTTTTTGTAAGTATTGGCTAGTGCGTACCCATTTTCTTTAGCCAACTTGAAAGGAAGACCGACATCAATATCTGCAAAGTCTGCCCAACCAAAGTAGATCTTTCCGTTCGGTTTGAGATACGCACCAACCTCCTTGAAAAACTTTTGCTTCGTCTCGTCTTCTGGGTCCCAAAACATCCGATCGATATTATCTCGCACCTCATGCTTTGTGTAAGGCGGATTACAGATAATAACATCGAATTGTCCTTCTACTTTTTCAAATACATTCGATAAGAAAAAACTGACATTTGTAACACCTTGCGCTTGCGCATTGCGCCTACTGTTTTCTACTGCTCGCTCATTGATATCTATCCCAACTCCTTGTGCTGCACGTTTCGCAGTTGCAATCGAAACTACTCCTGTACCGCATCCAATTTCCAAGAAGTTCTGATTTTTCGTGATCTCTACTGATCCCGCCATCAAATCAGAGTCACCAGAGGTTTGATAAACTCCCGGTTCCACTATGATTTTCATACCACAGCATTCAACTTCAAAAGGTTGACCAGTGTGTCTTTCCTCCAGTCTGTTCGCTTGACGAGGGATCGAATAAAAATCGCTCTGTTTGATCATTTCTTTATTTTATCAAAAATTATGTAATAAGTTCGAATCCCTCTTTCCTCAAACAAAAACAACCCTATGAATAAGGGTGTTTCTGACTGCGGAGAGGGTGGGATTCGAACCCACGGTCCCTTGCGAGACTCTTGTTTTCAAGACAAGTGCGATAGACCACTCTGCCACCTCTCCATTCCTTTCCCAAACGCGACACAATTTTCTGGAAATAGGAAATCCAGTTACTGCATAGTACGTATTTCTTGTATTACCGCAAATAATGCTATGCTTCCTGGGTGAAATACATAGGCTTAGATTTCGGAGAGAAACGAATTGGTATTGCGATCTCTGATGAAAACGGGACAATTGCGTTTCCGCACTCAGTTGTTCCAAATAACCAAGATGCCGTTAAGACCATATTGGATTTAGTCGAACATGTCCGAGCAGGGTCAGTTGTTATTGGTGATACAAAAACAGGTTCGGGAGAACCTAATAGTGTCACACATAAGCTTAAGGAATTCATTGAACCACTTACCGCGGCTGGCTGCACCATCACCACAGTGCCCGAACTTGGTTCAACAGGGGCAGCCCGCGCGGTTTTTGCGCACGCGGAAGGAGCACCGCGAGGGGAAGTGCAATCTCCGGTATACCACACTATTGATAACCTTGACGCGCAAGCGGCGGCCGTGATTCTGCAGCGCTATTTAGATATACACAAGCGCTAAATACATACTCGATAAATCTGTGTACTATTACGGCATGCAGCAAATTTCCAGTGCTCGTGCGTGGATTGTAGTGCACGTTGTCGTGGCAGCGTTCTTTTATATGACATTTGTCAGTAGTGCATCTGCGGCAGGGTGCGACGCGGCGTATAAGCAGTGTATAGGACAGCCTGGTGCGAGTAAGTCCGCATGTATCGGGCAATGGAAATCATGCTTAACAGGACAGTGCATGAAGAGTGGGAACATATGCAATCAAGACTCTGAGTGTCAGATGTATTGTACAGAGGAAGGAACTTCAACTGGCGGAAAAATCTCATGTTGCTCAGGTGGACCGCAGATAGAACCGGGAGCTCCTAACCCGTGCCCTGACAAGATTGATGGTAAGTGTGAGGCAAAAATGCCGGAAATGATGATGGGAATGATGATGGGTGCGCCGATGCTTCCCATGCTTCCTATGATGATGCCGAAGATGGATATGCCAATGATGATGATGCCAGACCCGTGCGAGACGGGCGGGTTTCGCTCAATTAGTGCTGATGGTACAGACCCGTGCGCAACAAAAAAGGATAAAAAATCGGCAAGTACTACCGATGACACGCTTAAGAAGATTAAGGATGTCGCGGGGAAAAAAGATGAAACAGGGAAGTCGTATACGGAAGAGGACACTGCAAAAGAAGCAAAAGGACTTGGTTCTGTATTCGGGGCTTTCTTTGAAGGTGTAGACACAACATCTGCGCGTGACGGAGGAGACAAAACACAAGACACAACCAGCGGAGCTCTTAACACATTTGGAAATGCCGTTTTGGGACAACAAAACACCACCGCTGTTTCTCAAACAATCGCACAGATAACCCAGGCAGTGCGCTCCGTTGCACAAACGATCATTACAGGGTTTGACACGCTCGGTGCGCCTGCAGTGCAGCAGTTACAAAACGCACTTTCAGCAGCCACACTCGTTTTAAAGAGCCTCCTTGGTAGTCTTGGGCTCTAATTGTTATACTGGCGCGATGGTGACATACGAAGATTTCGCGGCACTTGAGTTTCGCGTTGGGCTAATACGCTCCGCAGAGCGTGTCCCAGAAACGGACAAACTCATCAAATGTACGATTGATTTTGGACCTGAGATCGGCGAACGAACCATTGTTTCAGGAATTGCTGCGTGGGTTACTCCTGAGTCATTGGTTGGCAAAAAATTACCGTATATTGTTAATCTTGAACCGCGGGTTATCAAGGGGATTGAAAGCCAAGGTATGCTCCTCGCACTCTCTTATGGTGAGCGCTTGTCGCTTTTAGTACCAGAAAATACTGACGTGCCGCCTGGAACGCGTATTAAATAGTGCATGATAAAAAGTATTGAGGGGTTGGGTGTACGTGCGTATGAGCAGACGAAATTGTGGTGGCGGTATATAGAGCAGAAACTACGTGGGCAGTACGCGTTGGCGTGGTTCGGCGTTTTTTCTTTTGCTGAATCAATCTTCATCCCGTTTCCTGTCGACCCGTTAATGGGGGTTATGGTTGCTGCAAATCGGGCACGGTGGTGGTGGATCGGGTTGTTCACATCAATCACTTCAACACTTGGGGCAGCGTGCGGGTACTTGATCGGGGCCTATGGGCTCGGGTTGATCGAATTTTTTGCAGGATCAGCCGATCGGGCGCATTGGTTTTCGTTTGCCGAACGCACGTTTGTTGACAACACGGCGCTTCTTTCATTTGCAGCGGCGTTCACTCCTTTGCCTAATGGTCCAGTCGTCATTGCTGCGGGAGTTTTCGGGTCACCTATCGTAGCTTTTTTGGCTGCATGGTTTGTTGGAAGAACATTACGGTTTCTTGCAGTTGCGTACGTTGTCTATGAGTATGGAGAACGAGAACGTTCGTTACTACGCCGCACATTTTTTATCGGCACGACAGTACTTGCGGTCATGGTGCTTGGGATAGTGATCTACCAGGCTGTTCGTGCTCTCTAAAACACTCTTGTTGTAGAGTATACTAGTTCCATGCACCCCGTATCTCTGCATGAAGAGCTCCTTTATGGGCGTGCGCGTGTGCACGAACACCCTGTATGGAAGCACTGGTTTCCGATTCCTCGCGTGTTTAATGCGCCGACACCGGGAATCGATATTTCTGACAGCTCAGTAAAGGCGATCACACTGAAACCCGCACGTTCCCGCGGATTTACTGTCGAGTTGTGTGTGTCTGAAAATGTGCCCGAGGGGACGGTTGTAGGCGGATTGGTGCGCGACCCGGAACGGTTGGGGGGAGTGTTGAAGACGTTATACGCAAAAATGCCTCACGTGCATGGTGCCCACGTTGCGCTACCTGAAGAAGGGGCTTACGTCTTTAATATGCACATTGTTGATGTTCGGGACCCGGCACAGGTGCGCACCATGATTGAATTTGAAATGGAGGGACGTGTACCTCTCAAGCTCGAGCGTGCGCGATATGATTACGATGTGATCTCGATCCAAAATGATGGTATGGGTGCGGAGATAGCGGTGTATGTGTTCCCGGGTGACTTAGTGCAGGATTATCTCAGCGCGTTTGCCTATGCGGGCGTCCCTGTGCGCTCTATGGAACTAGAAGCACGTTCGATTGCGCGGGCAATTATTCCACCACACGAGCGTCAAACATTTCTTATTGCAGATTTTGGGCGCGCTCGTACGGGAGTTGCTATCGTTAAAAACGGAATCCCAATATTTACGAGTACTGTCGAGGTTGGAGGTGATTCTATGACCCGTATTTTGACTGAACAATTTAAGATGCCAGTTGAAGAAGCAGAAAATGCAAAAAATGAGTATGGGATCGAACAAGCGGCAAAACCAGAGTTTGCCGAGGCAATGATTGGCACTGCCTCTGCGCTTGCTGATGAGATCATAAAACATTTCCGCTACTGGGATACAAGGCGCGACGAGCGGGGCGAACGGATCACGCCTGTTTCCGGTGTTCTGCTCGTGGGCGGTAGTTCGAACTTAAAGGGTTTGGAGACCTATCTTGCGGGGCGTGTTCAGGCGCGCACGCAGCTTGCAAACGTCTGGCACAACGTGTGCCATTTCGATGACTATATCCCACCAGTCGATAAGCACCACTCTCTAGGGTATGCGACTGCGGTTGGGTTGGCACTTCGCGACGTATAATTATGGCGCTCATTGTTCCTGCAGAGTTTGCGACAAACATGAAGTGGACCGTCACTGCACGGATTGTGTACCTTGTGTGCGTGATGGCTATTGCCGCGGCGAGCATGGTCATGCTCGCAACTTTGCCGGGGTATATAAACATGCGTTCAGAAAAGCAAAATCTCAGTACCGTTCTTGATGCAACAATGAAGAACGCTGAGGAACAAGAAAAAAACGCAGGACGGGAAACACTTCTCGGTAGCAAACGGCGAATCGAAGCGCTTTCCGCAATTGTTGCGCCCACCGAGGCTTCTCGACATATTCTCGACGTGGTAAGCGTCAAACCCTCTGGAGTGGCGTTAACCGCCTTCTCGTATGTACACAAAAACGGTGAGGGTACATTGGTTGTATCCGGCACGGTTACATCGCGCGCCGCATTGTCGGGGTATGTGCAAGCACTTGAGGCAAGTAAACGGTTTAGTTCTGTGGTTGTGCCTATCACAACATTAGCGCGCGTTGAAGAGGGCGAGTTTGACATAACGCTCTCGGGAAATTTTTAAGTATGCGCACACGAACGATAGTGATGATCAGTGTAAGCGTCGTAATAGCGACCGCGTCAGTGTGTGGCGCTGTGTATTTAATTCAAACAGTGCTTTTCAATAGAGCAGAGGCTGTGCGATTGTTTCAGGAGATTAACGCTGTAGACAAGCGAACGCAGCATATTTCTGCACTAAAACTAAGCGTGCGAGATACAAATGCCGAACGAGCTCGTCTTATGAATATTACCGATACGACGGTCGTAACTATCATCGATGATATTGAGGATGCCGCTGCCGCCGCAGGTGTCAAAAGTGTTGTTGATTCGATTTCACCGACCGAGGCACCGGCCGGTGACGTGTCGCTCTCAAGTTATCTTGTTTCGATTCGATCTGAAGGCCCGTTTACTGCGCTCATGCACGCACTCGCACTCTACGAAACATTACCCGCCCCCATTATGGTCGAACAGGTCTTTATCGAACACACAGGCACTGCGTGGGCGATGTCAGTACGTGTGCGCGTACTTGTCGCAGAAAAAGACGTATGAGCATGCTAAAAAAATGTAGAATTGCGTGGACATATCGGGTAGATCCGGCTGCCGAACAATTTCTATTGCAACAACTATGGCTCTATGCGCTTATGGTATTTGCATGCGCAAGTATTTTTTCACTCGCGTGGGGAGCGTACATTTTTTTCATCCCCGTGAACCAGACGCAAATTGCTGATTCGGGCGGAGTGCCGGATGCTTTTGATCGGGAAGCACTCACGCAATTGCTCGCACGTTTCGATGAACGGGCAACAAAGCACGGTTCGCTTAAATCAACAAAGCCAACGGTTTCTGATCCGAGCAAGAATTGACCAGACGACGTTCTCTAAGTACGATACCAGAACCCAGAAGCCCCCGTAGTTCAATGGATAGAACAGGGCTCTTCTAAGGCCTTAATGTGGGTTCGATTCCTACCGGGGGCACAAGAAGTAATGGGCGCTTAGCTCAGTTGGTAGAGCAACCCGTTTACACCGGGAAGGTCAGGGGTTCAAGTCCCTTAGCGCCCACAAACGTTTGACGAAGACTGTATTGTTGCGTAGCGTAGTGAGATGGCGCCGGTTAACTGTATCGGAATTATTCTCGATGGGAATCGTCGATGGGCGCGAGAGCGTGGCCTCCCCGCGTTTGAGGGACACCGGCAAGGCTTTTTAAAGCTTAAGGAAACTGTTCGGTGGGTACGCGATCGCGCCATCCCACACATGGTTGTGTATGCGTTTTCGACGGAAAACTGGGACCGCTCGCAAGAAGAAGTGGGGTATCTCATGGACTTGTTTCGCGAGCTTATCAATAAACAAGCACAGGAGCTAACAGCCGAAGGGGTAAAAATAAAAATTGTAGGACAGCGAGAACGGTTCGCGCAAGATCTTCAAGAAGGAATGGATCGTATAGAAAAAGAAAGTGCGCATAATGAGCGCGCTACGTTATGGGTATGTCTTTCTTATGGTGGGCGTGCTGAAATTGTGCAGGCTGTGCAAAAAGCCGCGGCGCAAGGAATAGTAAATGAAGAAACATTAAGTGCCTCACTGTGGACCACGGGTATGCCGGATCCTGACATCATCGTGCGCACGAGTGGCGAGCAACGACTTTCCGGTTTTCTCACATGGCAGAGCGTGTACAGTGAGCTTTTTTTCATCGAGCCTCATTGGCCGGATTTCAATGAAGCGCTTTTGGATGGGATACTGAATGAGTATGCAGACCGAGAACGGCGGCACGGCAAATGAGCCGCGTATAATTTTTGAAAACAATGACGTGCTGGTTATTGATAAACCAGCGGGTTTGATTGTGCACTCAGATGGGCGGACACACGAACCATCGGTATGCGACTGGGTTATTGCGCGACACCCGGAGATGAAAGGGGTTGGTGAGCCATGGGTCTCTCCTCAAGGAAACACAATCGATCGCCCGGGTATTGTGCATCGACTCGACCGTACTACTTCGGGGGTGATGATCATTGCGAGAACTAAAACAGCGCACGCGTTTCTCAAAGCGCAATTTCAAGCAAGAACGGTGATAAAAAAGTATCTTGCCATCGTGTACGGTCATCCTAAAGAAGACACTGGTGTCATTGAGGCAGAAATTGGAAGAAGCGCGACGCGACCTCGTCGGTGGTCGGCACAATTTGGTGCAAAAGGAAACAAGCGAGCGGCGGTTACTCACTGGAAAGTTCTTAAGCGATTTGAAGACCCGGAAACAGCGGCGCCGCTCGCGCTTGTCGAGGCGCAGCCGAAGACGGGGCGTACGCATCAGATTCGAGTGCATTTGAAAGCAATCCGCCACCCGATCGTTTGCGATGCGCTGTACGCGGAAAAAAAGCCTTGTCTTTTTGGCTTTACGCGGCCCGCGCTTCATGCGTGGTCTCTGGCGCTTGAGTTGCCTGATGGTACGCGTGCCGAATTTGAAGCGCCATTACCTGCCAGTTTTGCGAAAGCATTGACACAGCCGCCTTTTTAAAGCATAAAGCACACCGGTATCAAGATGAGGAGAAAGAAATGAGATCATTGATTGCGGTGATATTTTTACTGCTCGCTGGGCAAAGTCATGCGGCAGGGTTAGATGTTTTGGACCACTCGGAGCTTTTGAACAGTACGGAGACTCGCGGATTGTGCACGATGGCCCGAGAAGTTCTTGAGTCACAATCAAAAAATATTGCAATTGTGCTCGGGTTCATCTCTCAGCACGAAAGCCTTCGCGCAGATCTCGAAAGCGTCGGGATACTAGAGCGTGCACGGGCGCAGCTTTCGAAAAAGAAAAAACTCGCCCGAAGTGCTGATAACGATACAGTGATTGCCGTATTGAGGCACATGCTCTCGGCGGATGATTTCGAGGCACGAACCCTGATTTCAACATGCGTTTTTTCGTGGGTCGGGAATTTTTTTGCAAATCGCGACGATATAAAACTCGCGCAACAACGAGCAAAAAAACTGATCCACAATGTCTCAGATGTGGCGCAACGAACTAAGGATGCGGTTGTGACCAAAGCATTGGGAGAGATTTTGGAGGGACTGGAATAGCAAAAAGCGGCCACGGAATTTCCGTGGCCGCTCACTTGCTCCCACGACTTCTTTCTGGTACAGTGCGCGCCACATGAAAGGGGTTACCATTTCACAAGTAAATATGAGCGCGCGCCAAGAACTCGGTATTAAACCGGGCGATACAGTTCGCGTCTGGCAAAAAGTAAAAGAAAAAGACGGTTTTCGTCTTCAGGCATTTGAAGGTTTAGTCCTTGCAGTAAAACACGGCAAGGAAGCGGGAGGTACTTTTACGGTCCGCAAAGTAACGAGCGGAGTTGGTGTGGAAAAAATCTACCCACTATACTCACCGATGATTGACCGAATTGAGATTGTGCGGCGCGCAAAAGTGCGTCGTGCAAAGCTGTATTACATCCGAGAAAAAGTCTCGCGCGAAACCAAGCGCGCGCTTCGACGCATGACTTTGGTAAGCGTTTCAGATAAATCACGTTCTGACGCAGGGGGTGATGGGTCGCTAACGGATGCCGCTGCTCTTGAGGCCGAAGCGGCAGTGGTTGCAGAGGTTAGTGGCGAAACAGTTCCCGCTGGAACTGAAGACAAAAAAGAGTAACATACACACACGCGCAGGTGGCGAAATTGGCAGACGCACTACCTTGAGGTGGTAGCTCCCGCAAGGGAATGGAGGTTCAAGTCCTCTCCTGCGCACATGGCTTTATACACTGGTAAGGGTGACCAGGGCACTTCAAAATTGTTCGATACTCCGCAGGGCGCACGGATATCCAAAGGAGATCCAGTTTTTGAAGCACTTGGCACACTCGACGAGCTCAACTCCACTATTGGGTGGGCAAGGATCGGAGTTCCTGGTAATTGCATGGTTGCAGGAAAACCCCTTTCGGCAATTTTGCACAATGCGCAAAATGCTCTTTTTACGATACAAGCAGAGGTTGCGGGAGCACAAAAAACAATTCCCGCCGACATTGTCGAGCAGGTAGAAGCGGTCATTCATGCGATTGATGAAGAGATTCCGCCGATCAAAGCTTTTATTGTGCCTGGCGGAAGTGAGTTATCGTCGCGACTTGATATCGCGCGTACGCTTGCGCGACGAACAGAGCGTCGTGTTGTCACTGTTGCAGATGAAAAAGCACGAAGTGTTGGAGAGCACTCGCTGAGGTTTCTTAACAGACTCTCGTCTCTTTTGTATGCACTTGCGCGCGTAGTGAATTATCGACATGGCGTCAACGAAACGCCGCCACATTATTTGTAATGCGTGCGTTTTAAGGGTAACGTGATATAACAAAACGCGAATGGTGGTCGTAGCTCAACGGTAGAGCTCTGGTTTGTGGTACCAGCGGTTGTGGGTTCGAGTCCCATCGACCACCCAAATGATACGGTACAATAGCGCGATGCGCCGGCTATTTTTGGGGCCAAGTATAGTAACTGCAATCGGACTTTTTTCAGTCTGGTTTATCGGGGGTTGGCCTGCGGTGGTCACTACTAGTATCCTGATAGTGCTTGAAGTGACGCTGTCGTTTGATAATGCGGTAGTGAACGCGGGGGTACTTCGCGATATGCCGCGTATTTGGCAGCGACGTTTTCTAACTTGGGGCATACTGATCGCGGTATTTGGTACACGACTTATTCTTCCGATTTTGATCGTGAGCGCCACGGCTCTCGTGTCTCCATTTGCGGTGGCACTTCTCGCGGTGCAGGATACGCATGCGTATGGGGCACTTCTTGAAGAAGCGCATTATGCGATCGCTGCGTTTGGAAGTGCGTTTCTTTTTTTGGTTGCACTCAAGTATTTTCTCAACGACGCCAAAGATTTTCATTGGATTGCGATTGTTGAAAAACGCATGGCGAAATGGGGGAACATTGAGGCAATCGAAATCGCGCTTGTACTCGCACTCCTGGTTATCATTAGTGCATGGGTACCACATGCGGCGACGCATATACTCGCAGCAGGTGTAGTTGGAGTAATTATTTTTGTGCTTATGGAAGGGGTTACTGCTTCAGCCGCACACCATGCGCGCACGTTGACCGCGGGTCTTGGTGGTTTTATATACCTAAACATACTCGATTCAGCGTTTTCTCTTGATGGTGTGATTGGCGCTTTCGCAATTACGAGCAACTTATTGATCATAGCTGTCGGGCTCGGTATCGGTGCTTATTTTGTTCGGACACTTACAATCTATCTTGTTGAAGAAAAAACACTTGCGCACCTTCCGTATCTTGAACATGGCGCTCATTGGGCAGTATTCGGCCTTGCAGGTGCTATGGCGATCGGATTAGTGGTGCGTGTGCCTGAACCGGTGGTTGCCGGAATTGGACTTATATTCATTGTTGCCGCGTACCTGTCTTCAATTCGCGAACGGGTGCATACTGAGGCACGTCATTGACTTATTCTTAAAGATGAGCTTTACTAGGGGCGCAAGGTTAGTCTCTTAATACAAGGCATGTAGGAGGGGATAGGTTGGTCTTGCAGTTTACGAAAAATTTTTGTAATCGCATGTCTACAAAACTGTACGTCGGAGGCATTCCATGGAAAACCACGGAAGACGAACTCCGCGAACACTTTTCTCAGGCGGGTGCTGTAGCATCGGCGATGGTGATCACCGATCGCGCAACTGGACGCTCAAAAGGCTTCGGTTTCGTTGAGATGGAATCTGATGAGGATGCTCAAAAGGCAATCAGCATGTTCCACGATCAGGATTTTGGTGGTCGCCGTCTTACGGTGAACATTGCACGTCCTAAGGAGGAGCGCCCAATGTAAGTGTTCCCGCTGCCACAAATACCCCCTTTGGGGGTATTTGTGTTTTCGGGATTACTCAAAGACGAGAAGCATCGCCACGAGCGCTATTCCAAGAAGAACTGCGGCAAATTGAATAAACGATGTTGTGGGCGCATTAGTTTTATGCAACTCAGGGACAAGGTCCGCCATTGCAATGTATATGAATGAACCTGCAGCGATCGCAGAAAGCAGTGGGACTGCGTGTTCGATCGATGCACCAACAGCAAGAGCGATAAAAGCACCAAAAAACGCAGAGAGTGCTGAAAGAAAATTGAGGGCAATTGCCTTACTGCGAGAAAATCCTGCGTGGAGTAATACACCAAAATCTCCGATTTCCTGCGGCAGTTCATGGAGTGCTACTGCAATAACTGTGGCGATACCTGCTTGTGGGCTAACCAAAAATCCTGCCGCAACAATCACGCCGTCGAGTATGTTGTGAAGCACGTCGGATGCGATGGTGAGATATCCGTACGGTGCGATGTGATGAGCACAGTCCGTACACTCAACGCCTTTTCCTTCGTGTGTTTCGTGATGGTGATGCCAATGGAGGAATTTTTCAAGAACAAAAAAAACACCAAGACCACCAAAGATACCCCAGACTGCTATGCTGATAGGAAGTGCTTCAAATGCTTCCGGTATGAGATGGATGAACGCATCTCCGAGAAGTGCTCCTACAGCGACTCCAACGAAGATCGGCAATAGTGCGCGTATGTGTTTACCGGCGGGTAGTGTGAAAACGCCCACCAAAGAAATAAGGCTGATGCCTGTTATTGATACCGCGGTGAGCATAAACACCTCCTGCATATGTAGAGCATGCCTGGTAACGGTATTTTCGCAAGCTCGTGTGTCCCCAGTAGTTTGACTGTCTTTGTAAGGAGCGGCGCTATACTGCGTCTTATGGGCAGAGGTTGGTAGCGCCCTCTTTTATTACTTACATGCTACGGATGTAGTTATGGATACACAAAAACAGGAAATACATATCATGCCGCCTGCGATGGTGGTAAAGGCCGCGACTGCGGCGTTGGGTGTGCTTGCGTTGTGGGGCGCTGCACAATTTCTTATTTCTCTTAAAGAATATCGTTTCGTTGGTTCAGGCACTACCGCGACCAACACCATCACCGTTTCTGGAGAAGGGGAGGTGTTTGCCGTTCCTGATTTGGCGACGTTCTCTCTGACGGTTCGTGAAGAAGCGAAAGAAGTCAAAGATGCGCAAAAAACAGCAACGGAAAAGGGTAACAAGATTATCGCAGCTCTTAAAGCGGCTGGGGTTGATGAAAAAGATATCAAGACAACGTCATATAACGTTAATCCAAAATACGAGTGGTATGAAGCGGTTTGTACTGAACTGCGCTGTCCACCAGGGAGACAAGAGATGGTTGGATTTGAAGTATGGCAAACCGTCGAGGTAAAAGTACGAGACACTGAAAAAGCAGGAGACATACTTTCACAAGTCGGTGGTCTCGGCGTGTCTGATATCAGTGGACTGTCGTTCACTATTGATGACGAAGACGCGCTCAAAACAGATGCACGCGAACAGGCGATCGGGGATGCTGAAGCAAAAGCAAAAGAGCTTGCGGGGCAGCTTGGGGTAGAACTTGTCCGCATTGTTGGCTTTACTGAAGACGCGGGCGGTTACATGCCGTACTATAAAACGGCACGAATGGAAATGGCGGTAGCAATGGATTCAAGTGGCGCCGCTGCACCAGAGCTTCCGGTGGGAGAAAATAAAATTGTTTCGAACGTGACTATAACCTACGAGATTAGGTAGTGGCCATGTTTTCGTGACACTGTCATGGCAAAGAGAGACGCGCTCGCAGTGGTTGCTGCTTTGTTTGCAACACTTGCCGATCCGACCCGGTGTCGGATCGTGCACGCGTTGCTACGCAAGGCGGCAGGCTTATATGTTTTTGAAATTGCGGCAAAAGTAAAAACGTCGCATTCGGCAGTCAGCCACCAGCTCGCAACATTAACCCGAGCTGGTTTTGTCACAGGAACCCGTCATGGCCAAGCTATGCGATACGTGCTCGCAAAAGATACCAAGACAAAAGCGTTATTCACCGCATTTGAGTCATTGTATGTACAAGCGAGAGGTAAATAGACGACTCTTGACTTCTGCAACAGCGTCACGTACTATGTGGTCACTGAGGCGCCCGTAGGGCGTTTTTGATTAGAGATTATGTCATCATTCATGCAATATCTTCGAGATACGCGCACTGAACTGAAGCATGTAGCGTGGCCTACACAACAGCAGACGACGGTGTTCACGATACTTGTTATAGTCATTTCGATCGCGCTCGCGTTTTACATTGGATTTTTTGATTTTGTATTCACACAGGCGCTTGAGCGTGGGATTGAATGGCATGTCGGCAACACCGTTTCTCCATCCGAGACATTCCCTGTGTTTGATACGGGAACAACGAATACAACAACACCTACCGCAGACTTCTCGGTAACAGGAGGCCAGAATTAATATATGAGTAAACAAGTTCATGGGGCGCAACGCGGATGGTATGCGATACACACTTATTCAGGGTATGAAGATGCAGTGGCGCGCAACCTAAAGCAGCGTGTGGATTCTTTCGGCATGAAAGATCAGATTTTCGCAGTAGTGGTCCCCGCAGAGAAAAAAGTGCGTATCAAAAGTGGGCGCAAAACCGAAGTGCGGGAAAAAATGCTTTCCGGGTATGTACTTGTCGATATGATTCCGACCGATGAAGCTTGGAGCGTTGTGCGAAACACGCCACAAGTCACAGGGTTCGTGGGCACAGCAAACCAGGCGGTACCGCTTACGCAGCAGGAAGTTGATGGCATTTTTTCTCGCATGAGCGACGATCAAGTTAAACACACGATTGATTTGAGCGTTGATGATGCGGTGTTGATTATCGATGGGCCATTCAAAGATCTTGAAGGAAAAGTAGGGGAGATTGACGAAGCGCGAGGAAAGGTTAAGGTGATGGTCCCGATGTTCGGCCGGGAAACCCCGGTAGAGCTCGAGGCAGACCAGGTACAACGTATTTAGTATGGCAAAAAAAGTAGCAAAACTAATCAAGTTACAATTAGAAGCAGGGAAAGCGACTGCAGCGCCGCCAGTTGGTACGGTGCTCGGCCCTGCCGGGGTAAATATTGGCGAGTTTGTGAAGCAGTTTAACGAGGTGACCCGGGACAAAATGGGAACGATCATACCTGTTTTGATGACGGTGTACGAAGATCGCAGCTTCACCTTCATCATGAAAAAACCGCCTGCGTCACGCTTGATTCTCAAAAAAGCGGGGCTCGCAAAAGGCTCAGGAAAGACTCCAAACGAAAAAGCAGGCGCCATCACACCGGCGCAGCTTGCAGAAATTGCGGAAGAAAAAATGGAAGATTTGAACGCGGGCTCGTTGGACGCTGCGAAAAAAATTATCGCTGGCACTGCGCGTTCGATGGGGGTCGACATAAAGTAACACAACAACTCAATACAAGTTACCCTCGCGCAAGTGGCGGGGGTAATTTGTTTTTGGGATTATGGTGTGGGGTATAAGTACAAAGAAGGAGAGCACGATGAAACAGTATCTTGAGCTCTTACGGCATGTGCGAGAACGCGGTGTGTTCAAAGGAGATCGAACTGGAACCGGAACGTTGAGTGTTTTCGGTTATCAGTTCCGCCATCATCTCGAAGAAGGGTTTCCGCTTCTTACGACCAAGAAGGTCCCGTTTCGTCTCATTGTAGAAGAACTTCTTTGGTTCGTCGCGGGAGACACGCAGCTGCGGTCACTCGTGCAGAGAGATGTTCATATTTGGGACGAGTGGCCCTATAAGGCGTACCTTGTACGCAATGGGCAACCCATTCCCGCGACGAGTTCCGCAGAATGGGAGCAAGGAATCAAAGAGTTCACAGAGCGAATCAAGAACGACGCAGTGTTTGCCGATACGTATGGCGACCTCGGACCTGTTTACGGATATCAATGGCGATGCTGGCGAACTGCCAACGGGCAAGCGATTGATCAATTGCGCACTGTGGTGGAGCAGATCAAAGCAAACCCAAATTCGCGGCGACTTATCGTCTCGGCTTGGAATCCGGGCGATATTGAAGAGATGGCTAAGGCGGGGCTGCCACCATGCCACTGTCTCTTCCAGTTTTACGTCGCGGAAGGGAAATTGTCGTGCCAGTTGTACCAACGGTCGGCAGACGTATTCCTTGGGGTGCCGTTTAATATCGCAAGTTATGCACTCCTCACCATGATGATTGCGCAGGTGTGCGGTCTTCAGGTGGGAGAATTCGTGCATACGTTTGGCGACGTCCACATGTACCTCAACCATGGGGCGCAAGTCGACTTGCAGCTTTCGCGGACGCCAAAAGCGCTTCCGAAGGTGCTGCTTGATCCGAGTATTCGCGACATCGATGCGTTTCGTTTCGAGCATTTTGTGCTCGAAGGGTACGATCCGCATTTGGCCATCAAAGCACCGATTGCGGTGTGATAATGACACAAAAGAAAAGCGCCGGAGACAAGCTCCGGCGCCTTGTTATTTCCTGTCCCAAATACGATAGACCACTTTTGGTTCGCGCGCCATGTGTGTGGTGATGGTAAGGTTGCAGTGCCACTGGTCCTGATCCCATGGAGGAAAGTAGGTGTCTCCAGGCTCGTCGACACTTATCTCACTCAGATGCATACGAGTGGCGACACGAAGTCCCTCTTCGTACACGGAAACTCCTCCAGCGATAAGAACTTCACTCGATCGGTTGGCAAGCCTCAGAGCCTCCTCAAATGTCGCAGCGGTTGTGTAATCTTCGTTATGAAGTATCCGCGAGCGTGTAAGTACAATAAAGCGCCTCCCGCCCGGTACTTTTTCGTTATTGTGACGTCGTATCGATTCAAATGTCTTACGCCCTACAATTACGTCTTTACCCATAGTGATCCGTTTAAAGCGGCGTAAGTCACTTGGCACGCACCAGGGGAGTGTACCAGCGCGTCCGATGACGCCTTTTGTACTATGCGCCGCAACAATCACTATGCGTTTGCTTTGAGATACCTTGTACATCGCGCGGTCTCCTCAAGCTGCTGACTCGCCGCACTGTAAAACAGTCAGAGGATAGTGCAAGTACAATAGAACTGACCTTGTGTGCAATGCGAGTGAGCTGATACAACTAGCACAGACTGTTCTTAAGGAGGAAAGCTATGGTGTTACCACGACAGTATCTGTACGATCTCGCGTTTGGCAAACAGCCTATGATTAAGGCCGACAGTGGCCTGAAAGCAGAACAGGTACAAATCGCGTCGGTGGATTGTACGCTGCGAGGGCCAGCGTACCGCGTCCGTGCCGCGGAGCTTCCACAGCAAGAGACGGTACAAGAACTGATCGAACGCAATCGTTGGTACGACTTCAGTCTTACCGGTGATCGCACACACGTGCTTGAGCGTGGAGCGACGTACATTATTCCGCTCGCTGAATCACTGGCGCTCCCTGATGATATGTGGGCAGAGTTCTCGCCCAAAAGCTCAACGGGGCGGTGCGACGTGTTCGTGCGAGTTCTTACTGATCGGTATGCGCACTATGACCGCACCGCAGTGGGGTATCGAGGACGCTTGTATCTTGAAATCACTCCACTGTCGTTCAATGTGCGGGTACAACAAGGTTTGTCGCTTACGCAGTTTCGTGTACGCTCGCAAACAAGCAGGCGTGTAACACGAGAAGAGTTGATGCGATTTCATGCACGCTACGGCATCATGCGCGATCGTGACGGTGTGCCACTTCCGCATGAGGCACTGCGGGCAAACGGCGGAGGTCTTTACTATCACGTTGATCTTGATCGCGTGATAGTGGGGTTTGAGTCTCTTGCGAGCCCCGGTGAAGAGTTGGATCTTACCCAAGATGCAGTGCATGATCCAGACGATTTTTGGCGACCAATTGTGCGGCCAAAAGATAGGCGGCTCATCTTAACCCCCGGACACTTCTATCTTCTCGCAACGGCTGAACGCACCGTTATTCCTCCGGAGATTTGTGGCCAGATTTTGCCGTATGAAATTTCCTCAGGAGAGTTTCGGCCTCACTACGCTGGGTTTTTCGACAACGGGTTTGGTGGCGAAGGCGGAACCGTGGGGGTGCTCGAAGTGCGTTGTAGGGATGTCCCTTGCTCACTTCGGCATGGGCACCCGGTATGCCGTATGGATTTCGAGTTCACTACTGAAGTACCGGAGATGCTCTACAAAGGGAATTACACTGGTTCAGGTCCCTCGCTCTCAAAGCACTTCAAGCGACGCTATGAAGTGTGGGGTTCGTGAATTTTGACCGCCGGCTTTTCGGAGCCGGCGGTTTTTACGCTTGCTGAAATTCGTATTCTTCAAACACCAACCCTTTTCCGGGGCGTTTTGCAATTTGCAGGACCTCATTCACCCCCGGCATGGTATTTTCTTTGAGCAGCTCTGTTTCCGAGATCCATCGCACTTTGCCAAAAGGAGGATCTTGAAGCAGTGCTCCTTTGGGGGTGGTTACCAAAAACACATGGGCAAGCGTGTGGGAAATCACTTCATTTTTTGGATCAGTGGTAAGCAAGTAGGCGATCCCTTTTTGTATTAATGTTCCGCTTAGCCCCGTTTTCTCTTTAAGTTCTCGCTCAGCCGCTTTCTGAATCTGCTCACCGAGATGGATTTTTCCATAGGGAAATCCAATCATACCGAGAAAAGGCAGTTTGTTGCGGGTGTACACTGCATAGTGTCCGCGACTATTTTTACACACGAGCAGTGTGACGATTTTTGGTTGAATGCGCACGAAGAAATGTTCAAGATTCACATTCGTACAGTGACGCACGCCTTTTGTCGACAGTGCGTACCCTGAATCTTTTTTGAGGACGTACCCCTTTTTTATAAGCGACTTGAGGTGATAACTAAACTGATTGCCTTCAATGTGTGCCGGCTTGAGTTGTGAGTAGGCGAGCGAGCGATTCATGCACAGTGCTTTAAGTACCTGCTTTTGAATAACGTGAAGTGACATGGGCGAAGCGTAGCGCGAGAGGGGTTTGAGTCAAGGCAACGAAAGTTGACTCAATACGGTAATGACGCAAACCTACTTGTCTTTTTCTCAGATGAACGGTTTGCAATAGTACGCATGGGTTCTTTATCACGGAGGTGACAATGCGTTCGGTCGCAGGACTTTTCACCATCAGTAATAAAAAAATCCCGAGAACGTTGCTTGTGTTTAAAAATGGATTTTGGTTTTTTCCTGGTGGCAAACAAGAAGTGGGAGAGTCGTTGCTCGAAACACTTGCGCGTGAAGTGTCCGAAGAGCTCGCGCTCAGTTTTGCGTGTATACCGACGCTTTTGCACCAAGGGGTATTTACCGTGGCACGGGAGGAACAGTATCGATTCTATACGTTTTCGTGTGATTCTGAACACCTGGTCGGAGTCCCGACTTTACGACCAGCCGATACTGTAAAAGCGTGGGCCTGGGTCGACGAGCCGCTGAGCCTGAATCTAACGTCCCACGCACGATTCATCGTTTCCGAGTTTGGAGTGTGGTGATCATTGCGGCCACTCTGTGGCCGCACTTTACTGGTCTAACGTACCGAGTATTATGCGCACAGAAACAATAGGAATAAGGAGCCAACTATGCACAAGGGCGCGCTGGTAGTTTTTGATGGAGGCGAAGGAAGTGGTAAGAGCACGGTGTGTGCTTCGGTAGCGAGCCTTTTAAATGGCTGTGTCGTGCGTACCCGGGAACCAGGAGGAACGGCGTATGCTGAGCGCATTCGTGAGTTGATTCTCGATCCGACCGCGGGCAAACAGAGTCCCGAGACGATGTTTGGTTTGTTCTGGGCGGCGCGCGCGGCGCATATACAACAGCTACTTGTCCCGAAACTTGAGGAAGGGAAAGTAGTCGTGTGTGATCGTTTTGATTCGTCTACATGGGCATATCAAATCCGAGGACAAGAGCAAAACCAGCTTGTCCAGTTATTCTGGGTCATGCGCGAGCACTATCTTAAGCCGTTGAAGAACTGGGCGATTCACTACATCATTTGCGATGTCGACCCACGTATTGGGCTCGCGCGCGTACAAAATCGAGGTGGTGCCGCGACTCATTTTGACGCGCGAGAACTCGAATTTCATGAGCGCGTGCGCGCTGGTTTTCTCGAGTTTGCCCACTGGAATGATCCAGAGATTGCACACACTATCATTAATGCGAATCATCCCGCCGAAATGGTGCGCGACACAGCGACGGAGTGTGTGCGTGATGTTATGAGGTAGAGAAGCGCCGCTGCGAGACAGCGGCGCTTTTTTTGTGCATACTCTCATATATGGAACTTTTAATGATGGTACGGAAAGAAATAGAGCGCGCATGCGGGGCGCTTGGCGTCACGGCATTAGTGGAACTGGAGCACGCGCAAGACCTACAACATGGGGACCTTACTACCAATATTGCGCTCGTTGCTGCTAAGGACGCGGGGAAATCACCACGCGAGCTCGCACAACACATCATCCAGAATCTCGCTCCTATTGAAGGAATTGAGCGTGCAGACATCGCTGGTCCTGGGTTCATCAACTTCAGATTTTCGCAAGAGTATATACATACCCAGGTCACGCACATACTTTCGGACCCTACCACCTGGGGTAGGATTTCAGAACAAACTGGTGAAACTATCATGGTCGAGTTTACCGACCCGAATCCTTTCAAAGCATTCCATATCGGACACCTTATGTCGAATACTATCGGTGAAGCAATTGCACGTACACTAGAAAACGCGGGCGCAAAAGTAATCCGAGCAAATTACCAGGGTGACGTTGGGGTACATATCGCGTGCGCACTGTGGGGCATCCAGCAGTTGGGAATTGATCCGCACACTGCGGATGAATTTGGACGCGCGTACGCTCGTGGCGCGACTGCGTACAAGGAAAACCAAGAAGCAAAAAAAGAAATTGATTTGATCAACAAGAAACTCTATGAGCGAAGCGATCCGGTACTTAATGAAGTGTATGATACGGGGCGGACGCACTCGCTCGAAGCGTTCGAGCGTATTTACGGAATTCTCGGAACCAAATTCGATCATTATTTTTTTGAAAGCGAAGTAGCCGCGGTTGGTAAAGCAATTATTGAGGCGCATCCAGGTATTTTTATTGAATCCGATGGCGCACGTATTTTCAAAGGAGAAGAATACGGGTTACATACGCGTGTTTTTCTTAACAACAAAGGATTGCCCACGTACGAGGCGAAAGAGCTTGGTCTTGAAAAAACCAAGATGGACCTTTACCCCGATACAACGCGTATGCTTGTGGTTACTGCACACGAAATCGTCGAATATTTTAAAGTGCTCAAAAAAGCGATGGAGCTCGTGTATCCAGACATTGCAGAGAAGCTTATGCATGTACCGCACGGCATGATGAGGCTCGCCTCGGGGAAAATGAGCTCGCGGACGGGAAACGTGGTTACGGGTGAAGTGCTCATTGCCGCACTTACTGATGCTGCACGCGAACGTGCAAAAGATAGTCGAGCTGACGATCCAGAAAGACTCGCGCAGGAAGTTGCTGTTGCGGCAATAAAGTATCAAATCTTGAAGCAAGGGATGCAAAAAGACATTATCTTTAACGAAGAGCAAGCGCTTTCGCTTGAGGGGGATTCAGGGCCATACCTCCAATACACACACGCGCGGACTCGTGCACTTTTACGAAAAGCGAACGAACAACACGTAACACCAGACGCTCACCATGTGGTCTCGGGGAACGAGATTGTACGCCGTGCATTGCAATTCCCGTATGTCGCAAAGCGCAGCGCAACAGAGCTTGCGCCGCACTACATTGCGCAGTTCGCGACACTACTGGCGGGCCAGTTTAATACGTGGTACTCACAAGAACAGATTCTCGATACTGACGATACGAGGCATAAAATTGCTGTGGTTAGTGTAGTGGCAGAAACACTCAAGAACGCTCTGTACATGCTCGGGATTAAAGGACCAGAAACGATGTAGTAAGCTACTGAGGTGGCATGGTACTGGTATACCCTCACAAGCGCGGCGGCCTTGTTTTTTGCATTCCTAACGCCACTGTACGCTCAGATATTTGCATGTATCGGAATCGCGCTCTTCGCAGCGCCTCTTGATCGAGAGGTGGTTCCTAAAAGGGCAACGATCCACTGCGTTGTTGTTGCGACGGTAAGTGCAGCGGGTTCAATGTTCTGGTTTTGGGACACGCTTCCACTTACGTGGTTGGGTATATCGCATACTGCACAAGCAGTGCTTGTTGTTGGCATTACGTGGGTGATTTTGAGTATAACGTTTGGTTTGGGGTTTCTGCTTTTTCGCGCGCTTTTTTCTATCGGAAGAAGTGGCACTTGGGTCGATGTTCCATTTTTTAGCTCATTGTGGGTGACAAGTGAGTATCTTGGGATGTGGTTATTTGCGCTTGTATCTCTCGGGCCGGGCATTTCTCTTGAACCGCATTTTAGTTTTGCTTTTGTTGGGTATCTTTTTGCAGAAAGCCCCTTTGCGTTACCGATCGCGGCATGGGGAGGAGTGTATGCACTGAGCGCGCTTGCGACATGTGCGGGGTTTATATGTGCGCGCGCCTATACTTCATTTTGGTATAGCGCTACAGCCGCGGTACTCTTCGTCTGTTTCGTGTGGGCAGGCGCCCCTGAGCACCCCGCGAGTATTGCGGCCCACACACAATCACTTGCGGTGCTACACACAAACATCCCGGCTCGTGCAGAGGTTGAGTCAGGCTCTCTAGAAGTCGAACGGTTGCGAGAGCTTATTGAGGAAGCTCAGCAAACAAACCCTGATCTTATTGTGGTTCCTGAAGATATTCGCCTTTTTCAGCATATCGAAAAGTTTTTTTTGAACACAGGCCCTATCCCCACGATTGGATCAACACGCACTTTTATTGAACCACCTCAAGAGCGGTTGTGGGAATATACACGCGATGGAGCACAGCTCACGCGCGCAAAGTTCTTACTGCTACCATACGGTGAGTATGTGCCATATCTCGGAGGCTTCATTGTGCATATGGTCGTAGGCGAACATGCTGTTCGGTTTGTGCAAGAAACACGAGCACAAGTGTCTGCTGATCGTGGCGACACAAGAGGCATCTTCGGTGCTTACACACGTTTTTGTTCCGAGATTCTGAGCCCTGTGTTATTCGTAGAAGACGCTCGTCGAGGTGCGCCTTTTTTATTACATCTCGCAAATTTCTCGTGGTTTCATGGGTCCGCGCTTTTGGAGCGGAGAATACTGTCTATGGCTCGCGTGCGTGCGGTGGAAGCTGACCGATGGTTTATTTCTGCGGGCAACATAGGAGCGAGTTATGTGGTTGATGAACGAGGTGCGTTGGTTGCCAAGCGTTCCGACGAGGGAATTCTTCGTGTTGCCATTCCGTCGCGTGCTTCAGAGACTTTGTATCAGCATGTGTACGTATACGTACCGTACTTTTTTCTTGTATATGTACTTGTCCACATAGTAATCATGACGCGCATGAGTGCGCGGTATACTGGGGCTACCTATGGACGAGAACAGCGCTCAGGTGAGTGACGCAAACCAGTCTAGTGCATGGATTTGGCTAGTGCTGGGTGTTGCAGCGCTCATTGGTATTTTTTATGTTGCAGGGTCCTCTGGGCCCAAAACGGATACTGCTGATGAAGATACGACCGCAGGGCACGGGCGCATCTATTTGTCATTAGTTCGGCCAAATGAGGAGCGTTTTTATCCGTACGTGATTGATGTCGCAAATCGAGAACTGCGCAAACTCGATGACGGAAGCGAGGCGATCATGCTTTTCCACAACTTCAGTGATGGGTTGGTGAGTTTTATCGGCACGACTGTTTCTGAGTATGAAAAAGAAAGAGGAGCTCTCAACAAAGCACTCCAATTTTACGTCGCTCCTGCAACTGACCAGGATATTCCAACACTCGCGGACGCGGTGCGTGTCACAAATTCTGACCAGTATGCAAAACGGGCGCCGGATTTGTCACCTAACGGAGCGCAGTTATTGTACTCGGCCCTTCCACGGGAAGACTCGGTGATACTCGACGATGCGGAAGCGTGGGATGTATATATCGTTTCAACACAAGGGGGGAAGCCGGAGTTTGTAACACGGGGAATTTTTCCCAAGTGGCTCAACGATAGCCAGTTTGTGGTGCTAAAGAATGACGGCTTGCATATGTTTGATGTGCGCAGTGATACAGACGAGATATTGTGGGAAGTCGAAGGCGATATCGCGCTTTCGAACATGATGCTTCATGTTTCTGAAAATCGACGCGTCATTGCGTGGACCGCTCCAGACGCCGGGCTCTTGATGGTGCTGCGAATCCACTCACTCGATCCTCTTGAGGTTTCGGGAAACGAAATTTCTGAAGTCCATGGGTTTTGGCCGGTGGTTTCCCCTGATGGTGACTTTGTGGCGATTCAGGCGGTTGACTGGGGTGCACTCGAAACTGACCCAAGTCCTGAACTTCGCATCTATGATACTGCAACCCTCACTCTCAAGGGAAGCACTGTTGATTTGAGCATGTTTGACCAGCAACGTATGTTCGTGACTGACTGGCGTGAGTAACTGCTATGAACGTGAAAAGTTTTCCCTTCGGGAACAAAAAGAGAACTGGCGCTCTTTTTTTTGCAGGCATAATTATTGTTTCGGGAATTTTAATCTGTACCGACCAGGTGTGGGCAGGCGGCGGGCCTAGCGGTGGTGGGCAAGGACCTAGTGACAGTGACCCGAATTCAGATCACGTAGGATGTGGCAACTCACACAGCCCTAATCCTGGGCGTGGTCGTGATCGCGACACTACCCCCATCGGTTGCAGAGGCAAAGACTGTGAAGGCCCGCGTACGCCCCCCGGAGGCGGAGGAGGGGGTGGTGGAGGAGGTGGCTCAAAACCAAAATCCCCACCAACAGCTTCACTTACCTGTGTTCCAGGAACAATCGACTCTGGCGAATCAGTGACACTCACGTGGCGCTGCCAAAACGCTTCATCAAGCTCGGGAACGAATTTTTCAACAGGTGGTGCGTTAACAGGAAACAAGGTTTTGCGCCCAACAAGCGCGATCACATACCAAGTTGAGTGTCGCGACGATTCTCGTGTTGCGCGCGCATCGTGCCGCGTGAACGTATCTGACGTCAATGGTGACGACACGGGGTTTGTTGATGACATCGACGGCAGTGGAAGCGGTGGAGGTGGAAATGGTACAGGACTCGATTGGCAACTCGACATCACGGCAAGCCCGCTTCTGGTACAAGTCGGCGGTCAATCGCGAGTGAGTTGGACTTCTTCAAACACCGAAAACTGCACTGCTTCTGGTCCAGGACTTTCATCAAACCAATCAAATGGAAGCGCAGACCTTACGATCACCGAAGAAAGCACCTACACACTTACCTGTGACACCACGCTCGGTGGCGGAGAAACTCTCGAAAGCGACAGTGTCACGGTGAAGATTATTCCGGTGTTTAGGGAACTTTAATTTACAAACATATGCCGTTTACTAAAAACATAAACAGGACAACGATAGGCTTTTTTTTCGCAGCTCTTTTTGTACTCTCAGGCGCTTTTATCTATGCAGAGCAAGTGTGCGCGGGTGGTGATGGTGGCGGAGGAGGGGGTGGAACGGGTTGTGGTAACGCCGCAGGGCAGAGGGCAGGAAGGGACAGCCGCGGTGGCGGTAGAGACGACACCGACACCCCCATCGGTTGCAGAGGCAAAGACTGTGAAGGCCCGCGTACGCCCCCCGGAGGCGGAGGAGGGGGTGGTGGAGGAGGTGGCTCAAAACCAAAATCCCCACCAACAGCTTCACTTACCTGTGTTCCAGGAACAATCGACTCTGGCGAATCAGTGACACTCACGTGGCGCTGCCAAAACGCTTCATCAAGCTCGGGAACGAATTTTTCAACAGGTGGTGCGTTAACAGGAAACAAGGTTTTGCGCCCAACAAGCGCGATCACATACCAAGTTGAGTGTCGCGACGATTCTCGTGTTGCGCGCGCATCGTGCCGCGTGAACGTATCTGACGTCAATGGTGACGACACGGGGTTTGTTGATGACATCGACGGCAGTGGAAGCGGTGGAGGTGGAAATGGTACAGGACTCGATTGGCAACTCGACATCACGGCAAGCCCGCTTCTGGTACAAGTCGGCGGTCAATCGCGAGTGAGTTGGACTTCTTCAAACACCGAAAACTGCACTGCTTCTGGTCCAGGACTTTCATCAAACCAATCAAATGGAAGCGCAGACCTTACGATCACCGAAGAAAGCACCTACACACTTACCTGTGACACCACGCTCGGTGGCGGAGAAACTCTCGAAAGCGACAGTGTCACGGTGAAGATTATTCCGGTGTTTAGGGAACGCTAAACCCACCCCTCACCGTTATCGATAGAACACCATAGAACGCAGGAGGCGTACGTTCGGAAAGGCGCCCATGTCGCCGCACGTTTGATAGCCTGTTTTTCAGTCGGCATCGTACGCAAGTTATACACGTGACGAATTCCTTTGCGTAAACCCAGGTCACCCGGCGAGAACACGTCTTCATAACCAAGACTGAACATCATAAACATTTCTGCAGTCCAGGGTCCCACACCGCGCAGAGCGCAGAGCGCGTCTCGTACTTCATGTTCTGGAGCACCGTGCAAGCGAGTAAACGAAAACTCACGAGCAACAATTTTTTGCGCAAGTTCACGAACTGCCCGCGCTTTTGCATTTGACAGTCCGGCACTACGCAGTGTTTCGTGTTTCATGGTCGCAAGTGATTTGGGCGTCACGCGTTTCTTCGGGAATAATGCTTCAAAACGCATCCAAATAGTACGCGCGGCTTTCCCGGAAAGTTGTTGTCCCACAATACTTCGACAAAGTGACACAAAAGGGTCACGGCTAGTCTCTGGCGCTAAGCGGCCGCCTTTTTTGGTGTATGCACGTGCTTTGTCATACAAAACAGGATCGACACCTTTAAAATGACGCAATACATGGTTGGGCATATAGGGACTGTATCATGCGCCCTTCATCGTATATACTCCATTATTTTGGACAGGAGAGGGAATACTGAAGGAGACGAAGAGTGACCAAGACAGTAAACATTCTAGCGTTCGCCTGCCTGAGATTCCCTATAAGTATCTGGGGTCCCAGGGGTGAATACCTAGGTCTCGGAGACCCATCTATGCTTGTGTCCCACATGCCGTTCATTCGTTCCCTCGGTGAAGAGGTACGGGTGGTGGAGGTGGGTGGGTGAATGACAGCCGGCGTACGCGCCGGCTGTTTCTTTTTTTGGACGTGTGCGGGCGGCATTGTTTTGCTAGGATAGGCAAGATGGCGCAGGAAAAGAAAAGCGAAACAGCGTTGCGTGAAGAAGAGGTACTCACTTTTTGGCGCGCTGACAACACGTTTCAAAAATCACTTGAAAAAGATGCGCCCCGCGGAGAGTTTGTATTTTTTGATGGGCCTCCATTTGCAACCGGGCTTCCGCATCACGGACACCTGCTCGGGAGCACTATTAAAGATGTGGTGGGGCGGTATGCCACTATGCGCGGGTATCGAGTGCCGCGTAAATGGGGCTGGGATTGTCACGGACTTCCTATCGAGAGCCTGATTGAGAAGAAACTCGGTCTCAAAACAAAAAAAGATATTCTCGAGCTGGGTATCGACACGTTCAATCGTGCGGCGCGCGAAGCGGTGATGGAATTCGCGCAGGACTGGGAAAAATATGTTGAACGCATCGGGCGGTGGGTGGACTTTAAGAATTCGTACAAAACGATGGACAATAGCTACGTCGAGGCAGTGTGGTGGGCTGTCAAAAAACTCAACGAGCGTGGTTTATTGTACGAAGGAAAGAAGGTGCTGATGTACTGCCCGCACTGTGAGACTCCTTTGGCGAAAGCTGAAATTCAGATGGATAATACGTATAAAGATGTCACGGAAGATGCGCTTACGGTAAAATTTAAAATTAAAAACCCTAGCGCGCACGCACTCCCCGGGAACACGTTCCTTCTTGCGTGGACAACGACACCGTGGACCCTGCCAGGAAATGTTGCGCTCGCGGTTGCTGCAGATAAAACGTATGGTGTGTATGTTCAAGACGGGGAACAGGTAATCGTGGTAGTCGAACGTGCTGAATCCCTTGGGTTATCTACACCAACAAAAACATTCATGGGGAGCGAGCTTATCGGTATTGAATATGAGCCTCTGTATCTCTTGAAAGCAGTCGAAGCTTATAAAGGCAAAAAACATCTCGTTCTCCCAGCAGATTTCGTTACTACCACTGACGGCACAGGCATTGTGCACACGGCGGTCATGTACGGAGAAGATGATTTCGTATTGGGGCAGAAGGAAGGTTTGCCCATGGTTCAGATGTTAGATGCGGGGGGTAGTTACAATAGCGATGCTCCTGAATTGGTACGCGGCATGTATTTCAAGAAAGGCGGCAAACAGGTAACAGAGGACTTAGAAAAGCGCGATCTCATCTTCAAAAAAGAATCTCACACGCACAGCTACCCTCACTGCTATCGTTGTGGGAACGCGCTCATTTACAACGCGGTTGCTTCTTGGTTTGTGGATATTCAGAAAATTAAGCAAGCGCTTTTGGATCAAAATGAAAACGTTACGTGGGTGCCAGCGCATCTTAAGCACGGACGCTTTCAACACATTGTCGAGAACGCACCTGATTGGACGATCTCGCGCAATCGTTTCTGGGCATCACCGCTTCCCATATGGAAGTGCGATTCGTGCAAGAAAACCGACATTATCGGGTCGGTTCAAGAATTGAAAGCGCGGGCACAGGAGCCGGTGTCTGACACCATTGATTTACATCGACCACACGTGGATATGTTCACACTCACTTGTGCCTGTGGCGGGGTGATGAAAAGAATTCCGGAAGTTGTTGACTGCTGGCTCGAGTCTGGCTCTATGCCTTTTGCGCAACACCATATGAGCGGAGAGACAATTGCCGAACCGCCTGTAGGAGACTTTATCGCGGAATATATAGCACAGACGCGCACATGGTTTTATTACACGCATGTAATGGGGGTCGCGCTTTTTGATCGGCAGGCATTTAAGGCGGTTGTTTCAACGGGAACTATTCTTGCCGCAGACGGCGAAAAAATGAGCAAATCAAAAGGAAACTACACTGACCCGCTTATAAATCTTGATCGGTATGGCGCTGACGCGTTTCGCTACTACATGATGGCAACACCAGTGATGCATGCGGAAGATTTTAGTTTTCGTGACGAAGATTTGCGTGAAGCGCATAGTCGCATCATCAACATGCTATGGAATACGTATCAGTTCTATACTCTTTTCAAAGATACCGTTGCGCACACAGACCAGAGTCCACGCACGCACATACTCGACCGTTGGGTGATGGCACGTCTTGACGAAGTGGTGATTGAGGTCACCGATTCTATGAATGTGTTCGACCTGCCGCGCACATGCCGCGCTCTTCGTGATTTTATCGAAGATTATTCCACATGGTACGTGCGGCGCTCGCGCGAGCGTGTGAAAAGTGGCGGGTCATCAGATGCACTTGCGACACAGCGAGAAGTGCTTGTGACACTCTCAAAACTATGTGCGCCCATCATGCCGTTTATCGCAGAAAGTGTTTATCGCGGGGTGACAGGCGAGGGGAGCGTGCATCTTACAGAGTGGCCGAGCGCCACGGTGCGCCCGGAAGATGTCGATGTGCTCGCGGGAATGAAATTCTCGCGCGAAGTAGTCTCACTTGGTCTTACTGAACGCGCACAACATGGGATAAAGGTGCGGCAACCACTTGCGCGGCTTACGGTGCGCACTCCCTTGGTTGCGCTCTGGGGTGAGTTGGCGGAGATCATTCGCGAAGAACTTAATGTCAAAAATATTGAACTTGAAGACCGAGAGGTAAAAGAAGGTGAGGCTCGTGTTGATTTGGATACCAATCTTACTCCTGAGCTTGTGCGCGAAGGAGAGGTGCGCGATCTGCTCCGTATCGTGCAAGAACTGCGTAAAAAGAAAGGCCTTGCCCCAAGTGACCAAACAGCACTTTTAGTACAAGCGGAAGGGCAGGGCCGCGTATTCATGGAATTTGCACGAGAAGAGCTGAGACGCGTGGCGTCGGTACAACGTATCGATTATGTGGCTTCAGTACGGGGAGAAAAAATCACGATCGAAGGTGGTAGTGTAAACGTTGCACTGCAATAGGGAGGCGCCCGCAAGATGCGGGCGCGGTTTACGATTGAGTGTTACCACTCCAACGCCTCGATGAGGCTAGATTCTGCGGGCCGTCCACTATCGGAAGCGGCGACAATCACCGAAGGCCGCGCGTCCTTGGAGTGATTAGCTACCAGTGTTCCGATTTCTGCGGTACGAGGAGCCTTCGGCTGAAATGCAATATGCACGCGCGTCTCGCCACCGAGAAAGCCCTTCAACTTCGAGAGTTCGGCGATCATCTGATCGATGGTCATTGAGATCTCCTTTTCTACTTACCTGCGGTACTATAGTCGCTGGAGCAAAGGGCTGTCAATAAGCAAGAAACGGCGCACTTCTCCGTTTGGCATCGTGTATTCAAGCTCTGTATCGGAAATCCATTTCGGCTTCGAAAACCACAATGGTTCTTCAACTTCCGTCACGAGCTGTTTTTCTTTGGTAAATAAATTTTGAATATAGAGCGCTGACCCTATTCCAGCGTTACGGCGCTCTTCTCTTTCGAGCGCTTGGAATTCTTCGTCGGGGATCCAATCCGCACCCTCGCTTATTGTTACAAGTCCGGTGTCGTAATTAAGCGCGTCTCCACCGAGAGCGTCTTGATCCGCTGTGAATACTTGCCATGCAAAATTAGTGAAATCGATGCGTATATACGCGACAGGGTATGCGGCATCGAAAATATAAACCCACAAATAGCGCCCATCGCGGCTCCAATCAAGGAACGAAATCGATCCTAGAATTCCCGGTTCGCGTACATTTATATCTTTCATGGGCAGTACGAACACTTCTTTGAAGTCTTTGTCAGAGAGGTCTTTCACTACCACTTCCTGAACTTCGCCTCCCATATAACCGCGTTCTAGTACAACAAAACGCTCGTCAGGAGAAACGCGGAAGTTGTAGCCAAATGTGGTTCTTCCTGCACGATTGTATATCACATCGTCAAAGTTTATGAAATTAAAGAGCTTTTCTCCGTGGCCATCATAGGAATATTTCCAAAACGACGTTTCAAAACCAAATCGATGAGTTCTCAGTCTCTCGTCAAAGTTAAATTGGCGGATTACATACAAAGCACACGGATGTATTTCCATGGGATGCGCCACGTTTCGCACTTGCCCAATTTTGAAAACTTTCTGGGGTTCAGGAGATTCCGAACTTAAAACAGAGACGGTGGTAGTACTTGTCTGTGCTATTTTATTTTCACTTTCGGTCGCAACCATAGCGGCATCAAGACATACTCTGTGGGGAGCCGCATCGTACACAACCCATGCTAGAGCCGCGCCGGTTATCAACAGCCACAAAATATATTGGGTGTGCTCAGAGAGCATAGACGTATAATACGGCCAAGGGCGAATAAATAATATGCGCGGTTTGTATATAAACCCGCGTGCGCTTCTCCTTCTTGTGATCATTTTGGGAGTGCCTGGTATCGCGCGTGCGCAAATTTTCCCACCACCACCGTCATTTTCTCCCACGTTTGAAGTTACGTATGCATGGAACGATACCTCGATTAGTCACGGGAGCACGCATAACTTTCCTGAAGACGGGGTGGGGGCTGGCACGTATGGATGGCCTGGCGGGCTTGTGCTCGGTGCGTTGTACAAAGGGGAATTGAATAATGCAACAGAAATCAATGGACATTTGATGGGCAACGCCTCAACACTGGTATCGACACAGCCGAATGACTACTTTCAAGGATCGGGAAAGTATTTTGTAACTATCTTACGTGTTTCTCAGCATGCGTTTTTAAACGACCCACTTCATTTGTACAACGAATGGTTTTTGCACGGAACCACATTGAACCCCGATGCGCGGCCGCCTGCGGAATGGGGAATTTTGGAGTTCGAGGTGAAGGATGGTGTGGTGTTGTACACGCAGATCGAATCAAACTTCCCTTCACAGGCGTTAACGAGTGAATGGGATGACGATGTGTATGCGGGAGGAGAGTCTGGGGCGTACGGGTGCGGGGGACAAGAAATCCCTGATATAAGCTCTTGCGGTTGTGCCGTGACTTCTGCTGTGATGGTCGGGCGTTTCCACGGGGCTCTTGATGGTGTCGATGGTAACAGAATCGATCCAGGGACACTGAATGCTTGGCTCAAAGAAAACGGCGGGTATCTTGATGGGGGTTCAGTGAATTGGAATTCCATCGCGAAGTACACCGGCAATAAAATCAAGTTTACTACACACAACAGTGTCCCGAACAACTTCGCGCTCCTTGATGAAAAACTCAATCAAAATTTACCGGTCATAGCGCGCGCAGAGTATGGTCGCGGTGATCGATCAGCCCATTTTTTTGTCATTGATAAAAAACTTGCTTCCACATACCGTGTGAAGGATCCGTACTGGTACAACACTAAAACGCTTGATGAGGAAGCGACAAACCATGCAGCAAAAATCCGCGATTACCTCGGAGGTTTTGACGGGCTTCGAGTATACGAACCACACGACGGCTCCCCTTACGCATACGTTACCTTTGCGCTCGGCTCTCCCGCAGAGCTTTTGATTACGGATGTGCTCGGGCAGAGACTTGGCAAAGACCCTACAACAGGCACGGTATATGGGGAAATCCCTGGGGCTTCATACGGTAGTGATGACTTCGGGAATCCTGAAGAATTTGGCACACTTCCCGCACATGAAGGCAAGGTCGCGTACATCCCTGACCCAGGTGGCGCGTATACGGTTTCGGTAATTGGAACAGGCGAAGGAGGATATTCGCTTACCTCGATAGTGAGCGATACAGGTGGTGGTGTGCACGAAAGCACTTTAGAAAGTGAGATACATGCTGGCCAAATCGTTACCTACCATGCTGCCGTAGACACAACACATGCTGATCAATCGAATGTCACTCTTGCCGACGCGACTCCGCCCGAGACGCAAGCTGTGCTTTCTGGTGAAGAAGGTGAGGTGGGGTGGTTTCATTCTGCGGTAACGGTAAATCTTTTTGTGACAGGTGAGGAGAGTGATGCGTACACCGAGTACCGGTTCGGCATTGGTCCATGGGCTCCTTACGCCCAACCGGTGGTTGTGTCGGCTGAGGGCGCATATAGCATGCAATTTCGGTCGCGTGACTCGGCAGGAAATCAGGAAACTGAAAAGTCAGTTTCATTTACGATAGATATGACACCGCCGGAGGCGCGCGCGTCTCTCGACGTCCAGACTAAGAAAATAAAAGTAGAAACAATAGACACGTACCCACAGTCTGCAACGCAAACGGTCAATGGACAGGCGACAACATATACGCTTACCGATAAAGCACACAATACGACCATCCTCACACTTCGCGCGGTTCAGAAGCCAACGTTCCTCACCGCCTTCACGGCGCAGACACTTTCGTATAATGGCTCACCAATGGTGCTACCAGAAAACGTTGCCGCGTATGGGTGGGTCGCGAAGCAGGGGAAGCTGCAGAGTTTTATCGAGGATGTTTTTATTAAAGGGATCACCAATGCTACAGGAGTGTACACAGCAAAAACAAATAGCACGCAATTGATTATTATTGATCTTGCAACAAAGAAAAAGTCCACAGAAAAGAGGCAAGGCCTGGCAATTCTGGGGATTGAGACTAGTAAAGGGAAGCTCAGAACATTTACTCAATAACAGTTACCTGGCGCGTGCGGAGATACCATGTAGACTGCATTTAGACATGCGCACCTGAAGAAGGAGAAAAAACATGGAAGTCGTGTATGCTCACGAGTGGCGAACAGGCACACCAAGACACAGTATATTCTTGGCAGGGCCGAGTCCGCGCATGCAGGAAAATTATAATTGGAGACCCGAAGCGCTGAGAATACTCTCGGAACACGGATTTAAAGGCATGGTGTATGTGCCATTGCCGCGCGAAGGCGATTGGGCTGAGAATTACTATGCGCAGGTTGAGTGGGAGCTCGATTTTTTGGATAAAGCACACATGATCGCATTCTGGATCCCACGAGATCTAAAGCATTTGCCTGGATTTACTACGAACGTCGAGTTTGGTATGTATCTCAAGAGTAAAAAGATCGTGCTTGGGTACCCGCAAGGGGCTGCGAAGATGCGATACCTTGACACGGTTGCTCGTGTGAACAACGTGCCGGTGTATCATTCCCTTGAGGAGACGCTTGTGTGCGCAATGCGCATGGGTTGTTCCGAATAGTACACACAAGCGGCCGAAAGGCCGCTTGTTCAGTGCTCGACTCTTTTTATAATGCTGGGAAAATAGGAGGGATGTACGAAAAATATACTACCGATGCGCTCGTACTTGCTACGCACGAGCACGGCGAGCATGATAAGACCATTGTGTTGTATACGCGTGCCTTCGGGCTTGTGTATGCACGAGCATCTGGTGTGCGGAAAGAGCTCTCGCGCATGCGGGGCGCACTCCAATTTGGTTCACATGTTTCCGTGTCACTCATACATGGTTCGCGCGGGTGGCGTGCTACAGGTACAACTGCACTACAGACCCTGACAATAACTCCAGATCACAGAGAAGGATTGGTAGCGCTTGCGCGTATTTATAAACTCGTGCGACGGTTGGTTCACGGAGAAGAGCAGAATGAGTACTTGTTCGAGACGCTTCTGGGCGCACGTACGCACTTGCTACAAAACACAGTGGCGATTGGAACGATTGAATTATTGTGTGTTGCGCGCACGCTTCACGGACTCGGTTATTTGTCGGCGGCTGCGGTAGGAGCTGCATGTTTCGCTGATACTGCCTATGCACCGCAACAGCTTGAAGAGGTTGGGCGTATCGAAAAAGACTTACTAAAATCAGTGAACACGGCACTTGCCGAAAGCCAGCTGTAGCGGGCGCTCTCTCTTGGTATACTTCCCCTATGGAAGAAGATCGCAGTGAGGTCGAGCAAAGCAAGCGACTGCAGCATTTGCGACAAGCGATGTATTCGCGCTCGATTTCCCCAAAGTTACATATGCGCGCGCGACGCGAGCTTAACGAATTGCCGACTGATATTCCTGAAGATTGGGAGAAAAAAGTTGATCCTGTTTCGAGCAGCCGTATTGCACCGCGTGTTATTGGCGCAACGCGGTCGGTACTTACGTGGGTGCTAGGGCTTTCGGCTATCTTTTTTGTTGCTTCAATCGGAATTTTTCTCTATTACTTTGTATTTGGAGCGGGTAACTTGGTAGCAGCCCCAGAAAATATCGACATTCTCGTGCGAGGACCTTCAACGATTCAAGGCGGACAGGCTGCGGAGCTTCAAATTGTCGTGACAAATAGAAACAACGCGACACTCGAGCTTGCTGATTTGATCGTAACGTATCCGAAAGGCACGCGTTCACCCGCAGATTTTACGACCGACTTGCCGCAGCAGCGTGTGTCGCTTGGCGCGATTGAGCCAGGCGGGCGTCGCCAAGGTACCGTTTCCGCTGTTTTTCTTGGCTCCGAAAACGCTTCGCTTACGGCTCATGTCGAGCTCGAGTACCGGACGGTAAACTCAAGTGCCATTTACGCTGCCCAATCCGATTACATGTTTGCGCTTGCCTCAGCACCAGTTTCGATTGCAATTGAGGCAAATGACGAAGCGGTAGCGGGACAGCCGCTCCTTCTAACTGCAACGGTGCGCGCGAATGCCGACACGCTCGTGAAAGATGTCGTGCTTGAGGCATCGTACCCGTTTGGCTTCAAGTTTGACTATTCAGAACCAGAAACGAAAAACGGGGTGTTTTGGGAACTCGGTGATTTGAGACCTGGAGAAGAACGAATTATCAGAGTCCGAGGTATTTTGGAGGGACAGGAGAGCGATGAACGATTGTTTACATTGCGCGCGGGCACACGGCGGAATAAGGACAGCAAAGCAATAGATTATCTTGTCGCAGAAAGTACGCATAGGCTCGCGATCGCAAAGCCGTTCATCGGTCTCGGGATCGCGGTGAACAAAGAAACAGGCGACAATGCAGCTGTATCAAAAGTCGGAGAAACAGTAAACGTGACCGTGTCGTATGTAAATAATTTAGGTACACCAATTAGTAACGCGGTAATCGTGGCGCGCCTCACAGGTCTTAAGCTCGATGACACAAGTATTCGCACTATAGACGGATTTTATCGATCTTCTGACCGAACTGTACTATGGGACAAAACGACAACGCGCGGCGTCCTCAGTGACTTGGCGCCAGGCGCGCGCGGGACACTCAACTTCTCATTTGAAATGCCAAACGAAGAAGTCGCACTTGAGTTGCGAGAAGCGCAGGTTGATATCGCTATACACGCTGCAGGGAAACGCGTCGGTGATGCGGGCGTTCCCGAAACATTACAAACAGTGCGCTCGCGCACGATAAAACTCGCATCAAATACGCATCTGCTCGCGCAAGGGTTTTATTATTCGAACCCATTTGGCAGCGTCGGTCCTCTACCGCCAAAAGTGAACGAAGAAACAACATACGCAGTTGCCTTTACAATCGCAAACACCTCAAATAAGATCACGGGCGGCGTGCTGAAAGCGGAACTGCCTCCGTATGTGCGCTGGCTGGGAGTATACAGCCCCTCAAGCGAGCGTTTAGTTTTTAACACGTCCGATGGAAGTATTGAATGGAACGTAGGAGATGTTGCACAGGGAGTGGGAGTGAAATCTGCGCCGCCACGACAAGTGGTACTCGCGGTTGGGCTCACGCCTTCCGCAAGTCAGATTGGGTCACAGCCAGAACTGGTGCGCGGCATTACCTTTACAGGCAAGGACGCTTTCACGAGTGCCCCAATTGAACTTAAAGCAGGGGCGGTTAATACGAATTTACTCGATGATCCAGGTTTTTCAACTGCCGAGGCGAAAGTGATTTCAAATATCGAAGTGTCCACCGGACAACAATGACACACACTACTATGGAAAAAATAATTTCGCTGTGTAAACGGCGAGGATTCATATACCAAGGCTCGGAAATTTATGGAGGACTCGCCGGTACATGGGACTACGGTCCTTATGGTGTTTCGCTTAAGAATAATATCAAAGCTTTATGGTGGCAGATGTTTGTCGATGCGCGCGATGATATGTACGGTGTAGACGCGGCGATTCTTATGCACCCCAAGGTATGGGAAGCAAGCGGGCACGTAAGTGGTTTTTCTGACCCTCTTGTCGAATGTACCCAATGTAAACGGAGGTTTCGCGCGGACCACCTTGAAGACAAGAAAAAATGTCCCGAGTGCGGAGGGTCGCTCGGAGAAGAACGCCAGTTCAATATGATGTTTAAGACGCATGTTGGAGCGATGGAGGACGAAAACTCAGTGTCGTATCTGCGCCCTGAAACCGCAGGAGGTATGTTTGTTAATTTTAAAAACGTAGTTGACTCCCTACATCCGAAAATGCCGTTCGGGTTAGGACAAATCGGAAAAGCGTTTCGTAACGAAATTGCGCCTCGTGATTTCATATTCCGCTCTCGCGAATTTGAACAAATGGAGATTGAGTATTTTGTGCATCCGCGTATGTGGGAAGAAAAGTTCGAGGCGTGGCGTGTCGCAATGCATGAATGGATGCAGGCGGTTGGTATCGATACACGCAAGGTGACCGAACTTGATGTGCCTGAAGATGAACGCGCGCACTACAGTAAGCGCACGATTGATTTTGAGTTTGAATACCCGTTTGGAAAAAAAGAATTATACGGACTCGCGTATCGTACTGATTTTGATCTTTCCGCGCACACGCACCATTCAGGTGCCGAACTCTCTCTTGTCGACGAAGAAACAGGAGAAAAATATACACCACATGTCATCGAACCTTCGCTCGGAGTCGACCGTACTGTACTTGCTGTACTCGCTTCAGTGTATACCGAAGACGAAATGAATGGCGAGAGCCGAACGTACTTAAGGTTTCCTAAAGAGATTGCGCCGGTGAAGGCGGCAGTCTTTCCGCTCCTTAAGAATAAACCGCACCTTGTTGAGAAAGCTCGTGATGTATACAGTATGCTTAAAAAAATCGAGCCACGGATTGTGTGGGACGATAACGGTAATGTTGGAAAACGGTACCGTCGCCAGGATGAAATTGGCACACCGTACTGTATTACTATCGATTTTGACACACTTGGTGAGAATGGTGAGGATAAGAAAGATACAGTAACTGTTCGCGATCGTGATACAGGAAAGCAGTCGCGCGTTACGATTTCGAAACTGGCGGAATATATACGCGGATAGTAATTAGTGGCCCAATTTTTTTGGGCGCGTATACTGTAGCTCATGCCAGAGGACCGGACTTTTTCAATCTCAATCACGTTTGGGACGGTCATCAAGATACTCTTTGTGCTCGCGGGCGCGTGGCTCGTGTACGAACTTTTTGATGTGGTACTCGTCATGCTTATGGCGATAGTAATCGCCTCGGCAATAGAACCCATGGCGCGTTCTTTGATGAAGCGAAAAATACCGCGCACTGTTGCGGTTCTGCTTGTGTACATACTTTTCTTGGGGGGACTGTTCGGAATGTTGTATCTTTTTGTGCCGCTCCTTTTGAGTGAGACAGCGAATTTTGTTGCCGCATTGCCGTCATATGCAGAACATGTACAGCACATTACTCCAGAGTACAGCCCGATACTCTCGGCAACCGGAGCAAATCCGAGCGCGTCGATTACTGGCGCGATTTCTCAACTACAGGCGCTTGTCACCGAGTTTTCACAAAACATTTTTGCAGCTGCGAGTGCGATTTTTGGTGGGTTGTTGAGTTTCATACTCATTCTTGTGTTTTCGTTTTACTTTTCGATCCAAGAGCGGGGTATTGAGGATTTTCTTCGGATCGTCACGCCGTTTCAATATGAGGATTATGTTATCGGCTTGTGGCGCCGCGCACAAACAAAAATAGGGTTGTGGATGCAGGGGCAGCTTATCTTGGGAATTTTCGTAGGCGTACTGGTGTTTCTCGTTTTGACGATTCTGGGGATTAAACATGCTCTTGTTCTTGCGGTGATTGCAGCGCTGTTTGAGATTATCCCGATTGTTGGGCCGACGCTCTCTGCAGTTCCTGCAGTATTTGTTGGTTTTGTCGATGGGGGTATTACTGTCGGCATCTTGGTTATTGCTGCGTATGCCATTATCCAACAATTTGAAAATCATCTCATTTACCCGCTTGTTGTTTCGAAAGTGGTTGGGGTGCCGCCATTATTTATCATTCTCGGTTTAATCATTGGCGCCAAGCTCGCGGGAGTTATTGGTATTTTATTGTCAGCGCCGATTGCCGCGGTGCTTCAGGAGTTTGTAAGTGATTTGGAGCGACATCGGATCAAGCGCGTGTCCAAGAAAAGCCTTGCGTAAGAGCGCGAAGTTGCGTAGTCTCAGCATCATGCGACGCTACATCACAACCACGCTTCCTTATGTGAATGCCGACCCGCATATCGGGTTTGCGGTTGAAATTGTCCAGGCTGATATGCTGGCACGTCATTATCGATCTGTCGGTGACGAAGTGTTTTTTTCAACGGGTACCGATGAGCATGGCCAAAAGATTTACGATAAAGCACGCGAACAACACGAAGATGTGCAGTCGTATGTAGACCGATATGCGGCTTCGTTCGAGCGTTTGAAAAGCGTACTCGGTCTTTCTTACGATGCTTTTATTCGGACAACAAACAAGGCGCACATGGAAGCGGCACAAGAGCTTTGGAGGCGATGCGCAGCGCAGGGGGATATCTATAAGAAAAAATATCAAGGACTCTACTGTGTAGGGTGCGAAAAGTTCATGACGGAAAAAGACCTTGTAAATGATCGGTGCCCACTGCATCCAGATCGTATTCCCGAGATTGTCGAAGAAGAAAATTACTTCTTCTCATTATCGAAGTATCAGCGCGGGTTACTTGACTACCTTTCACGTGACGGCGTAGCGGTTGTTCCCGGGTCTCGTCGCGAAGAAGCGCGGCGCTTTGTTGCCGAAGGGCTCGAAGATTTTAGTATTTCTCGAGAGAAGGGTCGTATGCCGTGGGGGATTCCTGTTCCAGGAGATGACGCGCAAGTGATGTATGTGTGGTTTGATGCGCTCACCAACTACATTTCAACACTTGGGTGGCCGCATGATCCAGAAGGCAAGTTCGGGCAATTTTGGAATAGTGGTGAGACGCTTCAATGTGCAGGGAAAGACCAGGTACGGTTCCAGTCAATTATGTGGCAAGCAATGCTTATGTCTGCAGGTATCAAACCGACTGACCGGGTCTTTTACCACGGTTTCATCACGTCGGAGGGTCAAAAGATGAGCAAATCACTCGGGAATGTTATTAGCCCCTTTGATCTTGTCGACAAATACGGCACGGATGCGACCCGGTATCTGTTGCTACGTCATGTGCACCCCACGGAAGACACTGACGTAACCTGGGGCAGGCTCGATGAGTGGTATGAGGCAAATTTGGTAAACGGACTCGGAAATCTAGTCGCGCGCGTTATGAAGCTTGCCGAAAGCAATCTAGAATCTATACGTGAACAGCCTCCCCGAGGTACGATTCCTGAAAGCTACCAAATTGCTGTTGGTAACTACGACTTTTTGGGTGCGGCTAACTACATATGGGAACGCATTGGCTTGCTTGATGCAAAAATTACCACCGAGGAGCCGTTTAAGGTTGTAAAAACAGACCTCGAACGTGGCAGAGAGATGATACGGCATGCGGTGAACGAGCTTGATACTATCGCACGACTACTCGATCCATTTATGCCGTACACGAGCGCGGTGATCATAAAGGCGATACGCGAGAACAAAAAGCCAGAAAACTTGTTTCCGCGCCTTGCATGACGCGTTACCTCGACACACACTCGCACCTCTACTTCTCGGAGTTCGATCAGGATCGGGAAGCGGTTTTTGATCGCATGCGAGCTGCGGGTGTATGTACTATTTCTGTCGGCACAAATCTCATGACCAGTAAGCAAGCGATACAATCTGCGCGTGATTACGCTGAGGTTGTGGGGGCGACCGTCGGACTCCATCCGAATCGCGCGCACGAAGGTTTTGATGACGCGCTTTTCGCAGAGCTTTTTTCCGCGCAAGAAACACCTCTTATTGTTGCCGTAGGCGAGTGTGGCCTTGATTACTATCGCGGGGTAGATGAGGCAGCGAAACAGAGACAGCAAGATGTTTTTGGGCGGCAAATCGAATTTGCCGTTGCTCACGATCTACCGCTCGTGCTCCATGTTCGTTCGGCGCCAGGCACTTTTGGTGCACACGAAGACGCGCTCATGCTCCTTGATCGGGCACGGACGGTACATGGGAACAAAGTGCGCGGTACATGCCACTTCTTTACTGCGCCCATGGCGGTTGCTAAAGAGTACTGGGTGAGGGGGTTTGCAGTATCTTTGCCAGGAGTGATTACTTTTGCAAAAGAGTGCGAGGAGGTCGTTCGGTATGCGCCGCAGGATTTGATTTTGGCCGAAACCGACTCGCCATACGCCGCTCCGCTGTCGTGCCGCGGAGGACGCAACGAACCCTCTAATATTGTTGAAATAGTTGAGCGCATCGCTACTTTGCGCGGGGAGAGAAAAGAGCAAGTTGCGTTGTATTTGGAACAGAATACGCAGCGAATCTTTCGCATACCGTAACATCTTGCGATTCAAAAAAACTCATGCTACAGTGCGCCGACATGGCGAAAAAAGCGCTTAAAACAGAAGAAGAAATCACCGAGGCGAGTGCCTCTGTGGTCTATGAACTTGGATATCTCATCCCTTCTTCGGTTCAAGAAACCGAAACGGAAGCTGTTGTGAATTCAATCCGGGAAGCTATAAGTACCCACAACGGCTCTTTTATCGCAGAAGGTTCTCCACAATCAATTAAGCTCGCATACACAATGGCACTTAGTGAAGCTGGTAAAAATCTTAAGTTTGATCGTGCCTATTTTGGGTGGATAAAGTTTGAACTTGCGCCTGAACACTTGTCAGTCGTCGAAACTTTATTGCGCACCCACAAGCAGGTACTACGCTCGATTGTTTTTAAGACCGTGCGTGAGGAGACGCGCACCAGTGTACGTCAGTCGCTTTTGCGCGAGGTAAAGCGCACGGATACGATTGCTAGCCGCAAGAGCACGAAACCTGCAGAGGAGAAGACTTCGGCCGGGGAAGTTTCTGAAGAACAACTCAACGCAGCGATTGAGACTCTTGTGTCGGAGTAGTATAGTGCGTGTATGTACATCAATAAAGCAATGGTGTTCGGTAATCTTACACGCGATCCGGAACTTCGCTCGTTGCCGAGCGGCATGCAAGTGGTGACGTTCTCGCTCGCGACGAATCGAACATATCGGGATCGCGAAGGCGCACGCCAAGAACAGACAGATTTTCATAACATTGTGGTTTTTGGGCGTCAGGCGGAGACCGTTTCGCAATATTTGAAAAAGGGGAGCTCAGCGTTCGTTGAGGGCCGCATGCAGACTCGTTCATGGGAGCAAGATGGCCAAAAGAAGTACCGAACTGAAATTGTTGCTGATCGCGTCCAATTTGGGCCGAAAGGCGGCGATGGCGGAGCGCGAAGCGGAGGAAGCGCGGCTGCAAAACGTGAAGTAGCTGACGAAGCCTCTGCTGGCACAGGTTCAGGTATTGATTATCCGCAGGACGAAATTAATCCAGACGATATTCCATTTTAAGTATGACAGATGCACCAATACTTCAGCATGATATTAAGCACGTCGACTACAAGGACAGTGAGTTGCTTAAGCAGTTCCTGAATCCGCACGGGCGCTTGATGCCACGTCGCCGCACGGGTCTTTCAGCACAGCAGCAGCGCGCCGTGAGCATTGCAGTAAAACGTGCTCGTTTCATGGGATTGTTGCCGTATATCCAACGATAGGTTGTTTTAAATAAGTAAGAAGATTCAGCGCTCAAAAGTGCTTGTGCTTTGTATATTTTCTGGCATAATCCTGATTGGGAAGAAAGCCAAGGAGACGGCGAAAATGATGAAAGTTTTAGCAATTATAGGTACGATCGCATCGCTTGCGGTTGTCGGCGCGATCGCACTGATGACACTCCCGCCGGTCCACTGAATTCACAAACGGCCACGCCCCTTACGGGGCGTGTTCCATTTCAGCTTATTGTTTTTGTACGCGCTCGACGTATTCACCAGTATCGGTGTTGATGCGGACAACATCTCCTGCGTGAATGAACATGGGTACACCCACAATCGCTCCTGTTTCAAGAGTTACTTGTTTTGAACCTCCTTGTGCGGTGTTGCCGCGTACGTCAGGTGGGGCCTCGGTTACTTTTAGGTCCACTTTCACCGGAAGTTTTACTTTGATCACTTCGTCTTCAAACAGTACCAGGTCAACTTCTGCATTGTTTTTCAAATACACTCCTGACTCACCGATAACAGTTTCCGCAAGCGGGAAGCGATCACGCGGATTCTTTGGATCGGTAAACCAGTATTCACCATTGCGCGCGTAGATGAACTGTACGGTTTTTGCTTCCAGCTCTGCTTCTTCAATTTTGTCTGATTGATGGAACGTGTACTCAGTTGCGCCACCGGTTTTTAAGTTCCGCAATTTGGTTTGATTCACCGGCTTTCGTTGCTGTTTTCTAAAGACCCAGGAAGACAACACTTCATACGGTGTCCCATCGAGGAGGATAATTTTTTTGGGGGTTACTTCGTTATATGCAAGCATACCCGCGCATCCTACCGAGCTTTGTGCGTTTACGCAATTGTAGTGAGGTGGCCGCGAATTGTCTTAAGGATCGCATCAGCAACTTTCGGATTTTCTTTTAAAAACGAGCGTGCGGCATCGTACCCGCGGCCCAACGCTATTTCTTCAAATTTGTATGACGAACCTGATTTGGTTACGGTGCCAAACTTTTCACCGAGCGCCAAGAGCTCCCCTTCGCGAGAGATTCCTTCGTTATACATGAGATCAAATTCAGTCGTTCGGAATGGGGCAGCGACTTTATTTTTGACGATCTTCACACGGTGTCGACCCCCCATAACCTCGTCGCCTTTTTTAATTTGTGCGATACGGCGTATATCGATTCGGACAGAAGTGTAAAACTTGAGCGCCTTACCACCTGGAGTCGTGTGTGGATTAACAAAAAATACTACAAACTGCATAAGAAATTTGTTGATGTAAATAACAACCCTTTTTTTTAGTGCCACAACAGCCGGAACTTTTATTAGCGCTTGCGACATAAGGCGGGCTTGCTTACCAACGTGCTGCGCTCCCATATCACCCTCAATCTCGTCTTTGGGCGTAAGAGCAGCCACGGAGTCAATGACGATAACATCGATTTTTCCAGATCTCACGAGCGACTCAACAATTTCAAGCGCTTGTTCACCATGGTCTGGTTGCGAAATAAGAAGGTCTTCAACTTTAACACCAATTCGTTTCGCATACTCGGGATCCATGGCGTGCTCAGCATCGATGTATGCGCAAATGCCGCCTGTTTTCTGCGCTTCAGCAACCGTATGAAGTGCAAGTGTTGTTTTTCCTGAAGATTCTGGCCCAAAAATCTCAACAATGCGGCCGCGTGGCATACCACCAATACCTAGTGCCCAGTCCACACCAACGGAACCTGTTGAGATAGCCCCAATGCTTACTTTTGGTTTTTCACCCAAGGTCATTATAGACTCATCGCCAAATTTTGTTTTGATTTCCGAAATTGCGCGCTCAATTTCTTTGAAACTTGGTTTACTTACCTCAGTCGGTTCTTCAACTTTTTTCTTTGCAGCCATATCGATTTTCTATAAATAATAGGTTTATTCTACACCAGGACGGGGCGTGTCCAATGGCGTTATATCGATGCCCTGTGTGGTCGGTTGGTAGATCAGTTCAAGCACTTTTTCTTCGGTGCGTCCAAATTTGTCCGTAGCAGTAACCATAATGCGATTGTATCCCTGGGTAAGGACAACAGGCTCTTCAAACGCCCCACTTTCCGTAACAGGGATGGTTCTACCATTAATACGCAGCTCAGCAATACGCTCTGCTTTACCTTGTATCAAAACTACACGTTCTGTTACCTCTGTTGTCTCAGTAGTAAGTATAATATTTGGGCCATACACAATATTGCGTGCCTCAAATAATGCGTAGCCAATGATGCATAAAAACAAAATAGCGACACCGATCATCGCGGGAGTATTGTAACGGTACGGAATCATGATTCCTCGCCGCCGCCAGCTTCATCTGACTCTGGCACGCTGCTCGCGCCAAGAACCGTGCGTGGTTTTGCACCGTCGGCGGGACCGATCACGCCTCGTTGTTCAAGGAGGTCCATTAAACGTGCTGCACGAGAATATCCGACACGTAATTTTCGCTGTAGATACGAGGTGGACGCCCGACCGGAGTTGACCACCTCCTGTCTCGCTTCTTCATACAAAGAGTCGTCATCATCTTCAGTTTCTTCGCCAAAAGCATTTCCGCCCGTCGGAGGAGCGATTTCCGAGAAGTTGATTGCGTATTCTGAAGCGTCCGCTTCTCCTGCGGTTTCAACGATGTGTTTTACAATTTTATGTACCTCGTCTTCACTGATATACGGAGCTTGGATGCGCCGTGGTTTCGCCATTTCACCCGTGAGAAACAGCATATCCCCTGCTCCCAGTAGTTTCTCGGCACCACCCATATCAAGAATGGTTCGTGAGTCGATCTGTGAAGGCACTTGTAAGGCAATGCGCGCCGGAATGTTTGCCTTAATAAGACCCGTGATGACTTTCACGCTCGGGCGCTGTGTAGAAAGGATCAGATGAATACCAACGGCCCGACTCATCTGAGCAAGGCGCACAATACCCGCCTCAAGTTCACGCGGATAGAGTTGCATAATCTCGGAAAGTTCATCGATAAGGACGACAATATACGGGAGCGTTTCTGGAAGCTCTGCATCTGGATCTCCTTTATGTCGTTCGAGTGCGGGTTGCACGACGTTTTTATGGTACGAACTGATGTCGCGTACCTTCTCAGTCTCCAAAATATCGTATCGGCGGGCCATCTCTTTTGCGAGCCACTTAAGTGCAACAATCGCTTTTTTAGGATCAGTAATAACCGGAGTGAGTAGGTGGGGAATGGAGTTATATCCAGTCAGCTCGACACGTTTTGGATCAACCATGACAAAACGTAGCTGGTCTGGGCCGAGGCGGTACAGAAGGGAGACGATGATGTTGTGTGCCATCACTGATTTACCTGACCCGGTTGCGCCAGCGATAAGTAGGTGCGGGGCTCGTGCGAGGTCAGCAAAATGTGGTTGCCCAGTAATCGACCTTCCGAGAGCTATGAGCAGTGGTTTGTCCGATTCAACGAACTCTTTATCAGACAAAAGTGGACCGAGACCAAGTACTGTCCTTGATGTGTTGGGGACTTCTATACCGACCAAGGACTTGCCAGGTATAGGTGCCTCTATACGCAAGGGAGAAGCTGCTAGACCCAATTCTATATTACTTTGAAGTGCAACTATTTTCGCCAATCGGACACCTTCAGCGGGCTTCAGTGCGTATCGTGTTACGGTCGGTCCAATAGAGACCTCGTCCATCTCAACTTCGATACCAAAGTTTTGGAGCGTCCTTTTAATGATATTCATGTTGGCTTTAATGTCCCCGGTCGAAGGTTTCCCTTTGTTGCCAGCAAGGATTGATAGTGGCGGTGGTGTATACACACTGTGCGCGCGGATCGAAGATCGTTTCGCCTTTTCGAAACCCATCATTCCAAAAAGACTCTCTTTTGTGTCGCTAACTTCAGGTTGCGGTACTGCGTCTGGGTGCTCGTCGGGTTCAATACTGACTGTTGCCACGGGTTCTTGTTGCTGTATTTCTGAAGTTGTTTCCGAACCAATCTCTTCAGGTTTTTGAGAAAATCGGTTCTTGAAAAATGTGATGATTGCGCCTGGGTGTACGTCAAACGAAATCATTAAAGCGGCACAGACGAACGCAGCCAGGAACACGGTTGCGGCAACAACATCGATCGCTTTTGTAAGCGGTTCGGCAATGTACTTACCAACAATGCCTGCCTGCCCAGGGAGCAGGATGTTTAGAAGTCCTAGTGCCGCGAGAAGGAAAAGAGCCACTCCCCCAAGCCGTACGTATCCAAAATAGTCTGTATTGTACGCTTTGAATAATGTGAATGCGGCGATAAAGAACGAAAGTGGCAATAGCGCATATCCAACACCAAGGAGAAAAGAGAGCCATGAAAAAAGCGTAGAGCCTACAAATCCACCAAGTTCAAATGCTGACAAGATAAAAAAGATCCCAGCGGCGAGAAAAAAAACGCCTATAACGCCACGCATGGTCTCAGATTGCGCAAATGATACAGTGGCTCCTTCGAGCGCTTGTTCCTCATTTTTCTTACGTTTTTTCGCCATTGTACTTCAGTTAAACTGGCACCTAAGTACACTCAGGTGTCATTACGATAATACCACGCTACAACGAGGCAGTGGTTTCCATGGTTGTGCACTTGCGGAATGAGCCTGTGTCCTATATATAATCTTACTATCCGCTACACTTCGTTTCGAAGACACCTCATGGATCAAAAAAAGGACATACAAGAGAGTAAAAGGGAGAACCCACTCGAGAGCGCGATCTATGAGACAAAAATTGATCCTTTCGGACACAATATATCGGGTAAACAGTCGTATACAAGAGCAGAAAGAATATTTGCTGCCGTATATCTGCTTACAAAAAGGACACCAGAGAATGAGCTTATCCGCGCTAGGGTGCGCGAAAGCGCGGATGAACTTCTGCGTACGGTCATGTCTCTTAAAGATGGAGTACGTCAACTACAGACAGAGGTTGTAAACCAGATACATGCGCGTGCGCGTGAGATTGTCTCTTATGTAGGCATTCTCGTACTTTCCGGATACGTATCGAAGGCGAACGCAGAAGTTCTTGTGGGCGCACTCGATGACCTTGTCGCTTTCATAAACACTACCAGAGCGAGCGGATTTTCTGAACCGCATGTACTCGAACGCGAAGATTTGTCTCCACAGCGGCGAACGATTGTTTCAGACGAAGCACTGGCGGTTTCTGTACCACATATGTCTGTAAAGCCGTTGCGTCAGCGTAAACCATTTAAACAGAAGCAGAAAGAAGGAGGTAGGCGCGATATGATTTTGAGCGTTTTGCGGCTCGGTGGCTCATATGGAATCAGAGAGATCCATTCCCAGGTACTGGGTTGTAGCGAAAAAACTATTCAGCGGGAATTGGCGGCGCTAACTAGTGAGGGTATCGTTAAAAAAGAAGGGGAAAAACGCTGGAGCCGTTACTTCATCGCATAGACATTCGTAGGGAGAAGGGTACTGAATTCTGGCTACGCGGCGGCTGTTATTTCTGGACAAAAACCCAGACTCTTTCGTGAATGCGATCTCGTGGCGAAAAGCTTTGACTTTGCAACGGTTTAGCGGTACCGTGTCCAGGACCACGTAGCTTGCGCCATTAGGCGTTTGCTGTGTTGGTTATCCACACGGGCAATAGTTTTTACGATGGTAGAGACTATCGCGACTGTATAATATTCGGAATGTGGGGATGCTACGTAAGTTTGTAGCGTCTTACACGTCTCTGTAACGGATGTTGTGGATGTTTTGAAAGAAGATCATTGACAATTTAATAAGGAATAAGCGAGTAGAAGTCTCGTGGTCAAAACTTCATCTTCAGCACATACAGATGTGTTCCGTCATTTCCGAAAGACCGCATGACCAAAACATTCATTGCTAACTTCGTTCGCACGAGTGCATCGTGAGCTCGAGATAGCATTAATCGTGTTTATTAGTGTCGGCATCGAAAGGTGCCAACGCATCACTCTCCCGTCGAAGGAGAGTAGTGCAACCGGAGCTCTCACACATTTAGTAGTAAAAGAGCACTGGTTACCATTAGATAAAAATTATGATGAAAACTTTAGCAACAAACAAAGTTGCGGCAGTTGTCGTCGGACTCGGTCTCGTACTTGCGTTCGGTTTTGCATACGCAACACCAGCGAAAGCACAGAGCGTTTCTGATTTGCAAGCTCAAATCAATAGCTTGCTCGCAACAATCGCACAACTCCAGTCACAGATCGCAGGACAAACCGGCGGTACGACGACTGGCGGTTCGTGTACAGGCTTTACATTCACCCGCAATCACAAACAAGGTGAGACTGGAGGTGAGGTAATGGAAATCCAGAAGTTCTTGAACAAGATGGCAGACACGCAAGTAGCTGCTACTGGCGCAGGTTCTCCTGGTAACGAAACGAGCTACTTTGGTCCAGCGACCAAGGCAGCTATTATCAAGTATCAGAACAAGTACGCTTCAGCGATCCTTACCCCAGTCGGGTTGACCGCTGGAACAGGTAACTGGGGCGCTTCAACACGCGCACATGCAAACAGCATGAACGCAAATTGTGGCACCGGTACTGGTACGGGCACAGGAACAGGCACTCCTACGGGAACCGGCCTCGTTGTTGCTGCAACCGCACAACCTGCAAACGCACTTGCTCCTGAACTTGCTGCTCGTGTTCCGTTCACCATGCTTACCCTCACGAACGCTTCGGGTGCTGCAGTGACGGTCAACGGAATCAACGTTGAACGCACTGGTTCAGCAGCTGACGCGGTCTTCTCAGGTATCGTCGTGATCGACGAGACAGGTATGCAACTCGGTGTTCAGAAGACTCTGAACTCAAACCACCAGGCAAAAGTTGGCGATCCGTTCGTCATCCAACCTGGTCAGACAAAGACCCTCACTATCGCAGGTAACATGGCAACAACTTTGGATAACTACCAAGGTCAGATTGCATCACTCTCTGTGATCGGTGTTGACACTACAGCAACCGTTTCTGGTTCGCTCCCAATCACGGGCGCAAGCCACACGATCAACTCAACCCTCACCATCGGAACTCTTCCAATGACTCAGGGTACAGCTGATCCTGACGCGAGTTCAAACCGCGAAATCGGCATCACCAACTTCCTCTTCCAGTCAGTACGCGCAACCGCGGGTTCTGCAGAAGATGTATGGGTGAAATCAATTCGTTGGAACCAAACCGGTTCAATCGGTGGTGGTGACATCGCAAACGTTCGCACTGTAGTTGATGGTGTTGAGTACCCTGCTACGCTTTCAGCTGATGGCAAGTACTACACAACCGTCTTCTCAGGTAACGGTTTGAAGATCGAAAAAGGTCTTCAGAAAGAATTCGAAATCAAAGCTAACCTCGTTGGTGGCTCGGGCCGCACGATCGCGTTTGATATCTACAAAGCAACTGATATCTACGCTGTTGGTGGTACCTATGGTTACGGCATCACGCCTACCCAAAGCGAAGGTGGTACTGCATCTGATGCAACCTCAGAGTTCACTGCTGGCACACCGTTCTTTGACGGTGCGACAGTTACGGTAACTGGTGGTTCAGTCACGTCAGTATCTCGTGCAAACGAAGTTCCTGCACAGAACGTTGTAGAGAACACTCCGAACCAAGCAATCGGTGGTTTCGTAGTTGATCTCAAGGGTGAAGCAATCTCAGTGCAGCAAATGGTGTTCCATGTCGGTGTAAGTGGCTCAACCGCAGATGTTGCAGACGTGACCAACGTCACGCTTGTTGACGAAAACGGTGTTGTAGTCGCTGGCCCGGTAGACGGTTCTGCAGGTTCAACTGACGCAGTGACCTTCACTGATACAGTGACCTTCCCAACTGGCCGTCACATCTACACCTTGAAGGGTAAGCTCGGAACTGACTTCGCAAACGGAGACACAGTTTCAGCATCAACAACACCTTCAACTGACTGGTCAAACGTTACTGGTCAGTCAACAGGTGACACGATCTCGCTCTCATCACTTTCAACTTCAGTCACGGGTAACACCATGACCGTGAAAGCTGGTTCAGTAGCGGTTTCGATCAGTTCGACACCAGCAGCACAAAACGTTGTAGCAGGTGTAACCGGATTCAAGTTCGGTAGCTACCGCTTCGACGCAACGCAGTCTGGTGAAGACGTTCGTTTCTCAACGGTAAAATTCTACTACGATGAAGTTTCAGCGATGGCAGTTGATCCGATCAACTGTTTCGTCTGGGACGGTGCGACTCGCTTGAGCACAAGCGCGGTCAACCCGGATGCAGATGGTGATGACACATACACACTCGACACCCAATTAGTTGTTCCTAAGGGAGCAGTTAAGACGGTAGATGTGAAGTGTGACTTGCCAGCAACCGCATCTTCAGGAAGCTTTGCGTTCGACTTGAACACTTCAAGTGGTAGCGCAACCTTCACAGGTACAGGTCAGGGTTCGGGTCAAACCATCACTCCGACCACGCCTTCAACTTCACTCACCGACGGTAACACGCAAACCGTGGCAACCGCAGGTGCATTGACCGTATCAAAGGATTCTTCGAGTCCTTCATACGCAGTTGCAGCAGGTGGTACCTCTGATGTAGTACTCGGTGTCTTGAAGTTCAACGCAACGAACGAGGACATGCGCCTTGATCGTGTTGCACTTCAGATGTCAAACGTAGCAGCAACCTCAACCCCAAGCGATCTTCAATTGGTCACCTTGTGGGACGGTGCAACTCAGGTGGGTACTGCGGTATTCACTGGATCAAGCCGCTACGCAACTTCAACCTTGACTCAGACCGTCCTCATTCCTAAGGACGGCGAGAAGAAGATCACGGTTAAAGGTAATCTCTCTGCAATCGGTACCAGCCAGCCTGGTATGCAGGGTGCACTTATCCAGGTGGACTACGACGGTGGCGACTCAACGGGCACTCGCGCAATCGGCCAGGCTTCTGGTACGACTGTGAACCAGAGCTCTTCGACAGACACCTCAGTAGATGGTGTACGTATGTTCCGCGGCTTCCCGACATTCGCGAAGCTCACGGTGCCTACCAACACACTTGCAAACGGCAGCCAGGCACTCTTGCGCTACAGCGTAACAGCTAACGCGTCACGAGATGTTGGTATCTACAAGTTCACCTTGAAGCTCTCAACAACAACTGCAACGGTTACGGGCATTAACATCTTCGGCTTCACTGACTCTGGCTTCTCAACGCCGGTATCAGGTACAACCGCAGGTGGTCAGCTCGATGACTCGAACAAGACTGTTGATAGCAGCGGTATTGCCGAGGTCTACGCAGAGAACTCAAGCGGTACAGCAACTCCGCTTCAGGTACCTGCAGGCTCGACGTACTACTTCGAAGTCCGCGGTACTGTAGCAGGTACTGCATCAGGTGCTTCGGTTCAGACACAGATCGAGGGTGATGCTGGATACCCTTCAGCAATCTCAGGTCTCTTGAGCGCAGCGTCGACAATCGACTCTGAAACTCATGACGACTTCATCTGGTCGCCGAACGCTACAACGACTTCAGGCACAGGTCACCTTGATTGGACGAACGGTTACGGCCTCGTCGGCTTGCCTTCGACCAACATGGCAGCAGAAGTGTTGTCGAAATAACCTCCTCCTGAACGCTTAGTTCTAGGATGAGCTTACGCAAACCCCCTCCTTTTGGAGGGGGTTTTGCGTTTGATAAAGGAATCAAAATGCGTAAAATGGAAACCATGACTATGGATAAGCGATGGCTTATTGTTGCGGTTCTTGTCGGGATAGTTGCGATTACCGCAGCGCTCTACAGTACGCGCTCACAACAATCAGCAGAAAACGGCATGCAGCCAACAAGTACTGTACGAATACTGCCCGCAGGGGATGCGCGCGCGCCGGCGCTTACTACTACGGTGGTTTACTCAACACAGCTTGATGCAGCTGTCACGCGAGCTATTGGTGAAAAAATTACCGAGCTTCGCAAGAGTCTTTTTGAAGACCCCACTGATATTGCAACGTGGCTTGATCTTGCGCTTCAATACAAATCAGCGGGAGATTTCAAGCAGGCAGAAGCGGTGTGGTTGTACTTGAGCGAAGCGGCTCCAGGACAAAGTATTTCGTTCCACAACTTGGGGAACTTGTACCATTTTGACCTTAAGCAGTTTGAGAAAGCAGAATCAATGTATCGGCAGGCAATCGAGATTGCTCCTACGCTCGCACTGCACTATATGGGACTTTATGAATTATATAAGTACTCGTACAAGCAGAATACGAGTGCTGCAGCAGACATCCTTCTTCAGGCGGTTAAAGCGATTCCAGGTTCTCCAGATGTGCTCTCAACACTCGCGCGGCACTATCAGGATATAGGCAACACTCAGCTTGCGATACACTATTACACTGAAGCGCGAGATGCTGCGCGGGCGCTTGGAAACACTACGCTCGCGAAACAATTTGAGGCTGAAATTAACGCGCTCAAATAACCATGCCTGCCGGGTATTACAAATTTGTTCTTGGATTCATGAGTATAATTGCAGTGAGTTTAAGTTTAACCGTTGCTGCAGATTACTACTTTAGGGGAGATGTGACACAACAAGTTGCTACACCGGTAACGGAATAGCATGCGCTATTTTCCTCACACAACCGATCATGTGCCAGAACGGTGGCGTTTTTTGCAGTTGGTACGCGCAAATATAATGCTTTTTGTAGGCATGCTTCCGTGGCGGTTTCGCAAAAACCATTTGACAGAGCATGATTTTGACGCGGCGAGACATATTATAGAACGAGGGGATGTGGTGTTAGTGGGGGGTCACCGGCGTCTCGGGATTTTCTTTTTTCGCAGCACTTTAGTGCATGCGCTTTTATATACAGGCGAAGGAACGTGCATTCACGCGATCGCTGATGGGGTAGAAATGACCCAATTCTCGACCCTGTTTCGAGAAAGCGATACGCTGGTGATTTGGCGACCCGCCTATCACAATAAAGAGCAGGTTGATGCCACAGTAGCGTATATGGAATCAAAATTGGGTATGCCTTTCGATTTTGGATTTAATCCCGTGTCGCGGAACGCGTGGTTTTGCACGGAGCTTGTCTGTAACGCGCTTCGGGACGTGTGTGCCGAAACCACAGTGTGTAGAGAAAACACAATTGTCCGGGCGTCTGATTTTCTCAAGGAAAATGGCAGGCTTGTATTTCATTCAGAGAGTCTCGTTGTACGGGAAAACAAAGTGCTGCTCAACCCTACATACTACTCACGGTTCGAGCGTTTGTTGTTTGGGTAAAAAAACCGCCCTTCCGGGCGGCCTTCGTATTTCTCAAGAGTCGTTGTCCCAGATACCAATTGGGATCAGTGCGCCTCCGCGTATTTCGTAAATTAACTGGTGATCAAGAGGGGGAAAATAAACATGCACAGAGGTAGCGGTCACGTGGCCATCTCCGTCATGCACGTCATGGATCACTGGTGCCGGCAGTGTCACGCTTTCTCCAGCCGCGAGAGTAATACAGACTTTTTTGTGCGTCAATTAATTCCTTGACGCTTGTATATACATATGCCATCATCGCCCCACTAGGCCAAAGACAGAGGGTACCCGAGTTTCTCTGGGATAAATCCTTCCGAGGTCGAATCTCTTTATAGAGGCCTAGTGTTATAAGCTAGGCTTTTTGTTATGGCAAAAACAAGGGAACAAAAAGTTCAGATGGTTGAAAAACTTACGTCAGCGCTTAAGGATGCAGCGACGTCGGTATTTGTGAGCTTCACAGGTCTCACGGTGGCGGATGAAACAGCCATGCGTCGCGCACTCAAAACCGATGGTGTGGCGTACACTGTAGTCAAGAAAACACTTTTGCGCCGTGCGATTGATGCGTTGGGGCATGACAGTAACAGCACGACACTTGATGGCGAGATCGCGGTTGCATACGGATCACAGGACGTAACAACTCCGGCTCGTCTCGTTCACGAGTTTGGGAAAAAGTATGCAGGAAAACTTACCATCATGGGAGGGTTGTTTGAAGGGAAGCTTGCATCAGGCATTTTGATGCAAGAAATAGCTACAATTCCGTCACTTAACACGTTGCGCGCAATGTTTGCGCAGGTGATCAATTCGCCACGCCAGCGTTTTGCAGTTGTCTTGAGTGAAGTAGCAAAAATTAAACAATAGGTAACATTAACTATATGACACAAGAACAAATCATCGAGGCGGTAGAAAAAATGACCATCCTTGAGCTCAATACGCTCGTAAAGGCGATTGAAGAGAAGTGGGGTGTCTCTGCGGCAGCAGTTGCTGTTGCAGCGCCTGGCGCAGCTGGCGCGGCAGCGGGTGAGGAGAAAACTGATTTCACCGTTGAGCTTACTGCTGGTGGTGACCAGAAAATAGCAGTCATTAAAGTAGTGAAAGAAGTACTCGGCCTTGGTCTCAAAGAGGCAAAAGACATGGTAGAAGGAGCACCGCAAGTTATGAAGGAAGGGGTGAAGAAGGAGCAAGCAGAAGAATGGAAGAAAAAAATCGAAGAAGCAGGCGGCAAAGTCACGCTCAAATAGGCGAGCATGGTTTGAGGAAAAAGCCCACTACGGGCTTTTTTCTTTTGGGGCATGGAGCGTGATACGATACGCGTATGCAAAAAAAATCAGATATTCTGAACTCGGTACTGCAAAATCCACTGCGTGCCCGACTCGTTCGCATGTTTGTGTACGCTCCGGAACTGGTGCGTTCGACTAACGATATTGTAAAAAGAACACATTCAACCACAGCGCGTATTCGAAAAGAGCTCGTACTTCTCGAGAGCGTCGGCATGATTAAGCGAGAGCGGGAGTCGATACACGTTAAACGCGGTCCAGTATTTGAGGCACTTGAGTTACTTGTTAAGCGCACCGAACCTACACCACATGAGTACGTTGCGGAGAAGTTAGTGCCGCTTGGCAAAATCGTATTTGTTGCCATCTGCGGCAACTTGATTGGGGGCACGAGCGCCGGAGATCGTCCTGATATTGTGATAGTCGGGGATCGTATACCGGAAGAGCGCTTGCGAAAAGTTCTGAGAGACATTGAGCGTGATCGGGGTCATGAGATTGTGTATGCACTTTTCACTCCACATGATTTTTCATATCGATACGAAATCGGTGATCGCATCATCAGGAATATTTTTGATTTTCCCCATTATGTGGTGATAGACAAGCTTCAAAAGCGCATAGTGCCACGGCAAACAGTATCCACAGCCTCCTCTGAAACTAAACACTAGTGCATGGGCGATTGGTATAATACGTATGCGGTCGAAACGCATCTTTCTAACAATATTTATTAATAGGTAAACGTTTTATGATTGTGGATCAATGGGTAGATGTGCTTACACGCTCATTCCAGGATCTCTTAACGGCGATAATCGTGTTCATTCCGAACATTCTCGTCGCTGTGTTTGTGTTTGTGATTGGATGGGCAATTGGCGCAATTGTGGGGCGCGTTGTAGCGCAAGTGGTGCATGCACTCAAGGTTGACCATGCGCTTCGAACCGCCGGGGTTGCGGAGGTGTTTACGCGCGCGGGTTTCAAGCTTGATTCAGGGCGTTTCTTAGGTGAGTTGGTTAAGTGGTTTATCGTCGCCGTATTTCTCATGGCGTCGCTTGAATTCTTGGGCCTTACGCAAGTAAGTATCTTCCTGCAGGATGTTGTACTGTTGTACATCCCTCAGGTAATTGTCGCAGTGTTGATTCTTCTCCTTGCGGCAGTTATAGCCGAACTTGCAAAGAATCTTGTAGTTGCTTCTGCGCGGGCTGCAGGTGCTCACTCAGTTAACTTGATGGGTAATATCACGAAGTGGGCGATCTGGGTTTTTGCAATTCTTGCTGCACTTGTGCAGCTTGGTATTGCTGCGTCTTTCATCCAAACACTCTTTACCGGTGTGGTTGTTGCCCTCTCGCTTGGCTTCGGTCTCGCGTTTGGTCTTGGTGGCAAAGAAGCTGCTGCAGACTACATTGGCAAAATGCGAAAAGAAATCAACGATTAAGGCGCTGGTTTAGTTTCAACAAGTGTTCAAAAATGCCGCGGTTTTCCCGTGGCATTTTTGGTTTTTATTACTGCTCCTAATAGCAGCATTCAGCTCAGGTTTTTCAGCGTGCGTTTACTTGACATTAGTCTACGTTTATATATACTCGCAATACCTATGAGTACTGTTATTAGCTCAGCAAGAAAGCGGCCGTAGCATTATTTCATGGTGCTACAAGAACGAGGCCGCTGTAAGCGGCTTTTTCGGTACCTAGGGTGATCGTTGACAATTACATACGAACATCGAAACACGTGAGCGCCTGTCTAGCGCGCGCACGTGTACAAAAAAGTCTTACCGCGCAAGCGGTAAGCGAGCAAACTCTCTAGCATTCTTGAGTGCTAGAAAAGATGCGGTTAACAGAATTTCTAACGTGAAATTCTAAATTTAAGGGCGTATGGAGGATGCCTAGACTCTTAAAAGCGATGAAGGACGTGGTCTGGCTGCGATAAGCATCGGGGAGCTGCCAAACAAGCTTCGATCCGGTGATGTCCGAATGGGGAAACCCTGTCAGGTAAACCCTGACAATCTGCCTCTCGGCGGATGCATACCCTGGGAAGTGAAACATCTCAGTACCAGGAGGAAAAGATACTAACAAGTACTCCCCAAGTAGCGGCGAGCGAAACGGGAAGAGCCCAAACTTAATCGTAATCGTGGAAGGCGGATAGTCGTCTCCCGCGATTACGGTTGGGGGTTGTAAGGCAAAGGCGTGCGTAAGCAGAGGAGTTACAAAGCTAATGGTTAGGAGAATCATCTGGAAAGATGAGCCCCAGCGGGTAATAGCCCCGTATTCGAAAACCATGGGCCTCTTCGGCCTTTGTTCTTGAGTAATTCGGGACACGAATAGCCCGAGTGAATCTGCCGGAACTAACCGGTAAGGCTACATATTTTAAGAGATCGATAGTGAACTAGTACCGCGAGGGAAAGGTGAAAAGAACCCCGGTGAGGGGAGTGAAATAGAACTGAAACCATATGTCTACAAGGAGTCGAAGAGGCTTAAGCCTCGACGGCGTGCCTATTGAAGAATGAGCCAACGAGTTAATGCATGCGGCAGGCTAAGTCCTACACGGATGGAGCCACAGCGAAAGCGAGTGTGAATAGCGCGAATCGTCGTTTGCATTAGACCCGAAGCCAGGTGAGCTACCCATGAGCAGGGTGAACGTTATCGAAAGATAGCGGGAGGCCCGAACCGGTGAGCCGTGCAATACTCTCGGATGACTTGTGGGTTGGAGTGAAAAGCTTATCGAACTTGGTAATAGCTGGTTCTCTCCGAAACAGCTTTTGGGTTGGCGTCGCGTGTTCCTTGTGGGGGTAGAGCACTGGAAGGTCTGAACAGGGCTTCGGCTCATCAGACCTATCAAACTCCGAATACCACAAGTCATAGCGCGGCAGTTAGTCCATGGGGGCTAAGCTCCATTGGACAAAAGGGAAACAGCCCTAGACCGCCAGTTAAGGTCCCTAAATTTATGCTCAGTGCAAGGAAGGAGGTGAAATTTCTCAGACAGTGAGGATGTTGGCTTAGAAGCAGCCACCATTCAAAGAAAGCGTAACAGCTCACTCACTTAGAGATTTTGCGCCAAAGATGATCGGGGCTTAAGCATAGTACCGAAACTGCGGACTTGTGGATTTCATTGAGGACAGGACAAAGCTAAGATGCGGCGTGCCGAATCTTAGCGTGTACCCGTCTTCTCTTCAGTGAAATCCATAAGTGGTAGGAGAGCGTTCCGTTCTGCGATGAAGGCAAAGGGGTAACCCATGCTGGAGCGTACGGAAGCGAGAATGTTGGCACAAGTAACCGCAAGGCAGGTGAGAATCCTGCCCGCCGAAAGATCAAGGTTTCCTTCGCAATGAAGATCAGCGAAGGGTTAGTCGGTCCTAAGCCGATCCCGAACGGGGGAGGCGATGGATGCACGGTTAATATTCCGTGACCGATGTATAGTGCGATGGGGTGACGGGGGTTAGTAGTATGAGCGTCTTATTGGATTGACGTTTGTGCCGTGAGGAGGCTGACGAGGTAAATCCCGTCCGCATTACTCCAAGCGGAGCAGAAAGTTTCCACTTCGGTGGGAGCGATTCATATGAGCAACCCTCCCAGAAAAGCCTCTAAGCTTCAACTATATATTGCCCGTACCGTAAACCGACACAGGTGATCAGGTCGAGTAGACCAAGGCGAACGAGTGATTGCTTCTCAAGGAACTCGGCAAAAAAGCGGCCGTAACTTCGGGATAAGGCCTACCTGTCGCAAGACAGGTCGCAGCGAAAGATTCCCTGGCAACTGTTTACCAAAAACACAGCTCCCTGCGAACTCGTAAGAGGATGTATAGGGGGTGACACCTGACCAATGCCGGAAGGTCAAGCATGGGGGGTCGTAGATTTATCTACGGCTGGACTATGTAAGCCCCGGTGAATGTCGGCGATAACTATAATCGTCCTAAGGTTCTGCTTCTCTTTTTAAATATAAAAGGGGAACAGAAGGACTGGGACGATTAGAGGTTTTTGGTACACACTAATTACACAACAAAGCTACCTGACACTCAGTAATGAGTGATCTGTCCACGGTGACTTTCAAGAGACCACACGTCACACGCCCGCATGTGTTTAAACGCATGAGGGATGAAGAAAGAGTCCTTCTTAAAGGAATAGAAGAGCGTAATTCCTTGTCGGGTAAATTCCGACGTGCACGAATGGTGTAATGACTTGGGAACTGTCTCGAGAAGCAGCTCGGTGAAAATACAATACCGGTGAAGATGCCGGTTACCTGCAGCTAGACGAAAAGACCCCAGGAGCTTTACTATAGCTTGATATTGGGAGTATTGGTGTACTGCGTAGCATAGGTGGGAGAGGTTGAAGCGAAGGTTTTGGCTTTCGTGGACTCGTCAGTGAAATACCACTCTGTATTCTGGTACTTTCTAACCAGTATAGAAAAACTATATTGAGACAGTATCTGGTGGGTAGTTTAAGTGGGGCGCTTTCCTCCTAAAGAGTAACGGAGGAGCCTATTAAGGTACCCTAGGCGCGGATGGAAACCGTGCCGATAGTGCAATGGCATAAGGGTGCTTGACTGCAAGGCGTAGGTGCCAAGCAGACGCGAAAGCGGAGCATAGTGAACCGACCTTCCGCATTAGATGCGGGGGGAGATTAACCGATAAAAGTTACCCTGGGGATAACAGGCTAGTGCCGCCTAAGCGTCCAGAGCGACGGCGGCGTTCGGCACCTCGATGTCGGCTCATCTTATCCTGGCGGTGGAGAAGCTGCCAAGGGTTTGGCTGTTCGCCAATTAAAAAGATACGCGAGCTGGGTTCAAACCGTTCAGGATCGCAAAATTGCGGGACTGAACCCGTTTGAGCCCCGAGGTTAAACGACGCATATATGTGTCACTGTTACCAAAACAACGTGTAAGCAGCGTTGTTAAATCGACAATCACGGCGGCCTGTATATGAAAATATACAGTGCGCAGTTGGCTAAATCGGTGAATGTCTGAGTAAGACGAACACCGAGGGAAGGCTTGTAGGATTTCCTTACAAGAACCCGTAGAGACTATACGCCAACGCACCAACATTAGTTGGTACAAGATATAGTCCACTCTAATAACCTGAGAGGCGTGAGACAGGTTGGTCTCCTATCTGCTGCAGGCGTTGATTCTTGAAGAGATTCGTCCCTAGTACGAGAGGACCGGGATGAACTGACCTCTGGTCTGTCGGCTGTTTCGCCAGAAGCATTGCCGAGTAGCTATGTCGGGATTGGATAACTGCTGAAAGCATCTAAGCAGGAAGCCGACTCTGAGATAAGGAATCGTTGAGACTCGTGAAAGATGATCACGTTGATAGGCGCTAGGTGGAAGCCCAGTGATGGGTTGAGCCGAGGCGTACTAATAAGTCAATGGATTTTGCGTTAGAAATCCTGCGAATCGCATCGAAGTTTGCTCTCTTTGTTCGTATGTCGCAATGTTTGAGCATTGCGTGTTGGTGCTTTGTCGGAGGGGGTACACCCGTTCTCATTCCGAACACGGCAGTTAAGCCTTCCAGAACCGATGGTAGTCGCAAGGCGAGAGTAGGTAGGCGCCAACATAGAATGCTCAAATACGATTGAGTGCCCGCTGCTTGTACAGGCGGGCCTTTTCGTTCATATTTGCGGTGGACTCACGAGGAGGTGACTATGAAAGATCCAAGAGAAATCGCTGCGCTGTTAGTTGCACGCGAAGATGAAGAAGCGCGGCTCGAACGAATCGCGAAGAAGGCAGAAGTGATCGGAAAACTCCACCAATCAATTACTGAAGCTCAAGGAAACAATGAGATGTTCACGATTATTCGGATGGGAGATACTCACGATCACGAACATGTCGCTGTTGAAACAGCAAAAGCGGCTCTGAAAGAGATGGGGCTGCAGTTTACCATGAAGCGAGAGGAGTATTCTTGGGGCATTCGTGATCTGAATACTGGCTATACGGTCATTTTCAAAGTCATAACGCCTCCCTGAGAAACGACATGGAGGCGCGCGCAAGCGCGCCTTTCGACTAGACCCTCTGCGGTAAACTGTATACACTAGTCGTATGTCATGGGCTTCGCGAAGAAGGTTGCTGTACATTCTCGGCATCGCGCTTTTCTTTTTGGTGACAATCGGAATACCAGTTGCATTGTGGTTGTATGAACCGGCGACATGTTTTGATGGGATCTTAAACCAAAGAGAAACAGCCATTGATAAAGGAGGGCCGTGTAAGCTTTTGGATGAACGCACGCTCGTACCGCATGTCGTTTCGTGGGTCAGACCTTTTGCCGTACGAGAAGGTATGTTCAGCGTAGCGGCGTATATTGAGAACCCGAATCCGCATGCAGGCGTCGTTCGGGCGCCATACAGGATTAAACTGTATGATGCGCGTAACGTGCTTGTCGCTGAGCGCGAGCGTGTGGGCTTTATTATGCCTGGCGCTGTTACTCCGGTTTTTGAAGGATCGATAGATACCGGAAATCGAACGGCGGTGCGAGCATTTTTTGAATTCACCGAGCCGCTGGCGTGGGAGCGAGCAAGTTCAGCAATTGAGATGCTCACGGTGAGCGACCGGCGTGTGATTGATGTTGAAACAGAGGTGCCACGGGTTGTTGCAAAAGTAGCGAATTCATCGCCGCGCGATGTCACGAATCTTGCACTGGTCGCGGTCGTATACACGACCGCCGGCAACGCTTTTGCCGCTTCACAAACAGTGTTGCCAGTGCTTGAGGCAAAATCTGAGCGCGAAGTAACATTTACCTGGCCGGTGGCGTTCAAAGAGCGTCCGGCCCGTATCGACGTGTTACCTGCGCTTTCTCCTATTGAGTAAGTATGACTCGTGCGCTTGCGTTTCTTGGCATTGATTGGGTGCTGGTTCTCAGTGCGCTCTTTTTGACTTTTGGTGGCCTGGTGACCATGCAATCCTTCGGTGCAGAAAACATGTTTTTTGATCGTCAGGTGGTGTGGATCATGGTTGCGTGCACGGTATTTTTTCTTGCGAGTTTTGTCGATTATCGGTTTTTGCGCGAACGGTGGGTTGTTACAGTACTGTTTGCTAGCATGGCGGCACTCCTGCTTTTAGTTTTTGCCTTTGGCGAAATAGCAAAAGGTGCACAAAGCCGCTTTGATCTCGGTTTTTTTGCGGCGCAGCCAGCAGAACTCGCGAAGTTGGCATTGGTAATCATTCTCGCAAAGTATTTTGCGCGGCGGCATGTTGCGATTGCAAATTTCAGGCACATTTTTATTTCGGGACTCTATGCGCTCACGTTTGCTCTTTTAATATTTGTGCAACCGGATTTCGGTTCAGCGCTCATTATTAGTATGATTTGGTTTGGCATGGTTCTTGTTGCGGGGATCTCGTGGAAACATCTTCTGCTTGTCGTGGGTATTACTGCAATTGTCTTTAGTGGTATGTGGTTTGGTGTACTGCAAGAGTACCAGAAGGAGCGCGTGCGTACATTTTTAAATCCGCTGACTGACATCCAGGGTGCTGGCTACAATGCGTACCAAGCAACGATCGCCGTTGGATCCGGTGAATGGGTGGGCAAGGGGATAGGGTACGGAACGCAATCTAAGTTGCAATTTTTGCCTGAATACGAAACAGATTTTATTTTTGCTGCGTTTGCTGAAGAGTGGGGTTTTGTTGGTGTCGTCCTCTTGTGTGTGCTATTTGCTGTTTTGATCATGAGACTGGTTTCGCTCGCACTTCTTGGCGAAACGAATTTTGAAACGCTTTTTATTGCAGGAGTAGCGGTTTTGTTAGTGAGCAGTTTTACTATCCACGTCGGCATGAACATCGGTCTCTTGCCGGTTACCGGAACCACGATTCCATTCATGAGCTATGGTGGTTCGCATTTGATTACAGAGTTTCTCGCCTTAGGAATGGTGGTTGGGATGAGTCGGTATGCACGCGCGGTCTCGCGAGCGTCACAGCGCGAAATAGAGAATACTTATCTATAATGTGTACACACGCCTCGTTTTTTCAAGCATAGCCTCAAGCGAGAATTCGCTTATAACCTTATGGTGTAGAGCTGTCGCAAGCTGTGTCCGGTGCGCCCCATCTGCAAGTAAGGTGATTATCGTGTTTGCCAAAATAGACGGCGCGCGCACCGGGACAAGCGTTCCAGTATTTTTATCAATGATTTCCGGAATTCCTCCAACGCGAGTTGCGACAACCGGCACTGACGCGCGCCCTGCCTCAAGTAGTGCGTATGCGAGCCCTTCGGATAATGAACTAAGTACAAAGAGGTCACATGCAGGCAAATACTGTGAAGCGTTTGCGACAAAGCCCGCCAGGAATACGGGAGCGTTCTTCTGTGCAATGAGCGCTTCGAGACGTGCCCGATCTTTTCCCTCACCAAAAATTACAAAAGAAACCATGGGGTCTTTTTCAGCTACAAGTACTGCTGCTTCAATCAAGTCATCGAGACCTTTTACAGGATGCAATTCCGCAATAGTAACAACAAGGTGTGTATTCATACGCTGCAGCGTTACTGTCTCAAGTCTTTTTCGTGCGTTTTCTTTGTCAAAAAGAGATATGGTTGTGTCGACGCCGTTATGGATCACTGTGTGAGGAAATAGAGCAGCAATCCAGATCTGTCGTTTGAGCATATGCGAAACATAGATCGTGTGATGGCAAAGCATGACGGTAGTCATTTGGAGAAAACGCAACAGGAGTCGTTCCCAGATAGGACGCGGCTCATTAAACACCCATCCGTGTGCGGTAAAAACAATTCGGGGCACACCCACGAACCGCGCTGCTGCTGCACCCACGAGGGCAGCTTTCGAACTATTTAGGTGGAGTATATCTGGGCGCTCTGTACGCAATAGATGCACGATTGAGCGAAACGAAGCGACACTTGAGGCGAGACTCATGTCGTTTTTGAGAGGCAGGGCGATGGTTTTAATACTCGCTGCAGAAAGTTTGTCGTGCAAGAGACCACCTTCTCCGTATGCGACCACAATAGCCGCATGGGGAGCCATATGTGTTGCAAGGTCAAAGACATACCGTTGGGCACCACCGAAGTTTGCTTTGGTGATGAGGTAAAGAATTTTCTTCGTAGGGGACATGGAAAAAATTTAAAATGATGTTATAGTGTTGTCAACGTGTTTGGAAAAGGTACAATTCCCGCAAATGAATCCATTTAACCGACTTGAAGCACTTGTCTTGTTTTTCGGCGATGTTCTCTGCTGGAGCCTTGCAATGTGGCTTGCGTTGTTCTTGCGCCACATGAGTGTTCCTGACGTCGCATCGGTGATACAACATGCACAACCATTCAGTATCTTGTTTTTGGTGTGGGCACTCGTGTTTTTCATTGTTGGGTTATATGAACGCCACACCGTGGTGCTGAAGCGACGTTTGCCAGCACTCATTATACAGGCGCAACTTGTAAACACGCTTGTTGCTGCGGTGTTTTTCTTTCTGATTCCCTATTTTGGCATCACGCCGAAAACAGTGCTTGCGATTCATCTGGTGACTGCGTCAGTACTGGTGATCGCGTGGCGGTTATACATTTTTTGGTTTTTTAGTGGCGGGAAGAAAATGGAAGCGCTCGTGGTGGGAGGTGGCGCAGAATTTAAAGAACTCATTCATGAAGTGAACAATAACAACCGTTACCGCATTGAGTTTTCACACGTCATCAATGTCGATGAATTAAAAGACGGGGGAATGCTGAGCGACAAAATTTTTCACGAGCTGCGCAACCCAAGCATTCGTGTTGCAGTCATTAACACGAAACATAGAAAAATCGAAGCCATTTTGCCGCATTTGTACAAGCCGCTCTATTCAAATGTTGAATTTATCGATGCGAATAAACTGTACGAAGA
>JAYPJF010000001.1:318739-376516 GCA_038128225.1 bacterium
ATTTTTGCACGAGTACCGCTTACCTCGGTTGACTCAATCGACGGACTTTCTCCTACAGGACTCCGTGTGCGATACGGGCACGATATCGCGAAACGAATTTTTGATGTCTTGGTCTCTTTCGTACTTGGCGTCTTTTCTCTCGTCGTATACCCGTTTGTGGCATTTCTCATCAAGCTCGAAGATGGGGGGTCCGTTTTTATCGTACAAGATCGAATTGGGGAAAACATGGCGCGTATACGATTATATAAATTTCGCACGATGACCCACGCTGACTCTGGTAAATGGATTAGCGCTGAAGACAACGCGAACAAAGTAACTCGGGTGGGGTTGTGGTTGCGACGTTTGCGGATCGACGAATTTCCTCAGTTGTGGAATGTACTGCGTGGGGATTTGTCATTGGTGGGGCCTCGGCCAGACATTGTTGGCCTTTACAAAGATCTTGTAGACAGCATCCCGTTTTACAATCTCCGGTACTCTGTGCGTCCTGGGCTTTCCGGATGGGCGCAAGTTCGTCAAGTATACGACAAAGGTAATATCTCGCCGCAGTCAGTTGCTGAAACCCGTATACGACTCCAGTATGATTTGTACTATGTGAAAAACCGCTCACTTTTCCTTGATATAGCGATCGCACTCCAAACTTTAAAGATTTTTATGACGAAGCTTGGTTCTTAGCACTAGTCTGCTACAGTGGAATTATGGAACATCAGAAAAAGCGCATACTAATTACCGGAGCCGCAGGATACGTTGGCGCGATGCTCTGTGAACACTTCGCTCGGCGAAGTGATGTTGAGTCTATTTTCGGTCTTGATATTGCAGCACGGCCAGATATGCTCGCCGCGTACAAAAATATTATCTGGGAGCAGGCGAATACCGTCGATGACACATGGCAGAAGCGCGCGGCTGATTTTGCACCACACGTGGTCGTGCATACCGCATGGCATATTCGCGACATGTACGGAAACACCGAACAACAGTGGCGGTGGAACGTCGAGGGTTCAAAAAAAGTGTTTGATTTTGCCTTTGCTGCCCACGTAGAGCGACTCATCCATTTTTCGACCGCGGCTATTTACGGAGCCTACGCATCAAACACCTGTGAGCACCTCTTCACTGAAGAAGAACCAATGCGTGAAGCAGAATATCGATACGGGATCGAAAAGCGCGCCGTTGAGGACGCGCTTCGCGAAAAGGCAAATGGACACACTGACGTTTCCGTTGCGGTCGTCCGTCCCGCGGCGATTACGGGACCGCGTGGGCGTTTTGCACGCATACGATTTGGTCTGCAGTCGGCGCTCTCGGGGCAACTTCAGGGCAACATGTTGTATCGCGTTATCTCGCTTATGGTCTCGTATGTACCCGCAACGCCATGGTGGGTGCGTCAATTTGTACATGAGGATGATGTTGCAGATATCATCACGCGGTTGAGTTTTGGCCCACTCTCGTCCACATACGAAATTTTTAATCTCGCACCACCAGGGGAGCCCGTCTTTGCGCGTCACATGGCACGCGCAGTCGGAAAACGTGTTTTACCGATTATGCCATGGATGGTGCGCGTTGCTTACTTTGTTTTCTGGCATATGACACGCGGCAAGGTGCCTACGTCTCGCGGGGTTTGGCGTTTCTACTCATATCCGCTTTTGATGAACGGGAGTAAGGTGACACGCGAGCTTGGGTACACGTATCAATACAGTAGCCAGGACGCGTTTTATTATACCAATGGGCGTTATACAGGCGTTGTGCCTCAGGAACGGCTTCGAAATAAAGAGACAGCGCCTGCATTGCAAACAGCATAAGTTCTTCTATACTGCCTCGCATGTGGACTCGGATATTTGCCGTGCTAATTCTTCTCTTGGGAGGCGCGTTTGGCTATGTGTTGCATACAACCGAAATTAACGGGACTCGGCCTTTTAAACTGGGTCTCGATCTTTCCGGGGGCACCCACCTTGTTTACAGCGCTGACGTTTCGCGTACGAACCCGAGTGATGTCCCGGATGCTATGGAATCACTTCGTGACACGATCGAGCGGCGAGTCAATCTTTTTGGAGTCGCGGAACCTCTGGTGTATGTTGAACAGGCGAGTTTTGTCTCAGGAGTGCGCGATCAGCGGCTTGTTGTTGAACTTCCTGGAATCACCGATACTGAGGCTGCAATTCGCGCACTTGGGCAGACACCGGTTCTTGAATTTCGCTTACTTAAAGCAGATGCTTCCCCTGCGGCGCAACCTACGACCACTGAAGCATTCAATCAGTTATTTGAACCTGCAGCGGTTACTGGCGCACAATTGAAACGTGCGACACTTCAGTTTGGTGGGCAACAGGGAGGATTCTCAAACGAACCGATCGTGGCGCTTGAATTTAATGCTGAAGGGGCCGCGCAGTTCGCAAAGCTTACAAGAGAAAACGTAGGGCGATCGTTCGGTATTTTTCTCGACGGAGTACCAATCTCTATCCCGGTCATTCGCGAAGCAATTCCAAACGGACAAGCTGTTATTTCCGGTGGATTTTCTCCAAACGAAGCAAAGGAGCTTGTGAGGAACCTTAACTTTGGCGCGCTCCCTCTTCCGATTTCTTTAGTCTCAACAAATACGGTAGGGGGCACACTCGGCGCGGCGGCAGTTGAGCGTGGTATTGCCGCGGGTGTATGGGGGTTGGTTGCGGTCTCTATTTTTATGCTTGTGTGGTATCGGTTGCCGGGAGTAGTTGCCGTTTTGGCGCTCGTGCTCTACACCGTGGCCATGCTTCTTCTTTTCAAGTTTATTCCTGTCACACTTACTGCGGCGGGCATCGCTGCATTTATTATTTCAATTGGCATGGCGGTTGATGCAAATATTCTCATTTTTGAACGCATGCGCGAAGAATTCGCGGGAGGAAAAAGTACCCGGGAGGCAATTTCTGATGGTTTTGCGCGCGCGTGGCTTTCGATTCGTGATTCCAACATTTCAAGTATCATTACCGCCACCATACTGTTTTGGTTTGGCACCTCACTTGTGCAGGGGTTTGCGCTTGTGTTTGGGGTGGGGGTTCTGGTGTCGATGATCACGGCAATTTCGGTGAGCCGGACGTTGCTTCTGGCACTTGATATGGACCGTCGTCACGCGTTTGTCCGTGCATTTTTTGGCAGTGGCTTCACTTTGTAAGTATGATCATCGTTGCGTATCGTCGTGTTTTCTTCAGCATTACCGCAATCATGGTGGCGCTCGCCCTTGGTGCGCTTCTTGTGTTTGGATTGCCGCTCGGCATTGATTTTACCGGAGGGACCTTGCTCGAAGTTTCGTACACAGGCGAGAAGCCGGCAATAGAAGAAGTGCAAAACACGCTTACCTCACTCGGAATGGAGCATGTACAAGTACGCACACAGGGGACAGACACGTATAGCATCAAGGCGGGAACAATCACGGAAGAAATGCGTGCCGCGCTTCCTGAAGCGCTTACCTTTAATGGTCAGCATGCGGGAGTCATCGGACGATTCACTGAAATAGGGCCGACGATTGGAAACGAATTGCGCAGTAAAGCGCTTGTAGCACTTATAGCGGTACTTGTCGCGATCATGCTTTTCATTGCTTTTGCGTTTCGAAAAGTGTCGCGACCAGTTTCTTCCTGGGTGTATGGCTTGGTTGCAGTGGTAACACTTGCGCACGACGTTATTGTCCCACTTGGTTTCTTTGCGATACTCGGCCATTTCTTTGGTGCTCAGGCAGACACGCTTTTTGTAACCGCGATGCTCACGGTCTTAGGGTTTTCGGTGCACGATACCATCGTGGTGTTTGATCGAGTGCGTGAGAATCTACGCATCAACCACGAGCATAATCGCCACGAGAGCTTTGAGATTATTGCGGGCAAGAGCTTGAACCAAACATTTGTGCGTTCGGTCAACACATCGCTTACCGTTTTGATTACACTACTTACGCTTTTCTTCCTTGGTCCGGAATCAACGCAGGACTTCGCGCTTGTGCTGTTGGTGGGTATTTTTGCAGGAACCTATTCGTCGATCGCGCTTGCGACGCCGCTTCTGGTTGCATGGGAACGTGCACAACAAAATAAAAACTCCAAGTAAGATTCTCTGTGTCACGCCTTGACAAAGATTTGTTTGTGAGTAGACTTGCTTCTACCGCATAGAGCGGTTTTATGCTGTCTATGGAGTGCATCTTGAAAACCTCATACACAAAAGAAACTTTGTACACTAGTACAAGTAGCCAAACAAAGTCCGAGTGATTATTCATTCGGCAACACAACAAAAGAATGGCTCGCTTTACGCGAGCATTTGTGCATTCTTTTGTTCCGTCCAAAAAACACAAAAAAGAAATCGAAGTGTCTTTAGACACTTCTCATCTTAGCTAAGAGTTTGATCCTAGCTCAGGGTGAACGCTGGCGGTATGGATAAGGCATGCAAGTCGAGTGGGTTTAGACCCACGGCAGACGAGGTAGGAACACGTAGGAACGTACCCAGAAGTCGGGCATAATCGGTCGAAAGGCCGGATAATTCCCGATGGTCCCGCAAGGGTAAAGATTTATCGCTTCTGGAGCGGCCTGCGTAGCATCAGCTAGTTGGTAGGGTAATGGCCTACCAAGGCAATGACGCTTAGGGGAGCTGAGAGGCTGACCCCCACCGATGGAACTGAGATACGGTCCTTACTCCTACGGGAGGCCGCAGTCGAGAATCTTCCGCAATGGACGAAAGTCTGACGGAGCGATACCGCGTGATGGATGAAGTGCTTCGGTACGTAAACATCTTTTATAGAGGAGGAAGTCATTGACGTTACTCTATGAATAAGGGGCTCCTAACTCTGTGCCAGCAGGAGCGGTAATACAGAGGCCCCAAGCGTTACCCGGAATTACTGGGCGTAAAGGGTGTGTCGGCGGTCATATTAGTCGCTTGTTAAAGCCCGGGGCTTAACTCCGGAATCGCGGGCGAAACGGTATGACTCGAGGGCGCGAGAGGTGAATGGAACTCATGGTGTAGGGGTGAAATCCGTTGATATCATGGGGAACACCAAATGCGAAGGCAATTCACTGGCGCGTTTCTGACGCTCAAACACGAAAGCGTGGGTAGCGAACGGGATTAGATACCCCGGTAGTCCACGCCCTAAACAATCCTTGCTGGATTTGGGGAGTATCGACCCTCTCCGAGTCGAAGCTAACGCGTTAAGCAAGGCGCCTGGGTAGTACGGTCGCAAGACTAAAACTCAAAGGAATAGACGGGGGCTCGCACAAGCGGTGGAGCGCGTGGCTTAATTCGTAGGTAAGCGAAGAACCTTACCAGGACTAGAAATCCAGCTGCAGACCGATGAAAGTCGGGGGCCTTCGAGGGTGCTGGACAGGTGATGCATGGCTGTCGTCAGTTCGTGGTTTGAATTGTTCCCTTCAGTGGGGTAACGAACGCAACCCCTGTTGCCTGTTACAAGAGTCAGGCGAGACTGCCCCCTCACGGGGGAGGAAGGTGGGGATGACGCCAAGTCAGCATGTCCCTCTGACGTCCTGGGCTGCACGCGCGCTACAATCGCCGTTACAAAGGGGCGCTAAGGCGAAAGCCGGAGCAAATCCCAAAAAGCGGCGCCAATTCGGATTGAGGTCTGCAACTCGACCTCATGAAGCCGGAATCGCTAGTAATCGTGGGTCAGCACACCACGGTGAATACGTTCTCGAGCCTTGTACTCACCGCCCGTCAACTCAAGGGAGCCGGGAAGACCGGAAGATCTCGTCTATCGAGGTCCAGGGTAAGCTCGGTAACAGGGAGTAAGTCGTAACAAGGCACGGGTAGCGGAAGCTGCTCGTGGATTCATTCCAAAACGGAAACGTCCTACCGCATTGCGGCTAGTGACGTACCGGTCGGTTTGTGTAGCTCAATTGACTACACAAGGGTGTCGTAGTGACCATAAACGCTACGTGACGCATGGGAAAGATCATGTGACAGTCGGGAAAGACCGAAAGTGTTCTGGACGGAACAAAAGAGTGTGCACGAAAACACCCGACTTGCGCGGGTGTTTTTGCTACGCGTTTTCAAAAAATATAAAATACATTAGTAACAAAAACGCCCGGCAGTTTCCTGCCGGGCGCATTCTATGGAGAAACCAGAGACTAATTGCGCGGACGCGTGTCGATCTTGTTTCGCACCTGGATATTCTTTTCACTCTTGCGCCGATTACCCCGGTTCTTCCCCCTCGACCTCTTCGGGGCTTGGTAGTTGCCCTTCGGGTCAAAGAGGTGTTGAAACTCCTGAGCGGGTTTGCGGCGGTGACCGTTAGGCTCTCGGCTATTCTTCACCCGGGTCTCCTTATCTGATCGTACGCACTCCTTTGCGTACTAGTTGGACAGCATAGCAACTTCGTGTTTGTGTGCAAGCTGCTTTTTTGTTAGTATGCCCCAACGCGCGTGTAGCTCAGGTGGTTAGAGCACGTCACTGATATCTGCGATATATGCACGGCGGTCGAAGAAAATAAGAGTAGTATCTTTTTTGTAACGTACGTAGTTTCCTGCGTGCGCGTGTAGCTCAGGTGGTTAGAGCACGTCACTGATAATGACGAGGCCGTAGGTTCGAGTCCTACCACGCGCACGCAGGACGGTACCTACTCTTACTTTACTTCTCGCTTGTGCATATAATGACGAGGCCGTAGGTTCGAGTCCTACCACGCGCACATCAATGCCTTTTCTGCGCGTAAATTGAGATGCTGCGGCGTTTGTGCGGTTTACCTGCGCGCACGTGGCCAAATGATTTTTGTACTTTGTGAATGATGTACTGTGGTTCGAGTTCTGCAATGAGTGTATCTTCGTCAAACACGAATTCTTGCACTCCAAACTCAGGATGCATATACGAATGCGGCTCATCTCCCGGGTAGTCTCGAAGTAAGCGGCTCGCGTGCGAATCTTCATCAAGCAAGAATGTTTTTAAGAACAACCATCCGTCTGGGCGCAACACACGAATAATTTCTGAGCGCAGCCTCTCGCGCTCCTGTGTTTTGAGAACATGTGATGCCATCATGTCGAGCGCAAACATCTGCGAGTGATCGGGGAGTGGTATCGGTTCACGCATTGAATATACATCAAATGCGATAGGGAGATCGCCAATGCCTTTACGCGCTTGTTTAATTGCTTCAACCGATGTGTCATAACCGAGCCCTCGAACTCCATAGTTTTTTGAAAGCCATATGAGATTGCGGCCATTGCCACAGCCAATATCTACCGCTTGCGCTAACGGATTAAGATACTTGCGCCCATACTCACGCTCCATCCAGCGGCAAAACTTTTGCAGGTCTTCGCTCGCGTCTCCAGAAAGATCGAGATACTCGGCGCGCGCGTATTCTTTATCCCAAAATTGTGTCCCGCGCTTCTTACGAGGCCTTCCTTGCATGACAGCCATTACAGCGCAAAAATCGTTGAAATGCAAAGGAAAAGTGGTTGTGGAAAAAGTTGCAAATGAGAAGCATCATGCTATAATGTTAGTACAACTGAAAAGCGTTCCTCGAGGGGCGCCTTTTTTGTTGGGTCGACTGTTCTTTACATTTAGAAGCGTAAGTCGTTAACGCCTATGATTACCATGATCACCCTGTTTCTTGTCGGACTCATCGACATGATCATTGTTACCGTATGGACCAAGGTTGTTGTCGAGACGCGCGTCTTGATGAGCGGAGTAATGACCTTACTCAACGTGCTCATCTGGTACTACGTTCTTGAAAAGATTGTGAGCGATATCTCAAATATATGGCTCGTGGTCTTTTATGCCGTAGGGTGCGCACTCGGAACAATGCTCGCCACTGCAATTTCAGTTCCTGCGTATCAGGAAAGCTGGATGAAGTGGACACGGCCACTGCGCGAATTAGTTAACTCAAAAATTCGCTATGGCATCACTCGATGATGTTCCAGATAGTATGCATTAACCGCCCGATTCAATGAGTCGCGGCGGTTTTTGCATTTTACATACACTTGCAAGCGCGTTTTTAAGGAGTATAAAAAGAACGGTACCATCGGCCAACAAAGGAGTAGGCCATGAGTGTTGTGCGTAGTTATCATTTCGGAGACTCTGGCGAGGTTCGTGATTGTCAGGAAATCGGTGAATTTAGGGGCAGGGTTAAACAGTTCAAGACTTCTGGCGGTTACGGCTTTATTGTTCCCGAAGGAGGAGGAGAAGATATATTCTTTCACGCAGGCAATTTGTTCGAGGCGGGCTACACGAAGGTTCTCGCAGGTTCCCGGGTGGTTTGTGGAGTTGTGCGTGGTCCAAAAGGTCTGCGGGTCTCTCGTATCATCGAGATGGATGAAAGTACCGCTAAAGAGCCGCCACGGCTACCACCAGGTTCAAGAATCGTTGAAGCTGAGGGCGAGTGGGAGAATGCCACGGTAAAATGGTTCAACCCTGAACGAGGGTTTGGCTTCCTCACTCGCGGGATCGGAACGCCGGATATATTCTGCCATGCTTCCGTTCTGAAACGGTCTGGTTTCCTCAGGGTTGTGGCGCCTGGCAGGCGTGTCGAGGTGCGGTACGGGCGTTCACTTTACGGACTTTCGGCGGTTGAGATACGCTTTTCGGCTAAGGTTGGATGAATATGCGGCGGAGGCTTTGGCCTCCGCTTTCATTTTCTATACAACTCACTACAATACTTTCGTGTATAGCATGGCTATGGGCATGTGGCGGAATTGGTATACGCGTGCGTCTCAGAAGCGCATTCCGAAAGGATTGGGAGTTCAAGTCTCCCCATGCCCACTATGAACTATCGTGATGCCTTCGCACGTAAAAACATCACCGTTATGGGGCTTGGTGTTCTGGGACGCGGTGTAGGTGATGCGGAATTTCTCGCTGAATGTGGCGCCCATGTGTTAGTGACTGATTTAAAGTCAACTGATGCACTGAAGGAATCGGTTCGCCGCCTTGCGAAGTATAAAAACGTTTCGTTTGTACTCGGAGAACATCGGGAGAAAGATTTTAAGAATGCAGACATGGTTTTGAAAGCGGCTGGAGTGCCGCTTGATTCTCCGTATATTGCAATTGCGCAAGCGCATCATACCCCTGTCGTTATGAGCAGCGCGCTTTTTACAATACTTACAAAAGCGTACGTCGTTGGAGTGACGGGCACGCGAGGAAAGTCGACGGTCACCCATATGATTCATCATGGGCTTGCACAAATGGGCAGACCTGCGTTTTTGGGCGGGAATGTTCGAGGCATCTCAACGTTGGCAATGCTTCCAGAGACAAAAAAAGGTGATTATGCGGTGCTTGAACTCGATTCGTGGCAACTTCAGGGATTCGGGGATCTAAAAATTAGTCCGCACCTTGCAATATTCACCAATTTTATGCCAGATCATCTAAACTACTATTCGGACACCACATCTTATTTTAATGACAAAGCCAACATTTTTAGGTTTCAAAAAAGCGGGGGGCATTTACTCGCAAGCCAGACTGTTGTCGATCGTATACGGACACAGCGGCCACCAGTGTGGCCACGTGTTCCAGAGCCGATTCCGGACGAATGGCAGTTGAAGATTCGCGGTGCACATAATCGCGAAAATGCAGCGCTCGCTGCGGAGGCGCTGCGAGTGCTTGGGCTTAGTGAAGAGAGTGTTAGGGGGACGCTTGAGACATTCGCAGGTATTCCTGGGCGGCTCGAGTTTGTGCGCGAACTTAATGGTGTCTCGATCTATAATGATTCAAACGCAACAACACCTGATGCAACTATTGCAGGCCTCCGCGCGTTCCCTGAAGGGAGGATTATTCTTATTGCGGGGGGCGCTGACAAGAGTATTCCAGTACAAGGATTATGTTCCGAAATAATGACGCGCACTAAGCGGTTGATACTGGTTGAGGGAACAGGGACACACCGGCTTTCAGAAGAATTCGCTGGGGCTCCGGTTCACAATTCAATTGAACGAGCTCTTGCTGATGCGCTGGGGCATGCAAAAAGCGGCGACACGATTCTTTTCAGCCCTGCTTTCGCGTCGTTTGGGATGTTTAAAAACGAATATGATCGAAGTGACCAGTTTACGGCAGAAGTTCGCGCGCTCTAACGAATACACGTGTTAATGTGCCAGCAAGCTGGTACAGTAGTGGGCATGAATTACCGAATCCAAGGAGGTAAACCGCTTTCCGGTACCATTCAAACAAATACATCAAAAAACGCTGCAGTAGCACTTTTGTGCGCATCGCTTCTTAATAAAGGGAAAACAATACTTGAGCGCATGCCCCGAATCGAGGAGGTGAATCGGTTAGTTGAAGTACTTGAAAGCATCGGCGTTACTGTTACTCGTGAGGGGGGAACGATCACCATTAAGCCGCCTAAAACGCTCTCGCTTCAGACGATGGACAGGGAAGCGGCTGAAAAAACACGCTCGATTTCTTTGTTTGCGGGGGTGTTGAGTCACTGGGAAAAGGAATTCATGCTTCCTGTTGCCGGCGGGTGTCACTTGGGAGCGCGTTCACTACAGGCGCATACTGATGCGCTCGGGGCGCTTGGGATAGAGATGAAAGGAACCGACGCGGGGTGGCATGTCCGTGCGTGGGACAAGCGCGCTGGAGAAATAATCATGAGCGAAGCAAGTGATACTGGCGTTGAGAATGCACTGTTTGCCGCAGCGCTTTTACCCGGCACAACGACGATTCGTTTCGCGTCGTCAAATTACATGGTGCAAGACGTGTGCGCGTTTCTTCAAAAACTCGGCGTTGCCGTTGAGGGCGCCGGTACAAGTACGCTTGCCGTGCACGGAGTTTCATCGATCGATACAGAAGTTACCTTCACTCCGAGCGAAGATCCAATCGAATCAATGTTTTTTGTCGCACTCGCTGCGACGACACGATCGCGCCTGACAATAACACAGTGCCCAATTGATTTTCTCGAACTAGAACTGCTTCATCTCAAAAAAATGGGACTCGCTGTTGGGCGAACAGAGGTGTATGTGCGTGATCGAGTGAGACTGGCAGATCTCACCATTGAGCCGTCTGAATTGTTTGCTACACAAGAAAAAATCGCGCCGCTTCCGTATCCAGGCATCAATATAGATAATCTCCCTTTTTTCGTGCCGGTTGCAACACAAGCAAAAGGACGCACGCTTATTCACGACTGGGTGTATGAAAACCGCGCTATTTATTACACAGAAATAAACAAACTCGGCGCTGACGTTGTGCTTGCCGATCCTCACCGAGTATTTGTTACTGGACCAACACCACTTCACGCGGCGACGATAAAGGCGCCGCCGGCGCTTCGACCCGCAACCATGCTTTTAATCGGCATGCTTGCTGCACAAGGGGAGTCTGTTTTACAAGGCGTGTATCCGATAAATCGTGGCTATGAACAATTGCACGAACGATTAAACGCACTGGGAGCTCAGATTGAATCGTATGTCTAATATCGGCACCCTGTATGTGGTGGGAACGCCGATTGGGAACCTTGAAGACATTACACTGCGTGCGCTGCGCACTCTTAAAGAATGCGATGTGATTTTTTGTGAGGACACTCGGGTAACGGCGAAGCTCCTGACACGGTACAATATTGAAAAACCTTTGGTGCGCTGTGATGAAAAACAAGAACTCGTGGCTAGTAAAAAAGCGATCGCGTTACTTACTGAGGGAAAATCGGTTGCGCTTGTCTCCGATGCGGGCACTCCGGGTATTTCCGACCCAGGTTCGCGATTAGTGTCTGAACTGCGACGTACGCTCGGTAGCGCATTCCCCATCATTCCTATTCCGGGACCTTCTGCAGTTGCGGCAGCGCTCTCTGTTTCGGGAGTGGATACGCGAGAATTTGTTTTCTTAGGTTTTCTGCCTCACAAAAAAGGTCGGCAAACTGCTCTGAAAGAGATTGCCGCATCATCGCATACAGTCGTTTTATACGAATCGCCGCATCGGATTCTCAAATTGTGTCGGGAGCTTTCTGAGCAAATTGGTGATCGAATAGTTGTTGTGTTGCGGGAACTTACAAAATCATTCGAAAGTACGTACGTGGGAACACTTGCCGATATAAGCTCACGTCTTGAAGAAGAACATCATGATCGTGGGGAATTTGTCGTGGTTGTACCCTCTGGCAAGGGACGTTAAACACGGTACACTGGTGGGCATGACGAAGGACGTACTCATCATGCTCGCAGGTCTTCTAGTCGCATTCCTCCCATTCTTGGGTTTTCCTAATGCGTGGGATCAATGGATTTTATTAGGATTAGGCGTCGCCATCATTGCGCTCGGCGTTGCCGTGCGCCGCAGTAGGCGACGGGCGCCGCTTCAGGTGGCTACGCAGCATGAAGAAACACACTAAGCGAACGTACTCGTTTGCGCTTGGAAGTGGGCTCGCCGTCACCATACTTGGTCTTCTTGCCCCCACGCTCATGCCGCACCTTTTTGCGCTCGATGTTTCCTATGATCGTGGAGGAGTGGCGACAACCACCGAACGTGTGACTCCAACAGTTGAGCACCTGGCTACGCCGCAGGCGGTAAAGGCAGTGTATCTTTCACAATGTGGCGCGAGTTCCGAGACGTTGCGTACAAGCGTTTTGAAGCTTGCTGAGGAAACAGAAGTTAACGCGATCGTACTTGATTTAAAAGACTACACGGGGACCGTGAGTTTTCCATCTGAGACCGCAGTGTCTGGTGGTAAGGGATGTACGATCTCTGATTTTCGCGCATTGGTAAAACATATGCACGAGCAGGGGATTTATGTGATCGGGCGCCTCACCGTATTTCAAGACCCGCTTTATACTAAAACATATCCTGAACGTGCTGTGCAGCGCACAGGCGGAGGAGTGTGGCACGATTATAAGGGACTTGCGTTTGTTGATGTTGGAGCACGCCCATTTTGGGACTACATTGTGACCCTTGCAAAAGAAGCGCACGCACTTGGGGTTGATGAGATAAACTTTGATTACATTCGATACCCTTCCGACGGGCCTATGAAAGAAGCAGTGTACACACACTCGCAAGGTGCACATGCTGATAACGTAGAGCGCTTCTTCCAATATCTTTCTCAAGAGATACGCGTGTCACAAGGCGGGCATCAGCCGGTTACATCTGCGGATTTGTTTGGCATGACGACGACGAACACCGACGATTTGAATATCGGGCAAGTACTCGAGCGCGCGCTTCCGTATTTCGACTATATTGCACCAATGGTGTATCCGTCTCATTATCCGAAAGGCTTTAATGGGTGGGATAATCCAAACCAGCACGTCTATGACATCATCGAATTTTCGATGACACGCGCGGTTACGCGAGCGCAAGCGACTACCACAAAAGTGTTTTCATTTGCGCATGAGCGTATTGGTACGTCAACGCCTGCACTCTACAAAAAACAGGTGTATAAACCGAATGTGTTACGGCCTTGGATCCAAGATTTTGACTACGGGGGAGAGTATGGAGCTAAAGAAGTGCGTGATCAAATTCAAGCCGCGTACGACTCAGGACTAAACTCGTGGCTTATCTGGTCTCCCTCGAATCGCTATACGCGAGAGGCACTGCTTCCAAACTAGCTTCGCGTTATACTACACGCATGACGTGGTCGTATGACCCAGAAAAAATAACGTATTTTGCTGCAACGCATACACGTGGGCAGCATCGCGCGTTTGGAATTCGTGCGAAAGATCGTACGAAGCATATGTATGTCATCGGAAAAACGGGTATGGGTAAATCAACCATGCTCGAAAATCTAGCGATTCAAGATATCCAAAACGGCGAAGGGGTATGCTTTATCGATCCGCACGGGTCGACTGCAGAAAAACTCCTTGATTTTATACCGCAAGAGCGCATCAAAGACGTGGTTTATTTTGCCCCGTTTGATACAGAGTACCCAATCGGTTTTAACGTGATGGAAGACGTGGGTTATGACAATCGGCACCTTGTGGTCTCAGGGCTCATGGGCGTGTTTGAGCGGTTGTGGGCAGATGCTTGGAGCGCGCGCATGTCATACATTTTACAGAACACATTGTATGCACTTTTGGAGTATCCCAACGCTACATTACTTGACGTGAATGCGATGCTCACCAATAAAACATTTCGCGAAGACGTGGTGAATCATATTACCGATCCAGTGGTTGAACAGTTTTGGAAAGGAGAATTCGCAAGCTACACCGACCGCTACACGCAAGAAGCAACTCCTGCTATCCAAAACAAGATAGGGCAGCTGACCAACAACCCGCTTATTAGAAATATCCTTGGGCAGACCGAATCCTCGATCAACATCCGGGAAATGATGGATGCGCGGAAGATTTTTATTGTTAACCTTTCAAAAGGACGAATGGGAGAGAGTAATTCTGCACTTCTCGGCGCAATGCTCGTGGTGAAGATCTACTTGTCTGCGATGAGTCGAGCAAGCGAGACCGCCCAGCGGCAAGCGCAACTCCCACCATTTTATTTTTACGTTGACGAATTCCAATCGGTGGTAAACGAAGCGTTCGCGAACATTCTCTCAGAGTCTCGAAAGTACAAGCTCGCATTAATTGTGGCAAACCAATACATCACGCAGATGGATGAAACGGTACGCGACGCTGTTTTCGGCAACGTCGGCACGTTCATTGCGTTTCGCGTAGGCCCAATTGATGCAGAATTTATTGAGGTTATGTTTAAGCCGACGTTTGAAGCGCAGGATTTAGTAAACCTTGGGTTGGGCGCCACATATCTTACGCTCATGATCGACGGCGTGGGGTCACAGCCATTTTCTGCACAAACACTCCCGCCGATTGAATCTCCTGGGACCACGTATCGCGACGACATTATCGAAGCGTCTCGTTCTCGGTACGCAAAACCTCGCAAAACAATTGAGGAGCATGTTAATGCACGAGTGCGTAAATGGCTTACTGCTGAAAAAGATGCGCACAAAGTACGCAGTTCGGCTGGTCAAAAGAATGGAAAACCCGGTGGAAACGGTACTCAAGGTTTTCGACCATCGTTCAGTAAGCCAGAGGTGACGCATGAGGCGCCCAAGCCTCAACCGGTACAAGCGCGCCCGCCTGTCCAAGAGCGACAAGAACGAGAAGTACCAGTACAGAGAAGGGAAGAGACGCCCCGCGAAGCACCTCGATCACCGATAGAAACACTTCGTGCGAAACAAACAGATCGACACGTACAACAGCCGCAGAAACCCGATGTGCGCAACGCGCTCAAGGATGCTATCCTTGCCGCGCAAAGAAACAAATCGGAACAGAGGAATAATACTGTGCAACCAGAAAAGACGGAGCCGCATTCTTCCCAAGAAAAAAAACACAGCCCACCGACCAGTGACGCTGATGAAATAGACCCAAAAGAGTTGCGAAAACTCTTGTATGAAGAGTAAGTTTTTCATCGCCGCGCTCGCATCTTTGTTAGCAATCCCCACAGGTATTTCTGCGGTCGTTGAAGTGAGTGAGGTGATGTACGATGTCTCAAGCGAACTGGGGTCTGATGACAAACGAGAATGGATTGAGCTTCACAATACAGGAGACGTGGCTATCGACGTGACTGGATGGAAAATCAACGACGGGTCAAACCATGCGCTAAATGAACCGCCACTTAACGGTGGCCGGGGTGTGCTCACTGTTCCTCCGCAAGGATATGTGGTTCTCGCAGATGATGCCACGGCATTTCTTGAAGCGTTCACTGTGCCGCCTACAACTACAGTGATTGATACGGTATTGAGTCTCAATAATAGCGGCGACACAATTACCCTCTATGATGCAAACGGTGGCGTCGTAGATTCGGCAACCTATACCGCGGATGTGGGCGCGAGTGGTGATGGTCGTACACTGCATCGAATAAACAAACAGGCATTTTTGCATGGGTCCGCTACCCCAGGGACTGTTCAGCCGGACGATGTTGGCGTGGTTTCTGAAGTCGAGTCGGAACCAGTCTCAGCTCCACATAAAGCATCGGCCATACAAGAGGATGTAACGCCGAAATTCAAGCTGCGACTGAACGGCCCGAAAGATGTAATTGTTGGTGCGACGGCTTTTTTTGAAGGGGAAGTGATTGATTCGAAAGGCGATCCAATTGCAGGTTCGACACGTATTGTGTGGAATTTTGGTGACAGTCTCGTTGCAGAAGGTAGTGCGGTTGAACACACGTGGAAACATCCAGGACGGTACGCGCTTGTGGTGACTGTTTCAAGCGGGAAGACTGCGCTCACGGAGCAGCGTATCATTGCGGCACGACCCGCACATATCGAACTGACGTTTAAAGATCAGGCGCTTGAGTTACGCAACGCATCAAGTCGCGACCTTGATGTTTCGCATTGGCTAGTACAAACAGAAAAGTTGTTTTTTGTGATTCCTGAGCACACGATCATCCTTGCTGGAGAGCTGATACGATTTACCTCTGACGTGGTGCGCATGCCTCTTTCTCTCGATACTGTGGTGGCGTTTCCAAACGGCGTGATAGTTGCTACTGCAACGCCAATACTTATATCGGAGCGTTTTGACAAAATGCCCGAAAAAAATACAGCCACTGAAGATTTTGTATTAGCCCAGACTGAATTCGCGAGTGAAGAGAATAAGGCAGAAGAAATAAGTCGGGAACGGGAAGTGAATGACGAATCAAAAATCGCTCCCGTCTCTACGGTAGAGGCCCAATCAGCGGCAAGCGCAGCTGCTTTGGTCGAAAACGTACAATTTTCTTTTCCCACGGCACCGTGGATTCTTTCGCTACTAGGGATTATCGGTATCGGGATCGTGGGTGTATCTGCTGCACGACCAATACAAAAGGAAGTGTCACCTCCGGGTTGGCTTATTGAAGAAATTGATTGATTAATGTAGTGTTTTCTAATGACTACGAAGAAACTTGCCGTTGTGACAGGCGGTGAGGGGTTTATCGGATCGAATCTTTGCAAGAGACTTGTACCCCAGTGGCGTGTTATATCGATCGATAATCATGCAACGACGGATGGGCTACATGTCGCAGGGGTTGAGTATCGAGAGGGGCACACAAAAGACATTCAGCAGATTATTCCAGAAACGCCCGATATTATTTTCCATCTTGCAGAGTACGCGCGCCCAGAAAAAAGTTTTGAAGATATCGCGCTTGTTTGGGATCTCAATATGATTGGAACGTTCGGTGTTCTAGAGTATTGGCGCGCACGAAAATGTAAGCTGGTGTACGGGGGTTCTTCAACCAAATTTGCTGACGGGGGTTTAGGCCGTGACCAGAGTCCCTATGCGTGGACAAAGGCAGCAAACACAGAATTAGTGCGCAACTATGGGGAGTGGTTTTTGCTTCCGTATGCAATCACTTACTTCTACAATGTTTTTGGCCCAGGTGAGCGCGCGGGGAAGTATGGTACGGTTATTGAAATTTTTAAGCAGCAATATATGCGAGGGGAACCTCTGACGGTTACCGAACCTGGAACGCAGCGGCGCAATTTTACGCATGTGGATGACATTATTGACGGACTATTGCTCGTTGCCGAAAAAGGAGAAGGTGACGAATTTGGAATTGGGAATGAAAAAGACTATTCGATTCTTGAGATTGCACAGATGTTTGGAAGTGAAGTGCAAATGCTACCACCTGTGCAAGGAAATCGCATGCAAGGTTTTATTGATACAAAGCGAATGAAAGAGCTTGGCTGGGAAGCGAAACGGGCGCTAGAGGATTACGTACGCGAGATTACGACATGAAACCTCGCATTTTGATTTTTACATCAACGTATTTCCCGTATGTTGGTGGCGCAGAGGTGGCGATTAAGGAAATTACATCACGGCTTGCGGCTGAATATAATTTTGATTTAGTGTGCGCTCGTTACGATTTCTCCTTGCCTTTTGTGGAACAAGTTGGCGCCGTGCGCGTATATCGGATTGGTTTTGGTATACGCGTTCTTGATAAAATTCTCATCCCGTTTGCGAGCGCTCTGTGGGCCGCCGCGCAAAGCGCACGTGTACGCTACAGTGCCTACTGGGCAGTTATGGTTACCTATGGGTCCGGCGGCGCATACATTGCAAATATGGTGAGATTTTGGGCGCCTGTCCCAATAATCCTCACTCTTCAAGAAGGGGACCCGCCTGAATACATTAGAACAAAATGGTTTGGAGTATTGGGCTTGTCATGGCGTCTCGCGCTTGCCCGGAGTGCCGTAGTGACCGTTATCAGCTCGTACTTGGGTGATGTCGCACGCAGTTTTGGCTACACTGGCGAAACTCTTCTGGTACCAAATGGGGTTGCTGTACGCATGTTTGCTCGAATGCGGGCGCGCTCAATTGACACGCATTGCGTACGCTTAATTACAACTTCACGACTGGTCTATAAGAACGCAATAGATGACATAATACGAGCACTCGTTTTTTTGCCTACTTCAGTAACCTTGAGTGTGTACGGCGTTGGACAGGACGAGGTGGCACTTAAAGCGCTTGCTGGTTCGCTGAAACTTGAGACTCGAGTTCATTTTTGCGGACACTGCACGCATCAGGAATTGCCTGATGTTCTCGCGGAGCATGACATCTTTATTCGACCCAGTCGCTCCGAAGGTATGGGCAACTCGTTTATTGAAGCGATGGCAGCAGGATTGCCGGTGATTGCAACACAAGAGGGAGGCATCGCAGATTTTCTCTTTGACGCTCAACGTAATCCAGATAAAAATACGACTGGGTGGGCGGTTGATAAAGATAACCCAAAACAGATTGCAGAAGCGGTAAAGAATATTATTGCAAACCCTGACCAAGTGAAGAAAGTTACAGAGACAGCTAAACGCATGGTTGAACAACAGTATGACTGGGATTTGATCGCGCACGCCATGCAAGAAAAAGTCTTCGATCCAGTCTTAAAAAACACATCTAGCACTTGCCTTTTTTATGGTCCCGGTGTTAACTCAAGGTAGTCCGGTACTTAGTCACGACCGGGCAGAAAGGGAATCCAATGTGGAACCCGCAGATGGCTTTTGCATACATGACTTTTGCCGGGTTGCGGAGCGCGATGGAGTGGAACAGCCGCTTCATTGATGCGTGGATTAAGGACATGAGGGTCTTTGCCCGCATGGTTCCGAACTTCGACGGTGTTCGCAGCAGACGCGCCTTTCATGGCCCGCCAAAAAGGAGCGCGGGCCAATTCTAGCCGTCTTTGCGGCCACAAAACCGAACGGGGCAATCATGCCCCGTTCTTGCATCGGAGGAGCGATATGCCGGTGTGGATCCTGTTTGGTATTGTGTGCCAATCGCTTTTTCTGGGCTCGTTTATTCATCATCCCGGATTTCGTATGATGATGAGTATAAAGTACCCAAGCGACGAGAAAGACGCGGCGCCGTAGGCGCCGCGTTGCTTCATGTAAACACTCTGTTAGAGTTTCATCATGCGTATTGTGATTGCAACAGGACTTTATCCGCCTGAAATAGGCGGACCTGCAACGTACACGGCATTAATGGAAACAGCGTTACCTACACTGGGACACGTGGTCACTGTTGTGCCATTTTCACGCGTACGGGCACAACCAAAAATTATTCGCCATATTGTATATACGCGAAACTTGATTCGTGCGGCGCGCGATGCCGATATAATTCTTGCACTCGACACGGTTTCAGTTGGTCTTCCTTCACTGGTCTGCGCATGGATTACGCACACAAAGCTGGTAGTGCGAGTGCCGGGTGATTACGCGTGGGAGCAAGGACGGCAACGCTTCGGTGTGCGTGAAAGTCTTGAAGACTTTCAGAAGCGCTCACACAATCCACTCGTGATGTTTTTGCAATATATCCAGGCGTTGGTTGTTACCCAAGCTGCGCAGGTTATTGTACCGAGTACCTTTATGGCGCACCTCGTGCAGAGATGGGGAGTTCCTCATGAACGCATCACCACAATCGAAAGCAGCATCGAACCGCTGCCTGAAACGATTATTCCGCACGCGGTAGTTGCCGGAGTGACAATTGTAAGCGTAGGGCGGCTTGTGCCATGGAAAGGATTTAAAGAACTTATTGACGCGGTCGCGGCCGAAGGACATTGGAGACTTGTGATTATCGGAGAGGGGCCGCAACGAGAAGAATTAGAACGCTATGCAACAACACGCGACATGCGCGCACGCGTACATTTTGCCGGCGCACTTCCGCGGGAAGAAATGCTCAGTTGGGTCAAGGCTGCAGATGTGTTTGTCTTATATTCCGAATATGAAGGCCTTTCCCATGTGCTTGTTGAAGCGATGGCACTCGGGAGCCTCGTTGTCGTTTCTGATATCCCCGGGAATCGTGCCGTTGTGAGTCATGATGCAGATGGCACGCTCGTACCCGTGCATCAGGTAGCCGCTTTAACCGCGGCGATTCAAGGCATGCTTGCGCATCCGCAGAAAGATGTGGTGCGCGCGGCGGCAAGAAAACGTGCAAACGATTTTTCCATTGAAGTTACGGTACGCAAAGTAGCGGAACTACTGAACAGTGTATGCGCATCATAAGTATAAGCACCGATCGATCTTTGTGTGATCCTGAAAGCGCTGTGGCCAATCGGCATCGCGCGTATGGTGCGTGCGCTGAGTTCCACATCATCGTATGTACCCTCCGTGGTTTTACTACACTTCATTTAAGTGACCGCGTGCACATCTATCCAACCAACTCGTCGACACCGTGGATGTATGGGGTCGATGTTTTAAGGATTGTATGGGCGATGCGGGGCGATATAGTGACGGTCCAAAATCCATTCGAAATTGGCATCATCGGGTTAATTGTCTCACGTATAAAGCGAGTGCCGCTTCATGTGCAGATTCATACCGACCTGTACTCTCCTTATTTTATAGGCGCTTCATGGGCCCAGTGTGTGCGGACTCTCCTTGCGCGTATAGTACTGCGGTGCGCGTCTCGCATTCGCGTTGTATTAGAGCGTACTCGAGATGAACTGCGGATGCGCGCGATTCGCGTGCCAATTACGGTGCTTCCAATTTTTGTTGATCGCGCGCATTTTGAATCCTTACCACGTCGCAAACACAGTCGCTTCAAAGTCGCTTTTTTGTTTGTCGGGCGCCTTGAAGCGGAAAAACGTCCTGAAGTTGCATTGAAAGCACTTGCGCACGTGCGCGACGCTGGACACGATGCGGGGCTCACTTTTGTAGGCGATGGAACTTTGCTGTCGCAGCTGCGCGAAGCTGTGCGCAAGTATGGGTTAGAGCGCCATGTTGTTTTTATGGGTCATCAAAAAACACTTGACCACTTTTACGAAGAAGCAGATGCGCTTCTTGTTCCGTCTTTGTTTGAAGGATATGGCATGGCCATGGTTGAGGCGCTCAGTGCAGGTGTTCCGGTCATAGCGACTAATGTTGGAGTTGCGCAAGACGCAGGGGCTATTATTGCGCCGCACGATCCCGCGGAGTTTGCTAGACGAACATTGGAATGGGTTCAACATGGTAACCAAAAAGGGGAGCTCACACTTACTTTGCGCGACTCTCTTACTGAATACGCGAGAGCGTATTGCGACGATATAGGCGCTACTTCCGCGGAAGCATAAAAGCGCTACAATGCACGAATGACTGCGCGACCCACGATTGGATTTATCGGACAGGGATTTATTGGCAAGAATTACGCAGACGATTTTGAAGAGCGAGGGTTTGTCGTCATACGCTACGCGCTCGAAGAACCGTATCGAAGCAATAAAGAGCGAATTGCTGAATGCGATATTGTTTTTATTGCGGTACCGACGCCGACTACGCAGCATGGTTTTGATTCGAGTATTGTTGCTGAAGCGGTAAGTCTTGTGGGCGCAGGAAAAACCGCGGTTATCAAATCAACGGTACTACCGGGGGCGACCGACGCTATTCAGGAGCGATACTCAGATCGTTTTGTAATGATGTCGCCTGAGTTTCTTACTGAGGCGACTGCGGCACACGACGCACGCCATCCGCATCGCAATATCGTGGGCATTCCCTTACAAACTCCTGAATATGAACATCGAGCCCAACAGGTGCTCGCTGTGCTACCTAAAGCACCGTACCATGCAATTGTTCGGTCGAAGGAAGCGGAGTACATCAAGTACGGTGGCAACAACTGGTTTTACTTCAAAGTCATTTTTATCAATATATTGTATGACCTGGTGCGATCGGACGGTTGTGATTGGGATGTGATTAAGAAAGGTATGGCAGCTGACCCGCGTATTGGTTCGTCGCATCTAAATCCTGTGCACGCAGGGGGTGTGATTGGCGAAACGCCACTTAAATTTAATGAGCTTCATCTCGAGCCAGTACATAAAAGCGGGAGAGGCGCCGGCGGGCATTGTTTCATCAAAGATTTTGCGGCGTTTTCGAAATTGTATGCTGAACGGTTTCCTGACGACGCGCATGGTATCGCCGTGCTGCAAGCGCTTGAGTGTAAAAATATTGATTTACTTACTGGAACAGGCAAGGATCTCGACATACTTGCCGGCGTATATGGCGCCAAGCCTGAATTGCTATGCGACTCCTCATCTTTACTCAAGCGGTAGACAAGCGCGATCCAGTGCTTGGCTTTTTTCATGGGTGGATCGAGTGTTTCGCACAACGATTCGAGCGTGTCACGGTTGTGTGTCTCAGAAAAGGCGAGTATGCGCTCCCCAAGAACGTGGTTATATTTTCGCTCGGCAAGGAGATGCGGCGGTCGCGTTTTGGGTATCTCGCGCAGTTCTTTTATGCATTGTTTCGATTTTCGCGACACAACATGGTTTTTGTGCACATGAATTTTGAGTACATGCTTCTGGGTGCGTGGTGGTGGTCACTACTTCGTGTAAAGAAAGTGCTTTGGTACAATCATCGGCAAGGATCGTGGCTGGTGCGCGCGGCTTCAAAGTGTGCAACATGCGTATTGTATACGTCTCCTGACGCATATACGGCGTCACTGCCGCGCGCGAAGCAGATGCCTGTTGGTGTGGACATGACGTTATTTGCGCCAGTTTCGCAAGAACACACGCCTACGCGTTTACTTATATTCGGGAGACTTTCACCGGTTAAGAAAATCGACGTCATTATTGATGCGTTGATCGCACTGCGAGATCGCAACCAGTTTTTTGTTGCGTCTTTGGTTGGAGACCCCACAGACGCAGATAGTGAATTTGCTGCACATGTGCGCGAGCGTGCCCGAACGCTTGTTGAAGGCGGGATTCTTTCGGTTTCGGGTTCAGTGGCGCATGAAAATTCACCAGCACTGTACCAATCGCATGATATCTATATAAACATGACGGCCCCGGGTAGTTTCGACAAAACAATTATCGAGGCGATGGCGTGTGGCATGGTGGTGGTGGCGCGCAACGACGCGGTTAAAGACGTTCTGGGTCAGGGGTGGGTCGAAAACGACTCTCGAGAAGCACTCGAGCGCTCGCTTGTGTGGGCACTTGCGCTTACCTCAGAAGAACGGCATCGTGTGGGGGTGCAGTTGAGGGAATACGCAAAACGCGAACATGGCCTTGCGTCTCTTGCGGACAAGCTCAGCGCATGTACCTCTTCATGAAATTCTTCGTCAAAGAAGTCTTGTTTCGGGTGTTGAATGTATGCTCACAGCGCACCGGGGGCTCAATATTGATGTACCATTCAATTGGGAAAAACAAAGCAGGTTTTACCGTTTCGCCCGACACATTTGCGGCACAGGTCGCATATCTTAAAAAACACTACACCGTGGTGCCTGTATCACATTTTGTGGACATGCTTAGGCGCGGACAAGATTTGCGCAAGGTTGTCGCGATTACTATCGATGACGGGTATCACGACTTGTATGAATACGTGTTGCTAATTGTACGCACGCATGCGATTCCTGTATCGGTATTCATTCCAACCGCATGCGTCGGAGGGAGCCTCACGAACTCAGAAGGTGTAACGTTGCCCATTCTTACTCGGGAACACATTGACGAGATGAGGCAGACAGAGCTGATTGAGTTTTTACCGCATGCAGCATCACACACAGCGCTCTCGTCTCTTACACCTGAGACGGCGAATAAAGAAATCGATCAGGCGCACGACTACATCACGGCGCTCAATGGCGCACCGCCGGAGGTGTTTGCGGCACCAAAAGGAAAATATACTGATCAGGTCATTGCACATCTCCAGCAAAAGAAATATCGCGCAGCGTTATCGGTTGAACCAGGGTTGGTGCATACGCGCGACGAACGTTTTCTGTTACCGCGTAACGGAGTTAATGCAGCGACAACGTTCGCGCAATTTGCCGGTAGTGTCACGTCTACAATCGAAATATACCGTGCGTTGGTCACATGGACTTCGCGTATTGGTTTAGTCGCGTATGACATATATGCATTTTTTGAACACGTACTAACAGGGAAGACGATCTACCGATTTTTATTCAATCGTGCCGTATGGCGACGCGCACGACAAATTCGCGGACGAGTGCTCGATGTCGCTTCAGGCACATCCCCGAGCTATCATCGGTATCTCAAACGGGATGTTGAGCTTATTGTTGGCGATACGCGCACTGGAATGCCTGCGCACACGTACCTTGATATGGATCAACCGCTCCCGTTTCCTGATGAGCATTTTGATGCGGTACTGTTGTTTAACGCACTGTACATTGTGCGTGATCAAAACGCGCTTTTCCGCGAGCTGCATCGAGTGTTACGACGGGGCGGCCGGGCATACATCGCCTCACCTTTTTTGGTTCACGAGATGCGCGAACCGCATGATTATGTGCGCCTTACTTCCGAAGGGCTCGAACGACTTGCTCTCGAAAGTACATTTCGCATCCGAGAACTTGAATCATTAGGCGAACGATTTACCGTCTGTGCGCATCTCTCGGGCTCGGTTAGCTCGCATATACTTTTCCGCCCTATTCGTCTTGTGTTATACAGCATGGGGTTACTACTCGATATGATAGTGCCGCGTCGATTACATAAAAAGCTACCTGCAACAGCGGGATATTTTCTTGTTGTCGAACGCTCATGAAACTTTTGTACGCCACGTCCATAAAATACCCCTCGCCACTTGCCAATCGCATGCAAGTAACCGATATGGCGCATGCTTTTCATAAAGCGCTCGGGAACAATTTTGTGTTTGGTGGTCGCAATGTACCTCCTGGCTCATACGCGGCACTTCTGAGGATTGAGGGCAGAAAGCGCAGTTTTTTGTTCGCATGGCGCTATATTACGACACTTACGCGGGCACGTATTACGCATGTATATTGTCGGGAAAAACGCCTCCTTTTTTTCATGCTTTTGTATAGCAAACTTTTTCCATCATTGCGCTCAGTCCGCTTTTATATGGAAGAACACGCCGCACCTGAAAAAGCGTGGTGGTATCGCTTCATACTCCAGCAGGTTTCAGGCGTAGTATGCCTCTCTCCTATTATTGAGCGTGATATCAAAGGGATGGCACCGCGCGTGGCAACGCTCGTTGCGCCGCATGGGGTGACGCCTGAGGTATTCGATATTCCTGTAACAAAAGAAGAAGCACGGATTCGCTTCAATCTTCCGGAAGCGTTTATTTGTACGTACGTAGGCTCACTGTCTACTATGGGAGGCGTTCAAAAAGGGGCTGATGTGCTACTTGCGGCGCTTGCGCAACTTGCGCCTGAGACCTCCATACAACTACTTTTTGTGGGGCCAGGCGCACAAGATGCGCGCTATCTGCAAGAAAAAGCAAGGGGCATGGGACTTGCGGGGCGCGTCCATAGCACCGAGCGCGTTTCTCGTGAAGAGGTGGCTTGGTATCAAAAAGCAAGCGATGTTTTGCTCCTGCCGCTTCTGCCAAATGAGTACACGCATATGCTCCCACTTAAAGTGTTCGAGTATATGTTGAGTAAGCGCCCGATTATTGCATCAGACCTCCCGTCACTCGAAGGAGTGCTTGATGAAACTAATGCGCTGTTAGTGCCACCAAATGATGCAGGCGCGCTCGCTCGTGTGCTTGTCGAGGTTCAGCAGCGTGTGCCAGGCGAGAAGGTCGAGAATGCGTATCGTCGCGCGCTCTCGCACACGTGGGACGCGCGAGCCGCACTCACCATCACATTTATGACCGTATGAATGTCTTGTATATTTTTGCCGGTTCTCGGAGAGCAGCACGAGACGCTGGGCTTCGCACCCCTGATACTCCTTGGTACGGATTTACACATCTAAAAGACGATGGTGTAAACGCTCGTACATGCGAACCAGAACGGTATATACCGAGGATAATAACCCAACTGCTCGGGTTTCGGGGCAAACATGTGCTGATGTATTTTTGTGCTCGTTCGTACGACATCGTATTTGGCTCAGCGCTTATATACCCTGCACTATTGAAGCGAATGTTTGGCGGGCGCGCACACTATGTACTTTTTAATATCAGTACCACCCGGATGCTGCGCGAAGCGGGAGCATGGAACCGTCTTCTAATCCGTTTTGCTCTCAGAGGGATCGAGTGTGTTGTGTGTTTAAGTGAAGCGCAGCGCGCAGCATTTGTCGCGCTTGCTCCTGAGTGCGCAAATAAAACCCGTGTAGTCCATCTGGGAACCGATGTCGATTATTTCGATTCGATACAAGTCGCCCGTTCATCTTTTGTGCTTGCAGCGGGGCGAGACAACGGCCGCGATTACCATACTGTATATGAAGTCGCGCGAGCGTTACCGGACATTCAGTTTCGCATTGTGTGCAGTGCGCGAAACCTCAAAGGTTTGGGTGCCGTTCCGAATAATGTAACGATCATGCGCGACATTCCTCCAGAAACACTTGCCCAGTTATACAAAGAAGCGCGCGCACTTCTTCTGCTCACACATCCTGATCATCATGCAGATGGCGCTGACTGTTCTGGGCAAACAGTGCTTTTAGATGCTGGTGCCGCAAAAGTTCCTATTGTTGCAACCGACCGAACGTATATCCACGAGTACTTACCTGAAAGAGCTGTGCGATTGGTGCCGCCGTACGATGTGCAGGCAGTTATAGCTGCACTCGATACAATTACTGATTCTGACCAGGATGAGTATGCGCAGCGCGCCTACGCGCACATCCGTACACACCTCACGTCGCGCGGTATGGCACACGAACTCGCGACACTTTTTACTGGTATGCGTGCACGATACGCGCCGTGCCCGCTTTGTGCATGTTCATCGTTTATCGATTCGTTTGTTGATCGACATCATCACGCAAAGTACGGAAAATGTACTGCGTGCGCAACTATAGTTCTGGATCGGACTCTGTGGCCACAAAATGTCGACACACATTATGAGTCGTACTATGACTCATCATTTGCGGGGCGTTCGTATGCGCTCGGGCACTTTTCGAGGCGCGCAGAGTTTGTACGGAGATTTATTCAACCAGGAGGATCAGTGTGCGAGATCGGCGCCGCTTCAGGAGAGGCGCTTCATGTATTAAAACAAGAGGGGTATGAAGTGGCGGGAGTCGAGCTTTCTCAACACGCAATTACTGAAGCCAAAGCGCACTACGGCATTGATCTGATCCACGGGACCATACACGATGCGCGATTTCCCGACGCTCTTTTTGATGTAGTCCTCATGCATCATGTATTTGAGCATCTTACGGACCCGCATGCGGCACTTGCAGAAGTGTGGCGCATTCTCAAACCTGGCGGCGTGGTGGTAATCGAAGTACCTAATCCGTATGGCATCGACGCCTGGTTTTCACGCAAAGCACTTCTGAGTATTCTTGATTATCCGCATCATACAGTGGCGGTTCCTCCTTCAGCGCTCAAGAGCTTTTTGGCGAAGCGTGGTTGGAATGTTGAGACGCTCCAGCACGCGGTTTCATTTTTGATTGTGCAAATATTTCGGCGGCCAAAACAAAAGCCAAGAGAGAAAAGAGAACGTAGCACGGTGCAGGCACAGAAAACGTTGTCATGGCGGACACGTGCCCGGACCCTTCTCGGATACTTTTTACCTGGTATGGCGTACACTGTAATTGCGCGTAAACCACGCTGATATTGTATGCGTCTCGTCTATATCGTTAACGTAAAATTGCCGACCGTGAAAGGGTACGACGTTAATGTAACGAAAATGTGCGAGGCATTTGGGCGAATTGCCGATGTCGAGCTGGTTGTGCCAAAACGGCGGGGAATCACCGGCGATCCATTCTCCTATTACAATATCGCTGAAACATTTCGTATTGTTCGTGTGTACTCTCTCGATCTTCTTGAGTATGTGTATTGGCTTGGGTATTGGATGCAGACGATTACTTTTACCGTGAGCGCACTACTGCATCTTGCGCGATACAAGCGCGGCGAGATTCGCGTATATACGCGTGAGTATCTCATTGCGAGTATATGCCACACATTAGGGTACGATGTTGTGTACGAATGTCACCGTGTTTTGAGTAAGAAAACACTTTTCTTTTGGTTGTTGCGTGGCGTCCCGTATGTCGTGACCAATTCGCAGGGAGTTGCGCATGAATTCGAAGCGAGAGGGTTTCCTCGTGTCTTGGCACAGCCCAATGGTGTTACTCTAGAAGAGTTTGCGAGCGGCGAAAGTAAACAGTATTTGCGTCAAAAACTCGACTTGCCGTCATTGCCGGAATTCATCGTTATGTATCTCGGCCATTTATATGCATGGAAAGGTGCCGACACCATCATTGGGCTTGCTGAGGCGTGTCGCGACCAACAGGGAGTTACATTTGTTTGCGTCGGTGGACTTGCATCTGATATTGGAAAGTACCAAACTCAGGCACGCCAAAAAAACCTCTGCAATATACGATTTGCGGGGCATGTGCCAAAACGCGAAACCCCATCATATCTCATGGCAGCAGACGCGCTTTTGTTGCCAAACAGCCCGGTAAGCGAGGAATCTGTCTCATACACGTCGCCTATTAAATTATTCGAGTACATGGCGAGCAGGCGACCCATTATCGCATCGGACCTTCCGTCGATTCGAGAAATACTTTCTGAGAACTACGCGCTACTTGTGCCACCTGATAACGTACCGGCTTTTAGGGATGCGGTTTTGAAGCTGAAAAGAGATGAGTATTTTGGTGCAGAACTTGCTTCGCGCGCGTATGGGTTGGTCACCCAATATACGTGGCAGCGGCGCGCGGAGCGCATTATGGACTTTATCTCGACACCATGAAAGGAATCATTTTGGCAGGTGGGAAAGGAACAAGACTTTTGCCTGCGACGCGGGTGATGAACAAGCATATGATCCCGATACGCAATTACCCTATGATTTTGTATCCGTTATCGACCCTTGTTCGAGGGTTTGGGATACACGATATACTCATCGTTACAGGCGGCGATCATGTGGGGGCTTTTGCAGAGTTTCTCGGTGACGGTTCCGTATACGAAACGGCGCTTACGTATCGCGTACAAAAAGAAGCTGGCGGCATCGCGCAGGCTCTTTTGCTGGCAGAGGCGTTTTCGGGCGGGGAACAAGTTGTGGTTATTCTTGGAGACAATATTTTTGAGCATGAGCCTATACAGACCGAAGTGCTGTCGCGTGATCATGCCCACCTCTTTCTTAAGGATGTACCAGATCCCCAACGTTTTGGGGTCGCGACTCTTTCTGAGGGTAGAGTCAGTAGTATAGTCGAGAAACCCGTAACCCCTGAATCGCCATACGCTGTTACTGGGTTGTATGTATACCCACCAGACGTTTATGAGCGCATAAAAGTACTCAAACCTTCAGCAAGAAACGAACTCGAGATCACTGATGTCAATAATTCGTATGTTGCGCAGAAGCGCTGTACTGCACATATACTTACCGGCTTTTGGTCAGATGCAGGAACTCCTGCGTCGCTTGCACGCACTATAGAATGGGCTGAAGAAGCTGCGCCTCCTTTCGAATAAGGTTTTTTTGTGGTTTAATCACGGCCATGAGCCAGCTTTCGATCGTCATCCCAGTTTATAACGAGCGCGAATCTTTGGCGCCCCTACACAAAGAGATTCAGGGAATACTTGATCCTCTTGGTATTTCATACGAAATACTCTATATCGATGATGGGTCAACTGATGGAAGCAGGCAGGTGCTCAACGGGTTGCCTGGTGCGCGTGTACTTACCTTCACCAGAAACTTTGGAAAATCCCAAGCATTGCAGGCAGGGTTTGATGCAGCAGAAGGTGAGTACATCATCACTATGGACGGTGATTTGCAAGACGACCCACACGAGATCCCACATTTTATCAACACGATCGAAACTCAACCGCTAGACTTAGTATGTGGGTGGAAACAGAAGCGGGCCGATCCGGTAACAAAAAAAATCGCATCCAAAATCGCAAATACAGTAACGCAGTTCATCACGGGAGTTGCGGTTCATGATATGAATTGCTGTTTTAAACTCTATCGAAAAGATGTGGCAAAACAACTCGTGTTGTATGGTGATATGCATCGTTTTATTCCAGCCGTAGTTGCTGCAATGGGGTACCGTGTAGGAGAAATCCCGGTGCATCATCGTGCCCGCCTCTATGGTGTTTCTAAGTATGGTATTGGACGGCTTGTGACGAGCCTGTTCGACTTTTTCACACTCGTATTTGTTCGCAAGTTTCTTGATCGGCCGATGCATTTTTTTGGCAGCGTGGGGCTTGTTTCCGGAGCATTAGGATTTTTTGTGCTTGTGTATCTTACATATCAAAAAGTATTTGAAGGGGCACTGATTGGGAATCGCCCGCTTTTGTTGTTTGGGGTACTTGCGATGGTGGTGGGTGTACAATTGTTTTCATTCGGACTAATGGGTGAGTTGGTGATTCGGCAGCGTGCACGTTCAGAACGTTCGTACATGCTCAGGACACCATGAAAGACTTTCTTGATACAATCTCCGCACGTAAAAGCATTCGTAGTTTTGCCGCGACTCCTGTACCTCGTGAGGTGGTTGAGAACATCCTCAAAGTTGCAGTACAGGCGCCAACGAATTGTAATCAGCAACTATGGAATTTCATCGTTATTGATGACAGTAGTCTGAAGGAGCGCCTCATACACGAGGCTGCGGGCAATACGATGTTTCGACGCGCACCCGTGCTAATCGTCGTTACGTATGACAATTGGAATTACAAGGAAGCGATTCAGGGCGCGAGCCTTGCTGTTGGTCATATAATTCTTGCGGCTGCGTATTTTGGTCTAGGCGGGTCGCCATTAAATAGTTTTGGGGCCGAATCAAAAGTGAAGCGGATTTTAGGTATTCCTGACTCAGAAACAATCTGCTGTTTTGTAACACTCGGATATCCAGACGAGCGCGCACAGAAAGCGCCCCCGGTGCCGCGTAAGGATGCGCAGTCGGTCACCCATTGGAACGGTTTTGAAAAACGAGTCACGCCATCGTTTTCGTACAATCCAGAAAAGTGGACAAGCGAAACACTTTCAGAACACCAACGACACTACTGTCGAAAAACTTTTTTAGGGAAAGAGATGGATCTTGCAGGGTACTGGGAACGGGCGCTCGTTGAGCACACGCTTGCGCCGCGCACTCCGCCGTTTCTAAACATATTTTCGTATGACGGTAGCTACAGCAGCCATTTTCCAGAAGGTGAACTACACACACTTGATCTCACCGAAGAAACCGCAGCGTATTCAAAAGCAGCAGCGGTGCTTAAAGAGCGCACGGTAGTCACGCATGTGTATACCGAGGCACACGATGTGCTGCCTGGCGCTCCGCACACCATTACACTACTGTATAAACGTGAACGTATTCCTCGTGCTTTATTTCAACGCGTATGTGCGCAAGCGTACCGTACGCTTCCGATGGGGGGTACGTTTGTCATCGTTGCCCGGAAACGATTCTCACTACTGAGCCCTTTCTTTGCGCTCTTGGCACTTGCATTTGGCACTGATGTGCGCAAAACGGGCATCTACGCATTCTGGGGGCCGTATCGCCCCATTGTATTGCAACAGACGATACGTGATCTAAAAACGGTAGGGTTTCAGACATCATGGTCGGGATATTTTGCATTTCCTGCTTTTTTCGAACAGGTGTATCAGATGGCGGTGCAATATATTCGGAGCGAAGGTTCGAGCTATCTACACCGAGAAAGGCGTGATGATTTAGTGAGCCGAAGTATCGCGGGGATACTCAAAGCACAAGGCTTTCTGCGGTGCGGGTGGCTCGGCTCAGTTGTTGTTATCGTATGCAAAAAGTAAATCCATTTCTACAGAGTGCGCTTCAAGAAGTCCCGCGCCTCCTTGGAAATATCGACCGCAATCCACTCTCGAAAACATACGGGGCGGCGGATCGTGCGTATTGGTTATATCGCACAAACACGATTAACTCGGCGCGGTATCAAGAAGCTATTTTTACGCTGGCGCTTTTGTATACAAGACCGTTTGAAGGAAATGTTTGGCATCGACATCGTGAGCTTGGAGAGTGGATTCGCGCGATGGCACGCTTTACCATCACGCTACAGCAGAGCGACGGGTCGTTTGATGAATGGTACCCACACGAAGGCTCTTTTGTGTGTACTGCATTTGTAACGGCCGCTTTAGCGGAATCAGTACGGGCAGTACCTGAACTTTTTTCCGATATACCCATCGAGGCCGTACTTCGCAAAAGTGCAACATGGCTCATGGCACACAATGAGAAAGAGGTGTGTAACCAGCTCGCTGGTGCAATCACGGCGCTTGAACTCGTGGCACAAATCACCAAGGAGAAAGCTTTTGCTGAGGCTGCTCAAAATAAATTTGAACAGTTACGCATGCTCCAAAGTACAGAGGGGTGGTGGCCAGAATATGGCGGCCCAGACATTGGGTATTTGACACTCACCATCGAATATCTGAGTCGCTATTGGGAACTCACTAAGGATGTGCGTGCGCGCGAGGCGCTTGATCGAGCGATTGTGTTTGTTTCGTATTTTCTCACCCCCGATGGCACTGCGGGTGGTGAATGTTTTGCGCGCAATACGGAGTACGTTATTCCGTCGGGGTTTGCGCGCATGGCATCAGTGAACGATGATGCTCATCGTGTCGCCGCGTACTGTGAACAAATTCTTAATGAAGGGGCAGGTATTACCCCGCGTGTACTCGATGATCGGTATACATGCTACATGCTCTCAAATTGGTTGCATGCAGGCTTGCTTTATACACCACGCACGTGCGCTGCGCCGCAACCTATTACGATGTTTTTTTCTCACGCAGGCGTATTTGTTGAGCACAATGAAAAGCGAATGATTGTATGCAATGTAAAAAAAGGCGGTAGTTTTCGCATTTATCATGATGTGAGGCGGGTTGTTGATGCGGGTATGGCGATTAGACAGGGGCAGAAGATTTTAAGTGCGCAAGTGCTCGGGAGCACGGGTGAGTACACGGGCGAGAAACTCATTATTTGTGGGAATTTCGTGCATATGAAAACACGCACTATGACGCCACTAGTATACGTTGTTTTGTTTGTTTTTCAGTTTACCGTAGGGCGCATACCCATGGTCCAGCGGTTTTTAAAACAAACGCTGCGACGCGTACTTATTCGGATGCGAGGTGCTTCCCGCACTGTCTATATGCGTACGATTTCCTTGTTGCCTACGTCAGTTGTTATCGAAGATGAGGTGGCAGTTACAGAAGGAGAAGTGCTTATAGGCGAACGTGGCGTGTTTGCGCTTGTGCCAAGCACACGGTACGAGCTGGTGTCTCAGCCACACATACTCACTGCAAAAGAATCTCGAGTAGAAGAGAAGGGCACCATTCGCATTACTCGGACTTTTAACACATAATGTTTCTATGGGTGGTATTCCAATCGATTGGTGGATAATACTCGGCTTTGCGGGGCAAGGTCTCTTTTTCATGCGTTTTCTCGTGCAGTGGATTAGTTCTGAGCGCAAAGGAGAGAGTGTGGTACCGGTCTACTTTTGGTATTTCAGCATCGCGGGTGCTCTCGTCATTCTTGTCTATGCATGGCATCAGCAAGACCCGGTGTTTATTGTAGGGCAAGCGTCCGCACTCCTCATTTATATCCGCAATCTCATGCTCATTCATAAACAAAACCATGCAACGCCTGCTGCATAATCTCGTCAGACCAGAATTCGTACTCGGCGCGCTGCTTGTGGCGTGCTTTTTCCTTTTCTGCATAGGAGTGTTGTTTGCTTTCGGCTTTCCGGGTGCCGTGGGAGACGAAACAGTGACCACAAGCGCTGTACTTAAAATGATTTCGAAGCCGTCACTCACCCCAAACGATCCATTCAACTACCATATGGCATTACCAGCATACGTGTACCTCCCATTTTTCGTGCTTACGCTCGCGTCATTACTTATGGTAGGTGTTTTTGACAGCGTTGCCGATCTTGCAGTATATGGGGCAATTCACTGGACACAGTTTGTGGTGATTGGGCGGATGATTTCTATTGCCGCAAGCATACTCAGTTTGTATGTATTGTTTGTGTTTGCGAAGCGCATTGTCGGTGTATGGGCGGCGCTCCTTACTGTTTTTTTCACCGGGACACACCTCTTGTTTGTGATGAGTGCTCATTTTGGACAAGTTTGGTCACTCCAGATGTGTGCCCTTATGGCGGCGTTTGTAACAATTGCGTGGCTCTATGAATCTGAGGCGCCACGCTACAAACATTATTTGGTAACAGGGGGTTCCGTTGCGTGCGCTTTTGGTATGCATGTGATTGGCATTATCGCCGCCGCGCCGTTTTTTGTGGCGCACTTTCTGAAAGAAAAGAATCTATTCAAAGCACTTACTCATCGTGGTTTTCTCGCCGCGGCGGGAATCGTACTTGTGGCGATTCCTGTGATGTACACGCTAAATCCGTATGGTTTCTCAAATTACACGAATCGTATTATGCACGCGCTCGGTACATTCGTGGGTGGGGTGCCCGCGGCTGATGTCGGCGCCTCTGCGACGTGGATTGAAAAATGGACGACGTACGCAGTTATTCTTTGGGAGTATCAGCCACTTGTGTGTGTATTGGCGATTATCGGTGCTTTTTTGTTGTACCGGAGAGAGAGGGGCTGGAGTTTAATTCTCGCCTCATTTGTCGTCGTCTACTACATAGTGATCGGGCCTATTATGGGTGGTGGTGGGCTCTTGTTTGAGCCGCGATTTATTTTGCCGTTACTCCCAATACTTTCCCTCTACGCAGCGGTTGCGCTACAAGCGTATGCGGCACACGTTCCCCGATTGGTGGCAGCAAGTACTGTGGTAATTGTATGTGCAGTATCGCTTTTTCCGGCGGTGGTGTGGGACGCGCGCATTGCCGGTGCGTACACATCAGTTGAGGCGCGCGACTGGGTCGAGACACATATCCCTGCAGGTGCGCGCATTATGTATTTTGATTTTGGAAGCCCTACATTACCTTTACATGAAAGTGTGGAAACGTTGGAGCAAATTGCGCGTACAAGCCCGACGTTTATGACAACTGCGCGAGAGTATCTTCGCACTCATGACGCGCACCGCAATTCCTTGCAGCCAGCATATACGATTGTCAACATGAATCACTTTTGGAAGCGCGATTTTCCAGAGGAATTGGCACGCGAGAAGTACGATTACGCAATTCTTGCGTGGTGGGATCACGATCGGCGTGTAATGGTTGAGAACCAACTTGCGGTAAGCGGTATTGATCTTGGAGACGCTATACGATTGATACGTTTTCCTGAGAACGCAACAGAAGCGACACAGGGCCTCAATATTTTGGGACGTATGCGCGAGCCACTGAAGACACTTCTTGTGCCACAAACACCTGGCCCGATTATTGAAATCTATCGGCTGCCATGACAAGAAAGAAAATAGTATATGTATTGCGGGGGGTTGGTGTGGGCGGAATCGAAATGCATTCATGTCGTCAACTCGCGCTCCTTTCGTCTGAGGACTGGGAGCGACATCTCGTTACCCTTACTCCTGTACAGGATCGTGACAGAGCGCTCATACCTGAGGGTGTGACCTTGCATCCATTTCATTTTTCAGGAATTTGGGACTTTGCACAATTGTTTCTTTTAGCGAGGCGAATGCGGATAATTCGACCTGACATAGTTGTCTCAAGTGTGTTTGATGCAAACATGATCACTCGAATCATAAAGCTTGTTTGCGCATACCGCCTCATTAATCGAGAACACAGTATCACCGTCGATAAACCGCATTGGCAACGCACACTCGATCGCCTACTCTCACCCCTTGCAGATGTTATTGTTGCCGTGTCACACGCAGTTGCTGACTTTGAATCAGAACAAAGCGGTCTCGCACGCGAACGTTTTGTCGTGATTCATAATGGTGTTGATTTGGGCGCGGTTGAGGATGCAAAACAATGTGATCGCTCCACCATGAGGCGAGAACTTGGTATTCGTGAGTCAGAAAAGATTATTGTGAGTGTAGGGCGACTCAAAGAGCAAAAGAACCACGCTCTTTTACTCGACGCGTTTGCGCTTTTTGCGAAAAACGTTTCAGGGTACACGCTTCTTTTGGTTGGAGACGGTGGGGAACGCGGAAAGCTTGAAGATCGGGCGCGGGGTCTCGGTATCTTTGATCGCGTCGTATTTGCTGGGCGAAAAGAAAATGCGCTGCCATATTATACGCTTGCCGAGTTTTCTGCACTCACATCTCCGTACGAGGGTTTCGGTACCGTGTGTGTTGAATCACTCGCGTTTGGTAAACCGGTAGTGGCGACTCGTTCGCGTGGCGTGGAAGAAATACTCGAGGATGGGATAACTGGGTTACTCACAGACCATAACGTGGAAGCGCTCGCGCAGGCATTTGACCGCATGGCGCGCAGGTCCTCTGATGAACGAGAACGTATGGAACATGCGTGCGTTACCGCGGCAGCCAAATTTAGCCTTGAACGTAATGTTGCCGCATACGAACGTCTCTTTATTCCTTCGGCAAAGCCTCTTGTTTTATTCGCGCTTCCTGGCGTTACGCTTGGAGGAATCGAGCGGCACCTTGCACGGCAGTTGCAACATTTTGACAATAAATATCGATACGCAATCTTGCTTCCGTTTGCAAAAAACAGCGATACTCTGCGCAGTATATTTCCAGAATCTGTACCGGTATACGCGTTAGGTTTTACACGATTACTTTCGATTGCAACCTGGTGGCGTTTGTATCGTTTCTTACGGTTCCATCAACCGCGGATCGTTGTTTCGAGCGTGTACACCACTAACGCACTTATTCTTATCATGTCGTATTTCTGCAGGTTTCGATTTATAGCCCGGGAACATAACGTATTCCCACGCAAATCGTGGCGGTTTCGCGTAAGCGACGCACTAGTCGCGCGGCGCGCAGATGCGTATATTGGCAATTCGAATGGTGTGGCTGATGACATGGCGCGCAATGCGTTAATTGCGCGCGAACGCATTACCGTCATCCCAAATGGAATCGATCTTGAGGAAATGGGGCGCGTACAAAGATCGGTTCAGCGTGATGTAATTCGGCATGCGTGGGGTGCGAATAATAATACGCGCGTCATTCTCTCCGTTGGGCGTTTGCGTGTTCAAAAGCGGCATGAGCTCCTTTTGCGTGCAGTAGCGTCGATGGGTGATAAAGATCGGTACGTGGTCGTTATTGTTGGCGACGGACCAGAGCGCGCTACGCTCGAACGCGTGGCGAATGATCTACATATTCAGCATATGGTCAAGTTTCTCGGTGCGCTCGATGCGTTGCCTGTGTATCCTGCTGCAGATGTATTTGTGCTTACTTCTGAACGTGAAGGATTTCCAAATGTTGTACTCGAAGCACTTGCGAGCGGTGTCCCCGTCGTGAGTACGCGTATGCCGGGCGTTGTTGATGTGATAACAGAAGGAGTCACTGGTGCACTCGTGTCATCTGACTCAGAAGCAGTAGCGCGTGGCATTCGCATGGTGAGCGAATTGCGAAGCCAAAAAGGAGAAGAAGTTGCTGAGCATTGCCGCCAATCAGTTCAATCGTATGATATACATAAAAACACAAGCGCATACACAGCGTTGTTCAACCGACTCTTGTCATGATTACTTTCGTTGAACGTATCGCATGCCCTCTCTGTGGAGGCAAGGATTTTCGAGTATTGATAGAACGTGGATTCGATGCGCCAGACATGCAGGTGTTTTTCAAGGAATTCTATGTCGGTCGTGCACAGGTTCCTAAGGGGCGCTATGCACTTGCAGAATGTATATGCGGCGGTGTTTGGCAGAAGAATATTCTTAACGATGCGGGTATGGAAGCTCTGTATGGAAGATGGATTGATCCAAGTGAGAGTTTTAAAAAGAAAACAGCTGCACACTGGGATCTCTATCGAAAATACGCACGAGAAGTGCAGTTTATTGAAAAACTTTTTCCAAAAAAAGTACCTTGCGAGATCAACGTCTTGGATTTCGGTGCAGGATGGGGGATGTGGCTTCAGATGGCGCGTGCACATGGGTTAAAGGGTATGGGAGTCGAAATCGCAGCTGACCGTATTTTGTACGCACAAACGCTCGGCATAGAACTTGTACCCACCCTCGAAGATCTTTCTCACGGCATTCTTTTTGACTTTATAAACGCGGAACAGGTGTTTGAGCACGTTGCAGATCCTCGGAGCGAAATAACAGCCTTAATTGCAAAACTACGACCGGGGGGTGTTATGCATATTGCAGTGCCTAATGGCGAGCCCGACATCATTCGTGCTCGCAAAGGCTTGTGGCGACCTGTTAAAGGCGCGACGCAACCGTTGGAGCATGTTAATGCATATACCGCAAAAAGTTTAGACTCATTTCTCAAACATCATGGCCTTGTGTATGTTGATGACGGAAGTGCAGCTTTTCGTGGGCGTACTGCCGCGTTTCATTCATTTATGCGCAAGGTACGCGGCCCGTACACTACATCTCAATACGTGCGAAAGACTTGAGAACTATTTCAGCGCGCTTCTCCCATGTATAGTGACGCATAAAACGTTCCCGTGCGGCGGCGCCGAGTCTCATTCGTTCCGGTTCGTTTCGAAGACTCTCAACCGCTGATGCCCATGCGTTTGGATCATCTGGTGCAACGATTCGCGCGCATGTCTCATCAAGCACTTCCCGTATGACGGGTACGTCGGATACAATAATTGCCTTGCCGTGTGCCATATACTCAAATAATTTTAGGGGTGATGTATATGATCCGATATTTATCGTGGGAGATCCGTGCGGGCGCACTGTTTTTTGGATAGGGAGCAAACAGACATCAATTGCTTGTATATACGCTGTGGTTTCGTGCGGTTCAACGAAGCCGTAAAAATGCACATTCGGTTCGGTTGTTTTTTGTTTCCAATAAGCGATATCGTGTTCTGTGCCGCCGATGATGTGTATGCCAACATCGGGTATGCGTGGCGCAAGTTCAGTAATCACCTCCATGCCTTTGCCTTCATATAGGCTTCCTGTATACCCGACGTGCAGCGCATGATTTGTTCCCTGGAGTACCGCTGCCTCACGCTTCGTGGGAAGTACTCCTCCGTCATGAGCCACAATAACTTTAAGAGAGGGATAGTGTTCTTGGTAGGCGGACTTCAGTGCTTCGGAAATTACAACTATATGCGAGAAAGCCGGTAGGGTGATGAGTATTCGGAAAGCGATTGCTGACCACCATCCTTTTTCCCAGACAGGAAAGTGCGACTCATAGACTGTAGGGATTCCACGATGAGCTGCAAAAAGACACCCGAGCACAAAGCGGCCATAAGCAACATTCGCGTTCGAGGTGCGGATAGCAAGAAATAAACGCCATACGTAGCGCACAAACCCTAAAGATTCTTTAACTATTGGCACCCCAACGAGTGAGAATACTTGTGATGTACCATAAAAAGACCATATGACCGCGTCCGACTCATTTAAGGGGCGCTTCATATACATAAGCGCAACTGTATGGCCGTGTGCCGAGAAAGCTTCGCACATTCGCATTATTTGGATTGAGTGTGCGGTTTTGCTCGGGAGGTATGCATTCGAGATATACAGTATTTTCATATTGATACGAGCAGCGTATCATACGGGAGCTCGTATGCTATTTTCTAAACTTGTTAACCCAATCGTGGCGCGTCTTCGCGTGCTTGGAGTGCGCGAGATGGACAGTGAAGTGCGCGCTTTTTTACTCACTCCCGGTTTTTTGCGCAAGAAACGGTGGATTGATTTTTTCGTTCGCGACACATTTATTGAACATCTTGATGAGAAAAACAAAACCGCGGTTGTCCAAGGAATAAAGTTTTCATATAAAGGGATTTCAACAAAGGATTTTGTTCGCGAAGTTGTGTCGATCATATTTGGAAACAATTCGTACGTACAAAGAAATTTCTCAGATCCCCATTTTTTTAACATCGAGGGCCCGTATGAGCACGGCCCGGTTACAGTTGAGCCTGGCGACATTGTTATAGATGCTGGTGCAAACATGGGGGTGTTTTCATTGTATGCCGCACAACAATGCAGGCCACATGGTCATGTATATGCATTTGAGCCTATTGCACAAACACGCATCATGCTTGATCACAACGTACATCAAAACGATACGACCGAACAGGTAAGCGTGATGCCGCTTGCACTTGGTGCACAAACTGGTGAGAGAACGTTTGTGGTCAACGCGCTCCATCTTGGTTCGAGTTCAGGTGTTTTGAATGCCGCAGGAGAGAAGCATGTCGTGCATCAGACCTCACTCGACACGTTTGTGCACACCAGAGCTATTCAAAAAGTCTCATTTATTAAAGCAGACATTGAAGGAATGGAGCGAGAACTGTTAGATGGCGCAGTTGAAACTATCAGGCAATACAAACCAAAAATCGCATTGTGCACCTACCATCACGCCGATGACCCGCAAGAACTAGAAAAGCGCATCAAAAATATCGTACCAGAGTATGCGGTGGTGCATAGCGAGAAAAAGTTGTATGCACACGTGCCTTAGAAAAACGTATAGATGATCGGAGCAAACACTGATTTTTCTGCGAAGATGAGGAGAAAACCGAGTAGTACGATGAACGCAAACAGAGGCACCACGATCCAGTTACGACGCAATTTTGCGTAGAGCCATAATTCTTTTAGTAAATCCATCATAATTATTGCTGACGAATATATTCTGCCACAGTTTCCCCGACAATTCTATGTCCGCTGGTGTTGAAATGACCGTCAATTGGATAGAACAAAAGTTCCCCTTGAGCCGCTCTAGACTCAAAGAGTGGCAAGAAGTCAATATATGCAATGTTGTGTGCTTTAAGCATCGCTATTAGATTTTCTTGCGGTTGCGTGTATACAAAGTCTTTGTATGCGGGAAGGCGAAATTCTTTATGGACTTGTATTTTGTCCGGGAAAAGGAGTACGAGTAGACTGAATTTATGAGTAGTCGCGAGCGCTTTCAATCGTACGAGCTCTTGCTCGGTACGTGCGTACCCCTCCTCGATGAGCGGCGTAATCTCGGGAAGGAATATCTGATACTCGGGAGAAACAGCGGTGTCGGTACTTGTGGCCGTAGAGGTAACTGCGCGGCCCAAGAATGCATTGCGGGCTTTTAAGTCGAGTACATAACGCACTGACGCACTATGATTAATAGCGAATGCTTTTGCGTGCTCTTTCCAGAGAGGGAACCCAGTCAGTGTCTTTTGTGCATCAATCGACTGTTCGGACACATTGTTAATGACGTCATTTCCGATAAAAAATCCAACGGTCACGATATCAGGGGAAAACGAAAGTCCTACATTTTCGAGCACATAACGTTCCTTGCGTGTGCCGTATCCGCCGCGCCCGAGGTTTACTACTTCGTATTTTTTCTCAGTTTTGTTTAGCTCGGCTTCCGCGATCGCAGTATATGAATCGTGATCTTCAACGTGTCGCGCTTCGGTGAACGAGTCTCCAAGCGCAATTACGCGAGTTACCTCCGCCTGTTTTTCTTTCGGGTACCATTTCCCCCAGAATCCGTCTGCATTGATGTGTTTTGTAGTGGTGTATTCAGGCATGTTTCTCGTAACGGTCGCATGAGGGCGGGGTACGTATCCGAGTATTGGATCAAAAAGGAGAGCCTCATCGCTCGTGAGCGAAAATACTCGAACCACTATTTCAAGCGCGAGAAACAAGACAACGCATGTTATTGCAGAGAGCATCAATCCTTCGCGTATGTTTTTATATGGTGACATATCAATCAAGTGTCGCTGCAATTTTCTGTTTTTGTTCACGCGCTGCTGCCGAGGCAACGAGGTGTGGACACAGTTTCTTTTCAACGACATGGTTTCCGATGACCAGCGTGTCCATATCGGTTTCAAGAAATGTACGCAACGCGTCTTCGGGCGAGCAGACGATTGGTTCACCACGCACGTTAAACGATGTATTAATGATTACTGCGCATCCTGTATGTTTATAAAATGCTTCAATGAGTGCGTAATAAAGAGCGTTATCTGTGCGCGTTACAGTTTGAAGGCGCGCCGTATAGTCTACATGAGTCACGGCAGGAATAGTATCGACTATAACGGGTGCAATAAAGAGCATGTAAGGGCTTTGAGTGGGAAACTCAAAATAATCGCGTGAGTGATCATAGAGTACGCTCGGAGCAAACGGGCGGAAGCTTTCACGGAATTTTATCTTTACATTTACACGTTTCCAGTTCTCGGCATTGCGCGCGTCAGCGATGATTGAGCGGTTGCCCAGCGCGCGTGGGCCCCACTCCATACGCCCCTGAAACCACCCTACAACATGCCCTTCGTCAATATACTGTGCAGTCTTGCGTAACAATTCCTCTGTGTCGTAGGTTGTGAACGGTATTTTTTGTTTGTGGAACAGTTCAGAAACTGACTCGTTTGTATACGCGGGTCCCCAATACGAATGCGCCATTGGCTTGACCCGTGGTTGTTTCAGCACTTCATGATGGACCCACCACGCCGCGCCTAGCGCTCCTCCTGCGTCACCTGCCGCGGGCTGTATGTATACGCGGTCAAACCCCGCTTCCTTCAATATGTGGTAGTTTGCAACACAATTGAGTGCAACCCCACCGGCAAGGCAGAGCGCGTCGCACCCGCTCTGAGCGCGCACGTAGGTAGCAAGTGCAACCATACGTTCGTTGGTGAGTTCTTGAATGCTTGCGGCAAGATCTTTATGGTGCTGTTCGAGCGCGCTCTCTGCTTCGCGTCGGGGAAACCCGAGTATTTTTTGCAGCGTACGTTCAATAAACATCATGACAAAAAAGTAGCGGGTGAGTGACGGGTGTAGTTTGAAACTCCCATCTGCATACGTGGTTATGAGCGAGCGCAGCGCAGCTGTATAGTGAGGAGTGCCATACGGAGCGAGGCCCATTACTTTGTATTCGGCGCTATTTGTTTTGAAGCCGAGGAAGTGAGTGACGATGCTATACAGCAGTCCCCATGAGTGTGGGTATCGAATTTCTTGGCGCATGATTATCGATGAGGTGTCGCCAATACCCCAGCTTGTCGTTGCCCACTCGCCGATCCCGTCTACGGTTAAGAGTGCCGCTTTTTCAAATGGAGAAGCGTAAAAGGCGCTAGCTGCATGCGCCACATGATGTTCGGCGAAGTAAATCGGCCCTTTGTAGTTGAGTAATCGTGCGATGCGACTCTTGATCGAGATCTTTTCCTTAAGCCATTGCGGAATTGCGTTAAGGAATTGTCCGTAGCCAAACGGCCACGTCTGAATAAAACTTTCGAGAATGCGCTCAAATTTCAGAAAAGGCTTATCATAAAAAGCGATGTATGCGACGTCGTCGATCGCGATCTGTGCTTCTTGTAAACAATATGCGATTGCATGTTGGGGGAACGACTCGTCATGCTTCTTGCGCGTGAAGCGCTCTTCGTGCGCGGCGGCGACAATCTCGCCGTCTCTCAAGAGCGCAGCTGCGGCGTCGTGGTAAAAACACGAAATGCCGAGAATGTAGGTTGGTTTAGAATTGGAGTTCATGGCTATTAGTGCGAGGAGATTCATGATCAACCCACATACTGTGTGACTTTTTTGCTGATATACGTGAGCGTATAACGTACAAGATCCCGAAAACGGGGATAAGGACCCAGTAGATGAGTGACAGTACAATACGTGTGTTGAACCACCCCAAAACACCAATAAGGTACATGTAACTTTTGTATGCGTGGCGTCGCATATTGTGTAGCGTTTCCATACGCTGCATAATTATTGCCCATGGAGATGTCTGAGGCAATCAGGAGACGGGTCAGCGAGCGGAGTTACACAAAAGACCGTATGCCATTCGAAACACTCAAGGAACTCATCGCTGCTGCGCAAGAGGCTCCATCCGCATGTAATTTGCAGCTCACTGAATACGTGATCGTTGATGACCCAAAGCTTCTCGAAGTGTTTGCTAAAAAAGTAAGTGGTAAGTTCGCTTGGGCGTCTACGTATGTTTTTCTGGTGTACGATTCACGATTTACAATCAAGCGACATGCGGGTGTTGTGAGTCTAGGAGCGAGCGCTGAAAATCTTATGCTTGCGGCTACTGATCGCGGGCTCGCGACATGTCCAATGGCGGGGTTTGATCGTGATGACATTATAAAAAAAGCACTACAAATTCCCGATCATTACCAGATAGGGCTCGCGATTGCGATTGGGTACGCTGCTACAGATTCTCACAAACAACGTATTCGCGTTCCAGCTCATACGGTAACGCATCACAACATCTTCGTTGATCATCAGACGATGCGAGAAGACTGGAACATCCGTGCGTGGAGTATTCGTGAGATTATCTCGTATCGAGAACGTATCGCGCCCGTATATTTGTATGGCGAGCGTGCCAACCTCCAGTCTTTTCCTCGTGTTGTATATACAGAAGCAGCGCGTATATGTGGCGAGGTGTGTGGAAAATATAACCCCGTAAAAATTCTCGATTTACACACATACGATGGCGCGTTTATTAGCGTCTTGAAAAACCTGTTTCCCACAGCGTTATATACATGCGCAGACTATACGCACTATGTGCGCGCGGTTATACAGCGGCAACATGCGCATGCGCAAACAGTGCAGATTTCAGAAACAGATGTCGTAGCGGTAGCGGACGCCACGCAAGATTTAGTGACGTTTGTGCACAAAGCATGGTTTGTTCCTCGTGTTGAAATTGTGTGCAAGGAGGCGTGTCGAGTACTCAAACCAGGCGGGCATTTTTTTCTTACACTGCCACGAGAGACGTTTAAGGAACGCGCGTCTTTTTTTCTACGGCGCATATTTTTCTGGCGAGAAACGGGTAACGTCTATGAGAAAAACCCTTACTATAAGATTGGTCCCTGGCACTTTGTTTCTGCGAGACAATGCGCTATAGAAGCAACGCGTGCGGGGTTCTCACTATCTCTAGAAGGTTCGTTGTCGAGTGGGTCGTGGATGTTGTATGAGAAAAAGTGAACGCTTCTCTGAGCGTGCGCTTCGCGATCAGGCCGCATGGATTATTGGCTGCATCAAGAGAGAATTTGTTAATCAGCAAGGGTTACTGGTAGGCGGGGGGACCGATGTGACTACAGAACAAAGCACTATCATCGATGATTTGGGTGACTTTTTACCGATGCTGGCGTACTTTGGCGAAGAAGAGATCGCTGACATTCATTTTTCATATTTGGAACAGAGCACCCATTCTCTTGTGTTTCAGGAAGCCTTTAAATACACCGATTTGATTTTTGGTCTGCTCTGGTATGCCCGTGTAGGTGTCCAGCGAGAACGAGCGCTGACGCTTGCGAAAAAAGTGATGGATCGATGCATCACATCGTTTTTTACACCTTCCATGCACTCATTTAATGGATATAAACGCGCTCCTTCGTTGTTGCAAGTTATTGATACGTCTGACTCAACATTTATTGAGGTTTTTTCGGAATACGCGTCCATCATGCAGGAACCTATGTACCAGGAACGTGCCGATCAGGTACTGAAGCTGTTGGTTGAACATACATTCTTCAAACAGCACCACGTGCTTCCTATGATTTTGAGTCCGCGTGTTTCGCCACGAATGCTCGGGATCATTTTTGGTGACAAAGTCCGCCATGTCCGTCTGATGAAGCAAAACACTAATTTTGGATTTGGTGTTGCGGAACTCGCGCGGCATTCGCCGAGTTTTGGATCATATAGAAAAGTGTTCGCTGACCTTATTTCGGGTATTGAAACGATTGTTCGAGAGCCCGGTTCCGCGCATAATCTCATATCGGAACAAGGGGATCCAGAACTTCTCACTGCTTTTTCGCTTATCGATTTGTATATGGAAGGCCATGCAGTGTTTGCGGTTCAAGAATATTTGGAGCAAGCACGGAAAACTGCGGATTACTGGCTCAAGCACCAATCGCCAACAACAGGGTTATTTCCCAAACGCATCGGTGCGCAAGAAACCTATCTTGATTCTGAAACTGACATGGCGATTGCGCTATTTCGGTTGTCCGAAGTGTCAGGAGAGCAAAAGTATTTCACGGCTGCCGAACGTGTACTTGCCGGGGTGTGGGCACATCATCGCGGATCACGCGGATATATTCTTGAAGTTGACGTCGATTCAGGTAAACCGCTTTTCGTTCACTACAAAACAAAATATCTCGCGCTTTCATTGAAACCGATCATTTATTTATTGGAGAGCGACATGATGGAGTCATCAGAGGTATTGCGAGTGCTTATGAAAGACCGTTAGTCGGTACGTAATTTTAAGAAAAGGAACAGGACGAGCAGCGTATCAGCAATGGTTGCGATGAGCTGCGACATGACGGCGCCCCAAATTCCGAATTGTGGAAGAAGAATCAAGAGAAGGGTGATAGAAAACAGCGATGTAAATAACTCTGTAGAGTAGAGCTCGCGCTTTTTGAAATGAGCGAGAAATGTTTTTCTAAAAAGGGCAACGGGAGCAAACAGGAGTGTTGCAGCAAGTACCTGAGAGAAGCCAATAGCCTCGACATACTGAGGAAAAATATATTCGTAGAAAAATGGAGCAAGCACTACGTAAGTACCGACGCACGCAATCAATGCCATGAGATACAAAATCGCTTTGCGGGGCAAGGTGCGTTTTAGTGTTTGGATGTCGGTAACGACGAGTTTGGGAAATATGAGTGTTCGAATGATTTTCGTAAAGCCACGCATTTGTTTAACGGGGGCTTGTGCAAACACATACACTGCAAGCTGTGTCGCGCCCAGGTAGTGGAACACAAGCACTTTATCGAGCTGGTCGGCAATAAAACTCACGGAATTTAAGAGCGTCAGGTGCTTACTCTCGTGAATTAGCGGGATGTTCGGCACATCGTTGCTTTGAGTTTGGTAGTGAGCGCGAGTTCTTCGGTAAAGGAGAAGTACTGTCACAGTGTTGGCAAGATAAAATGCCAACACGATGAGTACCGGATTATTGCTGACATACATAGCGCAGAGAAGCAGGACAGTGGGAATGATATTGCGCGCAGCGCCATAGAGTGTGAGGCGGTCAAACGCCTTCCGTCCTTCGAGAAACGGAGCGTAAATTTCTGCAGCAGACAAAAACGGCAGAAGTGAAGCGACAACGAGAAGGGCGGTGGCGAGCGTGTTGTTCGCGTTTATAAAGTAGTAAGCTGCACCTGCAAGGGCTATGAGTACCATGACTACGTTCCACCGAAGTCGCATAAGGAAACCAACGCGAAGTGCCTCATTTGACCCCAAGGCAGAGGCGCGTGATATGGCAACATTGATTCCGGTGAGGGAGAATGCGGATACAATACCTCCAAGAGAAAGGATAAATTGATAGGTACCAAATGTTTCTTTAGCTACAAGGTGTGCAAAACCTACCGATAGAACAAAGCCTGCAGCCATGGAAATCAGTTGGCCGGCAAAAAGGTACGAGCCGCCGTGTGCCAAATACACCATATCTGTTTTTGTATATTTTTCGCTCCACCGCAAAAGCGCTTGCACGCGATTGCCCATCATTTTCAACATGGAGTCAATACTATCCGCGAAATGAATTTTCCGCTAGCACTTCTTGAAATGCCTGCTATTCTTGAGCGCATGTTAGAAAAAACGCTGCGCTGGATTGTTATCGGGGGCCTTTTTGCTATCCCGTTTATTCCACTTATTGTTGCTCATAATTTATTTTTTCCGTTTATCACAGGAAAGAATTTCACATTTCGTATACTTGTTGAAATTTGTATTGGCGCGTGGCTTGCACTCGCACTCGTGTATCCTGCATATCGACCGAAACGATCATGGCTACTGGGGGTATTCGCACTTTTTGTTTTAATCATTGGACTTGCCGATTTGCTCGGCGCAAATCCAGGCAAGAGTTTTTGGAGTAACTATGAGCGTATGGAAGGGTGGGTGACATTAGTCCACTTACTTGGGTATGTAACCATACTCACGGTGTTTTTAAATACCACAAAACTCTGGTCGTGGTTCTGGCACACGTCGATTGGGGTTTCGGTTATCATGGGCCTATATGCGGTGCTCCAGCTCGTTGGGTTTATAACAATCAACCAAGGCGGAGTGCGTGTGGATGGGACACTTGGGAATGCAACCTATCTTGGCGTCTACATGCTCTTCCATTTGTTTATTACCGCACTCATGTGGGAATATACGGTGCGTAAAAATGCTACTCGGCGCATCGCCTATGGTTTTTTGTACGGTAGCATCATGATGCTGAACATCGTGGTGCTATTTTTTACTGCGACACGCGGTGCGATTCTCGGAGTAATCGGAGGCGCGCTTCTTGCCATGTTTTTACTTATGGTATTCGCTCGATCGTCGCCGACTCTCAGGCGTATAAGTGCGGGCATGATCGGAGCACTATTGATTTTGGTGGGCGTTTTTATTCTCATTAAAGACACTCAGTTTGTACAAGGTATTGAACCGATGCGTCGCCTTGCATCTATTTCACTTACCGAAACCACAGTCGCCTCACGTTTTCTCAACTGGAACATGGCGTGGCAAGGAGTCAAAGAACGACCACTTCTGGGATGGGGACAAGAAAACTACAATCTTGTGTTCAATAAATACTATGACCCACGAATGTACGCGCAAGAGCCGTGGTTTGATCGCGTGCATAATATCGTTTTTGACTGGTTGGTTGCCGGGGGTGTTCTTGGTTTTCTATCATATGCAAGTTTGTTTGCGGTCGCGTTATGGCTATTGTGGAGAGCTGGTGATTTCACCGTATACGAAAAAAGTATTTTAACAGGGATGCTCGCGGGGTATCTATTTCATAACCTTTTCGTGTTCGACAACATTACGAGCTACATACTATTTGCCTCTACGCTTGCCTACATCAGTGCACGAGCAAGCATAGGAAGGGACGAATCGCTTTTTCGAAACGGCGCACTGCCGCAGCAGGCACTTCCCGTTATTGTGGGTGTTGTTGTTATCGTAACGTGGGGTGCCGCGTGGGTAACAAACGCTTCTGCGCTAGGGGCAAACCGGACTCTCATTCAAGCACTGTCGCCGCAAGCTGATCTCACTAAAAATCTTGAACTCTTTAAACAGGCGCTTTCATATGAGTCGTACGGTACGCAAGAAATACGAGAACAGTTGATCCAGGGAGTTGGTCGTATTGCGCCAGATCCTAATATCCCGCTAGAACTTAAGTCACAGTTTGCGCAGTTCACTGTCTCAGAAATGCAAAAACAAGTAGAGAGTACACCAAATGACGCTCGGTTCCCGTTGTTCTTGGGTGTGGTACTCAATGCGTATGGACAGTACGCGGATGCCGAACGATATCTGCAAAAAGCAAAAGAGTTGTCGCCAAAAAAACAGTCAATACTTTTTGAACTCGCCTCAAACGCACTCGCTCAAGAGCGCTTTGATGAGGCAGAAGCGTACACACGTGCAGCGCTCGATCTCGAGCCGTCTTTCCAGGAGGCGCGCGTGCTATACGCAACAGTGCTGGTTATAAAAGGTGACTTCACCAAGGCGACTGAAGTTATGGCATCGTTGATTAAAGAAGGCACGACTCCCGATCAGCGTCTCGTAAACGCATATGCAGAGAAGAAGCAATATCGCACAATCGCAACTATGTGGGAATCCCGCGTTGCAAAACATCCTGAGGATGGGCAGGCATGGTTTGCACTCGCTGCTTCATATCACGCAGCGGGGGATGTGCGTGCTTCAATTGCCACACTTGAGCGAGCTGCTGCGGCACACACTGAGCTTGCAGCACAGGCAAACATGTTTATCGAGCAAATTAAGAACGGAACGTTACCGACTCCTCGGTGAGATCGTAGTAATTTGAGTGAAGGCTCATATATTAGTTATCCACACAAAAAAGTTTTTTGATTACGCAAAATTTCTGTTTTGCATGATAATGACATAAGCATCTTCGCCGTGTGCAAGATGTTCGCTCGCGAAATCGAGCAAGGTCGAAGTTAGCCGATCGTTACCACTATCGATCATGGCAAAGAAGAAAAAAGCGGCAAAGAAAGCAAAGAAGACCGCAAAAAAGAAGACGGCGAAGCGCCGCCGCTAGTCTTAGCGACCTTCGCACAAAACCCCCTTCGGGGGTTTTGTGTTTTATAAATCTACTGCAGCAAAATGAGCTGCGTGCCAACGTGAGTAAATGGTGCTAGTATGCCCGCATGTTTAATTCGATCATGCGTGTATTTGGTGATGAAAATGCACGAGCAGTGCGCCGGGCCGAACCGATTGTCGCAGCAGCAAACGCGCACGAAGAGGCGATCAAAGGCCTCTCGGACGAAGCGTTAAGACAAAAGACATCTGAATTTAAAAAAAGACTGACTGAAGGTGAAGAGATAAATACGCTGGCACCAGAGGTATTTGCCACAGTACGAGAGGCGGCACGTCGCACGCTCGGCCAACGGCATTTTGACGTCCAGCTTATTGGCGGCATGGTTTTACATAATGGCGATATTGCAGAGATGCGTACTGGTGAAGGTAAAACACTTGTCGCAACGTTGCCAGCGTACCTCAACGCCTTACAGGGAGAAGGGGTTCATGTTGTGACGGTCAACGACTATCTTTCTCGGCGCGACGCTGTCTGGATGGGACAAATTTATCATGCGCTTGGTCTTACGGTGGGAGTACTTAATCATCAAGCGGCGTTTTTATATGATCCCACACATCAAGAACAAGATAGCGAACGTGACGAGATCGGAGGTTTTCGTGTGCAACATGAGTTTTTGCGTCCTTGCTCAGCGAAAGAGGCATATGCTGCGGATATAACGTACGGTACCAACAGTGAATTTGGCTTTGATTACCTACGTGATCAGCTTGAACACGATGCATCTCGATTGAGGCAACGCCCGCACGCGTATGCGATAGTCGACGAGATTGATTCCATTTTGATCGATGAGGCACGTACGCCACTAATTATTTCAGCGCCTGTTGCAAACGCAGGGGAATTGTATGTCCGGTTTGCTACCATCGCGCGGTCGCTGGTGCGCGATGATGATTATACGGTTGACGAGAAACATAAGCAGATCGCGCTTACCGACGAGGGAATCGCAAAGGCAGAGAAAGCTCTAGGACTTGAAAATATCTATACCGACGCGGGGGTTAAGTATGTGCACCACCTCGAAACTGCAGTCCGTGCGCAGGCATTATTTCAGCGGGACAAAGAATACGTAGTAAAAGACGGGGAGATCGTGATTGTTGATGAGTTTACGGGACGATTGCAGCCGGGGAGACGTTGGAGCGAAGGGCTCCACCAGGCGATCGAAGCAAAAGAAGGGGTCGCAATTCAGCAAGAGTCTCGGACTTTTGCGTCAATCACCTACCAAAACTATTTTAGACTATACAAAAAACTGTCTGGCATGACAGGCACGGCGGCAACCTCAGCCGAAGAGTTTTACCGCGTGTACGGTCTCAACACGGCAACGATCCCAACAAACAAGAAAGCGGCACGCATCGACCACGATGATCTCATCTTCCAAACAGAGAAAGGAAAATACAAAGCCATTGTTGAAAAAGTGAAACAACTCCATGAGAAAGGGCAGCCGGTATTGGTCGGTACAGCTTCAGTGGAACGCAACGAGCTACTCTCCGCTTATTTTAAGCAGGCGGGCATTCCGCATGAGGTTCTCAATGCAAAAAATCATGAACGTGAAGGTGAGATCATCGCGCAAGCTGGCCGACGGGGCGCGGTAACAATCGCGACAAACATGGCAGGGCGCGGAGTCGATATTAAGCTTGGTGGAAATCCCGCAACAGATGAAGAATATGCGGTAGTAAAAAAACTTGGGGGGCTCTATGTTTTGGGGACCGAGCGCCATGAGGCCCGTCGCATCGACAATCAATTGCGTGGTCGTGCGGGGCGACAAGGGGACCCAGGCGAGACGCAGTTTTTCGTTTCCCTTGAAGACTCGCTTATGCGGGTGTTTGCAAGTGATCTCGTAAAGCGGGTAATGGGTACGTTCGGCATTCCCGAAGATGAGCCGATCTACAATAGTATGATCACGCGTTCGCTCGAGAGAGCTCAGACAAAAATCGAAGAATTCAACTTTGACGCACGGAAACATGTGCTAGCCTACGACGACGTGCTGAATGTACAGCGTGCATCGGTATATGGACAACGTCGCGCACTTTTGACAGGAGACCGACTGGCGATAGAACAGGCTCTCGAAAAAATAACCCGTGCACATCCAGAACTTGCAACAGTCATCACCGAAAAGCGCACACAGTATGGCGACGAAGCTTTTTTTGATGCAGCGCGTCGCATTATGTTGCAGACTATTGATTTTCTTTGGGTGGACCATCTTGAGGCTATGGAGTACTTGCGCTCTAGTGTAAATTTGCGTGCGTATGGACAGCGCGACCCACTCGTTGAATACAAGAAAGAAGGGTTGCGCATGTTTCAGGTGATGGAGTCGTCATACCTCGAGCATGTTGCGCACATGTTGCCACAACTTACAAAGCGAGAGGAGCGTGCACTGCAAGACAAAGAAGTGGTGCCACAGGCGACAGATATCATGCAAGGGACGGGCCGCAATGAAAAAGTTCGTATCACAAATGGGGTAGAAGTAAAAGAAATGAAGTTCAAAAAGGCGGAACCACTGCTTAAAAGCGGTGGGTGGCGGCTCGCTTAAGTAGTCTAATGTGTGGAAAACTTTTTGGGCAACATAAGTTAGCAGGAATCATTAAAAAGCGGCATTCGCAAAAAGTTCCTATTTCTAATTGAATCTCGGCAAACCGAGGCAAGTACTTTATGGGAATCTCGGTGCTTTTCGCGCGCCCTTGGTGTAGTGTCCTTTACTCTATTTTTTCTAGATTCGCTTTGAAGGAACCGGGAACTGTAGCAGTCTACGTACCCTCACTTGTTGGTTTTTCGATTGTGCGTACAATGCCGCTGTGGAGCTAATTCCGACAATAGGACTCGAAATTCACGTTGAGCTGCGCACTAAGACAAAGATGTTTTGCGCATCCAAAAACGACCCGCATGCCTCAGCGCCAAACACAAACGTGTGCCCTGTATGTATGGCGCATCCAGGAACGCTGCCCGCTATAAACAAGACCGCTGTCGCGCACGTTTTGCGCGTAGGAAAGGCTGTTGGTGGTACTCTTGCAAATTATACTGAATTCGATCGTAAGAACTATTTTTATCCAGATTTGCCAAAGGGATATCAGTTGAGCCAGTACGCACACCCTTTAGTTTCAGGCGGCACGCTTTTTGATGTTGGGATAACACGTATCCATCTCGAAGAGGACACAGCGCGCTCGGCGCATGATCCGAGTTCTGGGGTAACGCGCATTGATTATAATCGAGCCGGGGTTCCGTTGATGGAATTGGTAACGGAACCGGAGATTCACACTGCAAAAGATGCCGTTAATTTTGCAAAAGAACTTCAAATTCTTTTGCGGACACTTGGGGCAAGTGACGCGAATATGGAAAGAGGGGAAATGCGAATCGAAGCGAATGTTTCGCTTGGCGTAAGAGGAACACTTGGCACTAAGGTAGAAATCAAAAATCTAAACTCATTTCGCTCTGTCGAGCGCGCGATTGAACATGAACTAAAGCGACAAAAACATTCTATAGAAAAGGGTTTAAAAGTTGAACAACAAACTTTGGGATGGGACGAGCATAAACAAAGTACGTTTCCACAACGTACAAAAGAGGGCTCGGCTGACTACCGGTACTTTCCTGACCCTGACCTTCCTAAACTCGTCATTAGTGAGGTTACAGACTTTGATAACGGCAAACTACAGGCTGACACACCGGAATTACCTTGGGAGAAACGCGCAAGACTCGAGAAAATGGGTCTGAACTCTGAAGATGCATCGATGTATGTTGCTGATGAACGGCTTGGAAGTTTTTTTGATAGCGTGGCGCTAAATTTAAAAGGCGCAACGCCAGCGCTTGCAGCTAACTATATTTCAACCGATGTGGTCAAACTTATCCGAGACATCGAGGCGCGAGATTCGCTACTTCTTAAAAAAATACCCATTGCAGCGCACTCTTTTGCACAAGTGATTGATATGGTTCAGAATGCAGAACTCTCATCGAGAGGCGCAAAGACTCTGATTGCCGATTTATGTGTCTCGGATTTCGATCCAAAGGCCAAGGCAGTTGAATCTGGACTACTGCAACAGAGCGAAGACATCGCGCTCATACCCCTAGTTAAAGAGATCATCAATGCTCATCCTGGTGTTGCATCTGAATTTGTGGCAGGCAAGGAAAGTGCGCTGCAGTTTTTGGTTGGCCAAGCAATGAAAAAAACACGCGGCTCCGCAAACCCGCAAAAAGTCCATGCGCTTTTAAAAGAACAGCTTAGTAATCCACATATCGGGACTTAGACAATATTTTCTAGATATTATAATTCTCGGGTGGACCAGAAACTCACGTTTGATGGAATTGATTTCGTCTCTTCAAAAGAGGCGGCTTTGCTTACTGGCTATGCACAGGACTACATAGGACAGCTCGCGCGAGGGGGCAAAGTGCAGGCTCGTCGTGTCGGCGGCCTTTGGTACGTAAATCTAGAGTCACTAGGTTCCTACAAAGCGACTGCGGAAGCCTTTGTTCCAAAGCCACCTCGCTACGACTCCTTACAAGGAAGTTCTGACGATTTCATCGGGATGGATGGAAAAAGAATGATCTCGTCTAAGCGAGGTTCGGAAATAAGCGGATACAATCAGGACTATGTCACTCAGCTTGCCAGGACATCTCAAATTCACGCCCAGCAGGCAGGCTCTCGATGGTTTGTAGATCAGGCTGAGCTACTCGCGCACAAATCGCACAATGATGGCTTGTTGCGCGCCGTGCAGGCACAGTCCGTAGGCCTGGCTAAGTCAGAAACTACTGCGCAAAATAGTCATAGAGACTCGGAAAACGCACCGCTATATATCGCTGAAAAGCCTTTAGAAATGCCTTTTTTTGAGAAAGCAACTTGGGTGGAACGTGACTTTGCTAATAAAAGCTCTGATGTCGCATTTGACACTGGAACGGAAGAGAAAAAGTCCTCAAAATCTTTTAAATCTGAACGAAAAAGTAGACTTCCGGTGCGCAGAGCTGGTTTTTTTCCAATGGTTTTAGCAACAACTATTGTTTTATTGCTTGTTAGCACGCTTGCAACGGCAAGTTTTGGGGCATTTCGGCCGATTGGGCAGCAATACGCCGCTTCAAACAATGCAGTTTTCAAGAACGCCCTGCCTATACTCGATAGTTTTCTAGCAGAGCGCATTCATTTTGTCCGCTAAAAATTTTTTTTGCAAAAAAGGCGGACGCAGGGCAGCCCTTTTCTATTGGACAAGTTGTCCACAGCATAAAGGACAATTGGACATCGTTCCACGAAAAAGCTAGTAAAATATAGCTAATTCGTGACCCCGAACGATACATGAGCCAAAGCATTTTTTTCAACGGCAAAGAATACATACCTTCAGGAATTGCTGCGAAGCGTTCTGGGTTTACTCGCGATTACATTGCGCGACTTTGTCGAGAAGGAACTCTTGATGGACGTCGCCTCAACACTACATGGTATGTGAGCGTTGCCTCACTTAATGCATTTCAGGTTACAAGTGAATACAAGCATGTGTTGCAGTCTGATGAGTTGCGCAAAAGTCGCGAAAAGCAATACGTCCTTGCACAGGACAAGAAAAAAATAAACGAAACACAGAGAAGCGTTCAAGAAACTTTTGCCGATAGTGCTGTGCGCGCTGCGTTGCAGACGCCGCAGTTCGCGAGTGTCGTTGCGGAACGAATGCCTGCGATGCCGCTCTTGTTGCAAGCTCCTCATGCTGCGGCAGCGCATATGCATGTGTCTGTGTGGGCAGATTTACTTCACAAGGCCATGGCACTGTTCTTGGCGTTTCTACTCACGTTTGGCACGTATGCATTTGTTGATCCGGTATACAACACGCGCATCGTTCACACTGCACACGCAATGTACGCGTTTGCTCTTGAAACACCGGGGCGCACATCACTTGCTTTACAAGAATTTGATTGGAGCGTGAATCATCTTGGGCAAGTTGCTGTAACGGCCCCGGCAGTTTTTGAGACCTCACTTGTTGAGCAGTTGCGTCTGGCTGCGAGGACTGTAAACACCGCCGTCGACGGAATGGTTTTTGGCGCGACGTTTTCTCGTAACCCCTTCCTTGCACGCGGCGTCCCAGAATATGCAGCGGGGTCAGTGCGTGTATCGATAATTCCAGTCGCGACTGCAAGATCTGTAGCGCCAGGTGCAGTAAAGACTTCACCGCAGGGCGTCGTTGTTCAAAAAACTCCTGTTACGGTGATCGAACAGCCGATTCGAGAGCGTGTTGTTGTGCAGACTGAGCGCAGTGTTGCCGGTGGAGTCACCAGCACTTTTCTTGCAGAACAATTGCAACAACTTGATAACAAATTGATGAGCCGCATTGCGTCACTCGCGACTCTCACCAATGCAAACTCGACGCAGATAATTAATAACTACCACACTATTGCGCACACCAATAAAATCGACAAACTTGGTGGCGTCGTTATTGACGGCAATTCCTCATGGACTGGTGGCACGATCACCGATGCCACGATCGTTGGAGGAACGTTGTCTGGGGTTGCAATCCCGGCTGCGGATCTCACTGGGATTGTCTCAATTGCCCATGGTGGTACTGGTACTTCTACCGCACCAAATTACGGGCAATTGCTCGTGGGGAATAATGCGGGTGGATACGATTTGGTCGCGACATCTTCACTCGGAATTATTGGAGGTAGTGGCTCTCCTGGCGGTTCAGATGGGCAAGTCCAATACAATAACGGCGGCACGTTTGCTGGAGCTAGTGGGGTATTTTTTGATGATGCAAACAACTTTTTCGGCATTGGAACAAGCTCCCCGTATACAAAACTTTCTGTAGTTGGAGAGGTGGTTGGTGCAAATTTCACTGCTACTACCACAGCCACCTCGACTTTCCCGACGCTTTCTATCACAGGAAGATTTTACGATTCTTCCGGGACGGGAGGTGCGAGTGGCCAAGTGCTTCAGTCAACAGGTACCGGCATTCAGTGGGTGGCAACATCTTCGCTCGGTATCTCTGGTGGTAGTGGCAACAGTTTCGATTACCTTTTTCCGTCAAATGCAACCACAACAATACTCACGTTTAGTAATGGCTTACTCTCGCTCGCATCAACCACTCTTGGTAATGGATCATCAGCAGGTGGTCTTACTGTTGCGGGCACGGCAACTACAACTAATGTGCTTGTAGTTCAGGGAACAGGTACTTCGACATTTTCAGGTGGCATTTCTACGGCGCGACTCAATACTTCAGCGGGGACCTCAACGTTTAGCGGATTGAGAATCACGACGCAAGGTCTTACTGTCTCGACACTCACTAATTGTGACACCATTGATACTGATACAAACGGAAACTTTATTTGTGGGAGTGACAGCAGTGGCGGTTCTAGCGCCTACCCCTTCGCTTTAACCGGAAACGCCACCTCTACGCTCACCCAATTCAACGGCGGTCTCACGAGCTACGCCTCAACCACCATTGGTGCGGGTACCCAGACCACCGGACTCACCATTAGTGGTGGGGCGACGACGACGGGCAATGCGTACTTTGCAGGACAAGTGGGTATTGGAACTCAGACACCACTTGGAGCGCTTCAAGTTGTTCAGACAGCGAACCTGCCTCGTTACGGTATTGATATCACGAGCGCCGATGATAACGCGCTTGTATCTCTTACCAATACGGATATAGGTGGAGGTACATGGTGGTTGAATTCGACCGGCGGCAGTAGTTCATGGGGACAAGGAAAACTACTTTTCGGTACAGGAACGAGCTGGGCAACTGCTCCCGTCATGACTCTTGATACTTCAGGCAACGTCGGCATCGGCACCACCTCTCCATACGCAAAACTCAGTGTTGTGGG
>JAYPJF010000002.1:0-34498 GCA_038128225.1 bacterium
CCGCCAAAATTGGAAATCCGAATCGGAAGCCGAAATGGGGTCGGCGCGAAGCGCCGACATAAAGGCATTCCCCCCGCGAAATCCTGAATCCACAAGGTTTCGCCACGCTCCGCGTGGCTCAAAAAGTACGGTTCGATCTTTAATTAAAAAGTTCGAACCGACTTTTTTGTACAAATGAAGTTTTTCTTCATTTGTACCCTCGTTTGCCAATTCTAGATTGTATTTCAAAAACTTTTCGGTAAGTTCGAACCGATTATTCGCTTTTTGCTCAAAAGCCGATAATTTCTCTTTGAGAAGCTGTTTTTGATTGACCAGCGCACTTTTAGTGTCTCGATATTCTTCAAGCGAAAGTGCGTTCTCTAAGTAAGCATTCATCAGCTTCTCGATTTTGGCATCCAGTGTTGGAGGAGGGGCGAGAGGTTGACGAGATTGAATAAATGTGATAAAGTAGCTCGGGCGTAATAATCAGGCCATGTCGGTCTGATCGCACATTTCCAAAACAAAAAACGAAAGGAGAGTAAGCATGATCGACGAACTGATGAGAGTCGGCGACGAAGTCGCCATCACGATCCCGCAGGAGAATCGGGAGTGGGGCTACAACCCCTGTCCTGATGGGACCAAGGCTACGATCCTCGACTTCTCCGAGATCCACTACGGGCGGCTCGGCAACTTCGGTTTCAAGCCGGGGGTGTACATCAACCGCGCGTGGGTCAAGGTCCGGCTTCCGGACGGCAAGGAGTACTCCGAGTGGAGTGGTCGCCTCGAGCTCACCGACAAGGACGAGCACGAGCGTCGCCTCGCCGCCTTCCGCAAGCTCCAGCAGGAGCAGCCGGACAACTGGCGTAGCAAGGAGTTCCTTCGGGAGCTTCCCGAGACGCCGTTCTGGGAGGGCGACTTCGTCCGCACCCGTGGCCGTTCCGCGGTCACGAGCGTGTACAGCGAAATGCCACCCGATCGCGACCCCGACGTCTTCCAGATCATCGGGATCGACTACCACTACCTCACCGAGCGAACACAGGTCGGGACCAAGTATCCCGCGTACAAGATCTCGAGCAAGCTCGGCGCCGGCTGGAACACGTCGGCGAGCGAGGACGACATGGTGCTCGTCGAGCGCGGACCGGTCTGGAAGTTCTTCCACGACGAGCCGATCACGTTCGGCGACATCAAGGAGGAAGCGCAGTTCTTCGAGTCACTCGGCCACACCGAGGAAGTTCGGAACCCTGCCAACGGTCTGTACAGTTGGACCAAGGACGAGGTTCTCGACGCGATTCGGAGTGGTGTCGCTCACGGCTTCTCGATGGGCGGCGGTTTCTTCGGAAGCGGACCCTCGATCAGCGCGAAGCGCTTCAAGAACGAGGATCTCGGTCGGCGCGTTGCGCAGGCCACGCTCGAGGGGTTCGGACTCGCTCCGGCCTGATCGGCAACTTCCGCGTCCTCGGCAGTACAGGCGCACGACCTTCGGGTACGTGCGCCTTTTTCTTTGATATTAAAGATCCCAAGGGAGTAATTCCGCGAAGCGGGATTTGTGCGCGCACTGGGCGGGCGGGGCAAGCACAATAAGATTTGATGCGTCACTCCGCAACCGAATTGGAAGCGCCTCGTCTCGCCGCGAAGACGAAGAAAATAGCAACCAAAAGTGCTAAAATACAAATACTGCTCTTTTCGGAGACTGAAGCGGCGAATCAAAACCAAAAATTTCCTTTCCATTTTTTGTCGGCTCCCCCCACACCCCCCGCCGAAAATCTAAGAAAGGAAGGAAAATTTTTGGTTTTGTACCGCGACCGAAGGGAGCGGACGAGGCGCATTAGTCCTCGGGATTCTGCTCGAAATACATTCGAACTTTGTCCAACAAACACCGCAAAAACCAGACCATTGACTTTTTTCGTGTCAAGTGTTATGGTTTTCGGCGGTAAGGGTTCCGTGGTGGGATCCTGAAATGGCGCTAACAAAGGAGAGATCCAATGAAGCGCACAATGATTGCCCTTGCGCTCGCCTCTGGCCTCGGTTTCTTCGGTCTCGGCTCAACGGCGGCTTCGGCGGCCGAGTTCTGTGTCGCCGGGGGACTCTCCGGAGTCAGCTGGATTCGCCCGGCGCGCGCGTCGAAGTGCAGTGACCAGAACTGCGTCAAGACCAGCTACATCGACGTCCGGCCGACGACGGACGGGCAGAAGTGCGGGTTCGTCCCGCACCTGCGGGTACACGGAGACTGGTGCATCTGGTACAACGGAGTCAAGTACGTCGGCAGGGTGCGCGGCAAGAAGGTCGTCTTCGGCGGCTGAGCGGAAGGGCAAGGAAGCGAGGGGCGGTCTACCAAGACCGCCCCCTTTTGTATATATTGACATTGAAAATTTATTATGTATAATGTGTGCGCCTTATTAGATGTGGCAAATTACTATGAAAACAATTATAAATTCTTCAAATGTTACAGCTTTGTCAGTAGCTGTAGGTTTTTTTGTTGCTGTGACTGTTTTGGTTGCTTTTGTGCCAGTGGGTTTTGAGTTTAATTCAGGGTCTCTCACACTTTCTGCATCAATTGCACATGGTTGTTGTGGTGATGCCGGCGGCGGCGAAGGGCGCGGTGGCGGTGCTGACCATGAAATAGTCCGCCCGATCCCTCCTGCGCCAATCCCAAAGCCAAAGCCTGTATGCTCCATTTCAGCTGCGCCTACCACGGTAGATGAAGGGGGAAACACCACACTCTCATGGAGCTCTTCTAATGCCACATCTGCAAAACTGAATCAGGGAATCGGATCTGTATCCGTAGATGGGTCTCGGACAATCAGCGACATCACCAACACGCTCACCTACACACTCACTGTGACGGGCCCTGGGGGAAGCGCGAACTGTTCTACAAAAATAACCGTGCGCAAAACGCCGGCTCCAACATGCACACTCTCAATCAACCCAACGACGGTTGACTACAACGGATCGGCAACACTCAACTGGTCGTCGTCGAATGCTACCTCTGCGGTATTGGATCAAGGTATCGGCTCAGTTTCACTTATTGGTTCACGTTCTGTATCGAATCTCACCGATACGCGTACGTATACACTTACCGTAACTGGAAATGGCGGCACGCGTACTTGCTCGACAACGGTGACTGTGCGCTCTCAAACGCCAACTCCGACGTGCTCATTGTCTGCAAATCCAACTCATATCAACGAAGGGAATAGCACTACGCTTACCTGGTCTTCGTCTCACGCATCATCTGCAACAATAAACCAAGGGATCGGTACTGTCGGCGTCAACGGCTCATATTCAGTAACACCAGGTGACACTACGACATACACACTTACGGTGTACGGAAACGGCACGAGTGCAACATGCAACGCGACCGTGTACGTTGATGAGCGTGAACGTCCTTCGTGTTCTCTATACGCAAGCCCGCAACATGTGGGGCGCGGTGGCTCATCTTCACTACAGTGGTCATCAAGCAATGCCTCGAGTGCATACTTGAGCCAAGTGGGGGATGTGTCAGTGAGTGGCTCTCGTACTGTCTACGACATTACGTATGATCGCACGTACGTACTTACCGTCTATAGAAATGGACAGTCGGCAACGTGCTCGACCACGATTTATACCGATGAGTATTCAAACATCCCGTCGTGTTCTCTGTACGCAACGCCAAACAGCTTACCGCAGGGTGGATATGCAACATTGCATTGGACGACCAATAACGCCAACTCGGCATGGGTTAGCGAGGGAATCGGATCGGTGAGCGTGGGCTCTGGGAACCGCACCATCCAAGCTCACAATACTCGTGTATATACGATGACTGTGTATGGATACAATGGCCAGACACGCACGTGCTCGACAACGATCGGAGTGTATGCGCCACCGCTAGTGATTCCTAACCCTCCTCCGCAGCCGCTTGCGTTTGTGACGCTTACACAGGTTCCGTACACAGGCGTTGACCCAGACATGCTTAACTTTGCTATTTTTGCAGGAGCGATGTTTGGCTCACTAATTGCAGGATATGCGCTCTATGCGTATCGCCGCAACTACCGCGCATAAAAAATGCATTTGCCAAGACCACACCGCCCGCTTCTTGCGGGCGGTGTGTTTTGGCACGCACTTGCGCATGTGGCAAACGTGTTTTTAACTGTCGCATTTTGTTGAAATCCATGATGAAAAACGTATAGTTGCCGCGACCCCCGTTTTATTAGTTCGCATATATTGTTATGAGTTATTCAATGCGAAGTGTCTCACTCGGGGTACTCCTTGTGTTGGCGCTTACTGTTGGTGTCGCTGCAGCTGTTGCTTTGCCAGAGACAACAGCTGCGTGCTGTGGTGATGCTGGTGGTGGTGATGGTCGTAGTGGTGGGCGGGATGTGCCTCTAACCCCTGTGGCTCCAAAACCTAAGCCGGTTTGTGAGATTACGATTTCTCCTGGAACAGTTAAGGAAGGTGGTTCTGCAACGTTGAAGTGGTCAACTCAATACGCTACTTCTGCTTCCATAAATCAAGGTATCGGCTCGGTTGCAGTACTGAGCGGTTCGAAAACGGTAAACAACCTTGTACAAAACACGACCTATACCATGACGGTAAAGGGTGTTAATGGTACAGCGACATGCAAGACGACGGTAACGGTGAAGCCAAAACCTAAAGACCCGCCTAAGTGTGAATTGTGGGCAGCACCTGAGATTGTCACCAATCCATGGGCAGGAACGACGTTTATTTGGAATGCTGAAAATGCAACATCAGCAACCATCGATAACGGTGTTGGCTCAGTACCTGTTGGACAAGGGTGGTTCTGGTTTGGTCCGATATGGAAAAGTGCAACATACACAATGACGGTGACCGGCCCTGGCGGCTCAGCTCAATGCAGCACGAAAGTTACCGTGGAAAAAGTGGAGGAAGATACGAAACCTTCATGCTGGATTTCGCTTGATAAACCAATGTGCACCGAGGAAGAAGGGGCGATGCTCTCATGGGGTTCAACCAATGCTGCGGGCGCATGGCTCGATCCGGAAATTGGTTTTGTTGCAACAGAAGGATCACAGAGTGTGTATCCAAAACAGCACACCAAGTATGTACTTACTGTGTGGGACAATGATGATGACGTTGCGTACTGTGAGGCTTCACTTGATGTGAAGAGCGCGTACTAAGAGAACGTGTACTTAAACAAAACCCGCTCCTAGAGCGGGTTTTGTTTTACGTGGTTTTGAGTGTTTTATAGATATCTTCGAGCGCACGAACTGCATCGCCAGCGGCGATGTTGTTTTGATGGTAGAGAGAGTCGGTGCAATCACCAGCAGCCCAGATTCGAGGGTGCGATGTTTTTTGAGTCCTCGGTTCAACGACTACCTGTCCGAGGTGGTTTTTCTCTACGACGGTGCCTGTCCATGCAGTGTTTGGTACCAGCCCGATTTCGACAAAAATACCCGTTACAGGAAGACGTGATTCTTCGCCGGTTACGGTGTTTTTCCACGCAAGGCCAGAAACAAACTTCTCTCCAAGCACCTCGAGAGGCTCTGCGTTATTAAAAGCTTTCATGTGGGGGTGTGCAATAACTTTCTGGACGGTGATCTCATCAGCCTTAAAGTGCGCTCCACGATCAAGAAGCGTAACACTCTTTGTGTACGCTAGTAACTGCGCTGCGGTTTCAAACCCCGCGTTGCCGCCACCAATGACCACGACATCTTGCCCGGTAAATAGCGGACCGTCGCACGAGGCGCAATAAGTGAGTCCTTTTTGATCAAATTTTTGTGCCCCTGGAATATCCAATTTCTTTCGATTTGCGCCAGTTGCAATGAGGAGCGCTGCTGCTTCGTGTACCATGCCTGCCGCATCGGTCACGCGCACGCAATCGTTTGTTTCAATTGATGCCGCGTGCACAGAAGCGAGGATGGCGAAGAAGTCCCCCTGGTATGACTCGACGTGTTTTTTTAACGACGCAGCGAGTTCTGTTCCTGAAATTGAGGGGGTACCAATCCAGTTTTGAATGTCGCCTGAAACTGTGCTTTGGCCACCCCACTCATGTGTTATGAGTAGTGTGCGTAACTGCTTGCGGGCCGCGTAGACTGCGGCTGCGGCTCCCGCAGGCCCGCCGCCGACAATGATTAGATCGTGCATCGGTGCATTGTAACGCGCGCACCACAGGCGCGTAAGTGGATTACCTTTACTTGCGACGCAAGAATGAAGGAAGTGAGCTCCAGTCATCCATGTCATCGTCCTTCGCGGGAGCAGGCTCTGGAACTACGCCGGGGATACCGGGTCCTGTCTCCTCTGAGGATTTAGACGTCTCTTTTTCTGTCGCAGTAACTGGCGCAGACTTCGCTTTTTCCTTGGCTTCTGCGGCTTGTTTTTGTACGGTAGGTTTCGTCTCTATCGTTCCAAAAAGAATGTTTTTGTTGGTTGTCGGGGGAAATCCGGTCGCAATAACCGTGACTTTAATCTGGCCTTTCTTGAGGGTATCATCAACGATTGCTCCAAAAATAACTTTCGCTTCAGGATCGATCGCGTCGGTAATGACTTGAGCCGCATCTTGGATCTCGAGCATACCGAGATCGCTTCCTCCTGCAACTGAAAAGAGGACTCCTTTGGCGCCGTGGATCGATACATCAAGAAGTGGGGAACTAATAGCTGCTTTTGCGGCCTCCTCGGCGCGTTTTTCACCACTTGCGGTACCAATTCCCATGAGCGCTGAGCCCGCATTTTGCATGATGGTCCGGACATCGGCGAAGTCGACGTTGATGATTCCTGGGGTAGTGATGAGGTCAGAAATACCTTCGACGGCTTGCTTGAGAATATCGTCACACATCGCAAAAGCATTCTTTATGCCTGTATCGCGTGAGACGATGGCGAGTAATTTGTCATTGGGAATCACTACGAGCGCGTCAACGGCTTTCTTAAGTTCCAAAAGTCCTTGTTCAGCAAGCCGTGCGCGTTGCTGGCCTTCAAATGAAAATGGGCGGGTAACGACGCCAACAGTGAGCGCTCCCATGTCACGCGCGATTTGCGCAACGACTGGTGCGGCTCCCGTTCCTGTGCCGCCGCCCATACCACCGGTGATAAACACCATGTCTGAATTTTTAAGTACTTCCTGGATCTCTTCGCGATTTTCATCGGCCGCTTGTTTGCCAAGCTCTGCGTTCATGCCTGTTCCCAAGCCACGCGTGAGACTGCGCCCGATATGGATGCGACTCGTCGCCGCTGAACGCTGCAGGTCTTGTGCATCGGTATTTACAGCGATGAAGTCAACCCCATGAACACGCGATTCCACCATGTGATTAACTGCGTTACCTCCAGAGCCGCCGACGCCAACGACACGGATGCGCGCGAGTGACTCAATATCTGATTCGATTTTTTTACTCATAGATTTCGTGGGTATCAGCGAGATGGTACCACGTATGCAAGTACCCCCCAAGATTTACAGCCCGCAGAAGTGTGTTGTCGGCGATCAGGGCAGCAAGTTACGGAAAAAAGCAACGATTTGTGCAACTGCCGCTTGAATAGCGGAGCCAAAATGGCCCACATGATCCCGATGTTCGGTAGTGTACCCCCACTTACATAGGCCATATGCTACAGCCCACGTGGCATCAGCTGTTGCGGTTTTGAGTGCCGTGGGGGGAAGTGTTCCGGTTTGAGACGGGATTCGCAATGTTGCACGCGCAATATCCCGAGCAGTAGTGATGCCGGATCCGCCTCCGGTAATGATGATACCTGCAGGCAAGAGCCGTTGTTTGTTAAGACTCTTGAGATGCGCATCGATAAGGCCAAACATATCCTTTAAACGCATAGAAATTGCATCTTCGACTTTTTTGCGCGGGGCATCGGAGTTAGTGATCGCTCCACGCTTCATTTGTTCTGCTTCGGGAATTGGTATCTGTAGCGTAAGCGCGATTTGATGAGTGATGTCAGAGGACCCTATAGGGAAAACTTTAACAGAAATAGGGGTGTCATTTTCAAATACCGCAATTGAAAGCGTTTCGGCACCGATATTCGCGAGCACGACACCAGCCATTTTCTGCGGTTTCGTCAATGTCACCAGACTTGCCGCAAGAGGGGAAGCCATAACGTCATCCACAGCGATATCGAGCGATTCTATTGTTTCAATAAGATCGTGGAGGTGTTGTTCGAGTGTGGTAACCAGAAGTGTACTGACTGAAAGTTTTGCGCCCTTGAGCCCAACAACACGCCCGAGCACGGGGTTTCCATCCACTTTAAAAGAAAGGGGAATCGCATGAAGCACCTTTAGGTTGACCAACTGAGAGGATGCGCGCCGCTCGCTTTCGCGAACCGCATGTTCAAGGTCACGTTCGGTGACTTCGCCTCCTGAGGCGGTGAGGGATATGTCTGCGCCTGAACGTAGTTCACCGATTCCGACACCTCCGATGCCAACGTAGGCACTTTTAACCTGCACTTTTGCCATTCCCGAGGCTTTATCAACTGCGTCTTTAATACTTTGAGCCGCGTCGCGGGCGTTCAGTATGTATCCGTGCCGCATGCCGCGTGATGCCGCCATGCCGATTCCAATGATTTGAAGTGGCTGATCACGCTCGGCGCGGGCGATGACCACTTTGACATGGTATGTTCCTACATCTATGCCGGTGTATATGGTACTCATACGCGTCAAGTCACGCGTATCGTCAGTTCACGAGCCCTTTCGGGTTGATGTTGAACTTTTTGAGCAACGCAGACTCTTCGCGGTCCATTGTAACCCCGTGATCGTGGCCCTTCAAATGAAGTAAGGCGTGGATAAATAAATGGGTGACACAGGCGTGTGTGGAAACGCCTAGAGTGCGCGCCTCGCGTTCAGCTTTACGAACGTTGAGAAAAACCTCGCCGTGTGACTTGGAAAGCGGAAAGGCGAGAACATTCGGCGTGTATGTTTTGTTTCGGTACTGTTTGTTCATTCGCTGAGCCAGCGTGTGAGCACAGATGACAACCGATAGTTCGTAGTCGTGGGGGAGCACGCGGCGCGCAATGCTACAAAAGTCGGGGAGGGGGCCGCGGTTACGGATGGTACGAGTGCACACGCACGTTCTCATCGCGATTCGCGCACGCTTTGTGGAGTACGAGTTCGTGGTGCTGGTTGTACCACCTTGCCTTCTTTAATGAGGCGCTCGAGATCCTTTGCTTTTGTGATGCGTTTGAGCGCGCGCTTCTTCTTTACCGCCCCTGAAGGTGGTCGCTCAAAATAGCGCTGTTTGCGCATGTGGCGCACAAGTCCAATTCCTTGGATTCGGCGCGTAAACTTGCGCATCAAAACCCCGGCGTTTTCGTTGCCGCTTTTTGATACTTGCGCATTAACAGTCATGGCGGGGAGAATACCACATACACACAGCAATCGCAAGGCTATGCAAAGGCCCTGCGGCGGCGGAGATATCCAACTAATTGTGGAATTGGAACGGGTTCTTGGGTGTTTGTGCGAACATCGCGAACACTCACAACACCTTCCATTGCTTCTTTGTGCCCCATGATGAGAAGCCAAGGAACAGAGAGTTCTTTAGCGACACGCATTTGAGGTGCCAGTTGTTCATACATGAAAGATTGGTGCACCGGGATTCCTGCTTGTCGGAGCATCTCGATGATGTTCAGACTGCGTCTTTTTGCCTCCACCCCCAGATGGGCAAGGTATAGATGGGGCGTATATGTGCGTGCAGTAGTTCTTGGCTGGTGCTTTAAGTCAAATTCAACGGCTATGGTTGCCCCGTATGCCTGGGCTCCTGTTAGACGAGAAAGCAGGGCGTCATAGCGGCCACCACGGGCAAAAGGAATGCGTGCTCCGGTTTCTTCATCCACATAGCGTATGTCGTACATCGTGTGGTTCCAGCACTCGTGGCTTCCAATGACCGCTGGGTCAAGTTCATATTCGGCACCAAGTTCCTCAAGATATTCAAACACGCTCCATAAATGTTTACGCTCCTCTTCATTGAGATAGTCGACGGCGGAAGGTGCGCGTGCGACAAGCGGGTGCGCTTTTTCAACAAGCGACGCGAAGACGGGGAGTACCTCCTGCGGCAAGCGTGTGCGCAGTGTTGCAGGAACATGTTCTGCATTTTTTTTGAGAAATGTGCCGATGTCGCGCAGGTAGCGTTGTGTCGACTCTTTGAGACCAAAACTGTTTAAGAAAATCGATCGCTTTGTAATGCCGATATCGCCCGCAATCGCGTATGCGGTCGCGATAAGGTAGCTTTCAGCTATCGCGCTGGGCACATTAAGCGCATGCAGTTGGAGTACCAGACTACCGTCTCTGGGTACCGTGTTCCACAGAAGCGTGGGGGACTGCACACGATGCACTCCTCGTGTTGTATAGGTGCGTGCGATACTTACAAGGCTCCGCTCATCGCGGCGAAGGCACGCAACGTCTTTTATTGAACACATCGCGACACCCCGTTCTTTCGTAGGCACATCTTCAAGCGACTTAAATCCGTAGTGTGCAACCACATTCGTTGCTTTCTCAAACATCTCACGTGGCGTTGTGCACGCGCGAGCGCACGATAAGGTAATCATGTCCCGTATCAGTTAGTCTCGTAATGGTATGAACCCGGAAGTACGCCAATGAGATTGAGTGGGAACAAGCGCACAAGCGCCCGACCCGTGATGTTTTCCTTTGGAAGCGCTCCCCATACGCGCGAATCAGCGCTTGCGCGGCGGTTGTCACCCATAACAAAATACTCATCTTCGCCGAGTGTTATCGCAATAGTTGCCGCCCGCACATTTTCAGGCGCAATATATGGTTCAGCGAGCGCAAATCCTCCCGGATGTTCTTGATTTACAATGCGTACTGTCGTTCCTTCAATAACGACCTGTTCTCCAGGAAGTCCAATAACGCGTTTTATGAATGAACGTGATGGGTCGAGAGGAAATTTAAAAACAACCACGTCGCCACGTTGTGGTTCTTCGAATTGGTACGTAAGACGATCAATAATGAGATAATGAAGAGAATCGAAAGTCGGTTCCATTGAAGCTCCCGAAACAATATAGGGCGCTGCAATAAAAAATCTGATGAACAGTGCGATCGCAAATGCAATCGCCATGTAAAACGCGAGACTTCGATACTCAGCCATACTACTGCGTACTGCTTGGTTATCAGATGCAGTTGAGTACTCCACGCGAACAGTATACCGCACCTACTTTTGTGTATGCAAGTTTTTGATGCGCGCTCGTTCGCATTTTGTTAGTATGTGCGCATGCAATCAGTGATTGTTGGACTCGGTAATCCTGGAAAAGAATACGAATTCACGCGACACAACGTGGGCCGCATGGCGGTAGAAGCGTTTGCGAAATCACTTGGGATCGAGGAATGGCGCGATGACACTAAAGCCAACGCGCGGGTGGCACGTATTGATGCAACCACGTTGGTGTTGCCTGACACTTTTATGAATAAGTCGGGGAACGCAGTTTTAAGGTATGTGAAGTCACCAAAAATGGCTCAAAATATGATTGTTGTGTACGATGACCTTGATTTACCGCTTGGGCGCATGAAAGTGTCATTTGCCCGTTCTGATGGTGGTCATAATGGACTCAAATCAGTGATGCGTGCAGTAAAAACAGACGAGTTTATTCGCCTTCGCATTGGAGTTTCTCCAACAACTCCTTCAGGGAAAACAAAAAAACCGGAAGGGGAAGAGAAGGTGCTCAAATTTATTTTGGGCGCATTTACGCCAAAGGAAAAAATACTTGTAAAAAAAATGCTTGCACGCGCGAGTGACGCGCTTGAGCGGATTCTGCGCGACGGATATGTGCACGCCATGAATGTAGTAAATACGCAATAAGTTTTTATTTTAAAAAACAAAAGCCGGACGCGTGGCCCGGCTTTTGTTCTTTTGTTGTGTGTGTGTTCGTACTACGCAAGCGGTTTGAGTGTCATGCGACGATCTTTCGGTTCGAAAAGCGTGATCGTAAATGGATACACTTTTCCGAGTTCAAGTGCTTTACGGAGAGCCGACTCGTCAGGGAATTCTGAGATATGCACCAGCCCCGCAACACCTTCTTCGATTGAAGCAAGTGCGCCGTGCTTGTTGTATTTGATGATGATACCTTCCACGCGCTGGTCCTTCTTGTATTTGTTTGCTGCTGCTCGCCACGGGTCTTCGGTGAGTGCTTTGATCGAAAGCGAGATCTTGTCATCTTTGATTTCAATGACTTTCACCTTCACTTTGTCACTAATGCGGTATCGTGTTTTTGCATCTTCGACGAGCGCCCAGTCCATTTCTGAAATGTGCACCAGCCCTTCAAGTCCTTCTTCGACTTTCACGAAGACACCGAAGTCTGTTGCCCCTGTCACTTCACCCACGAGCTCATCGCCAACGTGATATTTGCTAATGAGTGAGGCTTTTTCAGTGCCACCAGCGCCGCGTTCTGCGAAGATAAGCTTTTGTTCTTTCGGATCTGCGGTGATGATCACCACGTCGAGCGTTTGCCCGATCAGGCGTTTGAGTTCTTCAAAAATTTTATCTTTATCCCCATCGGCGACGCGTGGATAGTGCTGTGCCGACAATTGCGATGCAGGCAAGAATCCCGGCATACCTTGCCAGGTAAGAATGAGACCACCTTTGTTGGCGTCTTGTACGGAGAGCTCGAATGAAGTTTTTGCTGCGACCGCTTTCTCCGCTTCGTTCCACATCAGCGCTTGGCGTGCTTCGCGAAGCGAAAGCTCAATGTATCCATCTTTATTCTCCACTTCGACAATTGATGCCGCGACCGTATCCCCGACGTGAACGTTTTTGAGTGTTTCGCGCGCAGAGAGATATTCGCGTCCGTAGATGATACCCGTCCCGAAAGGCGGAAGATCGACAAACACGCGGGCGCGCCCGACTGCTACAACCGGTCCCTCGATGACGTCACCAACCCGGGGAACGACCGGGATATCCTTCAGCAAAGGACTCATCGCACTTTCTTTCTTTTGGCTCACCTCGATTTCTTCTTGGATTTCGGGTGCGCCGGCAACAACTTGTGTACTCATGATTTATAGTGCTCGCAAAGTGCTCGTGTTTATGCAGCCATCTCTTTGAAAAACAACGAGTGTTAGCTTTTTGAACGTTTATTAAGTTGTGCCGAGACTATACAAGAGATGACAAAAAAAGGCAATAAGATGCGCCCCGACTGCGAGTCGGGGCGCTGGGATGATGGACACTACCCTACATAGGCGGAGTTGCCATTGCGGGCCCTCCTATGTTAGTCGAGTTGGGGTCGCGGGGCGCCTAGGGTTTCAAGTCCTAGGCCGCCGCCGGGGCGCTACCAGTTGCTCGTGCCCAGGTCGGCGCCGGCGTCGATGATGCCGAGCGCGGTCGAGGTCGTGGAGGCCGAGCTGATGTTGGCCGTATTGTGGAGGTCCTGGGTCCCCCAGGACTTGGCGGGCACAAAAACTTGTCAAGAGTTATTTCTGATGTTGTAGTGTATCTGTGATAGGAGTCAGTAATGCTATACTCGCGGCATGATTGTTACGCATCACGGTGCTGGTTGTATAAAACTTGCCGCAGGGGACACTATTCTCGTGTTTGATCCCATCTCAAAACAGTCAAAACTCAAAGCGGTTTCGTTTGGGGCTGATGTTGCATTTATTGCAGTGAATCATCCTGACATGAACGGCGCTGATCAGGCGGCGCGTGGCGACAAACAGCCGTTTATCATTCGGGGGCCAGGCGAATATGAGATCGCTTCGGTTTTTGCGGCAGGATTTCCAACAGAGTCCCACTATGGCGGCGAGAAACGCATCAACACCGTGTACGCGCTTCAGTTTGACGGCTTTTCAATTCTCAACCTCGGCGCGCTTAGTTCGCCGACGCTTCCCAGCGCGATCACTGAAGATATGGACACCATCGACGTCTTGTTTGTGCCGATTGGAGGAAATGGAGTGCTGACTCCAAGCGAAGCGCACAAGCTTGCGGTTTCACTGGAAGCAAAAGTAGTCATACCAATACACTGGGAAACAGGAGAGAAAGATTCATTGAAAGTATTTTTGAAAGAAGCTGGCGCTGAGAGGAAAGATGCAGTCGAGAAACTCACCATCAAGCCGAAAGATATCCTCGATTCCGCAGGCGATGTTGTCGTGCTCAAACCATAGCGCGCTATACTGAAGGCGTGAAGGAAACGATAGATAAGCTTAAAGAGCGACCAAAAGATGAGCGAACGGCAGTTGCCGGCGGGGTTGCAGCGCTTGTCGCGCTCCTGCTTCTCGTCGGGTGGGGATTTTTCTTTCTGAAGAGGATCGTGCGTGGCGAATCGGTACCTACTACATGGGGCGTACGCTCTGACATCATTAACACTCCCACGTTGCGCGGTGCTGCCGATGAATTTGAAGAACAATTTTATAGTGCCGCAGAAGAGTTAAAGTTACTTCGCGATCAAGCGGCGCGAATTGACCAATATGCGCAGCCAGACACCCAATCGGGTCAAGAGGATCCTGTATACGACCTCGCTCTTCCTGAGGACGATTTCAGCTTCTAAAAAGTACTCACGCATGGTAAAATGCCCCTATGGCTGAGGAGAAAAAACCTGAGCGTAAGGCTGGTGTGGTGCCGCGCTCAATCACCGAAGAAATGCGCGAAGCGTATATCAACTACGCCATGTCGGTCATTACCGATCGTGCGCTTCCTGATGCGCGAGATGGCCTGAAACCGGTGCACCGCCGAATTCTGTACATCATGAATAAACTTGGCCTTGGTGCCGCGGCGAAAACTCGAAAATCTGCAACGGTCGTGGGAGAGGTGATGGGAAAGCTTCACCCGCACGGTGATGCCGCCATCTACGACGCAATGGTAAAGATGGCCCAAGACTTTGCGATGCGATATCCGCTGGTTATCGGGCAAGGAAACTTCGGCTCAATTGACGGAGATAACCCGGCGGCCATGCGCTACACCGAAGCAAAGATGTCGCGACTCGGCGGCACGATGCTTGCAGATATTGAGAAAGAAACCGTATCTTTTGTTCCCAATTATGACAACACAGAAAAAGAACCGACAGTGCTTCCTGCGGCAGCTCCGAATCTTCTATTGAACGGGACATTGGGAATTGCTGTTGGTATGGCAACGAACATTCCACCGCATAATTTACGCGAAGTGTGTTCTGCAGTGATTCACCTCATTGACACGCCACAGGCTACCAATGACGAACTGCTTACGTTTGTACAAGGACCTGATTTCCCCACAGGATGTATCGCATTTAATCAGAAGGATATCGAGCACGCGTATACAACCGGGCGCGGTGGTGTGGTTGTGCGCGGAGAAGCCGAAATTGTCGAAGGTAAAAAAGGAGACTACCAGATTGTGATTACGTCGATTCCGTTCCGGGTGAACAAAGCTGATCTGTTGCAAAAAATTGCTGACTTAGTGCACGAGAAAAAACTCGAAGGAATCAAGGATGTACGTGATGAGTCGACCACCGATATTCGCGTTGCTATTGATTTGAAAAGTTCCGCAAACCCGCAAACCGTTTTGAATTATTTGTATAAACACACACAGCTTGAAGAAACGTTCCATTACAACATGGTGGCGCTTGTAGATGGCGTACCACAGACACTCTCGCTTAAGGCGCTCTTGGAGTCGTTTGTGGCGCATCGACGCGATGTGGTGACAAAGCGCACCGAGTATGATTTGGCGCGTGCAAAAGAGCGCGAACATATTCTTCTTGGTTTGAAGAAAGCGCTTGATCATATCGATGAAATTATCGCGCTCATCAAAAAAGCAAAAGATGTACCCTCGGCGCACGCTGCGTTGATGCAGAAGTTTCGCTTTTCTGAACGACAAGCAACAGCGATTTTGGAAATGCGCCTACAGAAACTCGCGGGTCTTGAACGCAAGAAAATCGAGGATGAACTGAAAGAAGTACAGGCGCTTATTACTGAACTCGAGGCATTGCTTGGAAGCGCAAAGAAATTGATGGCGCTCATCAAAAAAGAAGTACTCGAACTTTCGGAGAAATATGGAGATGATCGCCGGACGCGCATCATGAAGCGCGAGGCAAAACTTTTGTCTGCAGAGGATTTAGTTGCGGACGAAGAAGCGGTGTTGGTGTTGACGCGCGGTGGCTACATCAAGCGCACCAACCCTTCTGAATATCGCCGGCAAAAGCGAGGGGGCGTCGGCGTGGTTGATTTGAATACCAAAGAGGAAGATTTTGTGACCATGTTTTTGACGGCCTCAACGCACAGCGATCTTTTGTTCTTTTCCGATCGGGGCAAAGCGTATCAGTTGAAGATGTATGACATCCCTGAAGGAAAACGGGCGACAAAAGGAAAAGCGATCGTGAACTTCCTTTCAGTCGAACAGGGAGAGACCGTGAGTTCAGTCTTAGCGGTTCCAAAAGACGTGAAAAAAAGTGAAGGACTTGCGCTTATGATGGTTACCAAAAATGGGACCATTAAAAAAACAGACGCGGATCAATTTGCAGCAGTGCGCAGGAGTGGCCTAATCGCGATCACGCTTGATCAGGGAGATGAGCTTATTTCGGCGTATCTTGTTCGTAAAGGTGACGATGTTATTGTGGTGACCGCAAAAGGGCAGGCTATTCGTTTTGAAGAAAATGACGTGCGCTCGATGGGGCGCACCGCAGGTGGCGTGCGCGGTATTCGGCTTACCAAGAATGATCGCGTCGTTGGTGCCGACGTTATTCCAAAAGAAAAAGAAAAGGCCGAATTGTTTGTAATCTCCACCACCGGATACGGGAAACGCACCGCGCTTGGTGAGTACAAAACACAGGGGCGTGGCGGTAGTGGTATTAAGACAGCTCAGGTAACAACAAAAACAGGAGAATTGATGGCTGCAGCGGTAGTTGATGGGAGTGAGGAAATCGTTGCGATTTCTCAAAAAGGACAAGTGATTCGCACAGGATTTGATGAGATCGCGGTACAGGGAAGGCAAACACAAGGTGTGCGCGTTATGAAATTGCGCGAAGGAGATAAAATCGCTGCGTGCGTTGCATTGAATGGCAGCGAGGACAAGGAATCATAAACGCGCACTATTTTGGGGTGTGTGTATCCCGCCGTTGTATTTTTTTCTAAGGTATACTTGAGGCCATGCATCAGTTTCGTGACGTGAGTCATGTGGCAGGCGTTGCTCACGCTAAAAGTTCGAATGAAATCGAAGACCAACGAGCGCGCGCTCAACTTTTTGATCAAACCGGAACGATTCCGGGAGTAGATTCTTTTGCGAACCCAGAAGAAAATGTCCGAAAAATGGGCGTTACAGAAGGGAACTGTGTTGCAGATCTCGGCGCTGGCTCCGGAGCGTATACGCTTGCACTTGCGCGTGCCGTGGGGCACGCGGGCGTTGTGTACGCAGTCGATGTTCAGAAGGCGCTGTTGGCGCGGATAAAAAATGCCGCAACGCAACAGCACCTCGATACGATCGAAACTGTGTGGGGCAATATCGAAGAACCTCAAGGGACTCATTTAAAAGCCGCGCTTGTAGACGTGGCGCTGCTTTCGAATGTGCTTTTTCAAGTCGACGATCGGGAGGCTCTGCTTCGTGAGGCAAAGCGAATCGTCAAACCTACAGGCACGGTGGTTATTATTGACTGGGAAGATTCGTTTAATGGCATGGGCCCGCATAAAAATGACGTGGTCACGAAAGACCAGGCGCTTGCACTAGCAAAAGGCGCTGGTCTTACTTGGGAACGCGAGTTTCCCGCGGGGGCGCACCATTATGGTTTGGTATTTCGAATAGCGGCATGAAAGAAGAATCCTCACCATTCCAATTGATTGTGCTCGGCGTCTTTGGGCTTATGGCGGTCGCGGGTGTTTTGTATTTTTCGATGGCGGGATTTACAACCAACGACAACACGCTTGGCCCGATTCGTATTTGGGGGACGCTTGATGACGCGGGTTTCAATGCGGTGATACGGCAGCTTGCTGAAGATGACGCGCGCCTTGCCCAGGTTGTGTACGAGCGGCACGATGTGCGCACCTATCAAACCGAGCTCGTTGAAGCGCTCGCGAGCGGTAAGGGACCCGACCTCTTTTTGCTCACGAATGACTATGTCTACAAACACGAAAGCAAACTGTTTCCAATCCCATATGACCGGCTTCCGTTGCGGACTTTTGAGGAGACATTTATTGACGGAGCGTCGGTATTTTTAACTCCGCAGGGTGTCGTGGGCATCCCGCTCGCGGTAGATCCAATGGTTTTGTACTGGAACAAAGATTTATTGGCGAGTAGCGGATTTGTTAATCCGCCAAAATACTGGGACGAACTGTTTGCTATGGCAGAAAAAGTGACGCGCAGGGACGAAGCGAAAACCATCGAAGAAAGCGCGATAGCATTTGGCGAATATACCAATGTTTTGCACGCAAAAGATATTCTTGCAACACTTATCATGCAAGCGGATGGGGAAATTGTTGTTCGCGACGAGGATGGGCGTGTCCGCTCTCGCATCGCATCGGCGCTTTCCGAAACGCAACAGCCGGCACAAAGTGCGTTGCGCTTTTATACTGAGTTTGCGAATCCAACCAAAACAGTGTACTCGTGGAATCGTTCGCTGCCAAATTCGCGCGATGCATTCATCGCTGGAGATTTGGCTTTGTATGTGGGTTTTGCGGGTGAGTTGCCACTTCTTAAATCACAGAATCCAAACTTAAATTTCAGTGTTGCACCGCTGCCGCAGGTGCGCGGTACATCGCGCGCGGTTACGTATGGGCGCATGTATGCGCTGGCAATTCCTAAAGCTGCTTCAAGTCCCGCAAATTCGCTTTCGGCGGCATTTCTTATCGCGAGTCGTTCCACCGCTGAGCTTTTGGCAGAGGCACGCGGCACCCCATCGCCGCGACGTGATATTTTGATTGAACAAAAAGATGGCAGCGATTCAGTGTTTCGTGACAGCGCTATCATTGCGCGCGCGTGGATCGATCCAGATCCCGCTCGGACCGGCGAAATTTTCCGCGACATGATCGAAGGTGTCACGACGGGTGCGCAACGACTTGCTGAAGCTATCAAAGAAGCGGACCGCGCCCTCTCTGATATGCTGGAGCTATGAGAAAGCTTTTTGCGCATGGAGTGGTGGCGGCAGCATTACTTGGTGTTATTTTGCCGCAAGTATTGTTTGGGGCAAGCACCGGCTCGATCGAGAATCCATTGCGCTATAGCACCATTAGTCAGTTTATAAATGGATTGCTTGAGGCGGTCGTATACATCGCACTCCCGATCATTTCGTTGTTTATCGTGTATGCAGGTTTCCTTTTTGTAACTGCGCGGGGAGATGCCGCCCAAATTTCCAAGGCACGAAATAACTTTCTATACGTAGTGATTGGCGCACTACTTATTTTGGGAGCGTGGGCGCTTGCCGAGCTCATTGGCGGCACTATCGAACAGCTTCGATCGTAATATGAAGATCGGCACAGTCATCGTTACGCTTTTTGCTGCAACCATCGCTGAAGCTGCGCCGCGCACGTATCAATCACTGGTCGCAGACATAATCGCTGTGGTGGATATCACAATCCCCATCATTATTGCCGCGGCGATTTTGTACTACACGATAAATATAACAAGAGCATTGTTGGGTGAAAAAGGAACCATCAATCAGCAAAAATTACGGACCGTTGCAACGTGGGGTATCGTCATTGTTTTTGTTATGGTTTCGATTTGGGGTATCCTGCGCCTTTTGCACAACACGCTCACCTCACGCCCCGCCGAGGTCGGTGCAGACGCAACCCTCTGTGGAGGCTTGGATGAGTGTATCGAATAGCTGTTATCCACACACAAGCCTTGTTGCGGCTCTTCAATCACATAAGATTACCCTATACCCAAATAATATGAATATCATGAAAGTTCGGAATGCAATGCTTGCAGTACTCTCAGTCGTGCTGGTGCCGGCCGTTTCTTCTGCAGTTACGCTCACAGAAACATTTGGACTCATCAACCGGCTTATCAATGCGCTGATTCCGATTGTTATCTCGATCGCGATTTTGTACTTCTTCTGGGCATTGGCGAACTATCTCTTGAAGGCAGGTGATGATGGCGCGCAAAAAGAAATGCGCTACGCGATGATCTATGGCGTTTTAGCGATTTTCGTGATGGTCTCGATTTGGGGTTTTGTACGCCTCCTCCAGAGCACATTTAAAGTAAACAGCACTGATCCGATTGTTCCTCGCGCCATCGATATCAACGATGCGTTTAGATAGACGTTTTCCATGGGCCCTGGGCTTACCATACTTGATCGGATAATCGAAGTCATAATCGATCCGACAATACTACTTATTTTTACACTCGGATTTTTGGTGTTCCTCTGGGGAATGCTGGAATTCATGGTGAACCCGGAAGATAGTGGTGTGCGAGAAAAAGGAAAAAAACACATGCTCTGGGGAATTGTAGGTATGTTCATCATGATTTCTGTGGGCGGGATAATTTCTCTTATTCAAGACACATTTGATCTGCGGCGCCCCACTATCCAAGGTGGCCCCTACGATCCGGGTACAACAGGTGGAGTTAATTTAGGCGGTGACCCTTTTAGCCGCTAGGCGCGGATTTGTGGGCAGGGGGAGACTTGAACTCCCATGCCTTGCGGCGTCAGTTCCTAAGACTGATGCGTCTACCATTTCGCCACCTGCCCGTGTGGGCACTATAGCATGACATACATATTTTTCGTGGTAGAATCGCAAACATTCCGCCCATAGCTCAGTTGGTAGAGCAGTTGCCTCTTAAGCAATTGGTCGTAGGTTCGAGTCCTACTGGGCGGACAGCTTACCTACTCAGTACCAGAGCTGCTCCTTCTGTTTCATCGACTGTTCAGGTTTGTACGATATGGTGGGGCATGGCTACCACTGATGAACTTAATCGTTTGCGCCAATCTGTGGACAAGGATAGAAAAGATTTGACGGCGCGGACACAGGAGCGTACAAAACTCAAATCTGATATCGACAAGCGCAAACAAGAGTTAACGCGTTTAGAGGGCACTATGCGAGTCCTCGAGTCTCAAATACAAAAAGCGAGAGACGACATGGGTAAACACGAAAAAGATTTGGCGATGGTGCAGCGTACACTAAAACAAACTGCCGAGACTTCAGCTAAAATGTGATATTTACTCACGATCTTTGTGCAGAATACTTGCATTAGTTCGAACCAGCCGCGCCGCCGGTGGCGGGGGCGGCGGCGCGGCGCATCCGGCCTGCAAAATGCCGAACGCGGCGAAGCCGCTCCGCTGACAATATCAAATTTTTCTTTGGCGGACTAGATTCGCGCGCGGAGCGCACAATTCTGTTCTTTCAAAAAACAAAACGCGCCTTGTCGTGAGACTTGGCGCGGAGCAGGAGGTCTGCTCAGTCCTTGGTGACGGCGCTATTTCTGCGCCAATAGTTCGCGTTGCACGCGAAGCGCGAGGCTCGGCGGAGCAGCCTTGAGCGCGAGTGCGATTTCGCGCGCCGTCAGCGGTTCGTCGGCATGGCGCACGAATTGCTTTGCAACTTCAAGCGCTCGTTGCCAGAGCTTCATGTGCTTGTCGTCGCGCGTCAGCCAGTGGAGTGTCTCGTTCGGGAGCGTGCCGAGGAGCTCCAGCATGAACTGAAGGCCGCGCTCGAACGCTTCCGACGAAAGCTCGTCGCCGAAGATTGCTTCGAGTGCCGCCATACGTTCGATGGACAACTCGAACTCGTCGTCCAGACCGATGGGCAGATACGTTTCGAGGTGTTGTCGAACTTTCTGCCATAGCTCGACATTGTTCACGAAACCGTCGTCGAGCAGACTCGCGTCGTCGTCGGCGAGCTTGCGAATCTGCGGTTCTGCAAGACGGAACGCCTCGAGCACAGCGGCTGCGTTCGTACCCGGCTCGCCGAGCGGATCGATCGTGCCGCGGCACATGAACAATTCCACCGCGGCGTCGCGTTCACTTTCAGTCGGTTCCAGCGTCAGATAAGCCAGAAGGTTTTGTGCTGTCCGACTGCCCTCCCAGCGACAAAGGGCTTTTTCGAACGGCGTCGGTTCTGGACGAGGTTCGGGTACGGGCTTTGCACCGAATGGCCAAAGCCACCTAAGTGAAAGGACAGTCATGGGTCATCCTCCTTTTGGTTGGTCCCATGAAGGTACTATTGCATATTTTTAGTCAAAAAAGCTAGTCAAATGAATGTATGACAAAAAGTTTTCTTTTTCCCAATGAAATGGAGTGCGCGAAGCGCACACCTCTTCTGAATGGTGAGCGCCGATGTTTTTCTCCGTGCTCTTTTGCGCTTTCCGTTTTGGTGCCGGGGGCGGGACTCGAACCCGCACGACCTTTTACGGTCCGGGGATTTTAAGTCCCCTATGTCTACCATTCCATCACCCCGGCAAATTGAGGCCTGGGAGGGATTCGCACCCTCGCGTAGCGGTTTTGCAGACCGCCGTGTTGACTTCTTCACCACCAGGCCAAAAAGAACTTCGCAGGCCAGTCCGAGTAGTGACAAAATTTTCTAAACTACGAGAGAATAATTCTTGTCACCAGGCGCCTTTGGTCTTTGCAAAGACCGTGCAGCGAGTATAGCAAACGGTGGTCTAATGAACATCCTGTACCGCTTGCCGATTTTTTTCCCCAATGTCGAGCACGATCTCGAAAAAGGGGACGCGTTTGAAACGCGCGTGTGACGCTGCATACGCACGTAGTTCCGAAAGATTCCTTTTTGCAAACACGAGCGCGTCCTGCTCGTCTTTTTCAGGAAACACCGAGATGTAAATGCGCGCATTTTTACCATCGGGAGAAATATCGGCCCGTGTCACCGTGATCAGAGAAGTGCGATTTGCATTTTCTTTAAAGAAATCTGCCGCGATGTGTGCAATTTCTATTTCGATTTTCTCGTTGTGAAATGAAGACATACTTATACCGTGTGAATGGTAAAACTTTCGAGACGATCTCCCGGCATGACTTCTGATGGACATTCAATGCTGGCTCCAAATTCTTGGCTTGTGGCAACACTCGCAACATCTTGCCGTGCCACCTGAAGCGACAGCACTTCACCCTCGTCAACCAATTCTTTTTTCCGAAAAACTTTTATCAAACTTCCTTTGGCAAGCACACCTGCTTCCACGGTACCTCCAATGAGGTATGTATCATGCCGACTACTAAACACTTTAAGCACGCGCGCCGACCCGAGCACCTCTTCTTCTTTTCGTTTTGGGCGGCGTTCTTCCAGAATTTGCGCCAAACGTTCGGTAAGGCGGTAGATAATATCTGATGTTTCGATATGAATACTGTGTTGTCGGGCAATTTCGTGGGCAAGCGAATCAGCTTCGACGGTAAATCCGACGACAACCGGACTTTCTTTAAGTGCAGCGATTGCAATTTTCATATCGTTCTCGGTGATTGTGCCGATATCCTCATGAATGATTTTTACACGGGCGTGTTCGTCACCGATCTTCGCAAATTCTTTCCGCACCGCTTCAAGCGAACCGGCAAAATCGGCTTTGACAATTACAGGCAACATGAATACCCCAGTGTCCTCGGTAGTATTTTCTGCAGTTTTCCGCTCGGCTTCGGCCGCGATCTGTGCGGCATGTTCAGCATCCTTTCGGTTCGCGTGCGTTGTAAATGCAGCGCCCACGGTAGGGAGGTGGTTAAAACCAAACACGCGCACCGGTGTTGAAAATGACGCGGTGTCAATCAGGGTGCCCGTATGATCTTCGATGTGTCGTAGTGGCGCAAACGCGCTTCCCACCGATACTGCCATTCCTGTTTCGAGCGTACCGTTGTTGATAATGAGTGTCGCGGCGATTCCTCGTTTAGGGTCGCGATTCGCTTCTACGACGTACCCTTGTGCAGGAACCTGCGGATCAGCTTTGAATTCTTGAAGCGCGACTGCCAAAAGGACAAGATCAAGAAGTTCTGAAATTCCCGTGCCAACTTTTGCAGAAATAGGTACCCACGGCACATCGCCGCCAAGGCCTTCGAGATATACACCTGCTTCAAGGAGACTGAGTTTCGCGCGCTCAATATCAGCGTTCGCTTTATCAATCTTGTTGATAGCGACAATGTAAGGGATACCACTTCCGCGAATACTTTGGAGTGCCTCAAGAGTTTGTGGCTTTACCCCATCATCTGCGGCGACAACAAGAATGGCGACATCGGCAATTTGTGCACCGCGATCTCTGATTGTTGTGAATGCCGCATGCCCAGGAGTATCGATAAACGTGACACGCTTTTTTTCACCCTCACTTGTGGTGTGAATGACTTCATACGCTGCAACGTGCTGCGTGATGCCGCCTGCTTCGCCGGCAACGGTGTTACTTTTACGAATTGAGTCGAGCAACGTGGATTTACCGTGGTCGACATGCCCCAACACGACAACGATGGGCGGGCGCTCGGTGAGTTGTTGTTGCGTGTTCATAGTTACCGTGGAGTCTCATAAGGACCTGCCAATTGTGCGCACGAGTTCAGTGCCTGTCAACCAACTGCTGATTCTGATTGCTTTTATGCCAAACATGAATATTATGCAATCATGCTAGGGAAAAGCAAGAGAATCTATTTGGATTACGCTGCCGCCACACCTATTGCGCCGGACGCTTTGAAAGAAATGTATGCAGTAGCGCGTGACGCATTTGCGAATCCACACGGCATTCATAGCGACGCGGTCCGCGCTTCGGAAGTTCTCGAAAAGAGTCGGCAGTCAATCGGTCGTTTTTTGGAATGCAAAAGCCGAGACCTAGTGTTTGTAAGCGGGGGCACGGAGGCCAACAATCTTGCTATACGTGGCGTGGTTGAGGCGCGCCGGAAACAAGGCGTGCCGCTATGGCGCATGCACATTGTGGTAAGTGCGATTGAGCACGCATCTGTTCTAGAACCAGTGCGTTTGCTTGAGCGAGAGGGCGTACACGTGACGTATCTTGCACCGGATGAGGATGGGTATTTCAATGAACGCGCACTCGTGAAAGTTTTGCGTCCAGAAACAGTGCTTGTATCGATTGGGTGGGCGAACAGTGAGATTGGTACGGTACAATCTATTTCATCACTGAGCAGGGTTGTAAAAACATACGCAACTCAAGAGGGAGTGAGTATATATTTCCACAGTGATGCGGGGCAAGCTCCTTTGTACGAATCGGGAGTAGTTGCTGGGCTTGGTGTCGACTTGCTCACACTTGATTCAGGAAAAATGTATGGACCACGAGGCGTGGGGGTCGTGTATGTTGCTCCGCATGTATTTCTTGATCCTTCGCACGTTGGTGGCGGTCAAGAATCTGGGTTACGCGCAGGCACGCCTCCAGTAGCTCTTGCCGCAGGCATGGCCCGTGCGCTTGAATGGGTTAAGGAACAACGTGCACGTGAACGCTCACGATTATCCGCGATACGCGCGGAAATGATAGCCGGGCTCACTGGCGCATTTCCCGGATGCGTGTGTAACGGTGGGGATCGGGTTTTGCCTCACATCGTTAACGTTTCGATACCAGGCATTGATGCGGAGTATGTTGTACTTGGTCTTGACCATAACGGTGTTGCAGTATCGACAAAAAGCTCATGCCAGGAGAAAGAGCGCGTTTCCTACGTGGTACAAACACTTGGTGGAGAAGAGTGGCGCGCAATGAATACCATACGTTTTTCAATGGGAGTGGATACAACAAGCACAAAGGTTTTGGAAGCAATCACTAAACTCAGCCGCATAGCAAAGTGGGAATAACGTGAGACTTGCCAAAGTATTAATTTATTATATAATTTTTTGGGTAAAAAAAGAAGAAAGGAGGTCCTCATGGACCTTTCGACACTTGCCGGCATGATCGGTGCGTGGTTGTGGTGGATCCTCGGGGTCCTGTACTTCACGTTTCCGCTCTACCTGGTGACATGGCCTGCCACATTCGCTGCGTTCGTGAGTGCTCGTTCTGAATATCTCACCAGCGGCGGTGGGGTGGTGGGCACCTGGAAGGCGGTTACCTTCCTGCTCCTGAACTTGCCGCGGATCATCTTTGAGACGATTCGTTGGCTCGTGCGGGTGTTGGTCATCGACCTTCCGCGCGTGTTCGGAAAGGATGTGAGTTCGACTCTGCCGCAGTGGATGCTGCGGTGGATTGGACACTCCTCATCTGGCACCGTGAAGACAGTGGAGAAGATCGTGTATCGCGACCGACCAGTGCGCCGGTCGTTCAAGAGCGGCATTTTTCTGCGCTTGCGCTGGATGATTATTGGCGCAGTGGTACTGCTCTTCTATCAGCAGTGGGACACTGTGGGGCCGTGGATAACGAGGTGGTGGCAGTGACTGATAACTCGTTTATTCTTCTGCTGCAGCTCTTCTTCTTTGCTATGTTCGCCCACATGGGTTTTGCGCTCATGCTCGGTGGCACTGCAGCGCTGAAGAAAGCAGCGCACTTCTGGCTGGTGAAAGTGATGCTCTGGCCGTTTCGCGCAGTCACGCGAGTGTTCCTAGAACTTCTCGCGTGGCAACTGAGCGGCGTCAAAGCACTCTTCGCGCCGAAGAAGAGGAAGAAGAAGAGGAAGAAGAAATGACGCCAGATGCGGCCGCGCGGACACTCGCGCGGCCGCCCTATAAAAATTTTTGTGTGCGTTTGAAAGTAGTATATGATGAAGCTAATGGATATAGAGAACCTGAACAAGTCTCAAATTGTATTGCTCACGCTATTGGTGAGTTTTGTCACTTCTATTGCAACGGGAATTGTCACGGTCTCTCTTATGGATCAAGCCCCACCAGTTATTCCTCAAACGATAAACAGGGTAGTGGAGCGCACTGTGGAGCGCGTTGTGCCCGAGGCGCAAACAGCAACCGTGATTACCACTGAAAAAACCGTTGTGGTCAAGGAGGCGGATTTGGTTGCCCAAGCGGTTACACGAGCGCGCCCGGCGCTTATTGATGTACGGCGCGGACTTTCAGACAAAACCGAAGAAGTGCTCGCACGCGGCGCTATGCTCTCGAAACAATATGCAATTACTGGCGGGGTTTCTTTTGCAGTGGGTACCGATGTACTCATCGGCGGCCAAGGCTCCTCAACCCCCGGGCGCGTGGTTGCGGTTGACGAAGATCGCGAGATCGCTATCATCTATGTACCGGAGTCACAAGCTCCCGCACTTTCTGTCAGCACTGATGCTTTGACGCTTGGGCAATCGGTAATCGCACTTTTAGGTTTGAAAGGCGTTTCAGTCGCGTCGGGAATTGTTGCAAGTGTAGCTGAGGGAAAGACTATCGAAAACGAGATTTATCAAGCTTCTTTCGCAACAAACGTCGCCTCGACAGAATTCTCGCTGGGGAACGTCTTGGTAAATACCGAAGGCGCCGTGATAGGCATTTACGCGGGGGATGCAAAAGCGTTAGTGCCAGCACGGATGATTATGCAGCTTTTTAATTCGCTTGCAGCTCAAAAGACCCCGGGGGAAGTTGAAGAATAATGTATGCAGCCATTTGGAAACTACACAACAAAAGCTAAAGAAGCGGTGCGTCAAGCGCATCAAATTGCAATTGAGCGCGGACAGAACCAAGTCACTCCAGTTCATTTGCTCGCGGCGCTCTTGACGCAAGAAGAGAGCATGGTTCTCTCCATACTTGAACACCTCAATGTTGACACCGTGCATCTTGCAGATTCGCTTTTGGAACTTATTGATACAAGCGCAGGAGGAATGGTCGCGTCACCGTCGTTTCAGTTATACCTCACTCCGGAGGTCGCACATATTTTTGAGGCTGCACCACGTGTCGCCGCGAGTTTTAATGATCAATTTGTTTCTACAGAGCATCTGCTGATCGCGGTCTTGGAACATCCTGGACAGGCAGGTGACGTGCTTGCGCGTTTTCGCGTCAATCGTGCCGCAGTTGGGCGTGTGCTCGCAGAAATAAAAGAGGGCAAGATTACCGATGTTGAAGAACCAAAAAAACCTCGAGCACTCACACGGTTTGCTCGCTCACTCACTGATCGAGCTCGGGAGAACAAACTGGATCCAGTTATCGGAAGAGACCAAGAAATAACCCGGGTGATACAAATTTTGTCTCGCCGTACTAAAAACAATCCCGTTTTAATTGGTGAAGCGGGGGTAGGGAAAACCGCTATCGCAGAAGGACTCGCGCAGCGCATGGCCTCAGGTGACGTGCCTGAGTCGCTGCGAGGCAAAGAACTCATCATGCTTGATCTCGGTCTTTTGATTGCCGGCACAAAATACCGCGGTGAATTTGAGGAGCGCCTTAAGACTGTCATGAAAGAGGTTGAGCGATCAGAAGGAAAAATCATTCTTTTCATTGATGAGCTACATACGTTAATTGGCGCAGGATCAGCTGAAGGAGCAATGGACGCGTCCAATATGCTGAAGCCAGCGCTCGCACGCGGTGAGATGCGCATTATCGGTGCGACAACGTTGAAAGAGTACCAGAAACACATCGAGGGAGATCCGGCGTTTACGCGTCGTTTTCAGCCAGTGTTTGTACAAGAGCCATCCGTCGAAGATGCTGTTGCTATTTTGCGCGGTTTGAAAGAAAAATATGAATTATTCCACGGCGTACGCATTACCGATGATGCTATTGTCGCCGCAGTAACGCTTTCGGCGCGTTACATTAGCGAACGCTTTTTGCCAGACAAAGCGATTGATCTTATTGATGAAGCAGCGTCAGCACTGCGTTTGTCACTTGAAAACAAACCTCCGATTCTTGAGGAGGCGCACCGCAAAATTGTTCGTCTCGAAATTGAGCGTGAAGCGCTCAAGAAAGACGCAGAAGCCGGGCGGCGCAAAGCAACGGCGCGCGTGAAAGCGATCGAAAAAGAAATTGCCAACTTACGCGAAGACACGCGAGAACTTGAATTAAAATGGAAAAACGAAAAAGAGACTCTGGGAGAAATTAAGCGAATCAAGGAGGAAGTGGAGGGGCTTAAAGTTGATGCCGATGCCGCCGAAGCACATTCTGATCTCACTAAAGCGGCTGAGATTCGCTACGGGCGGTTGCCGGCTCTACAGCAAGAGTTAGAAGAGAAAACAAAGCGACTCAAAAAGTTGCAAAGCACGCGCCGTGTGTTGAATGAAGAAATTACCGAGGAAGATATTGCATCGGTAGTGTCACGATGGACCGGCGTTCCTGTTTCGCGCATGCTCGAGGAAGAGGTAGAAAAACTCGCGCGTATGGAGGAACATTTGAAGCAGCGCGTGGTCGGGCAAGGTGAAGCGGTTCAAAAAATCGCGGACGCGATCAAGCGTTCGCGTGCAGGCATCGCCGACCCTAATCGTCCTATTGGTTCGTTCCTCTTTTTGGGGCCAACGGGAGTGGGAAAAACTGAGCTTACGAAAGCACTTGCTGAATTTCTTTTCGATGACGAAAACGCACTCATCCGTGTTGATATGTCGGAGTACATGGAAAAGCATTCGGTTTCAAAATTGATCGGCTCACCTCCTGGGTATGTGGGGCACGATGAGGGAGGCGGACTTACTGAGCGCGTGCGTCATCGTCCGTATTCCGTAATTTTGTTTGATGAGATCGAAAAGGCACATCCTGAGGTATTTAATATATTGCTCCAAGTGCTTGATAGCGGTCGCTTAACTGATGCAAAAGGGCGCACGGTTAACTTTAAAAATTCAGTGATTGTCCTCACTTCAAATATCGGAGCCGAACATATTGACCGTATGTCACGTCTTGGGTTCAGTGGCCTCGAGGCTAATGAAGAAGCGCTCTACATGCAAGCAAAAGAGAAAGTCTCATCTTCACTGAAGCAGTATTTCCGCCCCGAATTTCTCAATCGTCTTGATGAGATCATCATTTTCAACACGCTTTCAAAAGAGGCTGTTGCAGAGATTGTACGCATGCAGGTAGGTATTGTTGAGAAACGTCTTGCCGAACGCGACATCGCTCTTTCGATCGCTACGGATGTATATGAATATCTGGCAAAAGAAGGGTACAACCCGCAGTACGGTGCTCGTCCGCTTAAACGTTTAATTCAAACAAAAATTCTAACTCCAGTCGCGAATGTCATGATAAACACGCGCATGATGGAAGGGGGGATAGTAAAAGTGACAATACGGGAAGGAGATGTCGCGATTGACGTTCAGCGAAAAGAAAAGGAACGGGGACGTGCACGTACGCGGGCGCATGCAGTGGCATAGATTCTTTGATTTTGCTACACTCTTCGCACAACTCTGAGACCAGAGTACTCTCCAAAAGAGAGTGAAAGCGTCGGTGGTGGCGGCAATCGCAGCATCCACTAGCCGCTTGGTTTTGTTGGAATTTTGCGTCGGTGGCGGAGTGGTCAATCGCAACAGACTGTAAATCTGTCGCCCTTTGGGCTACGGAGGTTCGAATCCTCCCCGGCGCACCAGTAAAAAAACCTGATTCACTTGGGTTTGTGCAAGGTCACGAAGCTGTAGTCATGATTTTCATGGCATGCTAGGATAAAAATGGAAAAAATTACAGGAGGGGTTTATGTGCTTCGAGAAGGACCTCATCTCGCATCGAAAAGCCTTGCGAGCTTTTGCGTTCACGCTTACCCGAAATCCGGTCGCCGCTGATGATTTAACACAGGAAACACTGTGCAAGGCTTGGCGCGCACAGGCCTTGCCGCACGGAAAAAGTAAAAATACCCCCAAGTAGTGTGCTACGGACTCCTCTGTGTCGTGTACAATGATTCAGTATGCGTTCACAACTGGTCCTGGCGTTTGTTATTGCAGTGGGTTGGTGTGTGGCGCCGGCTGTGTTGTTTGCGCAAGGACGTGATCCAATCGGCACGATCGTTCCATGTAATGGTATTGATTGTGGGTTGTGTGATTTTGCGACACTGGTCCAGAACCTCTTAAATGGAGGTATCATAATCGCAGGCACGTTGTCGGCGATTTTGTTTTCATACGGGGGTTTTCTTTACCTGACTTCCGCGGGGGATGCTGCTAAGGCAGGGAGAGGCAGGCAAGTGCTCATAAATGTCGTGGTTGGGTTAATTATCATTCTCGCGGGGTGGCTTATTGTAGATACGGTTATGAAAGTCATGCTAAAAGGTGATTTTGGGCCATGGAACAAAATCTGCGATCTGCCGCCCTTGGATTCTGGGGGTCGGAGATAAGGTAGTATTTAGGGGCTTGTTTTTTTCTTAAGCTTTAGTATAGTCCACGGACGTATGGCACAAAAACAACTCATTAAACTCGCGTGTGGCAAATGCAAGCGCATTAACTATTGGTCACGTAAGAACAAAAAACTTGTAGAGCGCAAAATTGATCTCAAGAAATTCTGCAAGTGGTGTAAGGCGCACCAGGCGCATAAAGAGATAAAGAAATAGCCGCTTGTCTGGTTGCGGCAGGGAACGTATACTCCCCGCACGGGCCTATAGTTCAGTGGTAGAATAGCGGTCTCCAAAACCGTTGACCGAGGTTCGAATCCTCGTGGGCCCGCCCTAAGAAAAAGTATCGGAGGTATGTCGATGCGTATTTTTTCGATGTGCTGTTGAAGTCTCAATTTTGCTTCGAAAAGAAAAACCCAGCTCTAAGAGCTGGGTCCGGAGAGATCAAAACGCGCAACAATTTGCTTTGACTCACGAATTCCTGTGTCCACGACAACCCGCTCGACCACGTAGACACGTTCTGCCGTGTGGCGCTTTCCAAACCCAAAGTTCGTTTCCCCATCAGGTGTCACATGCGGCCGGTATCCTTTGCCGGCCCACCGCGGCGTTTCAAGTGTGCCACTGAGGCATGAACCCGTATAGAGAAGGTCATTGTGCAACCGTACCAGTTTTCCATCTGGATGAACAAGATGCACGAATGTCTTTTCAGCGGGTCCGAAATTTGAAGCGCTTCCAATCGAAACAAGCTTGATCGGGGCATAGTGTGCACAAAGGGACTCGATGTGGTGCAGGATACTGCGGCGCGGAAATTCTGGCGGAAAGTTCGTCCACTGCAAAAGGGTGCAGTGAAGCGGTAGCTTCGCATAAAACGCATTGACGATCACGGGTGCGATTTCGAGTACGAACAAGAATCTGCTCACTTTTTTCTCCCAAGGTACGTGTGGACTTTTGGCAGTGTAACGAGAATGTCTTTTGGTGCAACCCAGTGTATATCTTTATTCCGGCGCCAGTAGGTGCACTGCCTGCGTGCATAGTGCCAGATTTTGGTTTCGAGCTCGCGGAGCATTTCTTGTTTTGTGCACGCGCCTTTTAGGAAACGAGCCAGAGAACGATATTCGAGACCCAACGCCTCCATGCGCGCATATGAAAGACCACTGTGATGAAGACGCTTCGCTTCGTGTACCATACCCGAGCGCATACGTGTCACAAGGCGTGTTCCTATTTTCTTTCTAAGATCATTCATATCCGGGCGCAGACCGATCCAGTATGTATCGTACAATTCATGTGCGTATAAAGGAGGATTTTTGCCAAGTACTCGCGCAATCTCTATGGCGCGAATGAGGCGCACGGGGTTGTTGCGATCTATAGCCTCGGCTCGTTCGGGATCGAGTTTTTGTAAAATGACAAACAATTCCCGCGCGCTTTTTTTGTCGAGTGTCTTGCGAAGTTTTTTGTGTGTCGGGACTTCTGCGAGCTCGACACGGCCCACCAACGCGTCGATATAAAAACCAGTGCCACCAACAATGATCGGCACTTTACCGCGCTTTGAAATTTCTTCGATTGTGCGCCGCCCCATTTTTACGAAGTCGTGTGCCGTGTAGGTGCGTTTTGCGGATACGAGATCAAGGCCGTGATGGGGAATGTTTTTCATCTCTCGTTTGGTAATTTTACCTGTGCCGATATCGAGACCTTTATAGACCTGGCGCGAATCCGCAGAAAGTATTTCTCCACCAACCGCACGTGCCAGCGCCACTCCAAAGGCGCTTTTTCCCGATGCGGTTGGGCCCACAATTACGATCACTTTGTTTTTTCTCACCTCTGCACACTAAAAGAATACAGGCCGAAGTCAAAGACTTCGGCCTGCGGGATACCGTCACGTAGCCGCGAACGCTTTCCAATACTGTTTGGGCCTGAGCGCCTGTGAGCCAGCGGAACACATCGGACATACATGTGGCATATAGTTATTGCTCCGTGGGGAATCCACCGCAATGATGTCGAATGTTCGCCCAGAAGGAGAGTTCAGTATCGGTGAGCCGTTCCTGTTGATCACCGCAATGATCGGCGAAAGTACCTGCACATCTCTCGCTTCAAGTGCTGCAATTGTTTTGAGTGTGGTGCCGCCAGTGGTAAGCACGTCCTCCACAACAATCACGCGCTCATCGCGACCTATATCAAAGCGACTTAAAGCCATCACGTCAGCACTTTTTTCCGTGTAGGCCATACGGCCGCCGGTGAGCCGCGCGCATTCATGGGCGATGGTAATGCCTCCCATTGCGGATCCAACAAAACGGATGTCGCTATGAGGGGCAGGAATCATGGATAACAGATAGTCGCATACGTCTGTAAGCGTGTTAGGGTTTTCAATCAGCTTGGTGATGTTGACAAAGGTATCACTGTGAAGCCCAGAGGTAAGTTCAGCATGGACTCGGGATCCTTCTGTGTACCGCCACAACGCACCAACTTCGACAAGCAGGTTTACGAACTTGTTGGACATTGTTCTCTCTGTATATTGACCAAGGGAAGCATAGCGCGCGCCAGAGGTAAAACAAGTAGGGCGGCCTGTTATAAGGCCGCCCAATTTTGCTTCTACAGGCATGCTCGGATCTGTTGGTGTTGTTGCATGGCAGCGGCACGAGCAGCATCTGTGAAGTCTTCGTTTGGAGAGGCAAAGATGACGCTTCGTGACGCGTTGATGATCATGCCGCCTCCGAGACAATCCCGTGCCGCAACTACTGTTTTTTCAAGATCACCGCCTTGCGTGCCGACACCGGGAATAAGCAAGGGTAAGCACGGAGCTGCCTGACGCACGCGACGGAGCTCTTCCGGATACGTGGCGCCTACCACAAGCCCGCAATTACACGCAGTGTTCCAAAAACGCGAAACTCGATCTGCAACTGTAAGAAAGAGCGGGGCTTGCATCTCTTGCTCTGGCGATCCTTGGAACTCTGGCGCGCTTGCATTCGACGTGCGACAGAGTACGAAGATGCCTTTATTCGGGAATCGCAAAAAAGGTTCATTGGCGGCCATACCGAGGTACGGACTGATTGTTGTTGCGTCTGCCTTGAACCACTCGAACACTTCATCTGCGTACGCATTGTTTGTGCTATCAATATCGCCGCGCTTCGCATCCAGAATCACAGGGACATCTGGAGCCTCAGCGTGAATCATCGCGATCGTCTCTTCGAGCGCCTTAAGCCCATCAAGGCCCCATGAATAAAAGGCGATATTTGGCTTGTACGCACAGACGAGATCTTTCGTTGCTCGTACGATAGCGCGATTAAAAATCACGATTCTTGAGGCGGGTGATGCCATGCCTTGTACATACGAAGGAAGTCGGTTTCTGTCGCTATCAAGCCCGATACAGAGGAATTTTTTTTCCGCCCATTTAGTCTTGATTAGCTGATTGAAGTTTCTGGACATGCTGTCAGTCTCCTTATTGTCCCTGGGAAAACTACCACAGTGTGGGTTGTTTGCGTAGTAGGCCATGCAATGTCGGCTACTACTTTACTCCTTTATTGTTTTAGTGCCGGAGGAGGGACTTGAACCCTCACCCCTTGCGAGACACGATTTTGAGTCGTGCGCGTCTACCATTCCGCCACTCCGGCCTATTTCACACTCCAAACTCCAGTGTCAACCGCCGCCACTCC
>JAYPJF010000002.1:34598-257013 GCA_038128225.1 bacterium
CCGCCACTCCGGCCTATTTCACACTCCAAACTCCAGTGTCAACCGCCGCCACTCCGGCCTATTTCACACTCCAAACTCCAGTGTCAACCGCCGCCACTCCGGCCTATTTCACATTCAAGATTTCAGCGCCAACAGTCGTTGGAAATATGAAAACACGTCACTTTTCAGTGATGCGAAAAGTGTACCTATATTTAGCGGTAAGTACAGCGCGCTACTCTTCGACTACGATTGTTACAAATACTTTTGGATCGTGAGAACTGTAATAGTCATAGCGTCCAGGTTTCGGTGGAGCAGTGAATGTAGTATGTTCACTCCCTGGTTTTGCGAGCACGGTCATAAAATTGCCGTCTTTTGTTTTGAGTTGAATGTCAAAGTTTTCATGGCTTGCAAATACCAACTCTTGTCCAGGGGTTGCATAAATCACCTTTGGATTAAGTTGGCCGACCATCGCCATGACTGTTTTTCCGTCATCCATCAAGCGCATATGTTCTTCCATGGTCATGCCTTCAGGCAGATTAGTGTGGTCCTCTTCAGCGTGCGCCGCCGAACTCTGCGCAGCGGTGGCGTCAGTTATTGTTTCGTGATCGACAGCTTCTTGCGCTATGCCTGTTCTTGTATTTGAATTTCCAAACCCTACATATGCTGCCATAACGAGCACAATAAGCGCGGCTGTGCCAATGATCCAGGTCTTCATAAGTTGAATTCAACACTGTGCTGCGTTATGGTAAGACCGTGCCAGTGTCGACACTATTCTACCTGACATCACGTGCCCGTGCCATCGGGGTTCTATGTGTACTTTTTTGCATTGTAGGCATTGCTGGATTTTTTGGATATACGCGCTGGCTTGGAGCGGTGAAGTTTGACGCCTCAACACATGGATTACCTGATGCGGTTGAAAGTGCGCCGCGGGTTATGCTTAAAGACGGAGATGAATTTGATTTGCGTGCATCGTACGTGAAAAAACAGATAGGGGACAGAACTGTGCGGATGATTGCATATAACGGCAGTGTACCGGGGCCGTTTCTTTCAGTGCCGCAGGGTGGCACAATCACTATTCATTTTACCAACGAACTTGATATCGAGACCACCGTGCACTCACATGGCATACGGCTTGATTTCCCGTATGACGGGACCCCGCATCTCTCTCAGCAACCGGTGGGACCTGGCGAAACATTTACTTACATTGTGAAATTCCCTGATGGAGGTATGTACTGGTACCATCCGCACATACGTGAAGATTATGCGCAAGAGATGGGCGCATATGGCGTGTATGCTGTGGAGCCAATACAGTACAAGCTTCCGCCAGTGAACGAAGAACTCGATGTAACTATCGACGATATTCTTTTCGAGAATGATGCGGTTGCAGCATTTTACAAAGCGTTTACCAATTACGCGGTTATGGGTCGATTTGGGAACGTGATGCTCGTTAATGGCGTACGGGACTTTAAGCGCACATTTCATAAAGGTGATGTGATCCGCTTTTCCATTGCAAATACCGCAAACGCACGACCGTTCGAACTCACGATTCCAAACGCAAAGATGAAACTCGTGGGTTCTGACTTGAGCCCGTACGAGCGTGAGACCTTTATCGATTCGTTGCTTATCGCGCCTGCTGAACGATATATCATTGATGTGTATTTTCCCGAAGCGGGGGTGTACACGCTTACACATACAAGCCACGATCGTGCGCTCGGCGAGATGTGGTACACGCTCGCGACGTTTACTGTCGACGACAAGCCACGCGAGAGTATGCGCACGTCGTTCATGACACTGCATACATATGCATGGGTGACTGACGATGCACAAAGTTTCTCTTCGTATCTCTATAAGCGCCCTGACAAGACGCTTCGTATTGATCTTGATCCAGGAGCGTTTGATTTGGGACAAGGAATGGAAAACATGCCGTGCCACCGCATGCCCGACGGGGAGTGGATGGGTGCCTGTACTGATGAGGCAAAAACGGCGTGGCTAAACGGGGAGACTGTAACGGCTGGACCGTACGAAAAGATTCACTGGGAAGATCACTTAGGTACCGTGAACCAAAAGTCAACGAGCGACGATATTGTGTGGAAACTCGAAGATCAAGGCTCGCTCAAAGTAAATGATCATATTGATGATTGGAAGTTTCGTGTTGGCGATGTCATCAAGATGCGGATATACAACGATCCAAATTCTCCACATCCGATGCAGCACCCGATTCATATGCACGGGCAGCGCATGATGCTTTTGTCCATAAACGGGACTGAAGTGTCGAATAAAGTATGGAAGGATACGATACTCGTGCCAGTCGGAGACACGTACGATATTATGGTTGAATTTTCAAACCCAGGGTTGTGGATGGTGCATTGCCACATTGCCGAACATCTTTCATCTGGCATGATGTTCACCTTTGCAGTGGGAGAAGAATATTTTGATCAGTACGATGCCATGGTTCGTTCAGGAGCACATGGATCGCATACGTCAGGGCAGTAGGTTTTGATGGTATACTGAGAGCGTATGGACACTGACAATCGCGATGCAAAATTTTACAATTCAATCTTTTGGGTTGAGGTTGATCGCATTACGCCAAACCCTTTCCAACCGCGCCGCACTTTTGATGAAATGGCGCTTGCATCGCTTGCGGATTCGATTCGACAGTACGGTGTGTTGAATCCGCTTACCGTAACCCGGAAAGAAATCGAGCGTCCAGGAGAAGGAATCTCGGTCCAGTACGAACTGATTGCTGGAGAACGTCGTTTGCGCGCGGCGAAACTCGCGGGTGTGTCGCAAGTTCCAGTGGTGATTCGTTCTGCTGAAGAGAGCGACAAAATGAAACTCGAACTCGCGATTATTGAAAACCTGCAGCGCGAGGATTTGAACGCCGTTGACCGCGCGCGTGCTTTTAAGCAGCTCGTTGATGCGTTTGGTTTGTCTCACACTGATATTGGTAAAAAAGTCGGCAAGAGTAGGGAATATGTATCGAACACTTTGCGCATTCTCATGCTCCCCGAAGATATGCTCGAGGCATTGGTGCAGGGTGACATGGCAGAGGGGCATACGCGCCCACTTTTAATGCTTATCGAAAAACCGGAAGAACAGCGTGTATTGTTTAAAGAAATTGTAGAGAAGAAAGTTACGGTGCGTACCGCAGAACAAATCGCGCGGCGCATCGCCGTCGAGCGGGCACGCAAACAAGACCTCACTCCTGATCTGCTGAGGCTTGAGAAACAGCTCACTGAAAGTTTAGGAACACGAGTACGTATCGAGAAAAAAGAAAATGGGGGTCGTGTGATGATCGAATTTTTCTCTCAAGAAGATTTGGAACAGTTGCGACTAGCGCTTGCATCGCATAGTGAAACCGAAGCCTCCGTTCCCAACGAAAAGCACGACCCGGGCGCGCTTTCGGATGTCACGCTCGCAGAAGAAAAGCAACCTGACGAGGATTTGTACTCGTTTAAGAATTTTAGCGTTTAGGTGCGATGTCGGCACGCTCAAGTGCCACGCGGATGTGCTTTTTTGCCATCGTTGTGCGCGCGATCTCAAGCCACTTTCGGTTAGGCTTGCTTGATGGTTTTGTGATGATTTCAACGATGTCGCCATTTTTGAGGATTGACTCAAGCGCCACCAGTTTCCCATTTACTTTCGCACCAAACATATGGTCTCCAATGTCTGAGTGAATAGCGTAGGCGAAGTCTATCGGAGTTGCGTTAAGCGGAAGATCAATAACGTCGTTTTCCGGAGTGAATACGAACACTCGATATGAGAAAAAGTCACTTTTAATGCGCTCGAGGTATTCATTCTCGGCTCCTTCATCGGCTTTCGCTTCGGCGAGATCTTTTACCCACTGCGGTGCTTCCTGGTACGCATACGATTCAGCGGCTTTGGCAGTCGTTTGTTTTTGTTGGGTACGCATTGCGGGAATAAATTGTCGGATCCATTCGAGACTTGAACCCGCGACTCCGCTTTGATACCCGGACCGTTCTTTGTAGGAGAAATGTGACGCGATGCCGAACTGCGCCTCTCGATGCATGGCAGTTGTTCTGATTTGAATTTCGAGTACACCACCATCACCGGTGTATATTGTTGTGTGAAGACTTTGGTATCCATTTGGTTTGGGAAACGCGATATAGTCTTTTATTTTTCCCGGTACCGGACGCCAGGCGCCATGGACGACCCCCAGTGTTGTGTAGCAGTCAGAGACGCTGCGTACAATAATGCGAAGCGCCAAGATGTCGTTGATTTGTGTGATGTCCCAATTTTTGCGCTCAAGTTTTTTGTACAAACTATACACACCTTTCATGCGCGATTCCATATGAAATTCTTTGAGGTTTGCTTCCGCAAGAAGACGCATAAGTGACTTCTCGGTTTTTCCCAAGCGTGTTTCTGTTTCCGAACGCCGCTCTTTGAGAAGTTCGAGCACTCGCTTGTGTTCTTTGGGGAACGCATATGGGAATGCTGCATCCTCAAGCTCTCGCTTGAGCAAACCCATGTTGAGGCGATCGGCGATCGGCGCGTACACTTCGAGAGTTTCGATCGCAATACGCGCGCGTTTTTCGATGGGCACATACTCAAGTGTTCGCGCGTTGTGAAGACGGTCCATAAGTTTGATGATGAGTACACGGATGTCTTTGGCAGTAGCAGCAAACAATTTGCGCAAACTTTCCGCGTGCCGTTCCATACCGCGGTACCGTAGCGCACCAAGTTTACTTACCCCGTCTACGAGACCGAGGATTTCATTTCCGAATTCGCGCTCGATTGTCTCGGCGACCACGCCAGTGTCTTCAATCGTGTCATGCAGGAGCCCAGCGGCAACTGAGCGCGAGTCCATTCCTGCATCTGCGAGGAGGTAACCCACCTCAGCGACATGGGTGAAGTATGGCTCTCCCGAAAAGCGTTTCTGTCCCTCGTGTGCACGCTGTGCACATTCATACGCCTTGGTGACTAGTGCAACTGCATCACCGTCACGGTCGCGCATGTGTTGCACAATCTCGTTAAGCGATTTGATTGCGGTCATCTTGTCATCATACTGCGCGGTGGGGTACCTATGCAAAGAAAATCTATTCGTAGTGACATACGGTATGATACACTCAAAAATGGACCCTTGAAGGGGTTCGGCAAAGAGAGAAGGAGTTGCCAATGTCAACAGCAACGGCGCGCATGCAAGCGCCACGGGTCGCGGTGGCTCTCGAGACCACCGAAGAGGTGCTCGGCCGGCTCGGGTATTCCCCGGACCAGAAAAGGGCCCGGTGCATGATGGAGGCCGGCCTTCTTGGCCTTGATCCGAACAGGGCGCACTGGTCGAAGAACCTGATCACCAGAATGCTCTCCGGCGGACAGGTGCGCGAGCAGTTTGCGTACGACAAGTACGCCGCGACCGCCCCTCTTTGGGAAGTGTACGGAGAAGTTCCCGACACCATCAAAAGTGCGGTTGCGCGCATTCGGGCGGCACTTCCGAACGCGAGGGTCGTGGTGCACACTGCGCGGTCCGATCCGTGGATCACAGTTGACGAACTCGTCGTCTTCGGCTGGGATTCCCGAGGCTCCTATTTGATCTGAGCCTCAACGACTTTGCGGCGGCCGGTTCTTCCGGCCGCCGTTATTTTTTGTGCGGATTATGATTGGGGCAGATTTTACTACTGCACCGCTCGGGAATTGTTTTTGTGCCCGCCATCATCAGAGATCCGCACATGGAGCAGAGTTCACCTGTAGGGCGAGCTTTAATTGCAAGTTTGCAATCAGGATAGTTTGAGCAAGAGAAAAATGGGCCAAAGCGACCACGTCGCTCAACCATCTCTCCGTTTGCACGACTCGCTTTGAGGCAGTCTGGGCATGTAACCCCCGTTGAATTTAGAAGGGCGTCACGTTTTATGTACTTACACTTCGGGTAGCGAGAGCAGGCAATAAACTTCCCAAATCGTCCCTCGCGCTCAATCAGCTGCCCACCATGTTTTTCGTTGCATTCTGGACATGGCTCACCGATTTCTTTCGGGGGTTCAATTATTGAACCATCTTCTTTGCGCGAACCACTACACTCGGGGAATTTTTTACAGCTCATAAATTTTCCCGTGCGTGAAAGTTTATACTCCATGGGGCCACCGCAGAGGGGACATACGAATTCCTCAGGAACATCACCGAGCGAGGTAAGTTTCGGTACGTCTTTTTTACTTTTCACTTCTTTAGTGAACGGCCCATAAAACTCTTTGAGTGTTTTGCCATATTCGCGCTTTCCGTCTGCAATTTCATCAAGTTCGTCTTCCATTTCTGAAGTGAACGAGTCGCTGATGTAGTCAGCAAAATGTTTTTCTAAAAATGAGGAAACCACGTCGCCGGTATCGGTGGGGAAAAGCGTGCGGCCTTCGCGTGTCACGTACCCCCGATCTTGCAGAGTCTTAATGATTGATGCGTACGTTGATGGGCGACCAATGCCGCGTTTTTCAAGCTCTTTCACCAGTCCTGCTTCGGTGTATCGAGGAGGTGGTTGTGTTTGTTTATGTTCACTCTCTGCGTGCATGAGAGTAAGCGGGTCGTCGGGGCTCATTTTGGGTAACTCAACTTCTTCGCCGCGTGCTGCGGGGTCTGCTTTGAGCCAGCCTTCAAACATGATGCGTGAACCGTGCGCAGCAAATACCGGCGCGGTTCCAGAGTGGGCAGTGCTGGTTGTTCTCATAACGCGCGCGTCTGCCATCTGGGACGCAAGTGCTCGTGCGCGAATGAGCGAATAGAGTTTCTTCTGCTCTTCATTTGTTCCCGCTGATGCTTTGCCTGGGTTTGTGGGGCGGATTGCTTCGTGTGCTTCTTGGGCGGATTTGCTTTTTGTTTTAAAAGTGCGCGGCTGTGCAAAAGATTCTCCAAATTCTCGGTGTACCGTTCCTAAGAGTGCGGCGCGGGCTTCTTTTGCGAGGTTTGTTGAATCTGTACGCATATAGGTGATGTGGCCTGACTCATACAGTTTTTGGGCGATGCCCATGGTGCGTGAAGGCGAGAATCCGAATCGCGTTGACGCAACTTGTTGAAGAGTTGATGTCGTAAACGGCGCCCGGGGTGCGCGTGCCTGCTCTTTTTCTTCTACCGAAAGGACGCCCCAAGGTTTCGCCCGTACCTCTTCGAGAATTGAAAGAGCTGTTTTTTCATCCTTCGGCTCTTCACTACAGGTAAACGTAACCACGTGCCCATCTTTTGTTTTTACGTCAGCAGTGAGCACCCAAAAATCTTCAGGTACAAAGGCGCGAATCTCTCGCTCCCGTTCCATGAGGATTCTCAATGCGGGGGATTGCACACGGCCTGCGGAAAGGCCGTAGCGTACTTTTTGCCAGATGAGTCCCGACAAATCATACCCAAACAGACGATCGAGCACACGGCGGGCTTCCTGCGCTTCCCGCAATTTGGTGTCGATTGCACGCGGATGCGTGAGCGCTTCTTTTATGGCGTTCTCGGTTATTTCGTGGAACACAATACGGTGTGCTTTTTTGAGGTGCAGTGTTTGTGACAAATGCCACGCGATCGCTTCTCCTTCGCGATCGGGGTCGGTTGCCAGAATAACGTTGTCTGCTTTTTTCGCTGCTTTTGACAGTTCTTCGATAACCGCTTCTTTGCCTTTTACAATCTGGTAGTTTGGTGCAAAGTCATTTTTTATATCGATTGCGTTTTTGTTACTTTTCGGCAAATCGCGAATATGGCCGACTGACGCGCGAACGACATACCCCTTGCCGAGGTATTTCTCAATCGTCTTTGCTTTTGACGGTGACTCAACAATAACGAGCTCCATAGGTCAATAGAAGTACCTCATTAGCCTACCATGTGTCAAGAGAGAAGGCGGGGACGGGCCTGCATGGTACCCATAAGAAACAGCAGTTCATTGACATCTCGCGTTTCTGTGGAATCATATAGCTAGTTACAGAGGACAGGAGGACTGTATGGAAATTTTAGTTATTAAGTCGCTGGTTGCGATTGCGATTGGCGGTGGCATCGGTTTATTCGCGTTCTGTCTGGGGCTCGCCGTGAGCCCTAAGAAGGAACGGTGACAAGTTTGAAACCGGCAGCATGCTGCCGGTTTCTCATTTCATGCGAACCACCCCGAGTTCTTCAGCGATGAGTCCTTTGATTTCCATCATGGAAAGGAGCGCGTTTGCCTCTGCTGCTTGTTTCTGAAGCGTTTTGATTAATACGTCACGCTCGGTAGGCTGGCCTCCAAGAATATCGAGCACCATGCGCTCATCTGGGGTGAGACTACTCCAGTCAATCGAGTGATTTTTCGCTTCGTGTTCAAACCCGAGTGTATCGAGAATGTCCTGGGGTGAGGTAACTAGCGTTGCGCCGAGCTTTAGAAATTGATGCGCGCCTTTGGAGGCGGCGCTAAAAATCGACCCGGGCACCACCAAAAGCTCTCGATTGTAGTCACTCGCTAATCGCGCAGTAATGAGCGTGCCTGATCGTTCTTCTGCCTCAATCACAAGCACGGCGTGACTCAGGCCAACCATGACCCGATTACGTTGCGGAAAAGTCCAGGGAGCTGCGCGTAACTTCGGTTCGAATTCAGAAACAAGTGCGCCTCCGCGGTCGAGTATTGTACGCGCAAGGTTTACATTCGTGCGTGGATATAAAACATCCCAGTCAAGCCCCGAGCCAGGCACGGCTACACAGGTAAGATCGGCATGCAAAGCTGCCTTATGTGCACACGCATCAATACCAAGCGCCAGCCCCGAGACAATAACGATGGGAAAACCTCGCAGACCCTCAATGAGATGTTCACATACTTGCTTGCCGTACGGTGTGTACTTGCGAGATCCAACCACGGCAAGCCAACGCGCCTCAGTGCTTTGAGGTAATGAACCGCGGATCCATAACTGCTCCGGAGGTTTTGGAATCTCGTGCAGTAAAGGTGGAAAAGCACTTTTTGGGCAGCGGGTGATTTCATCGCTCATACTGCAAGCCTAACACCTGGGTGCGCCAGTATAGTATTAGTTTTTCTTTTCTGGTGGTACAAGTCCAATTCACAACTGAAAAGAAGAACCTCGCGCGCTTGTGTGTAGCGCATTGCGAAGCGGCAAGATGCGTATACAATCACGTCTATGCTCGATATTAAATTCATACGCGAAAATAAAGAACTCATAGCGGCTGGCGCACAAAAGAAACGCATGCAAGTCGATCTTGATCGCTTAGTCGCTGTTGACGACCAGCGGAAAGAATTGCAGGCTCGCATTGACGAAAAACGGGCACAACAAAATGAAGCGAGTACGCGTGTGGCGAGCGCAAAGGACGATGCAACAAAACAGGCGATCATTGCTGACATGCAGCGCATTAAGGATGCGCTTAAGAGTGAAGAAGAAGAGCTGAAACCGATTATGGAAGAGTGGCGCGCCTTAATGGTGCGTGTTCCTAATATTCCCGACATGTCCGTACCGGAAGGAGATAGTGATGCTGACAACCAAGAAGTGAAAGCGTGGGGCGAAAAAACGAAATTTTCATTCACACCTAAAAGTCACATCGAGCTTATGACCGCGCTCGATATGGTGGACCTTGACCGTGGTGCAAAAGTTTCCGGATTTCGTGGGTACTTTCTCAAAAACGACGGAGCGATACTGAGCTGGGCGATCTGGCGCTATGCGCAGGATTTCTTTTTGAAAAAACAATTCACTCCCATGATCGTTCCTTCACTGGTGCGCAAGGAATCATTCTTTGGGACTGGATATTTGCCACAAGGAGAGGAGGATTTGTATAAAACACAAGACGGTGAATATCTAGCCGGTACCGCGGAGGTGGCGACCATGGGCTACTACATGGACGAAGTTGTCGATGCCGCGGCGTTGCCCATAAAATTTATTTCGTTTTCTCCATGTTTTCGCCGGGAGGCAGGAGCGCACAGTAAAGATGTAAAAGGATTGATTCGCGTGCACGAATTCTACAAATGGGAGCAAGTCGTTTTGTGTGAGGCGAGCCACGAAGAGTCGGTGCGCTGGCATGAGTGGATTAACCGCAACACTGAAGAGTTCATTGAGTCGCTCGGCATTCCGTATCATACGGTAGCAAACTGCGGTGGTGATTTGGGACAAGGCCAGGTAAAAAAATACGATATTGAATTGTGGGTACCTGGGGAAGAAAAGTATCGAGAAATCAGCTCCGCGTCGTATTTTCATGATTTCCAAACGCGTCGTCTTAATATTCGCTACAAAGACAAAGAAGGCAAGATGCGTTTTGTACACTCATTGAACTCAACTGCTGTACCAACGCCTCGCGTGCTTGTCTCTTTGGTAGAAAACTTTCAGCAGGCGGATGGCTCGATTATGATTCCGGAAGTGCTCCGGCCATACGTTGGGAAAGATGCCATCACATCGAAGTCATAAAACAAAGAGAAGTGACGTGTGGCAGGCGTCCCTTCCTTTGACTGAACGTCCAAAAAAGAAGCGGTCGCTTGCCGTGGAGAGGCGTCGTCGCCGAGTTTTCATGGCCGGCATTGCAAGCGTGCTGCTTTGTGTTGGTGTAGGTTTGCTCGCGTACGCTTCGCATCATCCGTGGATAGTAATTCGGCACATTACCGTTGAAGGCACTGCGCGCATTGATCCGAAGCGTATTGAGGCGGACATTGCATTGCAGCTCCAGGCGCACGCGCAGCACCTATTTTCTCGCAGTACGGTATTCTTTTTTGGTGGCTCAACACTCGCTTCGAATATTGAACAAAGCATCCCCGCGATTAAAGAAGCGCAAGTAGCACTTGTATCGATCACTGACCCTGCGATTCGCGTGCGAGTCGAGGAACGCACCGAGTATGCGCGGTGGTGTAATGATGGTAACGAATGTTTCGTCCTTGACGATACGGGGTTTGCATTCGCTCCATACCACGAGCAGGTGTATACGAGCGGGGTAACGTTCCGCGGCGGTTTTGAGGGGAGCCAAAATCCGATTGGCATGCATTTTGTGGTACCGGCGTTTCGAGAGATTAAAAAGATTCTCACGGCGTTTAAAAACGAAACGTATCCGATCGCCGAGTTTGAAATAGTAAACGAGCGGGATGCGCGCCTTGTGCTTCAAAACGGCATCACGATCTACGTTACTCTCGGGCAAGTTCCTGAGGAGGCCGCAAGCATTTTTAAAACTGCACTCACCGCCTCTACTCTCGAAAAGCGATTGCTCGATCTGGAGTATGTTGATTTGCGATTTGGAAACCGCGTTTACTATAAATACAAAAGGGAGGCGTCAGTACCGTTACAAGACTAAGAGCGGCCAATGGCCGCTCTTGTGTCATGGTGTTCCCGCTTCTGCGTCTGACGCCACTTCCACGAGGGCGAACTTGGTGAGAAAGGCTGAACCCGCATCGGGGCTCAAGAGAACCAGGAGCCGCAGCGCGTTCGTGTGAACTGGCTCTGCGGATTTTGCTGTTGCAAGAACCAGCGCTTCTGCAAGAAGCACGTGCCTCTCGAGTGTTCTCGGGTTGGCTAGCAACTTCTCCACAAGTGCATCCAACTCATTCTCGAGAACTCCACGTGAATGCGGCGCGGCGTTTTGGCCGGCAAAAAACCCTACGAATCCTTGCAGACTCATGCCCATAGCGTTCCTCCTGGAAGCGGTGTATCTACGTGCAGCTTAACGCTGCAATTTTTATTGCGCAAGTAACATAGAGCCGCGGCCAAAGGCCGCGGCGGAATCATTTGAAAACATAGATGCGGCTACCACCGGTGACAGCCGCTTTTACCAGTGCCAAATCGACGACAATACCTGGCCGCACCTGAACGGTGCTACTGGGGTGTTGCAGGGCAAAAACTTTGTGCAATGGGGCGTTTTTAAAGAATCGCCTTTTGACAAACAACACCCACTGGTACCCTTTGCCATTTTCAGCATCTACGCAGTGCACAACTTGATATTCACCAGTAAGTGGCTCCTGAGGCGACGGCCGACTCTTCGTTTTGGGTGTGCTAGGAAATGTGATCACTTTCGCCATGCGTCCCTCCTTTGGGCACGTTCTATTTCCAACAAAAAAATAGAATGAACATGCTATGTAGTCAAGGAGTGTAACTGTTGCTATAGTCGCCGCATGCAATCGTTTTGGGATAAACTCCAAAAGCCATTTTTTGTGCTTGCGCCCATGGAAGATGTTACCGATACAGCATTTCGTCGGATCATTTGTGAGCATGGAAAACCGGATGTGACCTGGACCGAGTTTACTTCTGCGGATGGACTCATGTTGGCCAATCCAAAAGGTAAAAAGAAATTATTGAGAAAACTTTCTTTTGGAGAAGGGGAGCGACCAATTGTTGCGCAGCTTTTTACTTCACAGTGCGAACGCATGGAACAGGCAGCGGCGCTCTGTGAACAGCTTGGCTTTGACGGTATAGATATCAACATGGGTTGTCCCGACAATGCAGTGGAGCGCCAGCGGTGTGGTGCTGCACTCATTAAATATCCAGAGCAGGCGGTTGCGCTCATTCGTGCGGCGAAAAGCGGCGCACCTCGTACTCCTATTTCAGTGAAAACACGCGCAGGATACAAAAGTGATAGTGAACTCGAGAAGTGGATTACGACATTACTCCAGGAAAAACCGGCGGCGCTGACACTACACGCGCGCACACGCAAAGATATGTCGAAAGTGCCAGCACGGTGGCACTTGGTGGCTCAGACGGTCGCACTTCGGGACGCACTGAGCCCACACACGCGTGTGATCGGCAATGGCGACGCGCTTACTCTAGAGGATGCCCGGCAAAAAGCTGAGGCGAGTGGGGCCGACGGCGTGATGCTCGGCCGTGCTATTTTTGGCAACCCGTGGCTTTTTTCAGAACATATACCCACGCCAGAAGAGCGTCTCAGGGCTCTCGAAAAACATATTCGCTATTTTGAAGAAATGATGGCTGACGTGGCCGCGTATGCAGTCATGAAAAAGCACTTCAAAGCATATATAACAGGATGGGACGGTGCGAAAGATTTACGCGCGCAGCTTATGGAAACAACTAATGCTCGGGAAGCACTTGCATTACTTGCCAAAGCGGCATAGGGTAGCGCAAGTTAATTACGGTAGAGGAGCAAACAAGTCATGCCGCGTGCGGCCAATTCTCGAACTGCAGTGCGTCGCTTTATGATCGACGGCAGTGTTCCGTCAACACATGATGTGGCGTATGTGACTAACGACGGTTACGACACTGCTCGACGGGGTTTGCGTCGAGTCGGAGTGCATATGCGCACACAGGAAGAAGTGCTGTTATTGAAGTATCGTGCTGCTGTGCTTTTGGCGCAAGTTGCGCATCCACAAAAAATTGCAACTTTTGAAGGGATTGCGCGGGTACGAAAAGTAAGGCTTGGGACGGTACACAAATTCTTCAGTGACCCAAAGCGAGAAGAGCTCTGCGAAAAGTGGGGTGTCGTATGCGAGAAAGAGGTAACAAGAATCATACTTGAGCGAGCAGCGCGTCGGTGGCGCAAGAAAAATCCCGGCAAAATACTAACGCGCAAAAGACTTGCGTATGAAAGCAAGCTGTCATACGCGTGTGTTTCTGAACGATTGCACGCACACCCAGATTTGTGTCAAGAAATTGGTGTTGTGTATACCTATAGTGGCTATGAAAAGACTGATAGCGCACATCTAAAAAGCAAAGAAACGTTGTGGCGTTCGAAAAATCCAGGGGTTGCCCTGACGAGAAAAAAGTTCGCGTGTGCCCTGAACTGGGAGTACGACCGGTTGGTCTCTGTTTTGCGTCGGCACCCCAGGCTGCTTGATGAATTAGGAATTGTGGGGCGTGTGACAAGGCGACGCAAGAAACTCCAGCTGCCGTGCACGTAATGCCGGACCGCGCGAATCTTCGCGCGGTCTTTGCTATAATCCGGCCATGCAAAAAACTGGACTTGCGCTCTACCGTACCTATCGGCCGCATACCTTTAAAGAAGTGAGAGGACAAGAACATATTACTGACGTGCTTTCAGCTGCAGTGAAAAATAAAACGATCGCGCACGCGTATTTATTTGCGGGTACGCGAGGCACAGGGAAGACATCAGTTGCGCGTATTTTAGCGCGAGAAATCGGTTGCACCGACAAAGATTTATACGAAATGGATGCGGCATCGAACCGTGGTGTAGACGACATTCGAGAGGTGCGCGAAGGCGTGTACTCACTTCCGTTTGAGTCGCCATACAAAGTGTATATCGTGGATGAGGCGCATATGCTCACCAAGGAGGCATGGAATGCGCTCCTCAAAACGCTCGAAGAACCGCCTTCGCATGTGGTTTTTATACTTGCGACTACCGAGCTTCATAAAGTACCCGACACCATTCAATCTCGCTGCGAGACATATATTTTCCGAGAACCATCACGTGATGTAATTGCTGATGCGGTTGAAGCGGTTGCAAAAGCAGAAAAATGCACGCTTGAACGATCTGCTGCTGATCTCATTGCCACTCTTGCTGAAGGATCGTTTCGCGACGCGCTTAGTATCCTGCAAAAAGTACTTACGATTTCGAAAGACAAAAAAGTTGATGTCGAGGAGGTTGAGCGTGTGACCGGAGCTCCAACGGGGGAACTGCTGCGCCGAGTGCTGAGCGCACTCGCTTCGCGCGATTACGAAACTGCGTTAGCCTCAGTGCGTAACGCACAAGAAGTGAGCGCCGATGCAAAATTGTTTACCCGATTTCTAATACAGCGAGTCCGAAACACACTCCTGCTTCGTCTTGCTCCAAAAATGAAAGAATCGCTCGCGCAAGAACATACTAAGGCCGATTTCGAATTACTTGAGCGATTGGCGACAGAGAAGGATAATGGAATCACGCTTGTACTTTTGCGCGGATTGTTGCGCGCGTATGAAGATATAACACTCGCTGCAGTTCCGTATCTTCCGCTCGAAATTGCGCTGATGGAAAGTACAACATCGTAGTTGTGCACGCGTAGAGATTGAGCTGTTGGCACCGGATGGTAAGGTGTTTTTATGAATAATCCTTGGATGTGGGTTTTGCTTATCATTATCGTTGGCATGTTCTTCTATTATCAAGGCGGTGCATTATTTAACTCGCAGATGTCTGGCCCTGATACGCAGGCGACCACGACTGATGGGATGATAGAAGAAGACTCCGCAGCTTTTGAAGAAAAGCCCGCTGCCACCCCGGCAGCAACCGCCCCGCGCACGAGCACGCCGCAGCGACCGGCCGCGGCATCTGTTCCTGCGAATACTGTGTGGTATACCGACACAGGGTTCGTTCCGAATCTTTTCGAGGTGCGCGCGGGTACGTCAATCACCTTTGTGAACAAGAGCAGCAAGACGATGCGTGTCACTTCGGACAAACAGTACACAGGCGCGGACCAGTACTATCCTGAATTTGGGCAGACTTCGACCGTTGCCCCCGGCGGTACATTTGTATTCTTGTTCACTAAAACAGGTTCATGGGTGTACGCAAACCTCAACTACCAACAGCATAAAGCGACCGTTGTCGTATTGCCGCAAAAACTTCAACAATAAAAACCTAAGCACAAAAAGGGCGGCCCAGTGGCCGCCCAGCAGATCAAATTCCGAAATACGCATCGAGCATTGTGAGAGTTTCTTCGATGCCCTCGTCGAGTGTATCGAAGATTGGTGCGTCGGGGTACCGCATGCGAAGCAGTCTCTTGATTGCTTCAGCGGCTTTGAGTGCATGACCACTGAGTTCGGTGGTGTCGATGACGATAACTGTTTTCCCCGGATGCTGCGCGAGCGTGATCGCTGCCTCAACATACGAGTACGATGAATCCTCGTTTCCACCCTGTTTTGGGTCACCGATGTAGAACACATAGTGCGTTGCGTGCTCCTTTGCTTTATTTTCCTCAATCTCACGTTCCGCACCCCATTGACCAGGATTTACCTGTGGATTAAAAAAGTAACTAGAAAGTATGCCAGCCTCGGTCATCTCATCGAGAAACAGCAAGCGCCAGTAGTTGTTCCCGCACGTTCCTGCGAGGAAAACGAGCGGTTCTTTCCTCTTGCGACCGAAAAGTCCCTTCAGCATTGTGATCTCCATGACTGATATTCCGGCAGCATTCTACAATTGGTGTTCTTTTTGTCAAAGTTCGATAAATCTGTATACTGGGCCCATTGCCGGATCGTCTAATGGTAGGACAGCAGCCTTTGAAGCTGTTTATCTTGGTTCGAATCCAAGTCCGGCAGCCAGTTTGAGATAGGTTCGGACTCCGAGGAGCATCCTATTTATATAGTTTTTAAAAAGTAATAAAATTATGGATATGCAAAATTTATCATGGATATTTGATGGAATTGGCACAGCGGGAGTAACTTTCGTACTCGGCTTACTGGTCGGTGGTACTGCTGGTTATAAAATTGCGATCAGGAAAACTATAAAACAAAAGCAAAAAGCTGGCGATAATTCTAGTCAGTTCCAGATCGGTGAGATTAAAAATGACCGATAAACAGACACAAAAAGCTGGCGACAATTCTCAACTTATCCAAGCAGGGACTGTTATTGTTGGTATTGATGAAAAAAGAGCACGCGAAATTGTTGATGAGAAATTAAATTCGGTCTTAAAGAGTTTTACGGCAGAAGCAACGGAAGAAGCAAATAAACGAAATAGGCTTTTCGAAGACTCACTCATTCCAAGAATGATTAAAGAAAATGCTCTGTCGGCTTTTTCAGACCCTTCATTTCAAATGCTACTTATTGAAGCACAAAAAAGAGCAGCTTCAACCGAAAGAAAAGAGGATTATGATTTACTTTCAGAATTGATGGTTCATCGTTTTGAAAAAGGTTCTAATAGGACTATTAGGGCAGGTATTTCCAGAGCAGTTGAGATTGTGGATCAAATCTCAGATGAAGCACTGCTTGCAATAACTGTCTTTCATTCGGTTGCACAGTTTGTACCTGTTACAGGTAATATGTCAGATGGCTTACAGGTCTTAGATGGTTTATTTAGTAAGGTTATTTATGGCACTTTACCCACAAATGATAGTTGGCTTGATCATCTAGATATTCTAGATGCTATAAGAGTAACTACCTTTGGAAGTACTAAGTTATTGGAAGACTATTGGTATGAACAATTTGATGGATATGTAAAAAATGGAATTGAAGAAAATCACGAAAAACATACCGAAGCAAAAGAGTTGCTAGTAAAAGCTCGTCTCGACCAAAACTCTTTGGTGAAAAATCCATTTAATGAAAAATATGTAAAACTTTTAGTATTAAACAAACGCCGAATACCAAAGCTTACTTTTGTAAGTGGTCACTCGATCACTGATGATGAAAAAGATGCTCTTGAAAAGATATACGACTTATATGATGGCACTTCAATGTCTAAAGAAGATTTTATTAAAGAAATAGAAAAATACCCTAATCTTAAAAAACTTCGGGAATGGTGGAATAAGTTGAACAAACAATCAATTCAAATTACCTCTGTTGGTAGAGTCTTGGCTCATTCTAACGCTCAACGAGTCGATAAAACTCTACCGCCGCTCGATTAAAAATTGTTATTCCGAGGAGCGTCGAAATGGTAGACTAAAAAGCGTCAGGAAAGCCTTGTAGGGCTTGATGGGTAAATTTACGAGACCGAAGAGACCAGCCAGTTTGAGATAGGTTCGGATTCCGAGGAGCAGAGGAAAAGTGATATATTGCGGCCACTTTTGTTTATATTCTACCTATGAGTAAATATGATCCACTGTGGAAGTTCATTCGAAGGAAAGGCAGCCCATCACTCACGCTGACGTTCGACGAAATACATAAGATTGCAGGAGTCAAATTGGATCATTCGTTTCTGAACTACAAAAAGGAGTTGCTTGAATATGGGTATCAAGTCGGGAAGATTTCTTTGAAAAAACATACAGTACTATTCTCTGTGGCAAAGAAGCAAAGAAAATAATTGAGGGGTTAATGTCGCATTTTGATCATTCCGAGGAGCGTCGAAATGGTAGACTAAAAAGCGTCAGAGAAACCTTGCGGGGCTTTATGGAGATTTATCCGAATCCGAAGAGGCCAGCTGGCTAAAAATCTAAGCGATGTGATCGTCTTGGGTGTTCAGTTACTCGAAGTAATGATAGGCGTATGGGGAAAGAAGAAGCACTAATCCGATTCGAAGATGTTTCGTTTGAATACAGTTCTACAAAACCAATACTCCACGAGGTAAATTTTGCGGTACGCCGTGGCATGAAGTTGGCCATCATGGGCCAGAACGGCGCCGGAAAGAGCACCATCTTGTCTTTAATTACTGGCGAACACATGCCTGAGTCGGGATCGATTCATACACAGTCGCACCTTTTGATAGCAACTGCAAAGCAAGTGATACCGCGCGATCAGTTAGACCTTACGGTCCGAGAGTTTTTTGAAAAATGCTTTGTCGAAAAAATATACAATATTGATCCGCGTATCAACGAAGTGTTAGACATCGTGCATCTGACAGCACCGCACGATCGCATTGTCCGGTCATTTTCGGGTGGCCAGCAGGCTCGACTTTTGCTTGCCTCGGCATTGATCCAAGACCCCGACCTTCTTCTGCTTGATGAGCCGACAAATAACCTCGATGCGGCCGGTGTCGAACATCTCACAAAGTTTCTCGTCGAGTACACCAAGACCGTCATAGTTATTTCGCACGATACGGAATTTTTGAACGCGTTTACGCACGGCGTGTTGTATCTCGACGTTCACACGCGACAAGTGGAGCGGTATCCCGGCAATTACCACACGGTTCTCCGGCACATCGCTGCACGCATCGAAACAGAAAACCGCAAGAACGCTCAACTCGCTAAAGAGATCCAAGCAAACAAAGACAAAGCAAACTTTTTCGCACAGAAAGGTGGCAAGATGCGCTTGGTCGCAAAGAAAATGCGTACCAAGGCGGAGGAGATGGAAGAGGAAAAAGTGAATGTTAAAAAAGAAGATCGAACGATCCGTGCATTCACAATTCCGGTGCAGGAAGATCTACCAATCGAAATCGTCAGAATCAGCTCAGTGACAGTGATTAAGGACCACACTCCGAGGCATAAAAAAGTCGTGCTGCGACTGAAAAAAAACCAACACCTGCTCCTCAAAGGTCCGAACGGTATCGGGAAATCTACCTTGTTACAATCGATTGTCGATCGTACTGCGCGAGGCGTGACGGTGCCGGGTGAAGTGCGGGTCGGCTACTATCGTCAGGATTTTTCGACACTTGATTTCGAAATGACTGTTTTTGAATCACTCATGTCGGTACAGAAAGTCAAAAACGAAGAAGCGATGCGCGCAACTGCCGCAGGGCTCCTCCTTACTGCGGATATCATGCAGGCGAAAGTGGGAAACCTCTCGGAAGGTCAAAAAGGACTCTTGTCATTCGCGCGACTTATTATTGAACGTCCCGGCCTTCTTATTCTCGACGAACCAACCAACCATATCAATTTTCGCCACGTTCCTGTCATCGCGAAAGCACTCGATACTTATCAGGGTGCCTTGATTCTCGTCTCACACGTTCCAGAGTTTGTAGCACAGATTCGCATCGACGAAACTCTTGATTTGGGAAAGCTGGTGTCACAATGATCGGTATTAAGAACCAGGAACGTGGTCCTGGATCCTCATCGGGGATCAACCCAGTTTTACAGATCTCCTTGCACGCACAACAAGATGTCAAACAGCGCACTTTAGCGCAATGGAGGTAGGGAAAGCGAAGAAGCATCGGCTTGAAATAGGGTCCGCGCCCAGATATTGACATGTCCTAATATACGTGATCTGATTACCGCAGACCATGTTCGAGAGGAGGTGATTATGAAAGCGGTTTTTATAGACGGACCGTCCTTATATCATTTGGGGCGGGTACTCGGCATTGCGCAATTTGATCTTTCTGCACTCAAAAAGTTTCTAACAGAAAGTACGGGGGAAGAGAAGGAGCTTGTGCAACCCATCTTTGTTACCGTGACAGCGGTGATGGGAAAAGGAGCAGCTTACGCATGGAGAGCCGCCGGTTTCGACGTTCTCGAAACCGTGAGCACCGGTAGCATTGACGACCAGGAGCTCATTAAAAAAATCGCCGCGCTCGACCCTGACAAGGTCAGCGAGGTAGTCTTGGTAAGTACGGATCAAGATTATCTCACGGTCCTCCGTCAAAAGGCTTCCCAAGGGCTCAGTGTGTGCTGGGTTGGGTCCCTCGTGAAGGGGGGAAACAACACCCCGTTGATGAGCACGAGTCTAAAACCCCTTTTGGGTTCGGAGTTCGACTTCGTCGATCTAGAACCTCATAAAGAGAAACTCATGCTCGTGCCAAAAAAAATGCCGCCGGTGCCTAACCCCGATGCGCCTAACAACAGGCATATGAAGATTGAATTGATCGGACCGATTGGACCTAAAGAGCGCAATACGTTTCTTCGGGCACTTGATCGAGTCCTCACAGAAAATCCTCGCCTGAGGTACAAGATTGAGGGTTAAGGGTTCGGCTTTCTGCCCCGGCATACACTGCTGGGGCTTTTCATTTCAAAAATAACCACAACAGCCAAGATAAAATTTTATGCATGAGTTTGCTCAAAATAAACTCATGATTTCTACACAATACACTGTATACTAGACACTATGAAAAAATATCTAGCGGTTTTTGTGGCACCCATTGAAGCGTACGATGCGATGAAAACTACGATGAAAAACAGGACTGCAGAAGATCGGCAAAAAGAAATGGACGCATGGATGCGGTGGATGAAAATACATGAAGGAAATATTGTGGATCATGGCGGCGGCGTAGGTGCAGCAAAGAGAGTTTCGGAAGGCGGTGAAATTACTGATGTGCGTAATGAGATTGGTGGCTACATGATTATTCAAGCAGGAAGTGCTGATGAAGCGGCGGCCATTTTTACGGACAGCCCGCATTTTGGTGTCGAGGGTGGGGCGATCGAGGTAATGGAAATTATTGACATGTAAATAGTAGTAAAACGTATGGTTAAGAAAAACGAGGTGAAATACGTGGACGGGTTTGTGCTTGTGATTGCGAAAAATAAGGTGGCAGCATACCGCAAGATGGCGAGCGAGGCGGGCACATTTTGGATGAAGCATGGGGCGCTCGGGTACAAAGAGTGTATCGGTGACGATCTTAAGCCGAACACTGGTGGGTTTCCGATACTTCTTTTCCCAACATTGGTGAAGTTGAAACCGACTGAAACAGTGTGGTTTTCATATATCGAATATAAATCGAAAGCGCATCGCAATTCGGTAAACAAAAAAGTGATGAAGGAAATGGAGAAGGCGCAAAAGAAAAACCCCGATCATATGAAAGACATGCCGTTTGATATGAAGCGCATGTCATTTGGTGGATTTAACGTCGAAGTCGGGTATTAGTCTCGCTCTTGCGTCTTGCGGCGTGACTTTGGCGGCGCTTGTTTCATTGCTATACTGCGCTCATGAAGAAGAGCACTCGCGGCTTAGCCGCATTGTGGATACTTATTGGCATTGTCGTTGTGGCGGCACTCTATGTTGCTGTGACGTACAACTCACTCGTGCGCACAAACGAGAGCGTGGATGCGCAGTGGGCACAGGTTGAAACACAGTATCAGCGACGCCTTGATCTTATTCCTAATCTGGTTTCGAGTGTACGGGGCGTACTCACCCAAGAGCAAGAAGTTTTTGGACGGATTGCCGATGCGCGCACTAGATACGCAGGTGCACAAACAGTAGAAGAACGTGTGCAAGCAGTGGGTGAAGTAGAATCAGCACTCGCACGTCTTCTGGTGGTGATGGAAAATTATCCGCAGTTGCGTTCGGTGGAAGCGGTACAGAGTCTCATGGCGGAATTGGCTGGAACGGAAAATCGTATTTCAGTGGAGCGTGGAAGATATAACGAGATTGTTCGTGATTACAACGTGTCGGTAAAAACATTTCCCGGCGCATTAACCGCGTCGCTATTTGGCTTTGAGCCGCGCACCATGTTTGAATCTGTAGAAGGGGCAGCTGTTCCTCCGTCAGTAGAACTATAGTCATGAAGCACGTACTCGTGCTTTTAGGGTTTTTGCTTTTGCCGAGCTTCGCGCTGGCGTACGTATCGCCCGGAACTCCCGGCGGGTATGTAAATGACTTTGCCGGAGTCCTCACGGAGGAAACGCGAACACATCTAGAAGAAACACTTCTCGCATACAGCGCTTCGACAACCAACGAAATTGCGGTGGTTACCGTGCGCTCACTTGAGGGAGATTACATTGAGCACTACGCGGTCGAGCTTTTCGAAGAATGGGGAATCGGTAAAGAAAAAAGTGACAACGGCGTACTACTGTTGCTGGCGATCGAGGACAGGGCGGTGCGGATCGAAGTCGGGTACGGACTTGAAGGCGCGATCCCGGACAGTGTCGCCGATCGCATTATTCGCGAAGAAATGATCCCGTTACTTAAAGAGAGTGCGTATGGTATGGCGGTCAGTAATGCTGTCGCGCGCCTTCAGGAAGCTGCGGCAGGTGAGTATCAGGCAAAGCCAGATGTTGGCTTCTCGTTCACATTTTCCGATACATTTATTGCGGTGTTTATTTTTGTGACGCTTGTCGTGCAATGGATCGCTTCGATTTTGGCACGCACCAAGTCGTGGTGGCTCGGCGGCATCGTAGGTGCGGCCGTTGGAGTACTGGTGAGTACGTTGTTTTCTTGGTGGGTCTTGCTTGGGGGCGTTGTTACGGTAGGGTTATTTTTATTTGGGCTTTTTCTTGATTTTGTTGTTTCGAGTACCTATTCGCATAGTAAAAAATATAATGTAAGTCCGCCGTGGTGGGCGGGCGGTTCGAGTGGCGGGAGTTTTGGGGGTAGCTCAGGAGGAGGTTTTGGGGGGTTTGGTGGCGGGTCTTCAGGAGGAGGCGGTGCTTCAGGAAGTTGGTAGTGGTCAGTGAAAGGTGAGCCAAGCTCTTGAAAGAGTGTGGTATTAGTAACTTTCTCTTCTCTGGTGCGTCGTTGTTATACTGGCCATATGAAGATACTCACAGTAGTTTTGATACTCGGGGCCGTACTTTTTGGAGGCTTTTTTCTCCTTAATAATTATATTTACAACGAGAAGCAGGCGGTGACTGCGTCTGACCCTCGCGATGCGCAGTACAGTATCGCGGGAAAGGAAGTACCGCTTACTAATGGTACGGGCGTACTTCAGGTAGAAGGTGGGTCTCATATAGTGCGTTACTTTGGTAACGAGGCGCGAGGTGACTTAAACGCGGATGGAATAAGTGACGTCGCGTTTTTGCTTGTACAAGAAATTCCGGAAGGGGAGCGTTTTTTCCTTGCCGCAGCGATTCAAAATACAGAAGCACGATTTCAAGGGACGCAGGCAATGATGATTGGTGACAATATCGCTCCACAAACCACGGCGTTTAAAGACGGGAAAGTAGTTGTGTACTATGCAGAGCGCAGAGCAGATGGCGTGAGTGTTGGGAAAAATCTTTATGCGCTGTACGATCCTGTTGCGATGGAATTTGGAGAGGCAGTGCAAGATTTTGAAGGAGAGACCGGTGTTGTGGATGGGGAAATGAAGACGTATACCCTAGATCCGGGACTTAGCTTTTCATACCGCAATGAACCCGAAGGGTATCGCATAAGCGCATATCCGGAAAATAACGACGCAGCTTTTGTAGACGGCGCAATACTTATGCTCAAAAGCGACGCGGCAGCGCTCGGCGAACGACAAAACGCAGAAGGTCCGCCGACAATTACCATCGCAGCGTATACAAATACCCAGAATTTGAGCGCAGACCTGTGGGCAGACCAGTACAGTATGCTCTCTCATAAAAATCTTCTGCGCGGCAATAGTATGAAAACAAAACTCGCGGGGGTTGACGCGCTTCGCTATGGTGCCGACGGACTCTATCAAATGGATGTGGCAGTGATTGTGTATGACGGGTTTGCGTATGTGCTTTCAGGTTCGTACATGGAGTCACAGGCGCTCATTCGGCGCGATTTCGAAGCATTGCTCGAATCACTCACGTTTGCCCACGAAAAGAAACCATAACCGCGATTCGTTGGTATAAGAAGTCTTTGCTATACTTGGAGTTCTAGTAGTTAGCAAGCCACGTATGCACACAATCTATACATTTACACTGCCGGTGTTTGCAAAAATGTTGGGAGGTCTAAAAAATGTACTCCAAAAAGCAAAAGAACACGGGCTCGACGAGAAAAAGCTTCTCGAAGACAGTTTAGCAGCTGACATGTTCCCGTTTGTGCGCCAAGTGCAGATTGCCTGTGATAACGCAAAAGGTGCAGCGGCTCGGCTTTCGGGCACCGAAGCGCCAAAATACGAAGATGCCGAAGCGAGCATTGATGAACTTCTCGCGAGAATTGATAAAACTATCGGCTATATTCAAGGTTTTTCAGAGAGTGATTTTGAAGGAGCGGAAACACGACAGGTTACTTTGCCGTATTTTCCAGGCAAGTTCATGAGTGGATTTGATTACGCACGCGAGTATGCGATTCCCAACTTCTTCTTTCACACGGCAGTTGCGTACGCGATTGTTCGCAAGAACGGAGTCTCAATAGGGAAAGCAGATTACATCAACGGGCTCCCGCTCCAAGACATGTAGGATTTCTCCACACGTCTGTCGTGCGGTTGCTTCGCAGCCGATTATTATGAGGACATGGATTTTCTTCGTACAATTCAGTGGACGCCCATTAAAGTATTAAAAGCGCTTGGTGCAGTGTTTGCGGTGCTCATCATCCTTTCGGTTGCAACATACACATTGAAGCCAGTGGCTTCGATGATGGAGTATGGATCGTACTCGTATGATTCGTATCGATCAGGAATGGGAGGCGGCATGATGGCAATTGAGCCGGGGTATGCATTTGATGAGGCGCAAGGATATGGAGGTAAAGACATGAGCCTGTCAGTGCGAAACGTTGCGGGTACGATCGCACCGGCCCCTTCGTATCCATCGAGCGTGGGTGGGGATGCAGAAGAATACGAAACAATGCAGTACAGCGTGAGTATTGAGGCGCGCACTGATGAAACATGTACTCAGATCGCAAAACTCAAAGAACACGCGTATGTGGTGTTCGAAAACGCCAATACGTACGATGCGGGTTGCTCATTCTCATTTAAAGTCGAACTTGCACATGTTGATGAAGTACTCAGTATTCTTAGAAAATACGGGCCGAAGGAGTTGATTGAAAACACGCAAACTATCAAGCAGCAGATTGATGACTTTACTTCCGAAACTGAAATCCTTGAAAAGAAACTCGAATCAATTGACGAAACGCTACAGAGTGCACTCACTGCCTATAGTGAGATTACGGGAATCGCGACACGAACAGGAAATGCCGAGGCGCTCGCCAAGATTATTGAAAGTCGCCTCGCAATCATTGAACGTCTTACACAAGAGCGTATTACGGTGGCAGCCCAACTTGAACGGCTTGCCCGTAGCAAAGAGCAGCAACTCGATCGCCTCGTATACACATACTTCAGCGTTTCAGTGTACGAGCATCGGTATATTGACCCAGAGCAGATCAGTGATTCATGGAAGCAGGCGCTGCAAGAATTCGTCTATAGAGTAAATCGTGCCGTGCAAGACATCACTATTAATCTTGTGGTGTTTGTGCTTGCGGTAATCAAATACGGTCTCTACATATTTGTGGTGCTCATCGCTTTGCTTGCCGCGTGGCGCGTGGTGAAGCGGGTGTGGCAGCGAATACTCTAGTATTTGACGTAGCTTTTCTCAAGTGGCATGCTCCTGTCGGGTAATAACAGGAGGTACGTATGCCTGTACGAAGCGCGGGTTCATGGACAGTCATTATGGTTCGAAAAGGACCGGGAATGGTTAGTGATGACGTGCGGCATACTCTTGAAACTGCCGCGTACAAACTTACTCTTGACCGGCAAGATAAAAACCATTTTAAAAGCCGCACGTGTGAAGGGTATCTCGAAACTGGGTGGAGATCCGTGACCGTCGGGACTCGTACAGGGATACTTTTCAAAAGTGTTGTTGATAGTGGCGATGGGCCGTTCTCGGTCAACTTTCTTGTCAACAGTAAAGATCTTGATCGTGGCGCTGAGGTGCTCCGCGAAATCGAAAACGGGCGGAATGAATCAGTGAGGGTTTCGGAAGACGCGAAGCTTCCCGATGAGATGTATGACTTCATAACGTTCTCCTCGGTACGCTCGAATTGAAGATATGTACAAGGCCGGCTTTTGCCGGCCTCAGTTTTTTACACAGCGGTAGTTGTAATGCGGTACAATAAATACATGGACAGATCACGGATCGAAGCAATCCAATCATACATTCGTGCCGCCGACTACATTTCCGCAGCGCAGATTTTTCTCAAAAAGAACGCGCTGCTTACCGAACCGCTCAAGCGGGATGATTTGAAACCGCGACTGCTTGGTCATTGGGGTACGTGCCCGGGCATTAACTTCACGTATGCACATCTTAATGAATATATTCGAACTCACGACGATGCAGATCTTTTATTTGTGCTCGGACCAGGGCATGGGTTTGCGGCACTGCAGGCGAATTTATATATTGAAGGAACACTTGCCCGATACTACCCTGAAGCAGCGCTCAACGCCCAGGGATTACAGTATGTTGTCCACGGTTTTAGTTGGCCGTATGAGTTTCCAAGCCATTCGAGCCCAGCCACTCCAGGGGTGATTCTCGAGGGCGGAGAACTCGGGTATGCGCTCGCAACTGCCTATGGAGCAGCGCTCGACAATCCGCACATGACCATCGTGTGCATGATTGGTGATGGAGAAGCGGAAACAGGACCCACCGCAACAGCGTGGCACTTGAATAAAATCGTCAACCCCGCCGACAACGGTCACGTACTCCCCATCCTTCATCTCAATGAGTACAAGATCTCCGGCCCAACACTTTACGGGCGCATGAGCGATAGAGATCTCAAGGCTCTTTTTAAAGGGTACGGATACGAACCTATTTTCGTCGAAGGCGTACGCATTCATCAGAAAATGGCGGCAGCGCTTGCGGTAAGCCGCACCCTTTTTGAGGCACGGCGCAAAGAAGCAGCACAGATTTCATCTGCAGGAATTTCGTCACGTCCCCCAATAATTATTCTTCGTACTCCAAAGGGGTGGGGTGGGATCAAGCGTCTCCACGGAGAAAAGATCGAAGGAAACGCGCTCGCGCATCAAGTGGTCGCAACTGAGGCGCACACTGACGAGTTGCAGTTTAAGGCAGTAGCACAATGGCTTGCGTCGTATAAATTTCATGAGTTGTTTGACCCCGAACATGGGTTTGCCCGTGCGGTCTTGAGCGTTCTTCCGGAACCGAATCGACGCATGGGTTCTAACCGCCAGTGCTTTGGCGGGAAAAGTGTTTGTGTTGATTTGCTTGTTCCTCCAACGGTGCGGTATGTAAACAAGCAAATAACACGGGGTGTCTCGAAGGCGAGCTCGATGCTCGCCGCAGGAGAGTACTTGCGCGACACGAGCGCACTGAATGCGCAAAATAAGAATTTTAGGTTTTTCTCACCTGACGAAACGTACTCAAATAAACTTCAGGCGATCTTCGAGCACACGCCGCGTGCATGGATGCAAAAAATCGAACCGTGGGATAAAGATCTTTCTCCGAGCGGGCGCGTGATTGAAATGTTGAGTGAGCATACCCTGCAAGGTCTTTTGCAGGGCTATGTACTTACGGGGCGGCACGGCGTTTTTGCTTCATACGAAGCGTTTTTACAGATTATCGCCAGCATGGCGGATCAGTACACGAAGTTCATACGAGTCGCAACCGAGATTCCGTGGCGAGGAAGCGTTTCGTCACTAAATTACATTTTGACCTCCCCAGGCTGGCGACAGGAGCATAATGGGTTCTCGCATCAGAATCCCGGGTTCATTGACGCAATGCTTCAGAAACATGGATGTTTTGTTCACGTTTATTTTCCTGCGGATCGGAACAGCACTATTCTTACACTTGAGCGCTGTTTGTCTTCAAAAAACCAAGTGAACCTTATTGTGGCAGGGAAGAGTATGGAGCCTGAGTGGCTTACACCCAAAGAAGCGGAAGAAGCCATGAAGCGAGGTGTGCTGGTATGGCATTTCGCAAGCGACGAAGACCCGCACGTGGTTCTTGCTGCTGCGGGCGACTATCTTACCGCTGAGACGCTTGCGGCACTTGAGCTTATTAAGCGTGACGCACCAGAAATCCGCGTACGTTTTGTAAATATTCTTGAGCTTTCGGCGCTTGGTATAGGGAATGAAGAATGCCGTGCCGAATTTACGGAGTTTTCTGACTACTTCACTCCTGACAAGCCGGTAATTTTTAATTTTCATGGATACCCAGAAACGCTCAAACAAGCGTTGTTTGACCATCAGGACGGGCAGCGCCGATTTCGTGTGCACGGATACCGAGAAGTGGGGAGTACCACGACGCCGTTTGACATGCATGTTCGAAATGGCACAAGCAGGTATCAGATCGCTAAAGAAGCGTTTGAGCTTATGAGTGAGCGCGGTGTTATTACGAAAGAAAAAGCGACACACAATATTGAACAAATCGAGACGTTACTCACTCGGCACCGTGCCTACATTAAAGAGTATGGTGTCGATATGGAGGATGTACAAACATGGCAATGGAAACAATCATAGTACTTAATCCAGGGAGCGCCTCACATAAATTTGCGCTCTATCGAGGCTCCAGCTGCTTGTTGTCTGTGCATTACGAACGTACGGAACATGGATTTGCGCGCACGATACACGGTGCGCTGCCTGAGGCAATCACCGAGGATGTTTTTTTGCACGCGCGGCAGGACATGATGAATTATCTCGAAGAGAGAGGTTTTTCGTGTGACATATATGTAGTGCGCGTTGTGGCGCCGGGCACGTACTTTACCGAACACCACCTTGTCGACGATTATTTTATCGAAAAACTCTCACAGGTTGCGCAGTATGACCCTGCACACACAGAGCCTACTCTGGCACTTGTGCGCACGTTGCAGACCGAGTCTCCGCAGATTCCCATAGTTGCGGTTTCTGATAGCGCATTTCACACGTCGTTGCCAGAGTACGCACGGCGGATTCCGCTGCCGGAGTCACTCGTGGCAGAGTATGACATGGCACGATTTGGATATCATGGCATTGCGCTTTCGGCGCTTGCGGAAGATCCGGAACTTCCTTCGCGTGCAGTGGTGTGCCATTTAGGAAGCGGCTCAAGTGTCACAGGACTCAAGGATGGAAAAAGTATTGAAACTTCGATGGGGTACTCTCCTCTTGAAGGAGTTCCGATGAGCTCGCGCAGTGGCTCGGTGGACCCCGCGGTTATAGCCCGCCTGTCTCACCACATGACGCCAGAGGAGTTGATCGCACTCATGTATCAGAAAAGTGGTTTTCAAGCGTTGTGCGGTACTGATGATATGAGAGTAATGCTTCAGGCAGAAGCGACTAATTCGAGCGCGGCGCTTGCGATCGACATGTTCGTACGTCGTGTCGCGCAGTATGTTGGGGCGTACGCGATGATGCTCGGGGGGATCGATGCGATAGTATTTTCAGGGACGATTGGCGAACGCTCAGCGCCTATTCGCAGCAAAGTGTGTGCGTTACTTGCGCCATTAGGGGTTGTGCTTGACGCGACTAAAAATGAAAAAGCACAACCGCCTACGGAGGTCGCACATACAGATTCGCGTGTGCGCATACTAGTTCGTCACGCTGACGAAACAAGGGCAGCGGCACGCATTGCAGCACATACGGCACAACGTCTGGACTAGTAAAGTTGCCCCACTTCTGTGCGCGTGTGATACTTGCGCTATGCGCGTACTCGTAACTGGCGGAGCGGGATTTATTGGACACCACGTTGTTTCGTACATTCTTGAAACCACTGATTGGGATGTGGTCGTTCTTGATCGCCTTGATACTTCAGGGAATCTCAACAGGCTTGTCGATATACCGCAGTGGGAAACGCATAAAAAGCGGGTCTCGTTTGTTTTTCACGACCTCAAAGCGCCGCTTAATGAAGGTGTTGTCAATCGGATTGGTGCTGTTGAATATATTTTACATCTCGCAGCTTCAACACATGTTGATCGTTCTATTACAGATCCGATGCTCTTTGCGATGGACAATGTTATAGGAACGGTCACCATACTGGATTTTGCGCGATCACATGCACCTCTGAAGCGCTTCATTAATTTCTCCACTGACGAAGTGTTTGGTCCGGCGTCAGTAGGATATGCGCACACGGAAGACGACCCGTACAAGCCATCGAATCCGTATTCGGCGGGGAAAGCCGGGGCTGCCTCGTTCGGGCATTCATATTTTGTGACGTACGGTACGCCAATAGTAACTGCGTATACGATGAACAATTTTGGTGAACGACAACATCCTGAAAAACTTGTGCCGAAGACCATTCGCTCGGTCGTGCGAGGCGAGCGGGTGCCCATTTTTGCGAGTCTCGATGCCTCCGGAAAACTCATGGCGGTGGGGAGTAGATACTGGTTGCATGCGCGCAACACCGCTTCAGCAATCATGTTTATGCTCAATCATGGCGTTGTTGGCGAAGGCTACAATGTCGTGGGATTTGATGAATTGACCAATCTTGAAATGGCGGAAAGAATCGCGGCGGTTCTTGGAAAGCCGCTTTTGTATGATCTGGTAGATTTTCACGCGATGCGTCCAGGGCACGATATGCGCTATGCACTTGACGGAGCGAAGCTCAGGGCGCTTGGTTGGAAACCTGAAGTTGATTTTGATGAATCTTTGAAGCGCACGGTGAAATTTTGTGTAGACCATCCTGAATGGGTGTAAGTTATACCCACGGTAAGCGCCTGCCGGAATTCTCTGCACGGTATACTGAAAGATGATGCGTGTTTTCCATCTTGTACTCAAAGGAGGTGCTTTTTTGCTCGTATTTTTTGTTGTCGCGGTTTTTGTTCGATTAGCAACGCGCGGTGATATTGCGCAAGCCGACTCGGCTCTGTATAACCCTTCGTATTGTCTCGGAGCGTGGGGAAATCCAACGGGAGCAAGCGGGGCGCCACAGGCAAAAACAGGGGACCCCCTTCACCAATTTCCTCCTGAACAGGCCGCCTATCTCGCGCCGGACTCTGTGTCACTTATTTTCTGCGGGTATTTCAATGTGGAAGCGAAGGATAATGCACCAAAAAGTGCGCGAGTTTCTTTTGTGTGGGCGCACGATGGGTCCTCGGCAAGCGCTCCGGTTTCCGAACATGAAGACCCGATCATAAACACAGAAGAGACCATAGAGATACAAAGCGAGACCCACACTGTCTCTGATCCTGCGACGGAACCATCTCAAGCGGATAGCGCAGATGCACAATCGTCAGAAACAGTAACAGTCGATGAAACTACAATTCAGCCGCCCGAAGAAAGTGACACTGAAAAGGGCGGTGTCGAGGAATCAGTGTCATCGCCGGAGATGCAATCAGAAACACATGAGCCTGGGCCAGCACCACAACCTTCCTCGCCAACCGGAGAGAGTCCTTCTCAGACGGATACGCCCGCGCCTGTAGTTGAGTCCGCACCAGCCGCGTGGCTCACGATAATCGGGAACATACTCAGCCTGACTGCGACAGAAGCGTACGCGACCGAAGAGGCGGAGCACGCATTTCTTAAAGTGAGTTACAGCTTTGATGGAGTGCGTTGGTTTACTGCGGGACAAGCACATACGGGTAATTGGGACACGTTTTCTGTCGATATTCCTGCGACGTCGTGGGAGGATTTGCATAATCTTCAAATAATGATCCTACCTTTGCCGGGCGAGCGACCATCGATTTATCTTGATGCGATTGAGCTTTCGGTGGAGAATGACCTTACACTCATAGAAACTGCCCTTGAGGGTGCAGAGGCAACGCTTGCTGTTGTTGATGCTGTGGCAGACTCGCTCATCGCAGTCACTGAAGACTTAACACACGTCTTCGTAACGGAAGAAACGAATCAACTAGCGGCGGTAGATGTCTCACAAACTCAGGAGAGTATAGAAGAGCCGCCTGTACCCGCACACAAGGAAACGCGGCTCGCGTTTTCGCTGGCGGGGCCATCAATAAAAGCCACACGAAATCTGGCATGGTACGATCCTGAGTTTGCGGCGACACTTACTGACGAGCCGGAGTTGGTTGATCCAAAAGTTTCTATCACCGACGGTGTGATGACGGTCTCGGGTCAGTGCACGCGTGAATTTTTTGTAGTGCTTTTCACTAAGAACGTGGATGATTATACGGCACTTCCTCCTCGGCTTGCGTCGAATTACGCTGCTTCCTGCGTGAACAACTCGTTTTCATACACGGTTACACACCTACCGGCGAATACGCACGAAGGGCCGTATTACCTTTTGCTCGCCGAACAGGACGCAACGACTCCGTGGGTACCATTATCGAACTTGCAGCCAGTCACCTTATCGCGGGTTGATTTGTAGTCGGTGACCCGGTAGGCTTTCACAATGGCGATCGTTGCACGGAATCTTGAGGGGATTAATGCGGTGGCGGTATCTCCGGCACAGAGGCTTGCACTCCCGGAGCCGCAGCATGTTTTCGCGCTTTTTCCAGGCGCGGCATCGAAAGGCTCTCGGCTTCTTGATGATGCGGCACTTCATATGCGTGCATTTACATTTCCCGAACTATCGCTGCAGCTCATTTTTGAACCCACGCGTATTCGTCTTGAAGCTACGACCGCACATAAGCCTGCGGAATTGCGTCTTGGCGAAATTTTACACACTGTCGAAAAAACGATATTTCCAAAAAACACGTTCGAACGACACGGGTTTAATTACGACATTGCGTATCAGTACGACGCTATCATCCCGCAAAGAGCGTTGTGGGAGCGTTTTGTTTCTAAGGATGTGCTGGAGAACATGACCCATTTCGGTTGGCAAATGACTCTCCAAAAAGGGAAAGGGGAACAGAAAGAAACGTACTTCTTTAAGGTGGTCTCACCACTCGAGCTCCGGGTACTTGCTAACATCGAAATTGACCACAAACACGGGGATTTTGATGCACAGCGGAAGTTTGAAGAGTGTTATACTTCATCTCAAGAGATCGTGAATCACCTCACGTTCTCTTAGTCGATGACGCTCTCACATAATGGGATAAAATTTCGGAGAACGACCCGGCGATCTGTCGCTGTGTTTTTCATTTTGTGTGTTGAAATAGTTCTTTCGTTTTTCTTATACGTAACATTAACCGCGCACATGCTGTGGCCTGAAAAGTCAGGCGCAGCGGTTGGTGTTGCCAACATACTTTCATATGAAGGTCGGCTCATGGATGAAAACGGTTCGCCGCTGGGCGGAACAGGCGAGCCGTATTGTTTTCGATTCTCGATTTACGACGCGCAGTCTTCCGGTACTAAATTGTGGCCATCAGGAACACCCGCAACCACCACTGCAACCACTACCGACGGAGTATTCACTGCACTCATCGGCCAAGCAGACACGCTCGATTACAATTTTTATTCAAGCGACACGGTGTTTCTGAATGTTGACGTATACACGGCGACATCAACAAACGGCACTAATTGTTTTAATGGATCGTGGGAAACGCTCGCGCCGAGGCAGCGGGTTGCGGCAACGGGATACGCACGCGCCGCGGAAAATGTCTATAGTTCACTTTTCTCAACCAACGTCGCTTCGGGTATCGTACAAGTGGGGACCGGCGTTGGCGGGGCGTCACCAAAATTTCTCGGACTTGATGTAAAAAACACTAATGACTATATCGGGCAATCGTGTGCTACTTCAGGAACCGTATGGTACAACTCTGCGATCTCGAAGGCGCTCGTGTGCGAAAACGGCGTGATCCAAGCAATCAGTAACTCTTCGGCCACTACCACTATCGCGGCGTTAACAGCAAATGGAGGCACGCCCGTAACCACGGGCACGGTCGTATTTTCAAATTCGAACGGTGTCACTTTTGGCATCAACGGAAACACGATCACGGCAAGCGTAAATGCGGGGGGCGGCGGCACCACCTATAGTGGATATGCACCAGAGTATCATGGAAAAGAGCAGGTCGCGGGGCAGCAGGGGCAAGGAACGTTTTTTGTTCAGCCAATGTGGAATGCTCCTTCATTTCAATTTGATCGATTTGTGATGCCGATCAACTTTTCCAATACATCAAACTCTTCGGGTAGCGCAACCCTTTCATTTTGGGTGGGAGTGTACTCAAAAAATGTTTCAACACTTTCACTGGTCATGAGCAGCTCAGTTTCGACGAATGTGACTATGTCGGGAACTGCAGGGAGTTATTCACTCTACGCGGGCCCAAGAAACTTGACTATACCGTGGACGAGCACTCTTAGCGGAAGTGATTATTGGATTGGCATTGGATCGCGCACCACGACTGGCGGCGCAAACATGTCGATTTCGCAATTTTTGGCATCACAACCAAACTCAGTGTATTCAGGAAACTTTGGTGTCGCGAGTAACGCGACGAAAGGAGGCATCCTCGGGCAAGGGTTTTATAGCGCAACAACTTCCGCCGTGCCGGCATCGATTGCGTTTACTCAAATCAATGCCTCAGGTTCCCTAAACCGCAGGCCGCCCGTGTATTTTTTCATGAGTGACTCTATATGAAATCCGCAGTCATTATCGAAAACCTTGGTCTCGGCGTTCATAACACTGATCTTCAGGCAACGGTCGCACGTTTGGAAAAGGGAAAAACGTATCAAAATCTTTCAACGATCATAGTGTGTCCGACGCGCGGTATGATTCCGGATCGTGTCGTGCAGTCATGGATGGGGCTCATAAAGCCCATGAATCAAAAGATCGTTGGCCCCATATTCTTTCGTGGATATGAAGTGGGGGAAGCGTATAACATGGCGGTGAATTTTATTCTCTCCAACCCCGAACTCAGTACTTGGAAATACATGCTCACGATTGAAGAAGATAACTTACCCCCGCAAGATGGGCTCATGCGTCTGTATGAGAACATGGATACCTATGATGTTGTCGGTGGTTTGTATTGGACAAAAGGCGAAGGTGGTCAACCTATGATATATGGGGATCCAACTGTCGAGCCACTGAACTTTATTCCCCAAAAACCTGTTCCAGATACTTTGGTGCCTGCACGGGGACTCGGAATGGGATTCAATCTTTGGAAGATTGAGATGTTCAAAGATGAACGTATTCCGAGGCCGTGGTTTAAGACGTGGAATGACATAACCCCGGGGCAGGGTGCACGCGTGTATACACAAGACCTCTATTTTTACGAGAACGCGGGGAAAGCAGGGTATCGATTTGCGTGCGATACGCGGGTCAAAGTGGGGCATCTCGATGTTACAACTGATGTTGTTTGGTAGTATATGAAAAAATACATTTTCGCTCTCTGTGCACTCGTGTTTGTAGCGATAGGCGGATTTTTTGCAGGTGCGTATCCGCACAATTCTGCGGGAGCAGAAAGCGCTCTTGCGGTGAAGAAGTCGAGTGGACACCCACTCATAAACCCCACTGTAACCGCTGGGCTTGAAAAACACTTCATCATCAATGTGCAACCGTTGAAAGAACAATTTATGAGTATACAAAAACAATACGCACATAAAACGTATCTGTATTTTGCCTATCTTAATAATGATTCATGGGTGGGGTTGAGCGAGCGAGAGTATTTCACCGCCGCATCGACAATCAAAATTCCTCTTGCGATGAGTGTTATGCGTGCTGTGGAAACAGGAAAACTCTCACTCGAAGACAAATACACTATTACCTTTGACGATTTGGACGTGGGTTTTGGCACGTTCCACGAGCGTGCGGAAGGGAAAACGGTGAGTATTCGAGAATTAGTACGCATCATGCTTGAGGAATCTGACAATACTGCAATGCAGTCATTAATTCATGTATTGCAAAACAGTGGCAGCACCGATCCTTTCGAACAAGTTTACGCGTTTATGGGATGGGACAATTATCCTGGGCTTGGGGAGGCACCGGAATACTTCGCCATCAATCTCAAAGTACTTTCCAATATGTTTCTTGCACTCTACAATGCACGGTACGTAAACGCTGATCATTCTCAAGAAATACTACACTATCTCGATAATGCGAATTTTAACGAACAAATTGTTGCAGGGGTTCCGCATTCGATTGCGGTTGCGCATAAAAGCGGCGTGCAGACAGAGTCTCAAACGTATTCAGATTGTGGGATAGTATATGTCCCAAACCGGCATTATCTCCTCTGTTTGGGTTCGGAGGGCTCGTCAAAAGATATTGCCGACGCATTCATGAAAGAAGCATCGAAGGCGGCATATGAGTTTGTCATCAATAACTAGGACAGGATTCTCGTCACCGCGGGATACAAGCACCAGTGGAAGGGTGTCGAAAGCACTAGTATACTGGCGCGATGAAGTTAGATATCGCGTGCGGACAAAATAAGCGTGAGGGATTTATGGGAGTCGATATTGCGCCAGGACCTGGCGTTGATTTTGTGTGGGACTTAGAACAATTTCCCTGGAAACCGTTCGCGGACAATTCAGTGGAAGAAGCGCATGTGTCGCATTATGCGGAACACACTAAAGACCTGATGTCATTTATGAACGAAGTGTGGCGAATTTGCGAAGATGGCGCAAAAGTGACAATTATCGGGCCGTACTACACGTCTATTCGTGCGTGGCAGGATCCTACTCATACGCGCGCGTTGAGTGAGGCAACGTGGCAGTACTTTCAAAAACCGTGGCGAGAGGTGAATAAACTCGACCATTACCCAATTAGGTGCGATTTCGAAGTTACAAACATGCTTCTGTTTTTTAATGAACCGTGGAATCAAAAATCGGAAGAGGCGCGCGCGTTTGCGGCGCAACACTACTTTAATGTAGTCTCCGATATACTGGTTGAACTGAAAGTCAAAAAAGCGTGATACCCTTACGCTGTGTCGCCTCGAATAATTCATATCGGAGCATTATGCGCGGCACTCCTCGCCTCTGGTGCGGCGTTTCTTTATCTGCACCCGTTCGGATCGGAATCAGTTGTGTATGAGCGCATCGCATCTATTCCTGCGGCGCCGACGTTGCCACCGTCACCGCTTATGACCTATCCAGATCCTGATACCTACCAGCAGTTCGTGTTTGCTGCGCGCGCTGAGGCGGTGGTCGATATAACGTGTGAGGATGCCTACGCGACGGTTCTGATCTATCCGCGCGACGTTGATTATCGGAAAAATCCCACGGGCGCAAAACACAACATCGCGTATCTGTGTGAAGAAAAAGGGGATACAGCGTTGTCGATTGATCTCCATGGCAAACCATTTACCGTGGGCGAGACCTACTACATTGTTCGCGCGCACCAAGGTAGCGGTGAATGGTATAATCCCTATTAAGTATGTGGCACTGGGTACAGTCATTCGTTTGGATATTTATTTTCGTGATGGTTTTTGGTGTCTTTGTGCTGTGGGGGCCTGCGCTAGGGCCGTTTCTATCTCTTCACACCGCGCCGTATACGCATGATGTATATGGAGTGTACTTAGAAAGTGGTCACGTGTTCTATGGAGAAATCAGATCAGTAGGATGGCACTCATTAGTGCTCGAAAATGTCCACTCGTTCCAGAATGTTACCGTGGGCGAAACTTCGACAAGTAATTTCCAGGCACAAAAAGATAATCCGCTCACGCGGCCTGAAAACTGGTTGGTGATCGAACGAGACGCGATTCTTTTTTACGAGAAACTCACTCCTGCTGCAAAAATAATGTCGCTTATTCGTGGGGAATCATGAACTATGTAGTCGGTTTTATACTCGCAGGGTGCGTAGTGCCAACGATTGTGTTTGGATTCACCGCAACATCAACAAATTTTCACGTAAATCAGGCAATTGTTTCGATCGGCGGCGGAAACCCCACAAGCTCAGTAAGTACATCGACCAACTTCCAGCTTTTTGGCGCTGGCGGGCAAACAGGCACGGGGACGTCAACAATCGGTTCGTCATTTACGTTGTACGGTGGCTTTCTGCGCTCGATGTTCAAAAGTGTTCGTCCAACGTATACGCTCGAGCATTTTCATTGGCGCAATGATGATGGCACGGAAACATCAGCGACCTCGGGAACGTTGGGTGTGCAAGATACGGCAACGTCGTCGGTGCCAAAATCGGCAGCAAAACGATTGCGCATTGCAGTTTCAAACGAAGGTGGGACTCAGGCAAACTACAGTGCTACCCAGTTTCGACTTGAGTACGGCCTTAAATCAACAACGTGTGGAGCGATAAGCTCGTGGAGTGATGTTGGTGCCGGTGCAGGGGATTGGGATATGTCAGATTCGAGCAATGTAACCAATGGAGGAAATACAACCAATATCGCGCTAGGTAGTGGAGGCGTCGGTGACGAGAACAAATACTTTATTGGAGATGGAGGTGTTCGCGATACCGCAAGCGAAACGAGCGCACAATTTGTTGAGAGTCACTCGTTTTATGAAATCGAATATTCCATTCAGGCGCTCGCTGCTGCAACCGACAGTGGTACATATTGTTTTCGAGTGACCGCATCGGGTACCGATACGCTCTTTGTGTATGACGTATACCCTGAAGCAACTCTTGCGGCAGGAGCGGGAACGCGGCCGATTGCTTCTGCGGTTTCGATTGACTCCGGTGCTGCCGCGGTGACACTCACCGAAAACACGATAAAAAACGTATCGTGCGTAGGCACGGTAACTGATACTGACGAATTTGCTGACATCACTTCGGTAACTGCAGATTTGTATCGAACTTCGGTGGGAGTCGGCGGGGGAGAGGATGACAATAACTACTACCAACTCGCAGGAGATGCGGAATGTGTTCCTTCAGGGGGCTCTGGAAACTCTGAAACATATACGTGTACATTTGCCGTGCAATATTTTGCCGACCCGACCGATACAGGTTCTCCAAATGCGAGTGACACATGGACGTGCACGATGACTCCTTCTGACGGCGTGGGAGCAGGAACTGCCGCGTCAGACACAATCGAAATGAATTCTCTCATGGCGCTCACGGTGACTGCGACGATTGCGTACGGAAGCGTGAATGCAAATGCCGACACGGGGAGTGTGAACCAAACGACAACGGTCACTAATACCGGCAATCGCGACATGGATCCAGAACTTTCAGGCGTCACCATGGCGGACGGAGGGAACTCCATCGCCGTTGGTCAACAAAAGTACGCGGACGCTGCATTTACCTACACATCCGGAGGTGTCGCGCTTTCTACTACGCCGACAGCGATCAATGTAACTTTGCCTCAGCGGACCGGAGGAGCAATTAGCGACGATGTACTCTGGGGTCTTGGAGTTCCTAACGGTACACCGATCGGAAGTTACACAGGAACAAATACATTTACCGCAGTAGCGGGGTTGTAGGTGTGGATAACTACAGAGAGCGGCGACGCTTCACTATATACTTGATGAGTAACTATGATGCGCCGTGCACGATCGCTCAACTTCAACGCGTGGACAATTTCCGCGGTAGTTTTTGCAGCAGGCGTTTTGGTCTCTGCAACTATCGTGCTCGCGGATACTGCATCAACTTCGGTTACGGTAGGTAACTCATCTCCTACCGTGAGTGCTGTGTCGATGAATGGCGGCACAAACATTACTCTTACCGAAAACACGTTTGTGAATGCCACAACAACGTTTACGGTAACTGATGGGAACGGATGCAGTACGATTTCAAGTGTCTCGGCGCAGTTTGCCTTTGCTTCAACGAGCGCGGCGCTCTACGGAGCCAATTGTTCCTACAATGCGCAAGTGTGTTATTTCCCAACACTCTGTGCAGCAACAACGACAGGAAATACATGCACTGGTGGTTCTGATACTTCAGTACAGTATGATTGTGGCTACAAAATTTGGTATCCTGCGCGACCCACCGACGGCTCCTCCCCGGGTCTTTCGAGTGCGCAGTGGTACGTCTCAGCAACCGCGACGGACGCAAGCGCAGCAACAGGAAATGCAACAAATACCGGCGAAACCATTGAGGTTGTTACTTTGAATGCACTTAATGTGAGCGGATCCATTGGCTTTGGAACCGTCTCCGCAAACGCAGACACTGGCGGCACGAATCAAAGCGTCACCCACACCAATACTGGAAATACCGCGATTGATAATCAGGTGTCTGGTGACGTAATGTGTACTGACTACTCGACGTGTGTTGGTGGTGTACTGCAGCCATCGCAGCAGAAGTTTGGATTGAGTGACGTAACGTACGCTTCACTCACGAGTACACTCGCTGCAACCACATCGCCTGCATCAATTGAATTTGATCTGGCGACTTCCTCAGCAACCACCACTGCAATCACTGATTTGTCATATTGGGGTATTGCGATTCCAAACGGTCAGACCACTGGCGCGTATACGGGACAAAACACTTTTACCGCGGTTGCTGACTAGGTTTCCTGTCGCGCTCGTGTACACTTAAGCGCATGTATCGAGGCTTACTTTTTTCACTGGTACTGGTAGCCTTAACTGTCCCTTGGATTGCGGATGCCGGATTTGGTGTTTCGCCCCCACTTGTTAAAGAAGACCGCCTTGTTCCAGGTATTACGCTTGAGCGAATTGTGTACTTGGTCCAGGGTAGCCCTGAGCGCGATCTGCAAGTTGAGTTGTTTGTTGAATCTGATATCAGCGACTGGATACGCTTTCCGCAAGGTAACCCGATCACGATTCCAAAAGGTGTGCAACAATTTCCTCTTGCTGTGCAGGTGAGTGTGCCCGCTGACGCGCAGCTCGGTGTATATAAAGGCTCTATTCGCATCACCACGGTACCTGAAAAAGCTGACGAGGCAGGTGAAGTAGCGATCGCGATTGGCGGATTGGTTGAACTGGATCTCACGGTTGGTAATGACGTTATTGTCGATTTGAAAGTGCGTACGATTAAGATTTTGAATGTGAAGGAAGGCGATGACGCTGAAGCAGATGTCACTATCGTTAATAGCGGCAACGCACCGGCTGCACCAGACGCGGCGACGTTTGAATTATTCAACAAATTTGGTGAGCTACGACTAGCGTATGGTGAGACGCAAGAGTTCAAGCTTGTGCCCGCGTTTGGCGAGCTCGTTGAACATCTTTCGTTTCCTATCGATATTCATCTTGCTCCTGGAGAATACTGGGGCCACGTTAAAGTGTACAAAGATAAGGAGTTAATTGGAGAGTTGCGTACGGTGTTTAATGTTACGGAAAAAACCTTTTTGGAAAAATACCAGTGGTATCTCGTGGGTGCATTGGGGCTTCTTGCATCCATACTCCTCCTTGTATTTGTTGTCATGATGCGGCGCCAGAACAGACCCGTATACTACGAGCAACCTATACGATGAAACATGCGCGTTGCAGCATTGCTACTTATTGTGTGCTTCATAAGCACGTGGGTGTATGCGGACACGGCGTCGATAACGGTAACGGTGATTATCGCACAGTGTACTGACGGGTCTGATAATGATGGCGATACGCTGATTGACTACCCTTCTGACCCAGGGTGTTCTTCGACTGGGGATAATGATGAATCAAACGCTGCCCCGCACTGCTCGGACACTCTGGATAATGATTCTGACGGTCTTACTGATTACCCCGCAGATCCTGGGTGCTATAAAACCAGTTATATTTCCGAGGCAATGGCTGCGGGGGGCGGCGGTGGTGGCGGGGGGGGTGGAGGAGGCGGAGGTGGGGTGGTATCGAGTGGGTCAGCGGTGACTCTAACCGGGTACGCCTATCCAAATAGCGTTGTGCACGTATACCAAGACGGACGACGGGTATTAGAAGTGTATGCGGGTTCCGATGCGCGCTTTACTGCAACGATACAAAATCTTTCTGCGGGTATTTATACGTTTGGTGTAAGTGCGCAAGATGAAGACGGAAGACGTTCGGCGCTGTTTAATATTCCACTCTCCGTCTCTGTTTCATCACAAACAAGTATTGGCGGCACCGTACTCGCACCAACGATAACATCGGATTACGAAAAAATTCGTCACGGTGACACTTTGACGCTTTTTGGAGCAACGATTCCGAACGCGCAAGTGACTGTTGAAGTCAATTCTGAGACACAGCTCTTTGTTCGCGCTGAATCAAATGCTGATGGCGCGTATCTCGCGAGATTTGATACGTCACAGATCGAGCGCGGAGATCACGTCGCGCGCGCGAAAGCCGAGTCTGAAACTCTTTCGATTCCGTATGGGACGGCGATAGGGTTTGTTGTTGGCGATGTAAACGTGCCGCGTGTTGAGGCGTCTGGTTCGGTGCGTAAAGGCGATCTCACAAGTGATGGAAAAGTTGATATTCGAGATTTTTCAGTTGCTGCGTACTGGTATCGACGAACACTTACCGCCGAGTTTGCGCTCATCGAGTCTGAAAGGCTCAATGGCGATGGAAAAATTGATCTGAAAGATTTTAGTATCATGGCGTATTATTGGACCTCATAACTATGCGTATCTGTTTTCGACCATTTCTCTTCGCCGCGTTAATAGCTGTGTTTGTTATAGTCCCAGACCAGGCGATTGCCGCATCAGTTGAAGCACGTGTCGCTCGAGACGGGGCCCTGTGGAGAGTCACATATATTTTGCACGCAGAGGGGGCTGCGTTAAACGTACTTGCGGGGACGTTTCCTTTTTCTTCTGATCTAAAAGTAGAGCGCATAGAAACTGGACGTAGTATCATCCAGCTTTGGGTTACTTCTCCCAAAAATGACCGTGCTGGCGTAACGTTTGAAGGAGTTGTTCCGGGCGGATTTTTGGGGAGCGCAATCCCGTCCCGAGGATTGACTGGCTCGGGAGAAATAATGACTGCCGTCTTTTCATCAGAAAAGGATCATGGGATATTGGCGGGTGGTTCTATTAGAGGGTATCTTCACGATGGCAGTGGGACGGAGGTTTCGCTTCCGTTTGCTGAAGTCACGTTTGATGCACGAACTCCTGAAGAAAACGTTTCTGATGACCGTACACCTCCCGCACGTATTTTTTTTGAAATTCTAAACGAGCCTTCAATGCTCGTGCTTGACGCTCAAGATAAAGAAACAGGCATCGATCGCTACGAGGTGAAGATAGGGCGCACTGAATGGAAGACTGTCGAGCCGCCGGTGCCGCTTTCGCAGGCGGAGCGAGATGCGCGCATTGCCGTGCGTGCATTTGATAACGCCGGAAATTTTCGTGAAGCCCTTGTTCAGGAATCATCTCCGAACGAAACATACAAGCGCATCTTAGGTATTATTGGCATACTCGTGATCGTCCTCGTACTGGCGGCGGTATATATGCGCGTGATGCACAGGGAGTAGTTTCAGAACTTCTCTATACCGTCTATGATACGTTTTATGAAGCACGCATTATTCTCTGGGATGCTCGGTGCGCTCTACTTCTGTGTAGGGGCGCTACCGTTAGTTGCAGATGCTGCAACACTCCAATTTGGTGGCGCAACGCAGGGGACTGTTGGAAGCACGCTCACGATTCCGATTACCGTGAGCGCAGCACAAGGAGAATCGGTTAACGCGGTTTCTGCAACAGTGCGTTTTCCCGCTGCGCTACTTGAGGCGACCTCAATGTCTTCTTCGGGGAGCATCGTAAATTTTTGGGTGCAGCAACCAAGTTTTTCAGCCTCAGCGGGGACAGCAGAACTTGAGGGGGTAATACTCAATCCAGGTTTTAGCTCTCAGCAAGGAATAGTTGCAACACTGACGTTTCGAGTTCGCGCTGCTGGAGCAGCAACACTCTCATTTTCTTCGGCTTCAGTTTTAGCGAATGATGGGGCGGGGAGTAACATACTCACCGCGTCTCCGTCAAAAACACTCACCCTTACTGCTCCTGAGGTAAAGAAAGAAGAGCAAAAGAAGATCGAGCCGACGACAGGAAGCGCTGAAGAGAAAAAACCAATCGAGGTTGTGCCGCCACCACTACGTGAAGCAACAAGCGCTCTTGAGATTTCGCCGATACAGGACGATGTCCCCGCGACGTCGACTTACCAGACGCATCCGGCACCGTCGTTCGGGTATGCACTTCCTTTAGCAACGGGGCTCGCGATCCTTGGCTGGCTCATAATACTTGCACGGTTCCTTTTCGATCGGAGAGCTAAGGTGCCGCCTTTGAAACGTATCGCTGCAGCCGACCGCGCACTCCACCAAGCGCTTAAAGACCTACGATCTGACCTCTCGCACGAACTGAAACATTTGCGCGCAAAAGAGGGCGCAGGCACGCTAACGGTCGAGGAACGGCATATTTTGAAGCGTTTTGCAGGAGCGATGAACGAATTTGATAAAATTGACTCCGACTCGGAGCGAGCGTAAGAAGACCACTTGCTTTTGGAAGAAGAGCGAGTAGAGTGCCGTACATGAAATACAAATACACAGCCATCGTCGGGGCGATTCTTATTCTTGCGGGATTGTTTGTATGGGGTTCTTTTGGGCGTGCTGCACAACCACAAGCAGAAGAGCCAGTGCGCCACCTGGTCGAGGTATCAGGTAACATTGTTCATGGTGAGCCGCAGAGAACTAAGCATGGGTGGCGTTTTAAAGAAAATGGCAACGTATTTGAGCTCGCTTTTTCTTCTCAAAGCATATGTGCAGGAAAAACATCTTCTGGTATTTGTAACCCCACAAAGTTTATTGATGGACGTGCGGCGGATCTAGAAGGAGAACTTGTTGATGGGCTTTTGCGTGTGTACAAGCTTACATTTACTGAACCAGTAACGACTCAATAATATGCGCCTCCGCGTCGTTTTGAGCATTCTCGCGGCACTACTCATATGTACGGGAGTGTACTTGTTGCTTCTGAAACCTGATCACGATGGTGTGCAAAAGACCTCTTCTGTCATCATGCCGCCGACGGTTACGTGGCTTTTTGCAGAAAGTGCTGCCGCTGGTCCGGAAACTCCACCCAAAACGAAAGTGATTATCCGAACAGAACGAGGCCTTAAAGATGTAGGCATGTATGACGGAACATGTTTTGATGTTGCAGGCTCGAACTGGGAATTAGTCAGTGGAGAAATATCCGCCGTGATTTGTTATTGGGCAGGAGGCGGCACGGAAATTGGTGTGTTTGAAGAAAATGGAGAGTATGTGGTGAAAGAAGGGGTTATTGAGGAGCCCACCGAAGAAACCGACGGCATTCGAGGTGTATTTAAGACACTCTTTGTGCTTTAAAGGGAATGGGTAATTGAACTGAAAACAAAAACACCCAGCAGCGCTGGGTGTTTTTGGTACGAGTCGTTTATAAACCTGGTGTCGGTGTTTCTCGGTCTACCCAATCACTTGCGGTATTGGTGTCAGTAGTTACTGACGATCGAGCAATCGAGTGACCGTCTGCGACTGACGCGGTTGATGGATCAAACGCTGTTGTATTTGACCCCCACGAAACTGCGTCAACCACAGTGTCTCCGCTTTTTAGAAACACTCCGTCGCTCGAATTACTCAAACCGTTGCCGATTGAGCCGCCCAGAACAACTACCGGTACACCCCCGGGGAAACTCCAGAAGTTCGCGGTTGTGCTGGTGCCGGTGACAATGAGGTATCCTCCTGCTGCGATCGTTGTTGTTGCAGGGAAGGCATCAGTTGAAGTAGCGTCCATGATAGACCATCCGCTTATGTCGACAGGGGAAGCTGTGGGGTTATAAAGTTCCACCCACTCATTTCCGGGGTCGTCACCGTGAGCCGTGTCAGGATTATAGTACGCCTCACTGATAATGACATGAGCAACTTGCGGCGCGGGTTCAAGTACCGTCACCACGACGCTGTCCGCCGCTTCACCGCCCAATCCAGAGCACGTGAGCGTGTATGTGCTTGTAGTCGCTGGACTTGCTGCAATCGAACTGTTGAGCGGAACTGCGCCACTCCATGCTCCTGAGCCTGTGCAGGTTGTTGCCTGTGTTGACGCCCACGAAAGCGTCGTAGTTCCGCCACGGGTAATAGTTGTTGGGTTGGCCGTCAAATCCACCGTCGGCATTGGGTGTGGACTTACGGTCACGGTTTCCGATTCAGATACTGAACCTCCCGCGCCCGTACAGGTGAGCGTGTACGTTGTTGTCGTTGCAGGGGTAACTACCATGGAGCCTGAGGTGTCTTTTGACCCCGACCAGCCATCTGAGGCGGTGCACGCGGTGGTGTTTGTTGAACTCCAGCTGATAAGCGAGCTTGTGCCTACAAGGATACTCGCCGGGTTAACGGTAAGCGAAAGAGTTGGTGTGGGCGCTGGTGTAACCGTAACCGTTGTTGTGCCCGAAACCGATCCTCCGTTTCCTGTGCACGTAAGAACATACTGCGCGGTTGTGGTAGGAGAGACGCCCTCGCTGCCTGAAGTTGTTTTTAACCCACTCCAATTGCCTGATGCGGTGCAGCCGTTTGCGTTTGCAGCAGTCCATGAGAGTGTCGCGCTGTTGCCGGACACTATCGTTGTTGGGCTAGCGCCGAAGGTAAGAGTTGGCTGCGAGGGCGGCGCCGCGTTTACGGTAACCGTTGCGGAATCGCTTGTGGATCCAGTCGCATTACTGCAGGTGAGTGTGTATGTAGTCGTTGTTGCTGGGGAGACACTCAGAGAGCCATTTTTTTCTTGAGCGCCACTCCAACCACCGGAAGCCGTACACGTTTCGGCGTTTGCACTTGACCAGGTAAGTAACGATGAGCTGCCCACAGTAATCGACTCTGGGTTACTTACGTGAGATACGGTAGGTACAGGCAGCGGCGGAGTCTCACGACACATCCATAACTGCACGTGACTCGGGAACCGTTGTTTCAGCGGTTTAAGACCTTCGCACACTTGATCGTAAATATGGTTACGCAGATCATCGTATCGAAGTGGCGAATGATACGCGGAGCCAGCCTCAAGGACACCGACTCCTGCCGATAAAAACACAAGAGTTAATAAACCAAGCCAAGAAGCACGAAGTAATGCCATACGGGGACTTGCCTAGCTTAATAATAGGTCGTTTAAGACCAGAAACTCTATTGGTAAGTATCGCACGAGTATATGAAAACAACGTGTGGACATGGGTTATGATGTAAAACATGAAGCTTGTCTACTTCGTGCGCCATGGACAAAGCGAGGCAAATGTCGGGGCGGTATTTCAAGGAGCCGAATCGCCGCTTACGGCGACTGGAAGAAAACAAGCGTCTCGGATTGCGGCACGCGTGGCGAGACTGCCTGTCGAAGTGGTGATTGTAAGTCCTCTGAAGCGAGCACAGGAAACCGCAGAATGTATTAAAGCACATACTACGGCCCCGATCATTACAAGCCCGTTATTCCAGGAACGAAAGAAACCTCGTGGTCTTGAAGGGAAGTCGCTCCATGACCCGAAAGCGCAGCATGTATACCACGCGTGGGTGCGAACATTGTTTGCACGCAACCGAGAGCTTCACAGTGGCGAAAATTACGAACGCTTAGTAAAGCGAGCTCAACAGGCGCTGCGTTTTCTCGAGAAACGCTCTGAGCAGCATATCGCTGTGGTGACCCACGGTTTCTTTATGCGAATACTCGCTGCGATAGTGATACATGGGAAGGCAAACCCCGACATTGTGCGTGTGTTTGCCAAAGGGCTTGAGATGGAAAACACAGGTTTAACCGTATTTCGCTTCACTCCTGAACGCGGGTGGCAGCTATGGATTTGGAATGACCATTCACACCTCGGCTGAGTTGTACACAGAACCTGCTGGCAGTGGGGTGTGAGTGCGTTAGCATTAACCCAAGGTCGATTTTATGCCTTTTCTAAAGGAAAAAGTATGAATACGAAAATGCTCCACATGGCCGCGTTTCTGTTGGTGATTGTAGGCGCCCTCAATTGGCTCCTCGTCGGCCTTGCTGGATGGGATATTGGCCAGATCTTCGGCGGCATGGATGCGGTAATTTCTCGCATCGTGTATGTGCTCGTTGGTCTCTCAGGCATTTATCTCCTTGTTACCCACAAAAAAGATTGCAAACATTGTGGTAGTAACAATACTGCGATGATGTAATGCATCGAACGCTTTGGGAACAACACGGCCCTCTGCGGCCGTGTTGTGCTATGCTTTGAATACCATGTCAATATTTCGGATGCCGAAAGCACCTTCGTGGTTTGAGCCATACGTGCGCTACATCCCAACTGTTGCGCTTGTTTGGGGTATTATTTGGGACTCGCTCACACTGAGCCGCCCGGATCGCATTTTTGATAATCTTGTCGTACTTGCATACCTCACGCTTTCCGCGGGGATAATAGTACTCCTCAACATGGAACATAAGCGGCGCAGCATAGAACCGCTACTTCTTTTAGGCGTTCTTCAGTTTAGTTTTGGCAACCTGACAAGTGCACTCCTAATTTTGTACACAAAAAGTGGCACTATCATCGGAGGGGCGCTTTTTCTCGGGTTACTTGCACTTCTTTTGGTGAGTAACGAAGTGTTGCGTGAACGATATCAGCGCCTTCAGGTTCATATTGCGGTATGGTACCTTCTTGTACTTGCATACGCCGTTCTTATTGTGCCGGTACTCGTGGGCTCGATCGAATGGTATATGTTTTTTATGAGTCTTGGGGTTGCCCTCGGTGCCGCCATCGGACTTTTAAGTGTTGTGCACGCGGTAAGCCCGACAACAGTATGGAATCGTGTGCGGAATGTCGGTCCTTCAATAACTGCAGTTTCAATTGCGGTTATCGGACTCTACGCATTTAACTGGATTCCACCGGTCCCTCTCGCGCTTAAACATGTTGGTGTATATCACGCGGTGACTCGCACGGCAGAGGGATATGAGCTTACATACGAGGCGCCTTCGCGGCTCGCTTTTTGGCGATCCACAAGCGCAACGTATAACCATCAAGGACAGCCAGCTTTTTGCGTCAGTGCCATATTTGCTCCAAAAAATCTGTCGCTTACGATCTACCATCGGTGGGAAAAGTGGAGTGAGGAACGAGAAGATTGGGACACCGTAAGCCTGATTCCATTTTCTATGAACGGGGGACGTGATGAGGGTTACCGTGGCTATTCTGAAACGAACCGTCTTACTCCAGGGTTGTGGCGCTGCGATGTTGAAACAGAACGGGGAGCCCTTATCGGCCGGGTAAAATTTTTTGTTCAGGAGGGTACTCCGACAGAATTATTTACCCGAGCGCTATAAAGGTTGTTCGATACCCACTTCAATCTGGAGGTGGGTCTCGACAGATGTCGTAGCGGTCGTAGTTGCAGTGCTTGTGGCTGTGGGCAATGTATCATCGTCCGCCTGCTCAGACACTTCGCTCTCACCGTCTTCTTGTACTGCGAGCATAAGATCAAGCGATCGCTCGAAACGGGTTTCAGCTTCCTCGAGGCGTCCTTCCGCAAACGCTGAGGCTCCAACGATACGTTCTCGTTCAGCTTCGTTGAAGCGTTCGCGCGCCGATTGTGCGACATCGCTTCCTAAACGTTTCTCGAGGCGCGATACGACACGGTCAGTATTTTTTGAACGTTCATGGGCCGTTTCAATGAGTCCTGCAACTCGGCCGCGCAATTCTTCGCGTGGCGGTTCTGATGCGGTAAGCGTGCTAAGTTCCGCGGCATTTGGTGCGGTGTCGGTTGCGGTGGGCGGCTCGATAGTGAGCGCCATTGTTCTTACCTCAGCCGCGTCCTCGGTGCTCGCTTTTGCCTGGGCCATCTCTGCGTGAGGTGTAGCGGAGAAGGCAAGGCGGACGGAAGAGCGTATGATGCGGTCACGTGCTTTTTCAGCAGCCAAGATGCGTGACTGGATATGTGCTTGTAGCTCTCGGGTGCCCGTGTCGGCCATACGTGATTCGGATGTTTCTGGTGTGGTTTCCACGTTATCTACAGCGCGGTGGGCGTCTTCTGCGTGTGCAGTAATATGTGCGTCGAGCTCGGTGCGGATTTCTGGTGTGAGGCGGTCCTCTGCCATGAGAAGTGTTGCTTCCGCGATCCTTCGCTCTGCGCGCTCAACCGCCCATAACGCTTGTTTTTCGCTCGAGACAATGAGTGCCGCGCGCACTTCTTCGGTGATAGAGACCTTGATTGGATACAGGGCGTCGCCAGGCAGTGCGTGTTCTGCAGCAAAAACAGTTCCACCAGACAATAGGATAATGAGAGAGAATGCGATGAGCGGAAGAGGGCGCAAGAAAGCAATGCCGATGAACCATGGAGACCGCTCTATAGCTTTGGTACGTATAGGTTTGTGCGCGATGTACGAAGTAAGAAACGTGTACATTCTCTCTTTTTCAGCGCTGGTCAACTGCTCGCGGCGCGCTTGGTCAAAAAATGTATCCGTGTGATCGTACTTCATATGATGTGTAATTTTGTTCGTAGTTGCGCGAGGCCACGATTAATACGTACTGAAACGACGTTCGGTGTCAGTGAAAGCACTCGCGCAATCTCCGCAGGCGTTAACCCTTCCATATAGCGTAAGGTGAGCGGCACGCGGTACGTTTCATCGAGGGAAGACAACACGGAGCGGATATGCGCAAACTCAGCGGTGGTGTGTTGGGCCTCATTGGTTGAGGGTTCGAACCCGCTTTCCTCGAGCACGTCGAGAGAAACGCTTTTCTTTTTCCGATAAAAATCAATAATTGCGTTATGGGCCGTACGGTACAAAAACGCCTTCCACGAGTCGATAGCCCCTCCTTCGCGGACGTAGTCCCATGTCTTTGCGAATACATCTTGAGTGAGGTCAAGCGCCTGCTCGCGCGCGCCCACACGGCTTAAACAAAAGCGGAAAATGCCATCGGCGTGTTCTTTGTGTGCTGCCAGGAATGCTTCTTCACTCTGAGACGGTTTACCCATACATTCCTTACCATCCTACGTGAAATATTACATGCTACAATCCCCCCGATGCGTATCGTAATCGGCGTTCTCTGTATAGGGTGTATCGTTTTCTCGTTTTTTGCCGTTGAGTCGTTGCGACGTGATCTTGAGTGGGAAACCACAATGGTGCGTACACAACACGCAGAGGAGCCGAGTGTCGTTACTGGAGTTACTACAGAAACAGACGCACGGATCCCAAAAAGTCTCGGTGTTCAAGAAGTGATCGTTGACGAGGAGCATAAAACTTCAGAAAACACATCGCAGACACCCATAATGCAACAAGCCGAAAAGGGCGAATCATTTGCGAGCGCGTGGAAACATGCAAAAGCGACCATGTTTTGGGTTGGCGAGGATGCAACTTCTGACAATGGGTTTATTCACAATAGCGCGAGTGCGTGGGATGAAATCTGGGAGACGCATTTTGGGGGCGTTGATGACCCAGAGACCCGTTGTGGGTATCATCCGTGCGGGTTCACGCCAAAACAAAACCCTTTCTACGTTGCGCTTCCTTATAATGATTTTGATGATGAGGGGAATCGGAAGGCAAACGCGTCACGCGTGCCGTGGTTTGATGATAGGTCATCGGGATCATTGCTTGAAAATCGATGGGTTGAGGTACGCCGAAATGGCGTCTCGTGTTTTGGTCAGTGGCAGGATGTTGGACCGTTTGAGGAAGACGACGTTGAGTATGTGTTCGGTGATGCGGCTGCGCCGAAAAATACCACCATTGTTGGGGCGGGCATCGATCTCTCCCCGGCGCTTTCAGATTGCCTAAGCCTTGGCGGTTTGGGCGAGGTGGAATGGAGGCATGTGGCCACAGAGCGTGTAGTTCGTGGACCTTGGACCGACATCGTCACCCATTAAGGGTAAATGGTGCGATGCGGAGTCGCATGAGCGCGACATGGCAATCACCGTGGCGCTTTTGTACACCCCAATGGAAGAGCGAGCCAGTGAGTGCAAGCCACACACTTTTGAGTACGATCGCGGCGATAAGGTATCGATAAAAAAGACGCTGTAACAAGAGTGTTGTGAACAACAGTCGGTAATGAGGGTGTTTTTCATCGCGTAGCGCAACTGCAGCAATGAGCATGTCGAAAAGTGTATAAGCCAGAAATGGGATGAGTATCAGCGATATATAAGACTGAGTAACAATTCCAATAATGAGCGCGATATCCAAAAGCGGGAGACACATCGGAAGGAGGACATTGAAGGTTATGGTGTATGGAAGTACTAGAAAACCTAGCCACGGCCGAGAAGTCGAGGCAAACCAAGGGAGATACTTCCATACACACTGCACGGTTCCATACATCCAGCGCATCCGCTGCTTGAAAAATGCGCGAACCGTATGGGGCGTTTCAGTAAACGCATACGCGCGCGCATCATAACGAACCGAATATCCTTCCGAAAGCAGCTTGAATGTAAGATCCTGGTCTTCCACCACCGTGTCGGTCGAGTATCCTCCAAGACGCTCGATTACGTCCTTGCGCCATGCGCCGAGGGCTCCGGGCACGATATGAACTGCGTTTCCAAGTGCAAAAACCGTTTTATCAATGTTCTGTCCTTGTGTGTACTCAAGATACTGGAACGCACTCAAAAGGGTTTTGATTGCAGCAGGGTAGATTTTTCCGGATACGGCGCCAACATGAGGGTCGCTGAAATGCGTCACCAGGTGTGTGATTGCGTCAGGGGCAACGATTGTATCGGCATCAATGCAGACGACGATGTTGTGTTGCGCATGGGGAAGTGCAAATGAAAGCGCTTTTGCTTTCGCCCCCTCGTTTTCTTTCTGAAGTAGTCGCAAGTGCGAGCCGATGAATGGAATTAGTGCAAGTACCCGAGCGCTGGTTTCATCGGTCGAACCGTCGTCGACGACAATTATTTCGTCGCCAGGGCGGATCGCTTTCGCTGCCGAGTGAATGGTCGCCTCGATGTTGAGTGCCTCGTTGAAGGCTGGGATGAGCACTGACACCGGCTCGGTATGTGCTTCAAGGGGGGCGCGGCGAGCTCGTGCCCATGGCACATAGAGAAAACGTAGAAGGAGAACCGTCCACATACGGGTAAGTCCGAGAATCACCAAAATACCGATAATACCCCAAAGAAGGGATGATCCTTGTGTGTATGCAACAGCGGCCCCAGCAAGAAGCGCATCCCGCCCAATGCCAAGTGGTGCGGCTGGCATGACATCGGCTTTAGTTAGACCGAGTTGCTGAGAAATTGGCACGAAGGTGTATCCTTCAGCTTTCATTGTTGCAATGAATCCAGGGAGCGCCTCAAGTGTCGTTCCGCTTCCAGCCTCTTCGTGAAGAAGCACTACGTTATGTTTGCGATTTGATTGATTGTACACACCTTCTATAAGGCGTCGCTCGAGGCGCGCTTTCCCAGTTTTCGGGTCCGACTCCAACCAATCAAGTGAATCGATTGTGGTACCAATAACAAGAAAACCCGCTTTCTCTGCCCAGCGGAACGCCTCTGCGTTTTGGGTGCTGCCATCGAGTTCCCATGATTCAAAGTCAATCAAAAAAGGAGGGCGGTATAGATATGATGTATGCCCAGTAATATTCCTCAATACTCGGTCTGCGGCACTTAATTCCGCACGGAGCCGGCGTTCATTGGCATGCACCTCACGAGAGTGGGTAAATGTGTGGTTCCCGATTTCAAAAAGAGGCGAAGTAGCAACACGGCGAACGATATCCGGATGCTTCACCATATACTCTCCTATGAAGAAAAAAGTCGCAGGCACGTGTTCGCGTTCGAGAAGGTCGAGAAGCTGTGGCGTATACACTTCGTGTGGGCCGTCATCAAAAGATAACGAGATCCATTTATCGGAGTTTTCCGCAGTAGTATTTGCGGTGAGTTGTGGCGCAACATGAGTATCGCGCACCACCGCTTCCATTGAATAGGGAATTGAAACTAAAAACAGTATGGTGATTCCGATGACCGCACACGCACTAAGGCCGTACACAAACCATTTTCTCCATCCGTGACGGTCATAAAAAATCATGCAACATCAGCCTATCATAAGCGCCACCACGAAACGTCAATCACAACACGGGTTTGGTATCAGGCAATGATTGTTGTACTATATGCAGATGATCATAAAACAGCTCTTGGTGTCGGTCGTAGCAATTTTTCTTGGTGCATACCTCATTCCCGGTGTCAGTATTACCGTTGCGGGTGCGCTAGTGCTTTCGCTTGTTTTAGGAATCATCAACATGTTCATTAAGCCTATCGTGCAGCTTGTGGCTTTGCCGCTCACCATCATGACATTCGGGCTTTTTGCACTCGTCATTAATGCGCTTTTGATCATGCTCGCCGATTATTTTGTGGCAGGCTTTGCGGTTTCTGGTTTTTGGGTGGCGCTCTTGTTTGCGCTGCTTATATCAGTTGTGACCGCATTGTTCGGCTCCTTCATTCGCGGGTAATAAATCTCAGTTCATTCACTGCGCTCTAATTGCTGGAGTGCGCTAGAGGTGATACGGTTTAGCTATGCAAAAAACGATTATAGGCGTACTCGTTCTTGGAATCATTGCAGGCGGAATATACGTTGCGCTCAAGAACGCGTCCCTCGTGGAAAACGTAGACTCTTCTCGAAGCGCTGAGACTGCACTGAAACGTACAACTATCGACATGTCCGAATTTGGCGCTGGCATGGTTACACTTACCGACGGGGAAGCCACATTCAAAGTGGATGGTCAGGAGACCCCCACCGGATATGTTTCAGTGAACGGCGCGCGCGGGGAGATTCGCAGTGGCGACGACAGTGAATTTTTTGTGCCGATGAGTGTGAGTGGTGGCGGTACTGGAGTGTTTCAATTTCTCGTTCACTTTACATATGAACATGACACTGATCAAGTTGTCGAACGGCAGCGCATACTACTCGGAGATCGAATTTTGGTAACCGCAATCAATGTTGAACAAACTGCACCGACCGCATACGAAGTCTTAGTTTCGGTGAAGGATCGTGGCGTGTTCGACGCAATGGCTTCAGTGCCATCACAGGATCGGGTATTACACTTTAAGAGAGGAAGTGACGGGCAGTTTGAACTTGCGCACGTCATTTACGGAACGCTCGAAGACTACACTATAGTTGTCGTGTGGCCCTTGCCCAATGCACAAGTCGGCAAATCGTTTACGGTGCAGGGGGCAGCGCGCGGGCCGTGGTATTTTGAGGCTAGTTTTCCGGCGGTGGTAAAAAATGCGGAGGGAGACATTGTCGGACAAGGTATTGCCCAAGCTGAAGGAGAGTGGATGACTGAAGAACTTGTTCCTTTTGTGGCGCCGGTCACTTTGCCTGACGATGCCCACGGCGTATACGCGCTTGTACTCCAAAAGGACAACCCTTCCGGATTGCCTGAGAACGAGGCGTCAATCGAGTTTCCAATTTTCGTACAATAACCCAAGGAAACTTGTCCTATTGACCTACCGCTTTCCAAGCGGTACGTTTTCAATAGCCGCGGCGTCTTTCTCGTTTTCCTGGCGCCCGGCCCTCTCTTAGGAGAGGTTCCTCCCACAACTTGGGCCGTCTGTGCGACGGCCCATTTTTTCGTGATATAGTCAGCGTATGCAGCTTTCTGAAATACTTACTGCACGGGGTTTTGTGCACCAGTATTCAACTAAAACACTTGGTGAAATTACCGACGGTGACGCACGTGTTGTCTATTTGGGAGTTGATCCAACGGCGGATTCAATACATGTGGGAAACCTTGCGGGGTTTATGATGCTCCGTCATTTTGTTGAACATGGGCACAGGATAGTTCTTTTGATCGGCGGAGGAACAGGAATGATTGGAGACCCAAAACCCGATGTTGAACGCCCGCTCACGCCACCTGAAGAAGTTGCGGGGCGAGCTGAAAAAATAAAAAAACAAGCGCAACGCCTTTTTGGGGGAGTGGAAGTTGAAGTGGTCAACAATCATGATTGGCTCTCGAAACTTGACCTCATTTCATTTCTACGCGACATCGGCAAGCACTTTACCGTGAACGCGCTCATGAAAAAGGACGCAATCGCGGCGCGCCTAAAAAGTGAAGAAGGGATCTCGTACACGGAGTTCGCGTACCCACTTTTGCAGGCATACGATTTTTGGCACCTCTTTAAAGAAAAATCATGCACCGTACAAATTGGCGGATCAGATCAGTGGGGGAATATCACTGCGGGGGTTGAGCTTATCAGACGAAAAGAAAACGCCGCGGCGTTTGCGCTCACCCTGCCTCTTATTGTGGATAAAAGTGGAAAAAAGTTTGGAAAAAGTGAAGGAAATGCCGTGTGGCTGGATGCGACAAAAACAACCCCATTTGCTTTCTATCAGTTTTGGCTCCAAGTTGATGACGACCAAGTAGAGGCACTCTTGAAACAATTTACATTGCTTTCGCTTAGCGACATTGAACATATGATTGCCGAGCATGTAAAAGATCCAGGAAAGCGCGCAGCTCAGAAAGCTCTTGCGCATGCAGTTACTGAGCTCGTGCACGGCAAACCAGAAGCGGATGCAATTGCGCGCGCGTCGGAAATTTTGTATAGTACGGACACAATTCAAGTTACCCCTGTGGAGCGAGAAGTGTTGCTCGCACAAGCGCCTAAAACACATGTTGCAGAAGGGGATTCAATTGTCGACGTGCTTGTTGCAGTAGGATTTGCAACTTCGAAACGAGAAGCACGCGAGTTTCTTGATAATGGCAGCGTGACCTTGCAAGGAAAAAAAATAGGCAGTGAGTACGTGCTTACCGATAAGGACTTTGTTGAAGAGTTTGCGATTTTGCGGCGTGGCAAACGCAACTCGTGTCTACTTACAACGGTGTTATGAGACAAGAGCGACCGGCTCCACAGGACCCTGGAGTTTCAGGTCCTGGTGACGTGACGCACTCCGAAATCATTCTTCCGCGCTCTGGTGAGAATAAAGAACAAACAGAGGAGCGACGGCGTTTGCTCAAACTACTCAGCGTTTTCAGAACGCAGGCACCAGACTATATTCCGCAAACGCACGGGAAAACGATGCCGCGCGAAAATTTCATTCACGGTTTGCAAACGCTCATAGCACAGGAACCGGCAGAGGTGGGGAAGTTTGTATTGTATCGATGGTTCTCTTTTTGGAGTAACAACGCAGATCAGGAAGTGTGGCACAGCATGATCGATAAGTTGGGTATTCCTGTGGATAGTCGAAAGGTGCTGGATGAGGCAATCAGTAAAAAGCTGAGTAATAGAGAGACCCTGGAATGGGTCAGCAAAAATTACCCTCGTCTCGATTTCGGATCGGTTCCGCTAGAACAGTAATTCTTGACTCGCACACTGTTCGTCATAGAATGTGAGTGTTAAAAGCTAACAAAACATTGTATGTCGTCACTTATCAGGTGGGAACCATTCGATGAATTTGATCGCTTTTTTAACGATCGTTTGCCTAGCATGATGCAACAGTTTCCGTCGGTCAGCTGGGATTTGGCAGTAGATCTCTACGAAGAGGGTGATGTGCTGATCGCAGAGATGCAAATTCCGGGGATGGACAAAGAATTGATTAAAGTTGCGATTAAAGATGGACATCTGCGTGTTTCCGGCGTTCGCGAAGAGAAAAAAGAAGAGAAGAAGAAAAATTATTTCCATCGCGAAATGCGACGCGGTTCGTTCGAGCGCACAATCAAGCTCCCGGTTTCGGTAGATAAGAAAAAAGTGAAAGCAGAGTACAAAGGGGGTATATTAAAAGTAATGATGCCTAAAGCCGACGCGAAAGAAGATGAGGTAAAGGTATCGGTAGCAGAATAAGTATGATGAACTGGTACATGATTGGAGGGGCTGTAGTCCTTGCGTTGATCGTGTTCGGAACGTGGTTTTATTCAAAAAATTCAAACCTCATGGCAAACAGTGATGTGAACGCTCAAGTTGCAGCGGCAGCTGCACAAGGCTTAAAGCTCGAAGATGTAACCGTAGGAGCAGGTGACGAAGCGCAAACAGGGCAAACTGTCGCGGTACACTATGTGGGCAAGCTTCAAGACGGCACGGTGTTTGATTCTTCCGTTGCGCGCGGTACACCATTTACATTCACGCTGGGCACGGGGCAAGTGATTAAAGGATGGGATCAGGGTGTTGCCGGCATGCGGGTCGGTGGCGTTCGTAAGTTAGAAATTCCACCCGAGCTTGGATATGGCGATCGTGACTTGGGCGCAATTCCTCCTAATTCAACGTTGTTCTTTGACGTTGAGCTTTTGGGCGTCGTTGATTCAAAAGGATAATTCTTCAAGAAGAAACGCAAACAGAAACGGCGGCCTTGGCCGCCGTTTCGCGTGACTATTCGTCGCAGTCGTCGTCGAAGTTGACTGCGGCGAATGCGCGTGTCGCTATACACTCCGCGCATGACTCGGGGACCTCAAGCTCATGCAGTGCCCTCACAGCGCTTGCGCGCGCTTCGTCGATTGCGTCGCCAGCATCGTGAGTTCCGCACTCCCACAAGCTGTCATCATCCAAAAAGGTGTATGCAACCGAAATACCGGTTTTCACGCAATTCTTCAGACGCTCGAGCCGTTCTATGACCGCGACCGGCGCTTTCCTAAGCGCAAGTTGTGCCGCACGCTTGGGGCGCTTCTTTTCGGGGGCCCATGCATGGAATATCAAACTCGCCGAAGGCAGAAGCCCGCTGATGGGGTTTGTTTCCACACAGCGCTTGTTCCCGCACGGGCGATTGATTTTTTCGAGCCTCATCACACCCTCCTCTTTTACCCAAAATCACTATACAATCGAAACAAGATTTGGCAATGACGGACCATACTCACGTAGTTGATAAGTGAAAAAGTTGCATTTTAGAGGTTTTCTCAGCACACTGGGTATATGAATTTTAAGCTTGAGTCGTCGTATGCGCCGGCAGGCGACCAGCCAAAGGCGATCGAATCCCTAGTTGACGGACTGCATGCAGGTAAAAATCACCAAACATTGCTTGGCGTGACTGGTTCAGGGAAAACATTCACGGTTGGAAATGTCATTGCGCGCATTGATAAACCCACCTTGGTTATCGCGCACAACAAGACGCTTGCGGCGCAACTTGCTGCAGAGTATCGGGAGTTCTTTCCGCACAGTGCAGTGCACTATTTTGTTTCCTACTATGACTACTATCAGCCGGAGGCGTATGTGCCGGTTTCAGATACTTACATCGAAAAGGAGGCAATGGTGAACGAAGACATTGAGCGACTTCGGCACGCGGCGACGCAGGCACTACTTACGCGCAAGGATGTGATCATTGTGGCGTCAGTTTCGTGCATTTATGGCCTCGGATCGCCCGAGGAATATGAGAAAGTAAATCTAAAGCTTGTAGTGGGAGAAAAACAATCGCGCTCAGATTTAATTCGTGCGCTTGTCGGGATATATTTTGAACGCACCAATGCGGACCTTTCTCCTGGCACATTCCGCGCTCTCGGAAACACTGTTGAAGTGATGCCTGCGAACGAGCGCGCACTGTATCGCATCCAGCTCAGTCCGGCAGGTATCGCGCGCATCGAAGAACAAGACCCGCTTACGCGAAAGACGACGGTGGAACATTCTTCACTTTTTATTTTTCCCGCGCGGCACTACGTAACACCAAAAGATATACAAGATGCAGCTGTAAGCGACATTGAAGCCGAGCTTGCTCAACAGCTTTCGCTGTTCGAAAAACAAGGAAAGTTACTGGAAGCTGACCGTCTAAAACGTCGCACCAAGCAAGATATTGCAATGATTCGCGAATTTGGGTATTGCAACGGCATTGAAAATTACTCGCGGCACTTTGATCGGCGCAAATCAGGGGAGCCGCCCTACACCTTGCTCTCGTATTTTCCGCGCACTAAAGAGGGGGGCGCCGATTTTCTTACGGTCATCGATGAGTCTCATGTCACCGTACCGCAAATTGGGGGTATGTATGCAGGTGATCGCTCGCGCAAAAACGTGCTTGTGGAACACGGATTTCGGCTGCCCAGTGCCGTTGACAACCGGCCGCTCACGTTTGATGAATTTTCTGCGCGTGTAGGGCAAGTAATTTATACGAGTGCCACACCTGCAGAGTACGAACGCATTAAAAGTGGCAAGCCAGTCGAAATGATTGTACGGCCAACAGGACTTGTTGACCCTGAAATATGCGTGCGCCCCGTGATCGAAAAAGGAAGTTATCCAGGACAAGTACATGACTTTATCAACGAGGCTGACGCAACAACAAAGCGCGGCGCTCGCTCAATGGTAACGGTACTAACCAAAAAGATGGCGGAAGACCTCGCTGCATTTCTGATTGAGCGGGGTATTAAAGCAAAATATTTACATAGCGATGTTAAAACGGTTGAGCGCATAGAAATTCTTACCGACTTTCGCAAAGGGGTGTTCGATGTGCTTGTCGGAGTGAACCTGCTGCGCGAAGGACTTGATTTGCCCGAAGTTGAATTAGTGGGCATTCTTGACGCCGACAAAGAAGGATTCTTGCGGAGTGAGACATCACTGATTCAAACTATCGGCCGCGCGGCGCGAAATGTACACGGACGGGTATTGCTGTATGCCGACACAATGACTGGTTCGCTTGAGCGCGCGATTGGTGAGACAGAGCGACGTCGCGTGCTGCAGAAAGCGTACAATGAAAAACATGGCATCACGCCGCAAACTATCAAAAAGAAAATCGCAGACATTACCGGAGATATTCAAAAAGCGCGCGCCAAGGCTATAACAAAACTTTCCGAACTTGACCAAAAGGCGTATGAAGGAAAATCGCTTGCTCAAATCATTGAGGCAAAGCGACGCGAAATGCATGATGCCGCCGACGATCTCGACTTCGAGACCGCAGCGATTCTTCGAGATGAGATTCATGAGCTGGAAAAGCGTGCTCCGAAATCAAAAAAGTAAATTTGGCGCTGAGGCATTTCTTCAAACAACGGTGCTCTTGATGTTTTTTGATGCCGTGTGCTAAGCTAGCGCCTCATGCGAATTGTAATGGTTGCATCGCCATGGTTAGGGGGAAGCGGAACCGTCGCCTCTCGTTTGGCTCGCGCCCTTGCGAGAAACGAACATGTGGTGCGGCTTGTTACGTATCCAACGGCGAGCTCCGCACAAACTAATGCGGAAATGCCTGCAAGTCTTGTTGAGCCGTTTGAATTTCCCTTGTTTCCGTTCCCGTTATACGAGCTTGCGCTTGCGGAAAAAATTGCGGAGGAAGTGCTTTCAATTAACGCCGAAGTTATCCATGCGCATTACGGGATACTTTTTGGTCACGCGGCCTTTTTAGCACAACAGAGTTTGCGGATTCGAGGCTACGAAGTACCGATTGTGCTTACATTGCACGGAACAGATGTGCTCGGGCTTGATCTCGCTCGCCCTGGCGCAGTTGCTCCCAAGCATCTTAATACGCTCATCATTCGCTCCGCCGATGCAGTCTCGGCGGTGTCAGATAATTTGGCAGCGTACGCAAAAGATCTTTATGGGGTCGCCAACTCACATATACATGTAGTACACAACGCTATAAATACAAAGGTTTTCTCGCCACAATTTGATGTTGAGCGCTCGTGCGAGAACCCAATAGTAATCCACGCTTCTAATTTTCGCTCCGTCAAACGCCCGCTGCTTGTTCTTGAGGTGTTTGAACTTCTGCGAAAAAAGCGAGCAGTTCAGATGCGGTTTGTCGGCGAAGGTCCAGAACTCAGCGCGGTAAAAGAACAAGTACGCATTCGTTCAATTCCCGATGTAAGTTTTTCTGGGGTCCTTTCTGAGCGCGAACTTGCAAAAAGTTTTGCGCGCAGCCGAGCGCTTATTTTGCCGTCAACTTATGAAAGTTTCTCCCTCGTAGCACTTGAAGCACACGCGACCGGTACGCCTGTTGTTGCGTCACGGGTAGGAGGGATCGATGAGGTTGTGCGCCATGAAGAAACAGGTTACTTGGTTGATCCTTGCGCGCCTGCATCAGTGTACGCTGCTACTGTAGAACGAATCCTCTCAGCTTCTCCACATGAGTATCAGCGCATGAGCGACGCGGCATGGGAACATGCGCGGAAATTTGATGAAGAGATAATTACCGCACAATATCTCTCATTGTATCAACGTACGCTTAAAAAAGATTAGGGAGAAATTGGAAAGGATCCGCCAAACCGATTGGTGAATATACTGAACGGTACGCTTCCCCAAACGTCCGATTAATTAGAAAACCGTTTCGACGCGCGCGCGCCTCCCACATTTTTTTTACTGAATCGCTTGTGTCTACTGTTTGCACCGTATCTGGGCGAGTGCTGAATTGTGATTCGTGTGCAAGCAATGCTTTCATTTTTGTTTCCCACACGTCAGAAATATCAAGAATAAAGGAGGGCTCAAATTCCTGCCACATTTCATAATAGAGAATATGGGTAGGGCGGTGGCGCTCCTGCCCGGTTTCATACTTGCGCAACCCAGCAGTAAAAACTGCTTCTCGCACCAACTTGGGTGTGTTCTCATGATCTGGATGTCGATCAAATTCATGGGGGATCAATATCATCCGCGGTTTGTGTTTTCTTATTGTTCGTATGAAAACATCTTGTGTTTCTCTCGAGTTAAAAAGAAAATTGTTAGGGAGGCCCAAGTTTTCTCGGACCGATACGCCAAGGATTTCCGCTGCACGCGCTGCCTCTGTCTGGCGTTCGTCTACGGTTCCGTTTGTAGAAAGTTCTCCTTTTGTTACGTCGATAATGCACGTCGTGTATTCGAGTTTGTGCGCGAGTGCGAGTAGGCCACCACAACCAAACTCGACATCGTCAGGATGGGGGCCGATTGCCATTATGTCGACATCGTCGGGACTGTCTCTCATAAACGCAGTCTGCCTAACTGTTACATAAAAAGCAAGAGAGGCGCCGAAGCGCCTCTCGAATTACAGCTCGTGATGAGTGAACCGCGGACGCAGTTCGCCACCAAGGATTGCGTATGAAACATCAGTGGGCCGACTGTTCCAGTATCGTGCGATTGAGTCTACAACAGCGTGCGAAATATCAGGCGGCTGTTCACCGCGTCGCCGTTTGCGCTCATCATATGCACGGATCATCGCTCGGATAGGATTCACGGCGACTCGCCAATCGAACTCGACTTGCAGTACATGCACTTTCATACGCGGCAAGTACCGATCCCTCAACTCAAGAGACTGAGCAGTGTATCCAAGCATAGTGCACGCGACATGATAGCCTCGTGCATTGTACTCAAGCAAGAGAAACATTCCTCGTGGCACAAGAACGTCCCGTTTCGAGATGGTCTCACCATGGTACGGGTGTCTCTTATAGTCTTCGTCAATCCTCCAGAACCCGTTTCTAGCGGTACGGAGGTCACGAAACAAAACGGGGGGACTCTCGCGGAAAAACTCGATAAGACCCCGGTCGACGCCTGCGTTTGAATGGAGCATTTCTCGTACACTTCGGGCTTTCGGCATGTCTGACGGTTTAACGTGGGGAGTAACTCCGCATGTCTCAGCAACACGCATCGCCCATGAGCACTCCATATCGTGGATGCTTTGAACTAGTGGACCCACGATTGTTGAATCATCGTAGCAGGCTTTGATGGTCGCTTCTGTAGGAGGACCACTGAGATATGCGAGTTCTCTCGGGCTCTTGAAGGTTCCGGCAATGTTTGGCAACTGATGTCCAGGAGCATATAAGGTCCAGGGAATGCGACATCCCAGAGACCAGTAGTCAGTCCACTTGTTGATAACACGAGGCTCACTGAGTCCCGTGCTGATCCATGGAGTATCGGCATCTTGTGCAAGGTACATCACGTCTGCTGACGGGAACGCGCTCCTCACCGCTTTCGCGCGAAGCAGCCCTCCGCCAGCAGGCCATTGATCACCGAGCACGATCTTTCGCGGCGCGGCCTGTGTTTCGGTCACAATTTAGTTCCTTTCTCATTATGGCACCATGTGTGACGTTACTATATACAGCGATTCTTGGCAAAGGGTTTCAAAACGCCTGCGTCACATGCCGACGCACCAGCGCAAGCCAGAGTGGAGAAAAAGCGAGCGATAACGCGATTACGGAGAGTGCAATTTGGTAATCAGTGTTCTTGATAAAGCCATTAGCTGCACCTAGGGTAATTAGCACAAACGAAAACTCTCCAATTTGTCCCAACACGGCGCTCAATATCAAAGCGGATTTGAAAGGTATGTGAAGCGCACGGAGAATGATCGTGTTACACAATGTTTTCATAATAAGCACGATACCGAGTATGGCGGAAATTGTGAGTATGTTTTCGAGTATGAATGAGGGGTTGAGCATCAAGCCAATCGAGAGAAAGAACACCATGATCAGCAGATCGTGAATAGAGTGGATGGCGTTTCGATAGGCAACACCGAGCGTGCCCACGTTTCCTAAGAGGAGTCCCATTGAAAACGCACCGTATGCAGCGGAGAGTCCAACAGCACCACTTACCGCCGCGGCGCCGAAACAAAGTGCCATGCCGGCGACCACCGGCTGTGCGTGGCCTATACCGAGAACGCGTTCTGCACGGGTAAGCAGTCCCGGATGTTTTTGTATGTAGCCGATGGCAACGATGCTTCCTACGATGACAACAATTGCAAAAATAATGCGCAGACTATCTTCAAAGGTGACACTATCGCCTCCAAGCGTTGCGACAATTAGGAGCATCGGAATTACTGCAAGATCTTGCGCGATTAAGATTGCCGTAGCAAGTCTACCGGCAGAAGATTGGCTCGCGCGGAGCTCCCACAGCATACTCATCGCAACTGCTGTGGACGAAAGAGAAACAACAAAGCCCAATAGAATGCCCAATTGCCAACTCCACCCCAGTAGCGAGCTAAACCCCAACATAAACATGAGGCCAATACTGATTTGGAGTCCAGTGATGATTAGTGCCGGGCGCATAGAGCGCCTAAACTGCTTGATATCAAGTTCGAGACCGAGCATGAACATCAACAAGATCACGGCGAGCTCTGCGAGCTCGTGGACCAGCGGGTCGTTTCCTTGAAGGCCTAAAAGTCCGGGCCCAATAAGCATACCGACAACGATGTATCCGACCAGCGTTGGCTGGCGGAGTCGCTGGAGGAATAGCCCACCAACAAAGGCGAGGAAAAGAATGAGTGCCAAGTGTGAAAGTGTAAACACATGTTCCACAAATGCACTATACTAGGCACATTTTGAGTTATCCCCACATGCGCGCGCCGTTGACTTGCCGCGCATTAAAAAGTAAAAGAGAGGAAGGCGTGTGAATAGGGAGAACGGGAATGAACGCCAATCTGTTCGACTATCTGTCGGAGGCCGCGCGGCGCGCAGGTCGGTATTGCTGGATGGTCCACACGGATGTGCCTGGGATCATCGTTACATTTTCGATCGCGCTCTTTTTTGTAGTGAAAGGAGGAGGCGCCTTTCCCGAGTTACCGCTTTTCGCCGACAGTCTTTGTACAGCACTGCTGTCACTCTACCTGATGTGGCTTTTGGTGGCACTTGTCTGGATGATACTTCCCGACGCCGCCAAAATCTACCTCATGGGATCTCAGGATACTCAAGACGACGATGAGTAAGCGTCTCCAGACCGCGGCTTCGGCCGCGGTCTTCTGTGTGCTATAGTGCACAGGTACCCCCACAGGAACATACGGGGGTTCGTTTCTATGGAAGACGTGATTGTTGTAAAAGGCGCGCGCACGCACAATCTGAAAAATGTGTCGGTAGAGATGCCGCGTAATAAATTAGTTGTCTTTACAGGCCTCTCCGGCTCGGGCAAATCGTCGCTCGCCTTCGATACGATCTTTGCGGAAGGGCAGCGCAAGTATGTCGAGTCACTTTCAGCGTACGCGCGACAGTTTTTGAATAAGATGCAAAAACCTGATGTCGACGAGATCAGCGGGCTCTCCCCAGCAATTTCGATTGATCAGAAGAGCCGTTCGAACAACCCACGCTCAACCGTTGCCACTATCACCGAAATCTATGATTATCTCCGTGTTTTGTACGCCCGTGTAGGCAAACCACATTGTCTTGCCTGTGGGCATGAAGTGCGCAAGATGTCGAACGAAGAAATTCTTGGCTCGGTACTCGAGATTGTAAAAGAGGCGCGCAAGACAGGAACGAAAAAAGTAATGGATGTGGCAATTTCAGATGCAAAAATTGCGATTGTCTCTCCAGTGGTTGTCGGACGCAAGGGAGAATACTATCAGCTCTTGTACGACATGCTTGGGAAAGGGTATGAGGCCGCCTATGTTGATGGAGAGCGCAAGTCACTCCGCGAGCGCGTTGTTCTTGAGAAACAAAAAAAGCACACGATCGATATCGTGGTCGACGAAATATTTCTGACCGAGTTTAGCGATGATCCAAAAAACTCACACGAACGCGCGAGCGAAGCGATCGAGCGGGCACTTCATGAATCGGATGGGCTTGTTAGAATTATCGGTCCTGACGGTGGCGCAAAAACTGTATCGAGCAAATTCATGTGCCCACATGACGGCTTCTCTTTTCCTGAAGTTGAGCCGCGACTTTTCTCATTCAATTCTCCGTATGGCGCCTGTCCTGTGTGTAACGGCATCGGGACCAAATTCTTGTACGGTGACGAGCCGTGTGAAGCATGCGGCGGGGCGCGACTTCGCCCCGAGGCGCTTAATGTTTTTCTCGGCGGGGGCCCTACTGAAGGCAAAAACATCGTGGCAGTAAGCTCGATGTCAATCGAAGAAGCGAGTAATTTTTTCAAGAAGTTGAAGTTAACGAAGAAGGAGCAGGAAATTTCACACGCGGTTGTTAAGGAGATAACCAATCGCCTTACGTTTATGCTTGATGTCGGGATCGAGTATCTTACCCTTGATCGGCGCGCGAATACGCTTTCAGGAGGAGAAGCACAGCGCATTCGACTCGCGTCGCAACTTGGTTCTGGTCTTGTGGGCGCATTGTATGTTTTAGATGAGCCAACTATCGGACTCCATCAGCGCGATAATGATCGCCTGATCACGACACTTAAGAATTTGCGCGATCTCGGCAACACCGTAATTGTTGTTGAGCATGACGAAGACACTATTTATGCAGCGGATTACATCGTCGACATCGGACCCGGTGCCGGCGTGCATGGCGGTACGATTGTGGTTTCTGGGTGGCTCGAGAAACTTCTGACTGCAAAAAAGAACGAATCAGGATCGGAGACACTGGCGTATCTGCGCGGCGAAAAAAGTATAGAGTTGCCCGAAAAACGACGCACGACAGACAAAGGGAAAATCAAAATCCGCGGTGCAAATAAATTCAATATAAAGAATCTCTCAGTTGATGTCCCGTTGGGGAAACTCGTCTGTGTGACGGGTGTTTCCGGCTCAGGCAAGTCCACGTTTTTATACGAAATTCTTGATCGCAATTTGCGTGCGAAACTTGATCGGCGTTACCGAACCGCAAAAGTGTACAATGTAGGCACATTTGAGGGTACGGAGTATCTTGGCCGCACAATTTTGATAGATCAGTCGCCCATTGGCCGCACGCCCCGCTCGAATCCAGCAACGTACACGGGCGCGTTTACCCACATTCGCGATATGTTTGCAATGACCGAAGAAGCGCGCGCGCGAGGTTGGTCTCCTGGACGCTTCAGTTTTAACGTAAAAGGCGGGAGGTGTGAGTCGTGTGAAGGCAATGGCCTCATCGCGGTTGAAATGCACTTTTTGCCCACAGTCTATGTGACCTGCGATGTGTGCAACGGAAAGCGTTTTATGAAAGAAACGCTCGAAGTAAAGTATAAAAAGAAAAGCATTCACGATGTCCTCTCGATGACCATCGAAGAAGCACTCGCGTTTTTTGAAGATATTCCTGCGATTTCAGATCGTCTGCAAACACTTGCCGATGTGGGACTTGGATACCTTGAGCTTGGACAAAGCGCGACGACGCTTTCTGGCGGTGAGGCCCAACGAGTCAAAATTGCTTCCGAATTGTACCGACCGCACACAACAAAGACGATGTATCTTTTGGATGAGCCAACCGTCGGGCTTCACTATGAGGACGTTCGTAAACTGATCGAAATACTTCAAAAATTGGTTGACCGCGGTAATACGGTGGTGGTTATCGAACACAACCTTGACCTGATTAAATGCGCCGACTACATCATCGACATGGGACCTGAAGGCGGTGTTGGTGGTGGCTCAATTGTCGCGAAAGGAACACCAGAAGATGTTGCCCGCGCCAAAGGATCGTTTACTGCCACTTATCTTGCACGTGCACTTAAAAAGAAGTAACGTCCACCTATGCGAATATACACGATTGTCGGAATTATTCTTTTCGTAATCATTGGACTTTTTGCGTGGGGCCAATTTAACGCAGCGCAAAAACCTGTTTCGTACTGGGAAAGCACGCCGATCGCATGCCTCTCAAATGGGCACGAAAATCTCTCGCTTCATATACACCAAGAATTATTTGTGCTTGTTGATGGAGTAGAAGAGACAGTTCCGGCGAATATCGGCATTACTCCTTCATGCATGGCGGAAGTGCACACACACGACACAACGGGGAAACTACACGTAGAGGCAACTCGCAGCGACAAAAAGTTTACTCTTGAAGATTTGTTCACCATTCAGCACATGCCGATAGAACGGAGTGGGTATTCACTTGCGATTGACGTTGATGGAAAGAAAGTCTCATCCGCGAAAGAAGTTGAACTCAGGGACGGGCAGCGCATTGTTATGGCGTATACCTCTGTCCCCACGCAATAGTTGCCGGCTTTGTAACGCTTGGTACAGTCAGAGTCTAGAGTGTCACGCGGAGGAAGAAGTGATGGGTGAAAACCACAGGCTGTCTCTGGCGGAAATTTGTGAGCGAGTCGAGGTGATCAATGCTTCGATAGAGCGGTGGAAAGGGCGGCCGCATGTACCGACTTTGCACACAAGTCGCGGACGAGAACGCAAAACCAGCGAATATTACGCTGGGCGCTTTTATGCGCGGAAGGACGTGTTACTGTACCTTGAAATACATTTTGGTGTTGCCGATCTCGGGGCGCTGTTTCTTTTGTGCCAGCGGCATATGAGCGGGCCGTTAAGTGTGCGCACGAGGCGCATGGTAGCGCAAACGCTTGCCGACTACCATAACGGGAGTGCGCTACCGTGTTTTGTGCTCGCAACATATGTCATGCTTCGGGAAGAAGGGCAAAAAATCCCTGCGTTGGCAGCAGCGGAGTAGTTGCGGCCTTCACGCGAAAACTTCTTGCCTTTTTCATGTTTTATCCTATAGAATTAGGGCAGCTGGGGAAAACAGATGAGGCTAGTATGAGACTGCGTCGCAAGCATCCGTCGGCGCTGAGGGCGTCGACGTCACCTATTGCCGTGTTGTATGTAGCGTATGATACGGCGTCGGCGCCCGAGATATTCAATCGGGCGTATGAGCATTCGACTGGGTGTTCGAGATGGCGCAAAGGCGCGCAGCCTCGGATCCACCAGGATCTCGATGTCTTTTACGAGGAAGGCGTGTTGCCAGACTACGTGGAGGCACAGCGTCTGCTCCACTGTGAGAAACTGCTCTCGCGGCGAATGCAAACGCTCCACTGAACGTCGACTTGTGCCGGCTTCCCAAAGCCGGCACAATACTTTTTATGCAGAAAAATGAACTTATACGGTATGAGCTGCCAGATTCGCCTGGAGTGTATCTTTTTTGGAAAGGCGAAGAACTTTTGTATGTTGGCAAGGCGACGTCGCTCAAAGACCGAACAAAAAGTTATTTCACACATGATCTTATACAGGCACGCGGCGAGCGAATCAGGGGCATGATCGAGTCAGCAACTACGCTCACGTGGAACGCGACCGATTCAGTGCTTGAAGCGCTTATCCTTGAAGCAAATTTAATAAAAAAACATCAGCCGCCGTTTAATATCCTTGAAAAAGACAACAAGAGTTACAACTATCTCGTTATCACAAAAGAACAATACCCGCGGGTTTTGGTGCTGCGGGGGCGGGAATTGTTTCAACAATGGAATGATAAAGACATCAAACATCTGTTCGGGCCTTTCCCGCAAGGCGGGTCACTCAAAGAGGCGCTGAAGCTTGTGCGCAAAATATTTCCGTATCGTGACATGTGCACACCTGAATCTGGCAAGCCATGTTTCAATAGACAGCTTGGGTTGTGTCCGGGAGTGTGCGAAGGCGCAACGACAACAGAAGAGTATGCAGTAATGATAAAAAATATAGTCACCTTGTTCTCGGGGCGCAAAAAGACGCTCGTGCGACAACTTGAAAAAGAAATGAAAGTATATGCAAAACAAGAGCGCTTTGAAGAGGCAGCGTGCAGAAGCCGCCAGGTTCATGCGCTCACCCACATCCACGATGTCGCCTTGATTCGGGGTGATGCATTTTCGTCGCGCGGGGGCGACACGAGAGGAATTCGCATCGAAAGTTATGACATTGCGCATACGGCAGGAATGGAGACTGTCGGGGTAATGACAGTACTCGAGGATGGGGAAATCAAAAAAAGTGACTACCGTATGTTTAAGGTTCGCGGTGTCGGAAATAACGACACCAAGGCGCTCGCACAGGTGTTTGAGCGAAGGCTTACTCACCAGGAGTGGCCGATGCCTCGCCTGGTGGTGGTAGACGGTGGCAAAGGGCAACTCCATGCAATAAAACGGGTGATGAGCAGTGTCGGCATTGATATTCCCGCAGTTGCGGTGGTAAAAGACGAGCGGCATCGACCACGCGATGTTATTGGCGATCGCGCGTTTCGCGCGTCACACCAAAAAGAGATATTACACGCAAACGCAGAAGCGCATCGCTTCGCGCAACGATTCCATGACATACGCAGGCGCAATCGATTGACAGGAAAACGGAACGGGAGTATACGACAGAAAGGCGCGTGAAGACCCATATCATGATGGAGGCAGCAATGGCGGAAAGAATTACTCTATGCGTGGTTGGAGTCTACGATGGGAGCAGCAGGGGCCACATCCTTCGTGAAATCGCTTCCTATGGTGGAGACTTCAACAAGCGGCTCTACGTCTTCCCTCCAAAGGCCCATTTTAAGGAGGGGTTCGGAGCAAGTGTGGAGCAGCGGGTCAAGGGTGTAAGGAAGGCTTTTGAGTGTGTTTATCCAGACGAAGTGGATACGTGGGCACTTCTGGTGACACGAGATGATGGAGCGGATTGGTGTGGGATAAGCCAATTAATCGCTTTAATCGCGAATGAATGAGAGTAAAGAAGCGGCTGTCCCCCTGGGGCAGCCGTCGCTTCTTTTTATACGCTATACTTGTGCCATGGCTCGCACCGTAGTCGGCGTGTTGCGTGGCGGCAACAGCAGCGAGTATGATCTCTCGCTCAAAACAGGGAATACGTTTCTTCAGTCGCTTCCTGAAGATGATTTTGCAGTGCAGGATATTTTTATAGACAAACAAGGATTGTGGCATATGCGAGGTGTCCCAACAGATCCCATTAGGACAGTGCGGCAGGCTGATGTCGTAATTAATGCGCTTCATGGAGGCATGGGTGAGGATGGCACAGTGCAAAAGATCCTAAAAAATGCGCAGGTGCGATTTACCGGGTCAGATGCACTGTCTGCAGCGCTTACACTCAATAAACCTCGATCGCACGATGTGTTGCGCGAAGCGGGGATTCGGCTCCCTCACTCAGTTGTTTTGTATTCCAATCTCGAAGCGTCTCCCGCTGATTTGGCGCGGGCGACATTTGAACGAATCGGCCCGCCGTACGTACTGAAACCAGTTTCAGAGGGAGCATCACAGGGCGTCCGCGTTGCGCACTCAGTGCTTGAGTTGGCAGATGCGCTCGAGCGAATGCTTGCCTGGTTTGAAACAGTAATTGTCGAAGAATTTATTCACGGCAAAGAGGTGAGCGTGGGTGTCGTGGAGAATTTTCGCGACGAACCGTTGTACGCATTTCCTGCGACAGAAATAGTACTGCCTCGCGGCGAGACGTTCCTCACCACAAATGCCTATCGCGACATGTCGTTTAAGGCACTTGCACCCGCGCCAAGTTTGCCGCTTGAACGCAAAAAAGAGGTTGAGTCAATCGCGCGGCGCGCCCACGAAGCGCTGGGGCTTTCGCACTACTCACGTGCCGACTTTATTGTCACGCCAAAACAGATTTATTTACTCGAGGTAAACGCTTTGCCTGCACTGTATCCGGGGACCCCTTTGTATGCATCTATGGATGCAGTGGGGTTGAAAACTGATGATTTTTCGAAACACATACTCGAACTTGCAGCGCGATGAGGGTATTGACATAATAAGTATAAAATGTCAATATATTCGACGGTCTGTGCAGGCTGATCTGCGCAGAATCATATGATCAACTAAAAGAGGAGAAACCTCATGGGTTTCTTTAAGGATCTGTTCGGCGGCAGTTCCGAGTCCGCGCCGCCGGTTGTTCCCGTTCCCACCGTGGAGGACGATCCGTACTACGATCGGAACAATGACCCGGCGATGGGCATCTTCGACGGCGGCACGATCGCCGCTATGTTGAAGGCTGGCCAGAATCTGGCGGTCGGCGATACTGCCGAGAACCAGTGGAGCGGGAACGACGAAATTGTCGAGGCGATCGCCCAGTACTGGGGCGCCGAAGTCCCGAACCTGGCCGCGATCGCCGACGAAGGCGTCGGCCCCGTCAACGACTGGCTCAAGCAGCATGGCGTCGACCTCGCGCTTCAGAACCAGGGTCCCGGCCTGTATATGGCCGCGGTCCAGAGCGCGACGATGTTCTGGAGCCAGGCCGGCAGGGCGGCTGAGCTCGACATCCCCTCAATGGGGGAGCGTGTTCCGGGGTTCGTCCTCGAGGGCGAGCAGGTCGAGGTCTTCGAAGACCTCGACGGTCATCCTTTCGCTCGCATCGCGACGAAGGATGGGTCCCACGTCTACGTGTGCCCGCTGCCCGAGGAGTATGAGCCTGTCGGCGGCATCGGGCTCATTGATGCCGCTCGCGCTCTCGTCGAGATGACGCAGGAGGCGAAGCAGAGCCGGAATTACTCCGGCATCCACCTACCCTGTGTCGACTACACGGGAGGGTGCAAGCTCACGGCGCTTCTCGGGATGAACCTCGGGTCGCTTGAGATCAAGGAGGCGCTCACGGCGCTTTCGCTCAAGATGAACCGGTTTGGTGCGGCCGACAAGGTCGCATCCGCTGCCGGTGGATTCGAGAGTACGCCCGCTCCCGCCCTCGTGGTCGACAGCGCCTTCTTCTACTTCAGGACGGCGCCGGGGAGCGATCTGCCGCTCGTCACGGCGGTGATTCCGGTTTCTGGCTTCAAGGATCCTGGTGACGACGCCATTGCGGCGTAGAGTCGCTGACGCCTGAAGCCACAAAAAATGCCCCGGGCGCTTACGCGCCCGGGGTCTTCGTTTACAATAAAAGTTGTTGTACAGTGGGCGGACGGGCCCGTAGCTCAGCTGGTAGAGCGCTGCATTCGCATTGCAGAGGTCAGGGATTCGATCTCCCTCGGGTCCACCACTATGATTCTTTTGTTTTATAAATACATCACCATAGTTGACCCTAAGACGCTCGCCGAGAAAGTGCGCGTGTACGCCGAAAAACTAGATCTTTTGGGGCGCATCATTGTTGCAGAAGAAGGGATAAACGGCACCGTCGAAAGTTCGTCGGAAGCAGCGCAAGAATTTTCGGATTTTCTACACACGCTGCCCGGATTAGCCGACATGAATATCAAAACAAGCGAAGGGGAGCGAGCTTTCCGAAAGCTCTCAGTAAAAGTACGAAAAGAGATCGTCGGGACCCATTTCCCACAAGACATTGACCCGCGCGTGCGCACCGCAGTGCACATTCCTGCGCAAACCCTCCGTGAGTGGTATCGGTCGGGGAAGCAGTTTACGGTGGTTGACATGCGTAACAGTTACGAATATGCGTCGGGACATTTCAAAAACTCGATTGATCCGGGGATGGAAGCATCGCGCGACCTCCCGGAAGTCATGCCGAAACTCGCGCCGTATAAAAACAAAACGGTGGTGACGGTATGCACTGGTGGTGTCCGGTGCGAAAAAATGTCAGCGTACCTTTTGAAAGAAGGATTTACCGATGTGTACCAACTTGAAAACGGGATCCATACATACATGCAACAGTTTCCTGGTGAGGACTTTGAGGGAACGCTCTATACGTTTGATACCCGCGTCACGATGGATTTCGGGGGCAAAAGAAAAGTGGTGGGCGCGTGTACTTTTTGCGGCAAACAGACTGAGCGCTACATCAACTGCGCCCAAGGAGAATGTCGAACACATTTTCTCGCGTGTACTGAGTGCGCGCCACACGATCGAGCGATGTTCTGTACTCGTTGTAAATAACGGCCACTGCTGTCTTTTAAACCGCATAGCGGTTGACTTTGTCTGTTTTCATGTCCGATTCATGTTGTGTGGATAATATTGCTATGCAGGTGGTAAAAAGTGGTTTAAATTTTACTGGTAGTGGGGGAAAGTGGGAAACATGGGAAACCCAACATTCTCAACCTGCGAGTAGTTTCATATGTTCATCGGCGAATACGAACACACTCTGGATGAAAAGAAGCGCGTTACGCTCCCCAAGTCTTTTAAAAATGAATTGGGAAAGAAAATGGTGGTGACTCGCGGCTTGGATAATTGTCTTTTCATCTATCCGATGACCGCGTGGAAAAAGATCGCTGACCGACTCCAAAACCTTTCGTTCGCACACGCCGATACGCGCGGGTTCAATCGCTTCTTGCTTTCTGGAGCCGTTGAGGTCGAGGCGGACAAGACTGGAAGGATTCTGATTCCTGATCATCACAAAGAATTTGCAAAACTCGGGCGCACGATCGTGTTTGCGGGCGTCTCTGATCGCGTTGAGGTGTGGGACACCGATGCGTGGAAGAAATATAAAGAGCATATCGAGAAGCAGGCCGATGTGATGGCGGAGAAGTTGGGCGAGATAGGAGTTCTTTAATGGTGATGGTTTCAAGTTGCTGGAAGATTTGCATACGTCATGCGCACGCGACGCACCACTTCTTCCAGCAACTCGACGCCGGCACCGGAAGACGGGCGTCGCCTACCGTACCCCAGGGAGGGGCATGTGAGCGTTCTTTTACAAGAAGCAGTAGAGATGCTTGCGATTCAACCCGAATCAGTCGTTGTTGATGCAACGCTCGGAGGAGCGGGGCATACAGCAGCGATCGCGGCGAAGCTTAGTAAGAAAGGACTTCTTATCGGCATCGACGCAGACAGCAAAGCCATCGAACGAGCACGCGCACGAGTACAAAATTGTGCGCCACGTGTCTGTTTTGCACACGGCAATTTCCGAGACATCACGAACCTAGTGCGTTCGTGTACCGATAAGCTTGTTGATGGAATGCTTTTTGATCTTGGGTGGAGCGGATTTCAGTTACAAGCGGGGCGTGGCTTCTCGCTAAGCGAGAACGGGCCACTTTTGATGACGTATGCCGACACGGGCGACACGTCTCTCACCGCTCATACCATCGTGAATACATGGGGCGAAGAAAGCCTTTACCAAGTTATTCGCGGATGGGGTGAGGAGAGATATGCACGACGTATCGCACGAGGTCTGCTTGAGGCTCGAAACCACGCCCCGATTGAAACCGCTCATGACTTGCAAGCAATCATTGCCCGTTCGGTACCTCCTGCGTATCGGTATGGGCGCATCCATCCGGCGACGCGCACATTTCAAGCACTTCGCATCGCGGTGAATGACGAGTTGGGCGCACTGCACGCAGCGCTTCAAAGCGCACCAGAGATTAGTGGTCATGGTACACGCGTTGCAATTATTTCTTTCCACAGCCTTGAGGATCGGATTGTAAAACACACATTCCAAGCATGGGCAAAAGAGGGAAAAGGAAATGTGCTCACAAAAAAGCCAATCACTGCTTCACCAAAAGAAATTGCGCACAATCCACGGTCACGCAGCGCGAAACTCAGGGTATTTCAATTCAACTAAGCACCATGCAAAATCTTTCAATAACATATCACCGTTCAATGCAGCGCGTTGGCGTGAAGCTTTTGGACGAGCACCCGCTTGAAACATTCATGTTCCGCTCCACTCTTGGGCTTCTTTTGATACTTGCGTGCGCATATGTGTATTTGCTTACCGCTACCACATTTGCGGTTGTTGACCGAAAGGAGGCGCATGCACGCACGACTGAGCTCCAGACAACTGTCGCGCAGCTTGAAGCAGATTACGCGCAACTTGCACAATCAGTTGACGCACAGCTCGCTGTAGCGTACGCACTCACTGAGCCAATTGAAAAACAATTTGCAACGCGCCATGTGGCCGGAGCAACAGGCGCACTGGCTCACAATGAAATCTAGGTTTGTTCTTCGCACTCGCGTGATCGCGGGCGGCATGATTTTTGCCGCTCTCTTTCTTGGTGTCCGTCTCTACTTTGTACAAATTGTTCATGGCGATGAGTTTCGAGAAGAGGCACGTTCACAATATGAGGCACCGCGCACCGAAGCAGCTGACCGGGGAAGCATCTTCTTTACTGACAAAAATGGAAAACATATGGAAGCGGCGCTGATGCGCGCCAGTTATCGCATTGCGATAAAACCAAGCCAACTTGGCGATACGCACGCGACATATGACGCGCTGAATTCCGTTACTCCTATCGAATACTCTCGCTACGAAACAAGTACCGCAAAACGCGATGACCCGTACGAAGAAATTGCAACTCGAGTTCCTGAAGATAAGGCATTTGCGATACAAGCGCTTGGACTTCCCGGTGTTGTCATAGTGCGCGAATATTGGCGCTTCTATCCTGCTCAGAAACTTGCAGCGCAAACACTTGGTTTTGTGGGATTTCGCGGGGATGAACGTGTCGGGCGCTACGGTCTCGAACGGTATTGGGAAGATGTTTTGAAGCGATCACCGAATTCGCATTACTCCAATTTCTTCGCAGAGATATTTTCGAGTGTGCAAGCATTTGCAACCGAGCAAGGAGAAGGTGACCTAGTCACCACGATCGAACCTGTTGTGGAGCAGCACCTTGAAGATTCACTCAAAGAAATTAATCAGGTGTATCGGCCAAAACACGTAGGAGGAATTATCATGGATCCGAAAACTGGCGCGATTTATGCAATGGCCGCACTGCCTACATTTGACCCGAACGAGTACAATACGGTATCTGATCCGGCAGTATACTCGAATCCACTTGTGGAAAGCGTGTATGAATTCGGCTCGACAGTAAAAGCGCTTACCATGGCGGCTGGGCTTGATGCGGGTGTTATTACTCCAAAAACAACGTACGAAGACCGCGGCTTTGTCATCAAGAGTGGCGCGCGCATCTCAAACTACGACGGCAAGGCGCGCGGAGTAGTACCGATGCAAGAGGTACTGAGCCAATCACTCAATACAGGTGTCTCGTTCATCGTCGATAGACTTGGGCATGAGCGGTTCGCGCGGTACATGCGCGCGTTTAAGCTCGGCGAGGAAACAGGCATTGACTTGCCAAACGAAGTTCCCGGCATACTCTCCGCGCTTGAAAGTAAAAGTGATGTTGATTATGCGTCAGCGTCGTTTGGGCAAGGATTCGCAACGACGCCGCTTGCACTCACTCGCGCGCTCTCCGCGCTCGCCAATGACGGAGTATTACCGGAGCCGCATGTGGTTGACTCGATCCGCTATGAAAGCGGCATCACCAAGCGCGTGTGGCGCGAAGGCGTAGATCATGTCATCTCAGAAGAAGCAGCAGACACCGTGACCACCATGCTTACCACTGTGGTAGATGAGGCGCTCTTACATGGTGAAATTAAAAACGATCACTACCAAATCGCGGCAAAAACAGGCACAGCTCAGATCGCGCGCCCTGGCGGCGGATATTACACTGACCGCTATCTGCACTCATTTTTTGGCTATTTTCCAGCAAGTGATCCAAAGTTTATAATTTTCCTCTACACTGTTGAGCCGCAAGGGGTTGAGTACGCTTCGCAATCTTTAGCGCGGCCATTTGCGGAACTGGCAAATTTCTTGCTGACCTATTACGATGTGCCTCCTGACCGAACACCATGAAGAAGATCGCGCGCGCTATCATTTTGTACCTCATTACGGTTGAAGCAAAACTTGTGCTCAAAAAGTACAAGCCCACGATTGTGGGGGTGACAGGGAGCGTTGGCAAAACATCGGCGAAAGACGCAATCCATGCCGTACTTGCGGAGCAGTTTTACGTTGCAAAAAGTAAGAAAAGCATGAACAGTGAATTTGGTGTCCCCCTTTCTATTCTCATGCGCGAAAGCGGGTGGGGAAGCCCGTTCAGTTGGATCATGTCGCTTTGGGAAGGGGCAACGCTCATTCTATTCAAGAATCACTATCCCAGCGTACTCGTGCTTGAAGTCGGGGCGGATCACCCAGGGGACATTGGAGCAATTGCGGGATGGATACAGCCGCAAGTTGCAGTGGTGACAGGTGTTCCTGATGTACCGGTGCACATCGAATTTTTTGGTTCCGTAGAAGAGGTTGCGCGCGAAAAGCGAAAGTTGGTGGAAGCAACAACTTCGAAGGGTGCTGTTGTTCTCAATGGAGATGATGCGCGTGCGTATGAAATGCGCAAAGGAGTTCCTGGCAAAGTGTACTCATACGGGTTTGGCACCCACAACGAAATCCACGCCTCACATGTAGAAACGATGTACGAAGGGCAGGTACCGCATGGCGTGCGATTCCGCATCAATCATCGAGGCTCTTCGGTGCCAGTTGCGGTACAAGGGGCCTTGGGGCACACGCAGGTGTATCCGGCGCTTGCTGCAGCGGCAGTTGGGCTTGCGCTTAAAATGGATTTGGTAACTATCGGGAAGGGGTTACTGCACTATGAACCTGCGCCAGGGCGGATGCGCATTGTCGCAGGCAGGAAAGGAAGCACGATCATCGATGATACGTACAATTCATCTCCCGCCGCAATGGTCTCCGCACTGGCGACACTTAAGACTATCCAAGGTCCTGGGCGCAAGTATGCCCTTTTGGCTGACATGAAAGAGTTGGGGAAATTTAGTGACGATGCGCACGCGCGGATTGGCGCGGAAAGCGCACACGGAATTGACTGGCTTGTCACCGTAGGGGAACAAGCAAAAGTTATTGCCGAGAGCGCACGCACGCACGGGCTACATCCCGAGCGCATTACCGAATTTTCTGCACAAGACTCGCAAAAAGCAGGGGAAACAGTTGCGCGCCGCATTGAGCGAGGAGACATCATTTTAGTAAAAGGCTCGCAAAGTATGCGCATGGAAAAAGCGGTGAAAGAACTCATGGCGGAACCGCTGCGGGCAAAGGAGTTGCTCGTGCGGCAAAATAGTGAGTGGCTTGCGCGACACTAATCATGGAAAAAGAAAAACCCTTCTACGGTAGTGAACGCGAAGCGCGTACTGCACCGGGAGAAATCTACAGACATTACAAGGGCGGCATTTATCGCCTGGTGGCGCGCGATGTACTGCATAGCGAAACAGAAGAGCTCGGAGTTGTGTATGAACATTTGTGGCCGCACACACATCGGTTTTTCTTCCGCCCCCAAACCATGTTTTTTGACACGTTGCCGCAAGAGAAAGGTGGAGGGAAACGATTCGCGCTACTCAAAAAGTCGTAGTTTGAATTTGCCAGTTTTTGTTTTATGATGTTTGCCTAAGGCCCTATCGTCTATCGGCTAGGACGCGACCCTCTCACGGTCGAAAGCGGGGTTCGATTCCCCGTAGGGTCATCGGTTTAGGAAAATACTCCGGCTTGCCGGAGTATTTTCGTAGACCGAACGATGATGCCTTGGAGGCAAATCGAACGGCCGGACCGAGCAAAGCGAGGGAGGTGGGCTCGCGACTTTTTGCGTAGCAAAAAAGTTGTGAGGCGATTCCCCGTAGGGTCATCGGTTTAGGAAAGTCACAAGGCAGTAAGTATTCCATGTAACAAAAAACAGCGGCCCACGAGTGGGCCGCTGTGCGTTCTGCATCATCCAATGAGGATCTTTCGGAGAGATGCAAGTGTCTCTTCAGCTTGTGCGGTCGAGGGATCGGTCACCACCGCTTGTAGAGTGGCAAACTCTGACCTCGCACTACTCAGGCGCGCCTGCGCACGCTCAATTTCTGATTCGAGTTCAGCGATTTCTTTTCTGAGAGCCGACAAAGCTTGGCCGTGTTGTTTGGCGCCTTCAACAATCTGCGAAAGTCGCACGACCTCCGAAAGTAAGTCGCGTGGCAGCGACGGTGCCTCTTTTTCCTCTTTGCCGACAGGTGATGTTTCGGCGGGCTGTGTCACCACTGCAAGCGTTGGTGCCGTTCTTACATGTCTAAGCCATTTGTCCCCAATGATCAGCAAAGATGCAACTTTCCCCGGCTTGAGATCGCCACCAGCGATGAGTGCCACAATGTCGGCCTCACAATTCATGCGATCCAGCCGCGTGAGGATGTCGATGCAGACCTCACGAGGGATCACACCTGCATTAGTCGCTTTTGCAACAGCCTCCTCGAAGAACAGGGTAATTGCCTCATTTGTCAGAGGCGTTGGCTCTACAACTGTTAGCGTGCTTTGTAATGGCGTCGGTTCTGAGGTATCGTGCGCGCCTTGGTCTGCCTTCTCGGCTGTGGAAGAGGCGTCTTTTATTTTGCCCAACCTTTTTTCGAGGGCAGCATAAAACGCTTCTGGCTCCATCCCATACGGTGTCACAACCTGCAGTGAGTATCTGGCATCGTTGCCGCCGGACTGCCAGCGGATTTCGACTGATCTTCGTTGGGTATTTGGCAACCCTAGTTGGAGTCCTTTGGCGTGGGGTCCTCCCTTAATCCTGCCTTCGACTATCGCGGTAAACGTTCCGGACATTCCGCACTCGAGTAAGACTTGTGCCAACGCTGCTCTGAAGTTTTTGTCAGGGCCAAAGTCCCGTACGATCCTTTCTTTTCCACTCAAAATTACCTGTACTACGGGGGTGGCATGTTTAGGATTAGCGTGTGTGCTCATCACTCTCTCCATGATGACTGGTTCGTTATAAGGCAAAACGCACCACATCGGGTGGCATTTTCCACCAAGAGTGTAACACTTGACAGCTGATTTGACAAATGTCGCTATACATCTTAGCATGCCTCGCAAGACTAGCGTCTCGCGGGTCTTCTCGGGTGCCAACGCAAAAAAAGTCGTTGGGGGACACCCGGGTGTTCCTTGACAAAGTAGTCCAAACCGAAGGATAGGAAATGTCAAACATCCAGCCTGTCAAACTGTTCAATGCGGCGCTTGACGATGCAACAGACAGCCCCGCCGGAGTTGTTCTGCGTGGAGCTCTTGATCTGGGATCGTTGCATCACTTGCTTCGCGATGACTATCAGCGTGAGGCACAGCCGCTCACTGCGCAGTGGCGCATCCTTGATGCGTTGCAGAAGCGTACCCGCCTTCCTGATGTTGATCTCGGCATGCGGGGAGAGGAGTTCACGACCCGTGATGGATCGTTCTTCCTCAAAGACCCGACGTACATCATTGACGGCGTCCAGCGCATCTCGACGATTATCCACTTCGTGAACACGAATCCGGGTGTTGACGTTCGCATCGGTGCGACCGTCCATCTGAATACGACAAAGGAGTGGGAGCGCGAGCGCTTCCACAGGCTCAACAACTGGCGGAGTAAGCTTTCACCCAACATCCTGCTGCGCAACATGCGGGAGAGCAACGCCGGGGTCCTGATGCTCTATAGTATCTCGACAAACGACAAGGTGTTTCCATTGCGCGGTCGCGTGTCATGGAACCAGCGCATGACCAAGGGCGAACTCACTACCGCGCTCACGTTCGCGAAAACGGTCGCGTACTTGCACGGCCACAAGGTGTCCTCGCACCGCAACAACGTCGAGGAGATCGGCATCGGCTTGCAGAAACTCGTCGACGTAGTCGGCATTCAGGCACTTCGCGAAAATATCCGCACCTTCTTCGATCTCATCGACACATGCTGGGGGATCAAGAGCGTGCAGTACAAGGAGAGCGCGATCTACATGCGAGGGCAGTTCTTGTTCGTACTCGCGCGACTTCTGTCAGATCACTATGACTTCTGGCAGGATGACGCGGAGAAGCGGCTGTTCGTCGGCGCTGATCTGCGGCGGAAGATCGCCCAATTCCCGATTCACGATCCGGAGGTGGTCCGTCTTGCTGGTTCCTCTGGCGCGGCTCGGCAGATCCTCTACATCTTGCTTCGTGATCACATCAACAAGGGCAAGACCACGAAGAGGCTTTCGCCGCGCTCGACGGCCACGACGGCGGATCTCAGTGACGACGATGAGGACGATGCCAAAGCCGCGTAAGCGCAGGGCGCTCGTTGCCAAAGGGCGTCGCCTAATTCGGGCTGCGAGAATAAACATTGGCATTGCACGGAAACGCATCAATGAGATGCGTCGGATCCTTGCAAGAACTCCAAGAACTCGCTGACAAAACGCTCCGGCTGGTATCGCACCAGCCGGAGCATTTTTTTGTGCACGTATTTCATAATGAGAGCCGGCGCCGCATCGCAGCGCCGGTTTTTTTTTACGGGTTTCCCATCTGTGTCTCCAGGTCTTCGATTTCCTCCACACTCAAAAACCGAAGCCATGTCAGAATCAAGACGTAGTCTGGCATGTCGGAGAAGACATGATGCTCGTCGCTCCGCACCACTTTATAACTTTCCACGGCTGCCATGCCGCGCATGACCACTTCACCTTCGACAAACACCCACGCATGAATTTCATCCGGCGAAACAATGTCGGCAACGCCAGACGCAACTACGGCATCAAAAAGACCAACAAATGAGGCACCTGGTGACAGGTGCGCTTTTTTGTCAGGTCTGACGAAAAGCGTTACAGCAGTATTTGCCTGATTGTTGCCGGCGAGCTCTATGCCACCAACAAAACCAGGAATCACATGTTGGTCGGTTGTACGCGCGATGAACTGGGCGACATCGCTCTCATCCGTTGGGCGCTCCCATGAAATGCGCAAAAGCACATTTGATAGACGCATGGTAGTCTCCTCTGGGTTTTTAGAAACGCATTCGTGACGCAAGTCTTGCCGCAAGGTCTGTGAGATCAAGCGGCAGGCCGAGCCATTTTTTGGTTTCGGTTTGCTGCTTCAGCGCAGCGAGTCGTTCATCGACCTCTTTGTCGCGACGATAGGGGTTCCATATCACCACAACCACAGCCAACACAAGAACTATAAGTCCACTGATTTCGGCCATGTGTTTCTCCTTCCGCTCGACAAGATACTATTTTGTGGTGTTATTTGCAAGCGTACTCTCATTAGGTAGTTAGATTAATAACAGGTTAAAAGAAAGCCCCCGCGCTCAAAAAATTTGCGCGGAGGCTCAAGGAATCAAGAGGGACAAGCCCTCAAGCGTTCAAGGGTCGCCTCCGGGAGGAGGACAAGCCCATGTCGGAGTTGCGCTCGACATTCCACCAGCGGCTGACGATGAGCCCGTGAGCGCCGAAGTAACCGACGTAGACGCGGCTACCGCCCGAGTCCAGACTCGACGTGCGGACGTAGATGCCCGGCAGCAGATAGACGTTCCTGACCGCCTTGTACGAAGTGAGACACCAGGCGACCTCGGCGACGTTGGGCACCATCTCCTCGTCGGAGAGAAGCGCCCGCTGTTCGTTCCAGTTCTTCGAGGTGGACTCGGGGACCGGCTCTTTGCGGAGCATGAGCCACCGGGTCTCGACCTTGTCGTTCTGGGCGAATGCCTTCTCCGCGTACCAGCCGCCGTCCTTCGAGTAGAAATGGTCCTTCTTCACGGCGCGAACGTTGAGAAGGGACATCGGACGGTTGGGACCGGCGACGAGCATGTAGCCGTTGTCGCGGCACCACTCCAGCACTTCCTGCGCGGGCACGGAGTCGCCGAACTGCGCGAGCTGCTCGTCGGTGTAGACGATTGGCTTGCGCGACTTGGCGATTTCCTCCGGCGCGATGAAGTCCTTGCCGAGGATGGTACGGGCGAGGCTGTAGTCCGGCGTCTTCGCCGTGAACCGGCGAATGCCCGCGAGCACGTGCGTCTGGAACTCGCCGCCGCGCTCCAAGAGCCGTTGGAGACCGTCCTTGTCGGGATTGATCTCCTTGAGCGCCTTGTCGGTGGCGTCGTCCACGAAACGCTTGAACTGCTTCTGCTGGTGAGGCGTGATCGAACGAATCGTCATCGCTTTTCTCCTTTGCATAGCCGGAATCGCTCCGGCGGGGTTTACCACACGTAGACCCGTTTCAGGTCGTCCTTCCGAACGATCCCGAGGTGATTACATTATATTAATATGGAATTGTCAAATCATGTTCCAAACAGGAGATTTTGATAGTTGGGAGTGAAGTTTTTAGCTAAAGCAACAATCAGTGAGCACTCGTTTTTGTAATTTTGTAAATTGCACCTGCGCGGTCGTCAGATACAAACGCAACACCTCCGGGTTCGGCAAGAATGTCTACGGGTCGGCCGATTGCATCATCGGGATCGTTGGTAGAGAGAAATCCGGCAAGGAAGTCGGTTGGTGCAGTGGTTACGTTTCGTTCACTATCGAGATTGAAACGTACGATCTTGTATCCACTCGGTTCTGAGCGGTTCCATGAACCATGGTATGCAACAAGTACATCGTTGCCCCATCCGTCGGGCCAACCTTCTTCAGGTACAAATGAGAGTCCAAGTGCTGCCACATGGGCTGGAAGCTCAATATGCGGCGCGCGTGTGTCTTCACAAGGGTCGCGTACATAGTGGTTTCGATCGTAATCAATGTCATGGACTTTGTTGCCATAGCAAATCGGCCACCCATAATTTCCTCCGCGCTCGATGATATTCACCTCGTCGGGAGGAATGTCGTCGCCGATAAGATCGCGCCCGTTGTCCGTGCCCCAGAGTGAACCGTCCACCGGATCAGTTGCCATAAACACCGTGTTGCGCAAGCCGCGCGCAAAGGTTGTCATCGACTCACTTTCAAGATCATATGCCTGCACGGTGGCGCGCTGCGGATCTTTTTCATCGCATACATTACAGGAGGAGCCGATGGAAATAAGCAACGTTTTTCCGTCTGGGTGACGCAGCAAGGTGCGCGTGTAGTGACCGCCACCATTGGGAAGCTGCGCGTGTAACCGCATGTCATACACGGAAACGGTGTCTGCGTCATAGCGATACGAGCGCAGCGCGTTCGCTTCGGCGACAAAGAGGCGACAGCTGTCTTGGTCTGCGCTCGCGTTTCCCGTTGTGTCACAGATCATCGCGAGCCCGTGAGGTTGTTTCAAGGCATTAAGAACAGTCACTTTGCTTTCTGCGATGCCGTCGGCATCGAGGTCTTGAAGCGCAACAACGCTCCCATGTTTAGTCAACGAAACAAGTAAAGCACCTTTGGGGTCGCGAATCATGACACGCGCACCAGGCACGTCGCGCGAAAAAATGCTAATCGCAAAACCTTCAGGGACCTTGAGTGGTAAATCTTCACTGAGTGGCAGGGGAGGCGGCTGAGATGTTTTTGTTGCGACTGCCAACAGAAACCCTGGCGGTGTTTCTACGACGAAGCGGTACATACGGTAGCCACCCCATGCCAAGAGCGTGAGGGCAATTGCTACAATAATTATCCATGCCCATGCGCGCATGTTTCTATCATACGATAGGAAACATAAACACCACATGAACGCACAGGAATAAGAGTGTCCCGCGGCAAGTGACCAAACCCCATTTCACTGGTATGATCGGCACGATGTTTACACTGCCGCTACCAATTCGAGAGCCTATTTCCCAGATGCTTTGCGCGGCCTGGGTGCTCTTTCTTATATGCATGCCTCTTGCGGCCGGAGCGCAAACCCCCGACGTGTACTTTTTTGAGCGCGAAGATTGCGTGCATTGCCAGGCAGAAAAAGCGTTTCTTGAAGAGCTTGCGCGGGCTCAGTCGGGACTCGTTGTTGAGTCGTACGACGTGGTACGTGATACAGAAGCGCGAACGCTTTTTGAGCAACTTGTGGGGGCGGCGCATTTGCCAAAAGTGACTCCGGTGACAGTAGTTGGCACGACGGTACTCCAGGGTTTTGATAGCGCAGAAACCACAGGCGTGATCATTGCGGAATTGATTTCTGAGCAAGAGCCAACAGAACTCGAATCGCTCATTCGCGAAGGTGCTCTACATGTATCAACGGCGATTGCCCCCGCGTGCGAGGCAGGCGAAACGAGCGACGGAAACGTGTGTATTCCCGGGGCAAGCACAGGCACCGTGTCAGTACCCATTTTAGGCTCTATTAATGTTGAAGGCCTCTCGCTCATATCTGTATCGGCGCTTTTAGGTTTTATTGATGGATTCAATCCATGCGCCATGTGGGTGTTGATAACGTTTCTTGTCATCCTTTCGCAGGTAGGCGATCGGCGGCGCATGTGGCAGGTTGCGGGTTTGTTTATTGTTGCGGAGGCTTTGATGTATAACCTCATTCTTAATGTATGGTACACAACGTGGGACTTTGTCGCGCTTGATGCGGTTGTCACTCCGTTGGTGGGAATCATCGCGCTTTGCGGCGGATCATTTTTTCTGTGGCGTTGGTGGAAACGAAGGAAGCTATCGGCGCTCGTGTGTGATATTACTCCTGAAGCACAGCATTCAAATTTAGTGTCGCGCATGCAGCGGGTCGCTGATAAGCCGCTGACGTTTATCGTCGCACTAGCGATTATTGGCATCGCGTTTTCGGTTAACATTATCGAATTCGCGTGTTCGCTCGGTATTCCGCAGGCATACACAAAGTTGCTTGAATTGAATGCGCCTGAGTTTCTTGTTCGGCAGGGATACCTTGCCGTGTACACGCTGTTTTATATGCTCGATGATTTTATCGTATTTGGTCTTGCACTGTGGGGTTTTGGGAAGCTACATGCGCACGGGGCGAAGTATGCGAACTTGTCTGCACTTGTGGGCGGGATCGCGCTTTTGCTTTTGGGCGTACTGCTAATTGTATTTCCGAGCGCGCTTGTTTTTTAGCATGCTACTATAACGCCATGGTATTTGGGAAAAAAGGAATAGAGAATGCCCCAAGCGTAAAAAAAGAATCACTGGGCACGCGGCCGTTTACATACGCAGATATTAAGGCGCATTGTGAAGGATCCACGATACACAACGATCTCAATAGGCCAGAAGTACGAGATTTACTAAATCGTTGGGAGCAGACGGGTATAGATTCGATAACAGGAGATTCGTCTGTGCGTACAAAATTACTGCAAGAGATCAACGAGGTCCTCGGTCGGAGTGGGCAGATGCACTGATGCTGTTCACGTTTGTACATGTGTACAGCCGCAATGGGCTTGTTCGAGCAACTACTTTGTGACATAACTCTTCTAGACCACATGGTCCGAAAAGGAGAGTTGCATGATACACAGTATCGACCTGCGGGTGCCAGAAAGAATTCAGCTTCTGATGGATGCAGAAAATGTTGAAGGCGTTCTGCGTGAAGTGTTGTCCCCAGGTGACGACGACGCTACATTCCATGACACACTCAGCGAATACCGACTCACCACACATCTTGTTGAATGGCTCGCAGCGCGAATCAATTTCGAACAAGGGGTTCGCCTCTCTGAAGAAGCGGATCTTTCGCGCGACACCAAAGCGCTGGTGCTTGGACGAATGGCCGCGGTTGCTTCTGCCGCTGAGGCTCAGAAATTTATTGCCGGCATAGTGGAGAGTTGTGGGCATGATCTAGGAGATGAGGAATTGTTCCAGATCATGCCGTTTGTCCGAGCGGCTTGTGAGGAACAGGGGCATGAAGCAGCGCGCGCCGTTATCCGAGGCTTGGTGCACTACATGTACCATAGCGCAGACAGTACTGCGCGTGCAGACCTAAACACCTTACTCGCGCGCGCGTCGGGCTCTGGAGTCGCTCCCAGTCTGAATTCTGCGCCGCGAGAGCCAGTGATCGTAGTGCTTGTACTGCTCGGCATGCTCGTTTTTGGAATTGGTGCCTCCGCCGGTTTTATACCGAACCCACTCTCAGAGCCGGGTTTTGCGGAAACTATCGGCTGGGGTTTGCTCGTGGGCGCGTGTGTTGGTGCTGTAGTGGGGCTGGTTGTCCGCATAGCAACTGTTCTGCGACGCAGGCAGTAAAGGACTTAAAGTTTTGCGAGCGCGCGGCGAATGTCGCGCGCTCTTTGTCTAGCTAGTTGAAACAAATGCAAAGTGTTGTATATTCTTGACGGCAGTCACATAGGGATTGGAAAATGGAAAACATCGGGATCGTGTCGGCAGCATGGGTGTTGGGAATTAACATATGCGCCATATTGGTAGTTGTTGCGGGCGCAGAAACCATCATTGATCTATGCAGGGCAGTGTATTACTTGGTGAGATATCCGCATATCGATACCGATATTCTTTCGGCTTTGAGCGACTCTGCGTGGTGGACGTTTCCGAAACTTGAGCAGTATGATGCGCGACGTTTCAGTTACGACCTACATGTGCACGTGTCGCGCCTCAAAGAAGCAGGCCTTATTGAGACGGAGGGCGGCTCTCCAATTGGAAGGGTCGCGCGACGCGGCATGCGCTTCCGCATAACCCCAAAAGGGCAGTGGAAGTTACAGAATTTCACGAAACAGCATGCGCATGCGTATAGGCGCGCCCGGTAACGGGCGCATTTTTTATAGGATTTTCTCAGGCTTCGCAAAAGCCCGCCGATAAGGCGGGCTTTCTGGTAAAACAGATTTATCAGATAGTGGGGGCCGCATCAGCGAGGGCCTTGTAGTACATCGCGGCGCAGTGAAGTGCTTTGCGACCGTCAGGCTCGATCGTGTACATGGCGACCATTTTTTTATTTTTGGATGGCAGGTGACTCTTACTCGAAACGAAACGTCGATTACGCAATCGTCTAAGCGAAACACCAATTTGCTGAATCGTGATTGTCACGTTGAGTCTTTTGGCGATTGCCTGTGCGATTGCAAAAGAATAGTTTGTAGCGTTCGGTGAGCGGGTTAGCTCGCACAGAATCAGGTACTGTACCGGTGCCAGCACCATGTGGTGCCTTGGTAACGGAAGGGTTATCTTTGGAGACATTGCGGCATCCTCTTTTTACATTGCTTTTATTCATCTATCACGGTGTATACACTGTGTCAAAATGAAACTGCCAGGGCCCGCGCGCCACACCCATCCGTTCTCTTGTGCTTTACATGTTTTTATGGTAAAGAAATTTTGGAGCAAAAAGCTCTTGAACATAAAGGAGAAATTCAATGACCTCGGCTTCGAAGAATAAGGATCTCCGTCAAAGGCTCGTGGAGGCGTTGACCGCTACGACGAAAAAAGCGATCAAGGCAAAGGATGTGCCTGCAACGATGCCGAAAGATGCACGCGCTCTCGGCGAAGCCCCGCCTCATCTTCAGCACCTCTTTGCGCTGTTGTGGGAGGCGGCCGATCGGATGACTCAGATGGTCACCGCGGCTCAGGAAACTGGAATTGACAAGGCAGGGAAAGAAGCCAAAATCGCGTTTGTGCGGAAGGTCGAAGAGATGCAGGATCAGGTACAAGCGCTTCGGGCGCTCTTCTATCAGCTCGTCAGTGAGTATTACGCCCCTGATACCCAGAAGGGGGGTATTCTTTTTGGTTACGGAGCCACGCTCCAAGGAGGAGTTCTCCATATGTACGCTCACACTGCAAAGAGTGCCGAAGAGGCTGCAATGCGTGAGGCGCTGTTTGGTAGAGGCGGCATTGGGGTCACTATCCTCAAGATGTGAAGCGAGGTTGAGAAGTGGGGCGCGCAACGAGAGTTGCGCGCCTTTTTCACAAGTGACGAAAAATTCGCCGCCGCATTTTTGGGATAAAAAATCTTTATACACATATTGTTCACATCTTCTCCACGCAATTCACAATTGACCGCTTGCATTAATGCGCGCGATGATTCTAACGGGACTATTCTTTTGCTGCGCGCGGCGCGTGCGCTACTCCGCGGGCAGCACGGGAAAGTTTTCATTATTAAGTTTACAAGTTTTTAATTTAACAAATTGCATGAATAGAATTCTTTTGAGTTTGGGTGTGATTGCATTTGTGGGTGCCGCAGCTGCAGGTGCAACGGGCGCGTTCTTCAACGACACAGAAACGTCGACAGGAAACACGTTTGCTGCAGGAGATATCGATCTTCAGATTGATAGCGTCGCGCACTACAACGGAATGGTGTGTACTTTAGTTGGAAACACCTACCACTGGATTCCAGAAAGCGATGTGACTTTGGATCAAAATATGCAACCAGTTGCGGATGTGGATATGAACGAGCAGACAGAGTGGGACGTATTCAATACTGCGAATCCGACCCAATATCCAGAGGCAGGTACTGCGTGTCAAGGTACGTGGCCGGTAGGCAATCTCGACGAAAACACACTCGGCATGGACGAGTTTTTCAACTTCTCCGATATTAAGCCAGGTGATAATGGGGAAAACACGGTCTCGGTTCACGTGGGAAGCAACGATGCGTGGATGTGTGTCTCAATCGCGAATATTGCGGATGCAGACAACACATGTACTGAGCCTGAGGATAGCGAAGTTGGAGAGCTTTGTACTGTCAGCGTGCCTGAAAACACTGTAAACGGTGAGCTCGATTCAAATCTCAACTTCTTCGCATGGCGTGACGACGGAGACAACGTGTTTGAAAGCGGTGAAGTTGCACTTGGCGGGCCGGTTGCCGCAAATACATTGCTCGCTCAATCATGGGCGCTCGCGGAGAGCGGTGATACGCCAATCCCTGGAGATTCCACACAATATATCGGTCTTGCATGGTGCGCAGGCACAATGAGTGTCGTGGGCAACACAATCTCATGTAATGGGTCAGGTATGAGTAACCTTGCTCAAACTGATTCATGGGGGGCGGATCTGACGTTCTACGTAGAACAGTCCCGAAACAATCCGAATTTCCTCTGTAATCAAGATTAACTAGTCTCTCTAGCCGTACTACGCTCGATTCGTTCGAGCGTAGCGGGCTGAAGGGATAAGTCTCACAGCGATTAGCCAGGTTGGATTATTAAACTCAGAAAATCTGCATGAAAAGAATCTTATTAAGCCTTGGAACAATCGTGTTTATTGGCGCAAGCGTTGTAAGTGCAACAGGCGCATTTTTCAATGACACAGAAACGTCGACAGGAAACACGTTTGCTGCAGGAGACATCGATCTTCGAATCGACAATGAAAGTTATGCTACTAACAACGCGGGGGTGCTTGTCGCGAGCCCGAATAATTCGTGGGCGCTTTCAGATCTGACCAGCCAGTTATTTTTCAGTTTTGACGATCTCAAACCGGGAGACATCGGGGAGGACACGATCTCGGTACACGCGGGGTCAAATGATGCCTGGGCATGTATGGCAGCAGACATAACCGCAACGCCAGACAATGGCATAAACGAACCAGAAGCAGACGCCGGTGACGTAACCGACGGCGCACAAGGTGGTGAACTTCAAAATTATCTCAATTTCGTATTTTGGCGTGACGACGGAGACAACGTGTTTGAAAACGACGAAGCGCAAATTACACAATGGGTTGGCCAGGCAGGCACCTTGTTTAACGGCGCGTGGGCACCGATTGCTGATGCGCAAAACGGCGCTGTTATTTCTGGAGGGACAACACGCTACGTAGGCAAGGCATGGTGCTTCGGCACGCTCGCAGCCGCTGCAGTTGCTCAAGACGGACAAGGCAAAACGGGAAACAACGGCCCGCTCGCGCGCGGCACAGGATTTACGTGTTCAGGTGTGGGCAATCAAAACAACGCGCAGACAGACGGCGTCCTCGTTGACGTTTCATTCTATGCAACACAGGCTCGCAACAATGGAAGCTTCGTATGTTCCTCATTGGCGCCGTTTGCGGGCAGTAGCACCGTTGTTGAAATTACGGAGAGTGCACTCTCAGAATCACCGAGTGACTTGCTCGCAGCTCCTAACTCGTGGCTCTTCTACAATGACACCAACGATACAATCATGACGATTGATCAGTTTGCGCCGAATGGCGAAAACCACATGGACACTATTGCGGGTGCCGAGGGTGCAAAGATGCTTCTTGCGGACGCTTCAAGTCGCTACAACATTGCAACGTATAAGTACAAAGATGTGAAATTGAGCGATATCAACTCGCTTAAGTACCGCATATACGACGGCTCTGCTTCAGCTGAGACACCGTACCTGCACTTCAATGTTGACTTCGTAAACAACGACACGTGGCAGCGACGCTTGGTGATGGTGCCAACGGGTGTTGTCGCAAATACATGGACTACTGTTGATGCGATTGCCGGTGGCACAGCACTGTGGACCTACTCAGGAACTTTCTGGCCCGCAGGTTCAACCAGCAACGGCTCGATTCCTGGCGCAACAGCACGTTCGTGGAATGACATTCTTGCCGATTACCCGAATGCGGAGACACGCTCGACCGATTCATTCTTCGGTGTTCGCGTTGGTCATCCAGGACCAGCGGGGGAGACCGGGTATGTGGACTGGGTTGAGTTCAACGGAGAGACAAGTGATTTCGTCCAGTAATTCGTCTTTAGCCGCACTCGACATTCTGGCAGAGCCAAAGTGTCGAGCGGGCTGAAGGAGAAGGCGTCTTTTCAGCAAGGTCTTTTAACAAGTTCAGTTTAAGCATTACACAGTATGCGCAGAATATTTCTGAGTGTTTTGACGATCGTGGCAGTCGGCGGTGCAGTAATTGGCGGAACGGGTGCGTTTTTTAGTGACACGGAAACAGCTACGGGAAATTTGTTTACCGCAGGTGCACTTGATTTGAAAGTTGACAATGATAGCTACTACAACGGGAATCGTTGTACGTTTCTTGATGCGCAGGCAACAACGTCACCTGGCTTTTACTGGCAGGGAAATGCCGTGTACCCGGTGCCAGGTTCACCTTGTGAGACCTCGTTTCCTGAATCAGACCTTGACGACGGACGCCTCTTCTTTAATTTCACCGACATGAAGCCAGATGATGAAGGTGAAGACACAATCTCCTTGCATGTACAAAACGACGCCTGGGCGTGTCTCGATGTTTCTCTCACGTCAAACGACGATCGTTCAACGACCGAACCTGAAGGCCAAGTCGATGCTCTTGAAGATATAAACAACACATGGGATGGGGAGCTCGCACAAAATCTGCAATTTTATTGGTGGGCAGACGATGGAGACAATGTATACGAAACGGGAGAAAATTCGCTCACTAACGGGCAAGTGATGTCTCTTATGGATCTTGCGAGCACCAGCGGCATGTTTTCAGTGCCACTCGCAGATTCAACTCAAAACGCGTGGGGTGTAGGCGGTCCACTTCCTGCTAATCAGGTAATGTATATTGGTAAAGCGTGGTGTTTCGGAACGCTCACACTTGATCCGGTTCCTGCAGGGCAGGGCGTGAATCCTACAGTTGACCCAGGGGTGAACTGTGACGGAACTGCGCTCACCAACCTCACTCAGACCGATGGCGTGACGCTCGATATGGCTTTCCGCACGGTTCAGGCGCGCAATAACCGCAACTTCGTATGTTACGAGGATACAACTCGCGCAACAATCACTGTGGTAAAGCAAATTACGAATGACAATGGCGGCAACAATGTTGTTGCAGACTTCCAGCTCTTCTTGGACAACGGCGTAGTGACGATTCCAGTTACTTCTGGCGCGGGGAACGTGGTTAGCGGTGGAACCTACACAGTTGCCGAGACCGGCGTTCAAGGGTATGTCGGATCGTTTATTCAAGGACCTGGCCAAGACTGTGACGCGAATGGCCAAGTGACCATTGCAGCGGGGGAAAGCAAAACATGTGTCCTCACAAACAACGATCTTCCTGCAACTATCACGCTTGTGAAAAACGTAACGGGAACACCACCGCTTGCGAGTCCGACGGTGTTCGGTCTGAACATCGACGGCGGCTTGGTGCCGCACAACACCTCGGTGCAGGTTTCGGCAAACACACCGCATCTAATTAACGAAGCAGGTCGTGCAGGGTACACCTTCTCAGGACCAATCACTGGTACATCAAACTATGGCCAGTCATGTCCGGCAGTATTAGGAGGCTCTGTAACGCTTGCTGAAGGGGAAGCGATCACGTGTACGATTACCAACAATAAGAATTAACGCGTATGGTTACGCGGGTAGCAGCTCGGGCAACAATCGCAACGGTCGTTGCGGTTGTTGCAATAGCTGCATACACCGCGCGTGGTGTTGAGCCGGGGATTACGTTTGCAACACAAGGTATCGACCTCAAAATTGACAGCAAAGCGTGGTACAACGGCGCACTCGTTCCTTCGGCGACGTGGGCTTTGAAGAATCTTGTTCCTGGGTCTGACAAGTTTTTCAATCTCACCGATATAAAACCCGGGGATACCGGTTGCAATGTGATCTCGATGCACATTCAGAAAAAAGATGCATGGATGTGTTTGGACTTCAAAAACTTGCAGCAAAGCGAGAATGGCGTGAACGAACCGGAATCGAGCGCAGACACCACAAGTGGAGCGGGTGACCTTGCGGACGGGCTCGAGTTTTTTGGCTGGGAAGACGATGGAGATGGGAAGTTTGAGCCACCGCGCGAGCAGACTCTTTTTGGCACAACAACACAAGCAGCGTCGTACGTGTTTAATAACAAAACATATGTCATCGGTGATTCACGGCGTGGCAATATATGCCGGAAAGATACAGTGCGCTTTGTCGGCATGTGTTGGTGCGCGGGGAATCTCAGTGTGAATTGGATTGCCGGAAAAACGAGCTGTGATGCAACTGCGCTAGGCAACGAAGCACAAACAGACACGATGAGTGTTGATGTGGAGATTCGTGCCGAACCCGCACAAGACAAGCCTAAGTTTGTATGCGGCACAACACCGCCAGGAAACGGTGGCACTAACCCACCTGCTGTGCCACCTGCACCTTCGCCAACCACGACACCACCAACTACGAATAAGCTTCAAGATCTCATAACCGACCTACTCAACCGCACTGGTTCGATTCGTGATCGCATCCCCGTGATCCCACGACCATAGTATGAAATTCTTTGGCAACATCCTGTACGGCGCATTCATCCTCGTTTTTCTCGGGGTAACCGGCCTTTTTCTTGCGACTTTGTTGCCCATTCCCAACAATATAGAAATAAAAATCGTGAAGTCAGGCTCGATGGAACCGACGATTCTCACGGGTTCGATTGTGGTGATCAAGCCGCAGGATGTGTATCAAATCGGTGACGTCGTGACCTTTGGTGCGGACACAAAGGCCGAGATTCCCACGACGCACCGTATCATCGCGATGCGCACTGATGTCAGCACAACGTGGTTTTCAACAAAAGGCGATGCGAACGAAGAAGCGGATCCGCAGATGATCCGCGCTGACCAAATCATCGGCAAAGTGCTTGCCGTGGTCCCGTACGCTGGGTACATGCTCGATTTTGCCCGTCAACCAATCGGGTTTACGTTCATGATTGGCATTCCGGCCGGGCTCTTAATTCTTGATGAATTCATCAACATTTATAAAGAATTGCGCCGTTCGCGGCGCAGACGCGATGATGACGAGAGAACGGGAACAAAAGTGGATGAGGTAACGTACATGCGCCCACGTGCAATGGACGACGTATTTGTGCCTATATATACGCCTATGGCGCACACAACACCCGCGGCGCACTCGGAATCACGGGCAGGCAAGCGCTTAGTGACTGCGTTCGCTATGTATTTCATTTTTGTGCTTACCATTTCTGATACCGCAGGAGCAACGATTTCATACTTCGCAGACACCAACGTATCACATGACAATACACTTATCGCGCGATCCCTCGATTTCACCGTGGATGCGGGTGAGACGATGGTAGCGTCGATAGGGGAAGGCGACGAGGTGTACGTCACCACGACATTTACTCCTGAAGCAGGGAGTTTGCCGACAGCGTATCGGGTTGTTGCTGAAAAAACAGGCGGCGTGGAACCGCTGTGCTCGCTCTTGTATGCTGACGCGACTTCTACTCCCACATACACGGGACCGCTCATTGATCTTGTGACTGGCACGACCACTGAGGAAATAACCGACTGGCAAGTGCGCGTAACGCTGCCGGACGCAACAGGGGTTGTCGAGAATGATTCGTGCGCTTTCGATCTGGTGTATCAGGGATGGTATCTCCTTAATGGGCAATGGGGATACACTGACGAGGAACGCGTAAACCTTGAATTTGCCTATACACCGGGAGGCGAAATAATTATCGATCCTCCAGGGTTGCCACCAGATGTTGTACTGAATGAATTTTTGCCCAACCCTGATGTGAGCGCGAATGGGCTCAATCTTGGAAGTGATTCCAGCGACATGCCGCTTGGAGAATGGGTTGAGCTCTACAATAACGAGGACACCCCTGTTGATGTCGCCAACTGGTACATAGCGGATGGCGCTGGCGGCATAGGAAATCAGCAGGCAGTTATTTCGTCATTGAATACTGCTCCGGCAACCACCGTCATTCCAGCGCACGGCTGGCTTGTAGTCTATTTTAACGCTTCAACACTGAACAACACGGGCGACTCCATTTATTTGTATACTGATGAGGATTTTCTCATTGATTTTTACTCGTACGGAACTCCAAGTGAGTATTGTGAAAATGAACCGACACCAGCTGACGCGAATGTTGATACAAGTGCGCCCGGTGTTTGTAGTGGTGCGACAGTCGCACCGAATAAGTCATATGCACGCATCCCTGATGGTATAGGGTCATTCATAGATCCGATTCCAACACCTGGAGGAGCGAACATGCCTGACCTTGTCATTGAAGTGGCGGCAGGCAGTGAATCGCAGGAGCCGGTTTTGCCGGAAGCTGAAGAAACTGATGTGGTGGTAGGCTCTGAACCCGCTGCAGTTTCTTCAGAAGGGGCCTTAAATTCACACGGAGGCGGCTCAAATTCAGACGCACCTTCTGAACGTGAGGAAATGGGCGCTGGGGAAGCGGACTCGGAAGTGACCGAAAGTGATGACGAAAGTATCTCCGAGGAAAATCCTACCGCAGAGGCGGAGGAGCCGGAAACACAATCAGTAGAAGCACAACCTGCAGACCAAAACAGTGCACAAGAGCCACCGGGGTCCGTGACGCAGACAGAACCGTCTTCTGCGCCAGAGAGTGGGCCGGCACCTACAGAACTTCCGCCCGCAATTGAGCCCTCTGCACCCGAGACTCCGCCACCTGCTCAAGCAGTCGATTCCGCACCACCGGCAGAATAGCGGTGCAAAAAAGTTGTGGTAGAATGCGCCCGCATGGGATGGCTCATACCAACGGCATTTGCTGAAGAAATAGTGCACGCAACAACGACGGCTGCAACGACTACACATGAAGCTGCGCATGAGGGTGGCATACACGTTGCGCTCGCGGCAGAAAGACTTGGTGAATTTATTGGTATTCCAATCACAAACACGCTCGTGACAAGTTGGGTGGTCATGGCGGTACTTATTGCGCTTGCAGTATTTATCAATCGCCGCATTGCGCTCGTGCCTGGCAAGGCGCAAGTACTTTTTGAAAGCATGTTTACGTTTGTGTATGACTATGTGCGCGAAGTGCTAGAAAGCGACACGCTCGCGCGAAAGTTCTTTCCGTTTCTTGTTACGTTATTCTTGTTCATTTTTACTGCAAACATACTTGAATTTACCCCGGGCATTGGATCGCTCGGCTTTCATCACGGTGACACTTTTGTACCGCTTTTCCGCAGCATGAATACGGACCTCAACGTGACACTCGCACTTACGATCATCGCGGTTCTGGTGATAGAAATCACCGGAGTGATTATGCTCGGCTTCTTTCGCTATGCGAGCAAGTTTCTGAACTTCTCGTCCCCAATCAATTTCGTTGTTGGTCTTATCGAATTGTTTACTGAAGTAGCGCGTTTGGTGTCCTTTTCTTTCCGTTTGTTTGGAAACATTTTTGCGGGTGAAGTGTTGATTGCCGTTATTGTGTTCTTTTTGCCGTACATAGTGCCAGTTCCGCTGATGCTGTTTGAAGTATTTGTGGGGTTCATCCAAGCGGCAATTTTTACACTTCTGACCCTCTTCTTCATCAAAATGGCTATCGCCGAACCGCATGGTTCGGAGGCACATTAAGCTGCGTCAGTCTTACAAAGTAACGGCAAGCCGCTTTCCACTGTGCGGTAGCCGGCTAGGAAAAGCTATGGTACTATGCACGCGTCATTTACTAACCAAAAAATGCACGTATGGATATAGAAGCAGCAAAAACTATTGGTATGGCCCTTGCCGTCGGTCTTGGCATGATCGGTCCTGGTATCGGTATCGGCATCTTGGTGAGCAAGGCGCTTGAAGCAATAGGACGCAATCCGGAAGCTGCCGGAAAAATTCAGGCGACCATGTTTATTGGTGTAGCGTTTACTGAGGCTCTAGCGATTTTCGCCCTGGTCATCGCGTTTATCGTGAAGTTTGTCTAACCTCGTATGAGTGAGCTGTTTGACGCATTTGGAGTTGATTGGCGCTTGCTACTTGTGCAGGCGGTCAACTTCGGCATACTTCTTGGCGCACTCACGTATTTTTTGTACAAACCAGTGCTTGCGATGATCGAAAAGCGACAGGCGCTCATTGTTGAAGGCGTGCGCGATGCGGAAGCCGCACGGAAACGACTCGCTCAAGCTGAAGAAGAGCGCAGCGGGATAGTGGGAAGTGCAGCTCAAGAAGCGGAGCGCATTGTGGCCACAGCACGCGAACGCGGCATGGAGAAGGAAGCGGCTATTGTCACCCATGCGCACGAACGTGCAGAGACACTCTTGAAAGAAGCCGTGGAGCGCGGAGACATTATCAAGCGTGAAGCGATGAAGGCAAGTGATGCACAGATTGCACGCGCAGCTGTATTGGCTGCGGAAAAGATTTTGGCGGAAAAAGTTTAGTATGGAAGCGCGCTACGCACAGGCACTACTTGCCATGGTTGAGGCCGGAACAACCCCCCACGAGGCGGTGGCAAAACTTGCTGCAGTCTTAAAGGCAAAAGGGAAAGAATCATTACTTCCGCGCATCGCGCACGCAGTACAGATTTTCGGGGCAAAAGCACAGAAAGCCCAAGCAATTCTTGAGGTTGCGGATCAGGCGCAGGCGAAACACGCCGCTCACGCAAGTGGTGTTGCGCATGCGCGCATTGTTGAAAACAAGACGCTTATCGGCGGGTGGCGCGTTTTTGACGGATCGACCCTTAAAGACGCCACATTCAAGCGCCATTTAAAAAATATTTATTCACATGTGATTGCATAGTATGGAACACTCGATCGTAGACAAAATCATCAAGGAGATTGAAAAGTTCTCGCCAACAGTGCATGAGGCAAACGCGGGGCGCATTGTCTCGGTAGGAGACGGTGTGGTTGCAATCGAGGGAATGAAACAGGCGATTGCAAACGAGGTAATCGAATTTGAAGTTGACGCAGGTAAACCTTTGAAGAATTCTCTCGATGTTGCGCGCGTATACGGCCTCGTACTTAACCTTGAGGAAGATGGAGTGCGTGCAGTCGTTTTGGGTGAGACAAGTCGGGTGCAAGAGGGAATGATCGCAACTTCAACCGGCCGCGTGCTTTCAATCCCAGTGAGTGACAATCTCGTTGGACGAGTGGTGAATGCACTTGGTGAGCCAGTTGATGGATTGGGGCCAATCAAAGATGCGAAACTTGTGCCGATTGAGCGCGAAGCGTACGGCGTCATTGAGCGTAAGTCAGTGGGAACACCACTGCATACAGGAATCAAAGCAATCGATGCAATGATTCCTATTGGGCGCGGTCAACGTGAACTTATTATCGGTGACCGCTTCACGGGGAAAACCACAATTGCGATTGATACAATTATTAACCAAAAAAGTGAGCCAAAAGAGACTCGTCCTATTTGCATCTATGTCGCCATTGGACAAAAAGAATCCAAAACGGCCCGCATCGTGCAACAACTTAAGGACGCCGGCGCATTTGAGTACACTGTGATCGTTGATGCACCGGCTTCCGCTCCTGCAGCGTTGCAGTACCTTGCACCATTTGCAGGCGCTGCGATTGGCGAGCATTTTATGGTGCAAGGCAAAGATGCGCTTGTAATTTATGACGACCTTTCAAAGCAAGCGGTCGCGTATCGTCAACTTTCGCTCTTGTTGCGTCGACCGCCAGGGCGCGAAGCGTATCCGGGTGATATCTTCTACCTTCACTCACGACTTCTCGAACGTGCTGCAAAACTTTCCGATGAAAAAGGTGGGGGCTCGCTGACCGCGCTTCCAATCATTGAAACACAGGAAGGCGATGTGTCTGCCTATATCCCAACTAACGTGATTTCTATTACTGACGGACAAATTTTCCTCGATACGGGTCTCTTTAACAAAGGTATTCGTCCCGCAATTGATGTCGGCATTTCGGTGTCACGCGTTGGTTCTTCAGCACAAACAAAAGCAATGAAAAGCGTTGCCGGCACACTGCGTTTGTCACTTGCGCAATTCCGTGAACTCGAAGCGTTTGTGCAGTTCGCCTCTGACTTGGATGAAACGACTGCAAAGCGTATCGATGAAGGACGCCGTATGGTTGAGATGTTGAAGCAAGGAAAAGGTGTGCCAATGCCGTTTGAGACACAAGTCCTGGTACTGTACGCTGCCACCAAAGGATTTCTTAATGGAGTCTCGGCAGAGGGACTGCGTGGAGCGGAGGCGAAACTTCTTGCGTTTATGGACACACACGCACATGACGTGCTTGCGACCATCCGTGACACAGGGAAAATCGAAGAAGGTACCAAAGAAAAACTTGAGCGCGCCCTGCACACTTTTAAGGATGCACACAAAGATCTTTTTGCATGAGTATGAGCGAGGCAAGTCCACAGTCTACACCACAAGAAAAGCCGAGTGACTTTGAAGCAGTGGTTGCTCGCATTGATGAAGTTGAAAAGCGATTGAAAGGCAAGCGAGCACAACTTGCGGTACTTAGCGGAAGCGGGCAGCATCAGAGTGCGTTGATCGATGTACTGAAGGGGCGCGCGGCGAAGTTGCGCGAATGGGTGAGGGAAGAGCCTGCAAACGCACATCCGCATGAGTTACATGCCGAAGTAGTAAGCGAAGTCCGTGGCATTGATGCGCAGCGCAGCGAGACCTCGAGTGAGGTGCAAACAGTCGAGCGCGAGATTGCGGCCCTCGCACTGGAACTAGATGCCTTGCACGAATTGTATGCGTCACTTCGAAAAGAGACGGTGAACTAACTTATATGGCTGGATTGAAAAACATCAAAATAAAGATTCAGTCCGTGAACAAAACACGTAAAGTAACGCGTGCAATGGAGGCGGTTTCCGCGGTGAAAATGCGTAAAGCCCAAGAGCGCGCGCTCACAGCGCGGCCGTACGCTCGCGCAGCGCTACGGATTCTTGCGAGTGTTTCTGGCTCGTTTGATGCGCTCAAACACCCGCTTGTCACTGAAGGAAGTGCAGTTAAAACCGGTATCGTGCTTATCACGAGTGACAAGGGACTCGCGGGGTCTTTAAATAGCGCGGTCATAAAAAAAGTTGATGTGTTTATCAAAGAACATGCGTACACGAAAGCCGACGTGCTCTTTGTGTGCATCGGGCGGCGCGGATATGAATACGCGGCGGCACGCGGATACGAAGTGGTACATACTGAAATCAATCTTGCCGACTCAGTTGGTGAAGATGAGTTTCGTCACATCACTGACCTCATTATCGGCTTGAAAGTTTCAAATCGTGTGCGTGATGTCTATTTCGCCTATACGGATTTTCGTTCAACGTTCGAACAGATTGCCTCAATGAGTAAAATTTTGCCACTGAATAGCGATACGCTCGCAGAAATCGTGAAGAATATAAAGCCAACCAAAGGCATGTATGCGCAGGAAATCCCTGCAGCGTCTGAGTATGTTGCGTACACGATTGAGCCGAGCGCGGAAGCGGTACTTGAAGACTTGCTACCAAAATTGGCAAATGTTGCCGTCTACCACAAACTTTTGGAGTCCAAAGCATCAGAACATTCCGCGCGCATGGTTGCCATGAAAAATGCCACCGACAAAGCAAAAGAAGTGGCAAAAGAGCTTAATTTAGCGTACAATAAGGCGCGTCAAGCTTCGATTACGCGTGAAGTGAGTGAAATTACAAGCGGCATTGAAGCAATGAAATAACAACTATGAAAGGCACAGTGACACAAATTATCGGACCGGTTGTGGATGTGTATTTTAAAGACGGCGTGCCGGCTATAAAAAACGCGCTTCATCTTTCACAAGCGAATCGAAAAATCGTTCTCGAAGTGGCGCAACATCTTGGTCTCGACCGCGCACGCTGTATCGCCATGAATGACACTGCAGGGCTCACGCGCGGCGTTGAAGTCACGGACACAGGCGCGCCTATTACCGTGCCTGTGGGGAGCGCATCGCTTGGCCGGATGTTTAACGTATATGGAGAAGCGGTGGACGGCATGAGTGATGTCGGGAAAGATGCAGAACGGTTGCCCATTCATCGCGACCCGCCCCCATTTACACAACAGCGTACTAAAGCTGAGGTGTTCGAGACTGGCATCAAAGCAATTGATCTCATGACGCCTTTTATAAAAGGCGGCAAGGTCGGGCTCTTTGGTGGCGCCGGCGTGGGCAAAACGGTGCTTATTCAAGAGTTAATCCGCAACGTCGCCGCAGAACACGGCGGGTACTCGGTGTTTGCCGGTGTGGGCGAGCGCGTGCGTGAGGGAAACGATTTGTATCATGAAATGAAAGATTCAGGTGTTTTGGATAAAACAGCTCTCGTGTTTGGCCAGATGAACGAGGTACCGGGTGCGCGTGCACGCGTCGCGCTCTCAGGTCTTACGATGGCGGAAGCGTTTCGAGATGAAGGTGGCAAGGACGTACTTTTCTTCATGGATAACGTATTTCGTTTTGTGCAGGCCGGCTCAGAGGTATCATCCCTCCTTGGACGAGTGCCGTCAGCGGTAGGTTACCAACCAACGCTCGCTGAAGAAATGGGCAACTTGCAGGAACGTATCACCTCAACCACCGAAGGTTCGATCACCTCTGTGCAGGCCGTGTACGTGCCCGCAGACGACCTTACTGATCCTGCTCCCGCTACCACGTTCGCGCACCTCGACTCAACAGTTGTTTTGTCGCGCCAACTTGCGGCACTAGGCATTTATCCTTCGATTGACCCCTTGGAGTCTGGTTCAACCGCACTCGACCCAATGATCGTGGGGGATGAGCATTATCGTGTCGCCAACGAAACGAAGCGCGTCCTACAGCGCTACAAAGATCTTCAAGACATCATTGCGATTCTCGGTATCGAGGAACTTTCTGACGAAGATAAGCAGCTTGTGTACCGCGCACGCAAAATCCAGCGCTTCCTCTCGCAGCCGTTCTTCGTTGCAGAGCAGTTTACTGGTACCCCAGGGAAATACGCCTCACTTGCAGAGACAGTGCGCGGGTTTGGCGAGATTCTCGACGGAAAACATGACGACAAAGACGAGCAGGCGTTCTATATGAAGGGATCGATTGATGAAGTGCGCGCCGCGTAGTATGGCACACTCGTTTCAGCTCACAATTGCTTCTGCGTCAGAGAATATTTTTAGTGGCGAGGCACAGTCGATCACGTTCCCGGGAACCGGAGGAGAATTTACCGTGCTTGCACACCACGAGCCGCTTGTAAGCACGCTTAAAGAGGGACAACTCACCATCGAGGCGGCTGGAGAGAAAAGACGTATTGCTATCACACGCGGAGGGCTTGTTGAAATCGCACACAATCGCGTCACGGTGTTGGTATAATCAGCACGTGCCCACTTTTTTGAAAAGTACCTGTATTCGAGCGCTTGTTGTAAGTTCATTTTTTGTCGTCGGGGCGTCCATAGTTTCCGCAGCCACTCTTGGGCCAGGGTGTCGCGAGGCGACTGCAGAAGACAAAGCCGCAATGAAGGCGCGCGGTATACCTGAGTCGTTCCAGGTGTGCCCAGCGGATGAACTTTTACTGGGAGTTGGCAAAGACTTTGAACAATGGTACTCACGAATTAAAAGCGAAGATAGGTGTCGAAGTAATAAATGCACTCTTTCGTGTCGCACGCGAAATACGGGCGCACAAAGATGCGGCCCTACTTCAAGACGGTGGGGATCGATTGGTTGTCATCCAAATAACAGCACTGCAATTTTTCCTACCGTCTCGCATGGTTTTGCGGCACATATTGAACTTCTGCGCCGCTATTGTGGCGAGTTTGGCAAATGTACAATCGGAGCTGCGATTACAAAATGGGCGCCTCCAAATGTTCATAACAATTCCACGCGGAGTTATGTCGCATTTGTTTCTCGTGTTGCGGGAGTGCCAGCGAATCAAGTGTACGATCCAAACGATGTCGACCTTGTGGCACGGTTAGCAACAGCGATGTCGTGTTATGAGGCCGGGTCCCTTCCATACTCCGCCGCAGAACTTAAAGCAGGATTGGTTATGGCAGCTGGTGGCAAGAGAGTCGCAACGCCAGCAAATGTTGGTGCGCTGCTTCAAGAAAGTCTTACGGGCAGCTATGCTACAAATCCAAGTGATTCGCCTGGCTCAACACCTGATAGCTGGCTCTATCCAAAAAACACTGTCACTGAAGGAAAATACACGCCCAAAACCGGTTCAGGTGTCGATGAGCAACGTGAGACTAGCACAGGTGACATAAAAGCACCTCCGTCTCCGTCACAAAGTGCCAGCGCAAGCCTGAACAAATCACACACTAGCCCCTCAATTGCTATTGTTGCGTGGCCTGACACGACCACGGTTAGACAGGGTGCGCGCATCGCGTGGACAAGCATCGGCATGGATACGGAGCGCCAATGTGTAGTGAAAAATTGGAAAGGGACGACTGTTGCAACGGGAACGACCGGTACACTTACACTATTACTTACAAAAGAAGATGCGGGGAAAACTCTCGAAATACATGTTTCTTGCACACCAGAGAATCCTACGGTACCTGAACTCATAAAAGAGATTTCGGTGCTTGTTGCACAATGAAGACATTTCAAAAAAGAAGGGAAGATTTTGTCTGCGAACGGTGCGGAAAAGAAGTGAAAGGAGACGGCTACACGAACCACTGCGAGCATTGTTTTTGGAGTAAGCATGTGGATGTGCACCCAGGAGATCGTGGTGCAGCGTGCCAAGGAATGATGGCTCCGGCTACACTCGAACATGAGCGAGGCGAATATGTACTCACACATACGTGTGTACGCTGTGCTCACAAAAAGCGAAATAAGCTCAGTCCGAAAGTGCGCATTGAAGATGTTCTCGCAGCTATTTCCGAGGCAAACCAAAAAGAGACAAAAAGATAGCCGCCGAGTCATGAGTGACTCGGCGGCCGCGTTGTGCAAGGGTTGATCCCGACGGAGTGTAGGCAATCTCCCTTGCTAGGCAGGCCTTTCGTGTTGGGCCTCGACTCCCCAACCTTATTAACCTGCCTGCGCGCGCGACCGCGCATTTCCGGCGCCTACAAATTGCTAGGTGGAAGCGTACCAGATGGAGACTGATTTGCAAGTGCGAGCTTCCCTGGCCAACGATAGTAGAGTATAGGGACAAACAAAAGCGTAAGCACTGTAGCAAACAAGAGACCAAACATAATCGCGTAAGCGAGAGGACCCCACAATGCGGAACTACCGGCAAGGGGAATCATTCCCACAACGGTTGTGATGGTGGTAAGAAGAATGGCACGTAGACGAGAGGCGGCTGCTTCAATAACAACCTCGCGATGTGAAAGTTCGATGCGCTGCGTCTCGAAACGCTTCATTGAATCAAGTAAGATGATCGCGTGGTTAATAATGACACCTGCAAGTGCGATGATGCCAAGAAGTGATGAGAAACTTAGTGGCTGTTGCATTAAGAAGAGCCCGAACATGACGCCGATGAGGGAAAGCGGTACCACGGAGAGTAAGTACAGCGTATGGCGGATTGAATTAAATTCCAGGACAAGAATCGCAAACATCAAGACAAGTCCACCGATGAACGCAAAAAACATTTCGCGGAACGAACGGTCAACTTCTTCCGTTTCGCCACCGACGATCATATGTACGCCTTCAGGAATCTCGACTGTCTCGATTTTTTCTTCAAACGCCTGTGTGATTGCAACAGGGGTTGTGCCGGGTTTCGTGTACGCAGCCACTGATTCAATACGGAGTCTGTCTTCATGGGTAATAGAAGTGTTGCCGGGTTCGAGTGTCACATCAAGCACCGAACCAAGTAATATTGGCCCTGCGGGCGTTTCAATAGCGATCTGGCGAATCGCATCAGCGGTGACGTGATTTGTTTCGCTTGGGTCGCGGAAATTTGGATTCAAATCCAATTTCACCAGCACATCAATATCTGTACCACCTGCTTTGATTGTGGTTGCGATGGCGCCGTTTACTGCAGTGCGTAGCGTTTGAGCAATAAGGAGAGGGCTAAGTCCGTTGGCCGCCGCTTTTGCTCGGTCCACGGAGAAAGCGAACTGTGTTGTGTTATTGCGTGTGCTCGTGGTTATTTCCGTTGCGCCCGGAATCTCAGCGAGGAGATCTTCAGCTTTCGAAACTGCAGTGGCAAGCTCGGTGAGGTCTTCACCAGCGAATTTGATCAATACAGGTGCACCGGTAGGCGGCCCGTTATTCGGCTCGTACACGCGCACATCTGCGCTCGAAACTTGTGCGATCGCGTCTCGCAAATCTTCAACAGCCTCAGTGCTTGTCACTGAGCGATCCTCACGCAGAAGAATAGTAATGTTTGCAAATCGCGCTCCCGATCCTGCGTTTTGATTGAAACTGGAGCCAGACCCGGTGGTAGAAACAAATGACTCAATGTATGGCTTGTCGTATAGAAGCTCCTCAACTTCGCGAGTCGACAAGTCAGTTGCCTGGAGTGAAGTTCCTGCAGGTTTTTCGATCTCAATGTAAATAAAGTTCAAATCTTCTTGAGGGAAGAAAATACTGTGCACCGCACCGGTTGCGGGAAGCGCGATGGACGCAACAAACAAAACCAGAATGCCAATGAGGAAACGGTTTTCTTTTGTGCGGTTTCCCAGAATGCCGTCAAGGAAAGATCGATACCATTGCTGCGCACGTGCATTATACGCATCTTGAATTTCCTCAAGGCGGGAGCGCTCGGTCCGCACTGCCATGACTGTAATAAGAGGCACAAGACCCAGCGCAACAAAAATTGATGCCATCAGCACGAAAATGATCGTGAAGGGGATGCTTGCGATAAATTCACCTACGATCCCGGAAATAAAAAAGAGTGGCACGAACACCGCCACGGTCGTGAGCGTCCCCGCAATGAGTGGCCACGCATACTCTTCAAGTGACGCGCGCGCAGCCTCTTCTTTGGTTTTATACTTGTGAATACGCGTGTGAATAGCCTCCACAACGACAATCCCGGAATCGACAAGAATGCCGATTGCGAGAATCAAAGAAAAGAGAGAAACGAAGTTAATACTGTTTCCGGATACATACAGTCCGATGAAGGCGATAAGGAACGATAGAGGAATGGAGAGCCCGGCAACAATAGCCTCGCGCCATCCAAGCGTCACGAACAAAACCAGCATAACCAAAAGCATCGTGACTGCGCCGGTTTCAGTTAATTCAAACAGGTCACGCTTAATTTCATCCGCTTGGTCGAGCACGGTGGCAATTTCTCCAGTGATTACGCCTGTGCGTTGCATCTCTTCAAGTTTTTCTGTGGCATCCTGTGCAACTGAAAGAATGTTTGCCTGTGCCGTTTTGAAAACATTGATTGTAAGTGCGGGTTGTGAAGGAGTACCGTCAACGCTAAGTCGGGAGTATGACCGCGCTGCTTCGACACCGTCGGAGACCAAAGCCACGTCTCGAACGTAGAGCGGGATGCCGCTTCCGGTATTGATGGGGATATTTTGTACCTCAGAAGCAACATCGACATCGCTTTTAAGTGCAAGCGTATACTCGATGTTATTAACAATGATGTTGCCAACCGGGAGGGAAACGTTTGCGCTCTGGATAGCAGTCGCAACGTCTATAAGACGCACGTTGTACTGGTCGAGTTTTTCGCGATTCACTACCACCTGAACCTCTCGATTGCGAACTCCGCTTACTTCGACACGCCCGACACCTCCGACACTCTCGAGCTCGTCGATGATAGTTTCAGACAGCTCGAATAGTTCCGAGGGCAGAAAGTCTCCGGATACTGATGCGATCAACACTGGTTGGTCGGCAAAGTTTACCTCGCTTACAACCGGGTCCTCAGCTTCCTCAGGGAGCCGTGGCTTTATTGTGTCCACCTCGTCCTTGAGTTCTTGTATCGATTTGTCGAGATCGGCGCTTGCGTTGAATTCAACAGTAACGATTGAGACGCCTTCGCTTGAACGAGAGGTGAGCTTATTAAGATTGGGGAGATTGTAGACACCATCCTCAATTTCATTGGTGATGAGCTGCTCCACGTCTTCGGCTGAAGCACCAGGAAGTACCACGGAGACGATGCCAACCGGAACCTTAACTTCGGGGGAAGATTCTTTAGGAATTGCCACGAGTGACGCAATTCCTACGCCAAGAAGAGCGACAAGCAACAACAGAGTAAACTGTCTTTTCCTAAGGAAAAATGTCCACAACGGAAGCATGGTTTATTGAACAGCCACTTCTTGCCCCTCTTTGAGTCCGCGTACGTCTAAGACAATCCGCGTGTCGTCGGAAACGCCAGTGACTTCGACCTTGTCACCAAGGAGCGTTCCAATCTCAATCGGGTGTGCGACAAGCGTGGATTCGGGAGAAACGCTAAAAACAATAGCGCGGTTCGCTTCGATTTTGATAGCCTCAACTGGAATTGCGATAGCACGTGCAGCATTAGTGCGTGTTGTCTGCACGCGAGGAATTTCGATACGCACTGATTCGCCATTGGTGAGCGTCGTTTGATCAGCGACTGCAATGCGCACTTCGATTTTCTTTGTCGTGGGGTCAATCGCACTTGCTATTTTAGTAATCGTGCCGGTTGTTTGTTCGATGCGGACTTCGGTGCCTTCGGCGATTGTGTTTCGATCATCTTCTGAAACGTATGTAAGTATTTCAAGCGCGTTGTTGTTCGAAACCACTGCAACGGACTGGAGTGGCGAAACATAGTCACCGCGACTAATCGAAAGACTGTTAAGAGTTCCTCCGATAGGAGCGCGCACGATTGTCTTTTCAAGGGCCGAAAGCGCCGCGCTGTATGCGCCTTGAGCTTGTTTGAGCGCTGCTTGTGCGGTCGCGATTTCTTCCGAACGGCCTGTGGTGTCCTGATTTACCTGGCGCTCAGCGACCGCGCTCTGTGTTGCCTTACTATTCAGGTCTTGTGCCGCGCCTGACAATGTGCCGAGCGCTGTTGCAAGTGTTGATCGCGCGGCACTTGCGAGAGAAATGTAGCCATTAATTTCCTCTTGGGTCACGTTTTGTGTCGCGATCCCTTTATTGAGTGCACTTGATAGCAAATCAACAAAAGTTCGAATCGCGCGCGTTTCTTCTTGCGCCAATTCAAGTTCAGCAAAAAGATCACTTGTTGCCGTGACACGGTCTCGGCGCGCTGCTTGCGCATCAAGGATTTGTTCAATAACGATCCGCTGTTGTTCTACTTGGTTTTTCAGTGCGCTATCCGATGTTTGTACGTTCAGACGAGGCACGCTTGAACGCGGGTTTGAAAACATGGTGTCAAGTTTTGAGTATATGACGTCATCGTTTGTGTTGTAGGCAGTGGCAATCGTATTGACCGTTGCGCTGCGCGCTTCTGAAAGCGCTGTTGCGGCACTTTGTGCGGATACTTTAGTAATATCCTGCGATTCTGTGCGTGAACCGTTTTCGAGGCGAGCGAGCGCTGCTTTTGCACTGTCGAGAACACCCTCTGCCTGTGTGACCGCTGCACGTTGGGCGCTGTTCTCGATTTCCGCAATGATGCGCCCCGCCCCCACCGTGTCTCCGAGCTGGTAGTACACGTTGGTGACTCGGCCACTTGTCTCTGTGCGGAGCTCCGCCTCGCTTTTTGACTCCACTTTGCCGACGACAGGTAGTGGTGTCGTGTTCGCAACAATGTCAGCGATGGAAAGCACGGAAACTGTTCGCGCACGAGGTTCTTCTTCTACGACCGCAGTTTCTTCGCCGGACAAGAAAAAAAGGCCGACAATTGCCAGTACGAGAAGCATCGCACTAACTTGGTAGGTGCGCGGTGAGCGTGTTGTTGCATAGACCCACATCGAACCAATGCGGCTGCGCATTTGTGACACTGAAAGTAAATTGAAATACTGCATGGCAAAAGCGTAATTATTTATTGCGACACTACAATTTACCATGTCAAATACCACATTGTCAATTTGTGCATTACCCACAGAGTGGCGCGCGGTGACTATCCTGTGTCTGGTATACTCGGCGTATGTTAAAAAACTTCTTGCTTACGCAGGCCATAAAATCGGCTACAAAAAATTTGCCTGCCGATCAAAAAGAAAAAATTCAAAAGCTGGTTGAGGAAAAGCCGGAACTAGTCATGGAGTTGGCGACTGCAGTTCAGGCAGAGGTCCAAAGTGGAAAGAGTATGCAGGAAGCAATTCAGGCGGTTTTTGAAAAGCGCGGTGGGGAATTGAAGACCCTTTTTGCATAACGTATGAAGAAAATTTTCATTGTACTTGGCAATCCTGACAAGGATTCATTCACCGGAGCGCTTGCCGATCAGTATGAGCAAGCAGCGCGTGAGGCAGGCCACGACGTGCGCCGCATGAATATTGAGGAAATGCAATTTGACCCCATTCTCCACAAAGGATACAAATCGATCCAAGAACTTGAACCCGATCTTAAGACGATGCAAGAGCATGTGCGCTGGGCTGACCATTTTGTGGTGTTGTATCCAAATTGGTGGTGTGCAATGCCGGCAAAACTGAAAGGCATGTTTGATCGGGCGTGGTTGCCTGGTTTTGCATTTAACTTTGACAAAAAAACTAAAGCACTCATCCAAAGACTGCACGGAAAAACCGCGCGGGTTGTGGTTGTTGCGGGCACGCACAGTCCGTTTATGACGTGGTTAAAGTTTGGTGATTATACAAACGAAATTTCGCGAGGTATTTTGGGATTTGCGGGGTTTGATGTCCGAGTTTCAACTTTTGGGCCGTGTGACCATGTAGAACCTCACGTACATAACGAATGGATGAACGAGATTCGTGATCTTGGGGCTCGTGGCGCGTAAGTTTGTACCCGTACGAACATTCCTCGCATCAGCGAGGGAGTCATAACGGGCTTTCAAAGCGAGTATTTTTCAGCTAAGGTACACACAGACCGGTTCTTTGAATGGTCAGGAAAAACCGGCGAAAAGTGAAAGGACAGACTATGAACGCAACGGAGTCGTATGAGGCTTCTGGTGGGCGGTACCCACAGGGAGTACTTGTGTACGGAGGCAAGACCAAACGAGTGTATGAGGTTCGAGGAGACCCTCGCTTGGCAATCCTTTCTTCCAAAGATGACATCACCGCAGGAGACGGTGCAAAACATGACGTTATGCCCGGCAAAGCACGTTTCGCAAACGAAACGACATGTAATGTCTTTAGATTGCTTGAAGCGTGCGACATCCCGGTGGCGTTCAAAGAGTACCTTAACGCAACAGCGTTTGTTGCGCATAAGTGCACCATGCTTCCGTTTGAGGTGGTGGTTCGGCGCGCAGCATGTGGGTCGTATCTCAAGCGCAACCCGCATTTCGCGCGCGAGCAGTTATTCCCTCGGCTTGTTGTCGAATTTTTTCTGAAGACGTCTGGGAGGAAGTGGGAAGAGCGTACACTTGAGTGTGATGATCCGCTCTTGGTTCATTCAGAAGAAGCGAGAACCATTTCTTTGTACCATCCCGCAAAGTTGTTCACGCCGCACGCACCGTTTCTTGTATTGCCTGAACTCGATGTCTTTAGGCACACAAGGAACCGGAATGTTTTTGCGGCATTGGAGCGCGTTGCTCGGCAGGCGTTTCTTGTGCTTGAGAAGGCTTGGCACGTACAAAACGGCACGTTACTCGATTTCAAGGTTGAATTTGGCTTTGATGTCGATGGGAGCATACGCCTCGCAGACGTCATTGACAATGACTCGTGGCGTGTTGTTTCGAACGGCTCGCATCTCGACAAACAATTGTACCGCGATGGTGGTGCGCTGAATGTTGTAGAAAGAGCGTATGCGCGCGTCGCAAAAGTAACGCAGCGATTTTGCGTGCCTGCGCAGCGCATTTTTCTCTGGCGTGAGACGGTCGATACAAGCCTCGCAGTGTTTGAGAATACACTTGAGGGCCTGCACGACTTGATAACAGTTGTCACGTGTCCAGTACAAAGAAGACCCACCGCTGCGGTCACGACGCTGCAGAGTTTGCAGCACAGCGATCCAGACGCGGTCGTCGTCTTCTGTCAGGATTCGGTCGACGGTGCATGCAGCACGATACTTTCCCTACACTCGACCGTTCCGGTTATTGCAGTGTGCGCCGCTGGAGAGGTTCGCTCAAACACCTTGACGATCTCTACGACGAGAAAAGCGCCACTAATGCGCGTTAGCAGCCCAGAGGAAGCTGTTGCAGCTGCGTTGCAGATACTTGCCGTGCGAAATCCAAAGATCTACGCGCGGCAGTGTTTCGAAATGGAAAAGGACGCAGAGAACGCGTTCCGGATCTGAGAAGTGCATTTAGTACGCCCCCGGCGAATGCCGGGGGCTCTCTATATAAAACGGAAAAAATGCGCTATAGTGCAGCACACTTTTGATATGTCGAGCAGCAAACTAGCGATAGGGATAGTGGGACTTCCTAATGTCGGGAAATCGACGTTATTTACGGCGCTTACTAAAAAACAAGTGCTCATCGCAAACTATCCATTCGCGACCATCGATCCTACAGTAGGTGTTGTTGCAGTTCCTGATCGTAGGCTTGATCAACTGAGTGCAATGTCGAAATCACAGAAAATCGTTCCGGCAATCGTGGAGTTTGTTGACATCGCTGGCTTGGTAAAGGGAGCTTCGCAAGGGGAAGGACTCGGAAACCAGTTTCTTTCAAATATTCGGGAAGTAGATGCAATCGCGCATGTGGTGCGCATGTTTGATGATCCTGACATCACTCACGTGAGTGGAGAAGTCGACCCCCGTCATGACATTGAAGTAATAAATCTTGAACTTATTTTGGCAGATTTACAAAGCGCGACAAAACGCCTTGATCGAGTGACGCGTGACGCACGCTCTGGTGACAAACAGCTCATCGCAGAGCGTGATCTGCTTACGAAGATTGTTGCAACACTTGAAACAGGGAAAATGGCAAGCACCGTAGCATATGATCCTTTGGAAGAGCCCCTAGTGAAGCAACTGCAACTTCTCACCACTAAGCCGGTTTTGTATGTTCTCAATCGCAAAAATGGCGCCGTTAACATTGATGCAGAAAACGGAAACCGATGGCGTGAGCTGCAGGACTATTTTAAGGAAACACACGCACATTATGTTCTCGTTGATGCTGCAACTGAACACGAGCTTAACGATGTACACGATGACGAACGTGAGCAGTTTCGCCGCGAACTCGGAGTTGATGTAAGCGGCGTGGACGCACTTATTAAAGCAGGGTACGAGACGTTAGACTTGCTTTCATATTTTACTACAGGTGAAAAAGAGTCCCGAGCCTGGACCGTAACGCGCGGGGCGACTGCTCCAGAAGCTGCCGGTGTGATTCACACTGATTTTAAGGACAAATTTATTCGCGCGGATGTTATCCCATGGGAAGCGCTACTGAATGCCGGTTCGTGGAGTAGTGCGCGAGAGAAAGGATTAGTGCGAACAGAGGGGAAAGAATACATTGTGCAGGACGGTGATGTTATGGAATTTCGCCACGGCGCCTAAAGCCACACACTTTTACTCTTAGCATTGCGTGATTGATCGTCAGAAGAGGGAGGTGTACCATATCTGTATTATGGAAAAACCAATACGGGCTACTCCCAAGGATTTCTTTGTGTGGTTGGGCGCACTTATTACGATGTATGGAAGTGTCGCTGCGCTTATCACACTTCTTTTTCAGTATATCGACTATTCGTTTCCAGATCCGTTGGAATACTACTATGCCGATCCGTATTCTGGCCCAATTCGCTTTGCGATGGCGACATTGATTGTACTGGTCCCTGTGGCAATACTTTTGATGCGTATCATTCGCAAAGATATCGCACATAACCCAATGAAAAACGATCTTTGGGTGAGGCGTTGGGCGCTCGTTCTTACAGTGTTTCTTGCCGCCGCGATTGCAATCGGCGACCTTATCACGCTCATCAATTACTTTTTAGGCGGTGAATTAACTGCACGCTTTTTGCTCAAGGTTGCGGTGGTGCTGCTCGTTGCAGGCGGTGTCTTTTTCCACTTTTTGGCAGACTTGCGTGGCTACTGGGCAAAAAATGCTGACAAAGCGAACATGGTTGGGATAGCGGCGGGTATTTTGGTCATACTCAGTATCACTGCAGGATTCTTCATTATGGGTTCGCCTGCACAAGTCCGCCTGTATCGATTCGACGATCAAAAAGTACAAGATCTCACAAATATTCAATGGCAACTTGTTAACTACTACCAGCAAAAAGAGCGGTTGCCCGATGCTCTTAGTGAGCTCGAAGATCCAATAAGCGGCTTCATCACTCCTACTGATCCTCAAACTGGTGAAACGTACCTGTACCAGAAAGAAGGCGATGAATCTTTCCGTTTGTGTGCACAGTTCAATACAGAAAGTCGACAAAGCCCCACGCGGCCGACATACAACGGCATTTCAGAAAATTGGGAACATGCCGAAGGTGAGACTTGTTTCTCGCGCGTCATTGATCCCGAACGATACCCTCCGTTTGAGAAGCCTGTGCCAGCCCGGTAGGTCATTTTAAGGCAGGGGATTACTGCCACTCCACTGTGTAGACAGTAGAAGAAACATATGGTACCAAGTTCCCGGTGCCTCCACGGGGAGGCTACACTGGAGAATTCCCATGATGCGCACACTGCTTGTGGTTGTTCTTATGCTTCTTGCCCAGTCCGCGGTTGGGGCACAAGAAGTTCACAAGATGATACAATCCTGGGTGTATGTAAGTTCGGATGGGATGCGAGTCGAAGAGTGGCACATGTACCCAAATGGAAGCCAAGTGCCTTATCGGAGTTTTGACTTTTCGGCTGAGCGATTTTGCAGTCATACAGTGTACACGATCGTCGGCGCGTCAACGATGACCAGCGATTGTGTCGCGTTCAAAGTTTTGTTGGCCACTCCAAAAGGCAAAACGCTTTTCAAAGAGATCAGCGCTCGTCGCGATGCGTTTTTAGCCAATAATTGAAGTTTTCGAAGCGCGCAAAGACGATTCCTTGCGCGCTTCATCTTTTTGCCAAGCAATGATAGGCTATTTTCATGCGGTACGATCACAAAAAGATTGAGAAGAAATGGCAAAAAAAGTGGAAAAGTTCTAACCTGTACAAAACAAAGGACGACCCAAAAAAGAAAAAGTCATACGTGCTAGACATGTTCCCATACCCGTCGGGAGAAGGACTCCATGTTGGACATCCAAAAGGATATATTGCCACTGACGTGTATTCGCGCCTTAAACGCATGCAGGGTTTTAACACACTTCACCCGATGGGATGGGACGCTTTCGGTCTCCCTGCAGAAAATTTTGCAATCAAGAACAAAATCCACCCACGTAAAGCGGTGGAAAAGAACATCAAGCGCTTTAAAGAACAACTTGCAATGCTTGGTTTCAACTACGATTGGAGTCGAGAAATCAACACCACGGACCCTGCGTACTATAAATGGACACAATGGATATTTTTGCAGCTCTATAAAAAAGGTCTTGCGTATCAATCAAATGAGCCAATTAATTGGTGTCCCTCATGTCAAACAGGACTTTCGAATGAAGATCTTGACGGTGGCCTGTGTGAGCGTTGTGGCTCACAAGTAGAAAAACGTTCAATGCGTCAGTGGGTGCTTCGAATCACCCGGTATGCTGACCGATTGCTGAACGATCTTGAACTTCTTCCTAAATGGCCAGAACATATCAAAGAAGCCCAGCGCAACTGGATTGGTAGAAGCGAGGGTGCGCTTGTGTCGTTTTCGCTAACAGATGTCCCAGGGCAGACAAGTGGCACACACCAGGTTGAGGTTTTTACAACACGGCCGGACACCATGTTTGGCGCTACTTTTGTCGCGATTTCTCCCGAGTTGGCGCAGAAGTGGATCGAAGTAGGATGGCAGGCGTCAAAAGAGGTGCATGAGTACGTACAAAAGGCGCTTGCAGATCGAATAACACAAGGCGTTAAAGGTGTTCAAGAGAAAACAGGAATTCACGCGGGCATTAGTGCAATCAACCCCGCAAATCAGGAAAAAATCCCTGTGTGGGTTGCGAATTATGTACTGGGCGACGTTGGCACAGGGGCCATTATGGCGGTGCCGGCACACGATGAGCGAGACTTTGAGTTCGCAAAAAAATATCAGCTCCCCATAGTACAGGTCGTAAAGCCGGTGTATGTCGACAAGATAAACCCGGTTCGCGAGGGTGTAAAAAACACCAAGCGCTCAATTGTTATCATTGCCGTAAAACATTGGGAGAAAGATTTGTATCTCATGAACGCCTCGGAAAAATATAAGTGGAAAATACTCTTTACTGGAGGAATCGAAGAAGGAGAGGATCCAGTAGAAACGGCTAAGCGTGAAATTCGTGAAGAAAGTGGCTACAAGAATTTTCGCTCTGGGCGAGTGCTTGATTTCGTACACAAAGATGTTTTCTACGCGCCGCATAAAGGGGTAAATCGCGAGGTTGACGTTACTAATGTTTTACTTGAGCTCGAAAATGGCGAGATGGGCGAGATCACGGAAGAAGAGCAGGCGCTCCACCAAGTCTCATGGAAGACGCGTGAGGAAATGATTCAAGAGATTTCACATGACAATCACCGCTTTGTATTTCGTTATGCCACTGAAGGGGGGCGGCCAAATGATTGGTCAGGGACCCTCATCCATTCAGGAGCTTTCGACGGAATGACCTCAGATCAGGCAAAAAAGAAAATCACCGATCATGTCGGAGGAGTATGGACAACAACATACCGCATCAAGGATTGGGTATTTTCGCGGCAGCGGTACTGGGGAGAGCCCATCCCCATTATTCATTGTGCCGCGTGCGGCGTGGTGCCAGTGCCAGATAAAGACCTTCCAGTAAAACTTCCTGAAGTTAAAAACTATGCACCGACAGGGACAGGAGAGTCGCCGCTTGCGGCGATCGAAAAATGGGTCAATGTAGCGTGTCCGCACTGTAAAGGGAGGGCAAAGCGCGAGACAAACACAATGCCGCAGTGGGCGGGGTCTTCCTGGTACTGGCTTCGTTTTATGGATCCAAAAAACAAAAAGTCTTTTGTTGATAAAAAAAAGGAGCGCTATTGGAAACCTGTCGATGTGTACGTAGGTGGGGATCATGCGGTGCGGCATCTTATTTATGCGCGCTTTTGGCATAAATTTTTGTATGACCTGCATCTGGTTTCCGGCAAAGAACCGTTCACGCGTCTTGAGTTTCTCGGGTTCATTCTTGCAGAAGATGGGCGCAAAATGTCTAAGCGTTGGGGGAACATCATACGTCCAGACGACATTGTGAAAACGTGGGGTGCAGACACACTGCGTCTGTATGAAATGTTTATGGGGCCGTTTACTGATGCGATTGCGTGGAACACAAACAACATGATTGGTGTACGGCGATTTTTGGAGCGCGTATGGACTCTCAGGGAAAGTGTAAGCGCGAAAGATAATCGGGACCTCGACGCGGTGCTCCATCGCACTATCAAAAAAGTGGGCGAAGATATCGAGGCGTTTAAATTCAACACTGCCGTAAGTCAGATGATGGTGTTTGTTAACGAAGCGCACGGCAAAGTAGTGGGGCGTGCGCAGTGGGAAATGTTTCTGAAAATTCTCGCACCTTTTGCGCCACATAGCACAGAAGAACTCTGGACTCAGCTTGGCTACAAGAAATCAATCCATCGTGAATCATGGCCAAAGTACAGTGCGCGAAAAATAAAAGTTGCTGTAACAACAATCGCAGTGCAGGTGAACGGCAAAGTGCGCGGAGAGGTTTCTCTTGCGCCCGACGCACCCAAAGATGACGCGTGCGCGGCGGGCCGTCTTGCAGTTTTGAAGTGGCTCGAAAACAAAGAAGAAAAGAACGTGATCTATGTGCCGGGAAAAATCCTGAACTTCGTTATTGGAGAATAACTTGCCAAGACCTCTGAGTTGTGTGATGATCGTCTTGGCATAAGAAATTAATGGAGGGTTCAATGAGAGTTGGAAGCTGCGTGCTTGGGGCATGCCTGGCGGCGATCGTCACGCTTTTTCTTGTGGCGCACATCATCGAAGCAGGAAGTCTTCTCGGTCGCGTGCCCGTTCCTATAGCGCTCGTGGAGGAGTGAATGTCATGAGCACTGTAATTGCAGCAGGCGTGCTTGCCGGGATCATCTTGGTAGTGTTGTCAAAGCACTTGCCGAGAAGTCTCACAAGGCGCCGCTTTCAGATAGGCCGCAGTGACGTGGCCGTCAAAGAGGCACTCGCGATAAGCGGTCTTGTCATTGTTCTCGCATTCGGCGCAGCATACGCGCTGAGCTAAAGGTTCAAGAGAAGATCCCCGGCCACAGCGCCGGGGATCAGTTTTTTATATACATGACTCCATCTTGAGTATCAACAACCTCGTACCCCTTAGCGACTATTTCTTTGCGCAATTCGTCGGCGTCCGCCCAGTTTTTTTGAGCGCGTGCCTCTTCTCGACGCACTGCAATGACGTGAACATCCTGCGGCAAGTCTTGCAAGGAAGTGGCTTTTGGCTTGGCTCGGGAAGCAAGTGCGGCGTTTTTTTCGAGGAGACCGAGTCCCAAAACCGCATCCGCGTGCTCCAAAAATTGCACTAACGCGTGTCCAGAAAGCGAAGTGTCGCCAATGGCCTCCCAAACGATTGCAAGCGCTCCAGGCGTATCGACGTCGTCATTTATGCGCTCATGGAAACGTTCAGTGTAGGTTTCTGCGGGGTCGCCTTCGTCTTTTCCGCGCGCATAATAGGCTTTGTGTAATCGGGTAAGCGCAGTTTGGGCAGCATCAAGTGCAGCCCATGAAAAACTACTGGGTGATCGATAGTGTGCAGTCAAAAACCAGTAGCGCAACGCGAGTGGATGATATCCTTTTTCAACAATCGTGTGCAAATAAACCACGTTGCCTTCAGATTTCGCAATTTTGTGGCCATCAAGCTGTATGTGTGCGCGATGAAGCCAGAATCGCGAAAACGGTTTTCGTCCTGTCGCCGCTTCAGACTGTGCAATTTCATTATTGTGATGGATGGCAATATGCTCGATACCGCCCGTATGAATATCGATTTGTTCACCAAGTTCTGCACGAGCCATTGCTGAGCACTCTATGTGCCAACCAGGGAAGCCGCGCCCCCACGGAGATTCCCAGCCGAGCGCCGCATTATTCTTCCAAAGCGCGAAATCTGCCGCATGTATTTTTTCCGTATTGGTGACACGACCTTCTTCTAGTTTTTGATCGCGCAAGCCCCCCAACATGCCGTATTCGGGAAAGCGGGATGTATCAAAATACACACCATCAGATGTCTTATACACGTACCCTTTTTCAGCGATTGTTTGGATGAGTGCGATTTGTGCAGGGATATACTCGCTCGCGCGTACAAACGTGATTGCAGATTCGGTTACGTTGAGCATTCGAATATCTTCGAGGTACTGTTTTATATATTTATCTGCGAGCATTCGCATACCTTCAAGCGACATTGGAAGGCCTTCGCGCTTGATTCCCTTGGTCATTTTGTCTTCACCGTCGTCAGCGTCAGAAACCAAGTGACCAAAGTCGGTAAAGTTAATGACTTGGCGCACTTCGAGTGTGTTTGCGATGAGAATTCGGCGAAGCGTATCAGCGAAGACGGCGGCGGAAAGGTTTCCTATGTGTTGCACATCGTACACCGTGGGCCCGCAGTTATACATGCGCACCGCTCGCCCTTGGGGCGCGGTAAATGTTTCTTTGGTGCGTGTCAGTGTATTGAAAAAATGTAACGGAGGCATCAAGGCAACTCTACCCGAATTTCACTGAAAGGGCCACTAGAGCCAGTGCTTGCGTTTGAAATATAGAAACATAAGAATGCCCGTAACCCCCATTCCGGCTATGATCATCCAAAATCCATACGGCGAATCCGCGATGGGTGTTTGTACCGTATTCATGCCAAAAATTCCTGTAATGAGCGTGAGAGGGAACGTGACAAACGCCATAATCGTAAGCACTTTCATAATCTCGTTTTGTTTAGTCGTGAGCAGAGAGTTATTGGTTTCGCGCAGCTCTTTGAGAGACTCACTATGACGTTGTATCAAACCATGAACTCGGTAGTACTCATTAATTAAATTGCGCGCTGATAGTCGGTATGTGCTACCAAAAAAAGTTTCAGCATCACTCTCAAACTGACGGAGCACATCACGGTGTGGCTCTATAGATTGACGAAGGTTGAGGAGATTTCGTCCGACTTGTGACAGTGTCGCAACCATTTCGCGTTCGCGTCCCTCGAAAATTTGGGTTTCAACATCATCGAGCATGTCACCGATGTATGCCACCTCGTGTTCGACAGATTTATACAACTTTCGCAACATGTAGTAAAAAATATAACCCGCATGATCACCTAAATTACTTTTATCTAAAACAGAATTTACCTCAAAGATTTTTGAAAACTTATGAAGTGGGTCAACAAGTTCATAACGTGTGGTAATTATAAATTTCTCCCCAATCACAAAATCCACTTCTTGGACCGTTGTATTGTGCGTGTGCTTTAGCGCAGGGAAATGCAGTATCAGATACAGGTAGTGTTCATGCAGTTCGGCTCGCGGCTTTGGCGTCGGAAGCAGGAGCTCTTCCGCGACCGTTGGGTCAATGCCAAACTCGTCCATAATTAAACGCACGTCATCATGCGTTGGCGATTCTAAATCAATCCACACCAATGGACCGTGAGGATAGCGGTGCATCATGGATCCAGTATACAAGACGAGTGCGTGAGCTTGTAGTACAAGTGGGGAAGAAGCCGCCTTTTAGGCGGCTTCAGTGATGTTCATTCACTAAAAACTTAAACGAAAAAGCAGGCTCGTCTCAAACGCAAGACATAAAACAGTAATAATCAGCAACGCACCGCTGTATTTGTGGCGTGGTGTACCGAAGATTCCAAGAATTGTTTCTGCCACCCACACCACCAGGACACTTGGGGCACCAATGAACAACGTTGTTGTCATAGCGAGAATCCAAAGTTCAACTAAGTCGCGCATGAGACCTCCTGTGCATTGGCAACTTCCCGTTTTGTAACGCGTTTGTCGCGCTTTTGCAACATACTTTTGTGTGAGATACTTACTAAATGCGAACTATTTCATTATGGACAGGGGCAGCAGTTTTGGTCTTCGCAACCGCACTTTCTTTCGCGGGCGGCATTGTCGTTGGCGCACAGCGAAACGGCATCGCCCAAACTGCATTAGCATCAGCGCTCTTGCCGGCAGCACAACCTGAAAATGTCGACTTTAGCCCAGTCTGGCGTGCCTGGAAAATTATTGATCAACGGTATGTGCCTTCGCGCGTCGGCACCAGCACGGCGAGCACGTCTCCAAACGGCGCGACGGACCCTCAAGAGCGTGTATGGGGGCTTGTGCAAGGACTCGCGGCGTCACTTGATGACCCGTATACGGTGTTTTTGCCACCGGCTGAAGCGGAAATTTTTGAAGATGATATCAGTGGCGCATTTGAAGGCGTGGGTATGGAGATTGCGATTCGTGATCAGCGACTCGTGGTCGTCTCGCCCTTAAAGGACTCGCCGGCATTCACGGCCGGCGTAAAAGCAGGAGATCATATTTACAAAATCGATGGAACTGAATCGCGCGGCTTAGGAGTAGACGAGGCGGTAAAATTGATCCGCGGACCAAAAGGAAGTGTCGTTATCTTGACTATTGTGCGCGAAGGAGAGACTGAGCCGCTTGAAATTAAAGTTACGCGTGACGTGATCAATATTCCTACGATTCAAACGGAGTTGCGCTCTGATGGAATCTTTGTGATAGAGCTTTACAATTTTTCAGCAGTTTCCTCCGGATTGTTCCGTGATGCGTTGCGCGAATTTGTGCAAACAAGCTCAAACAAACTCATTCTCGATTTGCGTGGGAATCCTGGCGGGTACCTGCAAGCAGCGGTGGAAATGGCCAGCTGGTTTCTTAAGGCAGGAGACGTTGTTGTAACTGAAGATTATGCTGACAAAGATGACGCCATTATTCATAAAAGTCTCGGGTACAATATCTTCACCGACAAGCTCCAGATGGTGATTTTGGTTGATCGCGGTTCGGCTTCAGCTTCTGAAATTCTTGCGGGGGCACTGCGTCATTATGGAATTGCAAAGCTTGTCGGCACTAACACTTTTGGAAAAGGCTCAGTACAAGAATTGCTTCCAATAACACAGGACACGTCACTTAAAATCACAATCGCGCGCTGGCTCGATCCGGCGGGTGTGCAAATACCAAATGATGGCATAACTCCTGACGTGAAAGTTGAAAATTCTGAAGAGGATGTACAAGCGGGCAGGGATTTGCAGCTGGAGAAGGCGGTTGAGTTACTAAAAAAGTGAGAGTTCGCACGTGCGGACCCTCACTTCATTGAGAAAGTTCAGATTGCTACTGTTTGAAGGAAAGTGCACCAAACCATGCGACCCAGTCATCACCACTGGGCATGAAAGCCTTCAGCCAATCGATGAATCCTGGCCTGCGGCCATCAATCCACCAATGCTCCCAGCCAAAACAGGAGATGAGAACACCGCTTGGGATACGAGCGTGCGCAGCCCTTCTGGCCGCCCAGTAGGAAGAACCTTCTCCCCACAGGTCGCAACTTTCGATTCGTTGCCTTGTGTCGTAGTACGACACCGAAATTTTGTAGAGGTACATTTTGATCTTTCTCCGTTGACCCAGCCAGGTGAATCAAACCATAAAAGAGGTCGGTGTTCAAGTTTCCCAGCATCCGAACATCAGGGTACTATGGTGTAATGAAAGTCATACTTCTTAAAGATGTCGCAAAAGTCGGGCGCGTCAATGAGGTAAAAGACGTTGCGGATGGCTTTGCACTCAACTCACTTTTTCCTCGCAAACTTGCAATTCAGGCTACTGTCGCCGCGCTGAGTGCGCACCAGATGAAAATGGAAGAGTCGATGCGTGACATTGTCGGGCATGAAAAAAGCGTGCGCAGCGCGCTAGAAAAACTGGCGCATGCGCGTCTTGAAGTGCGTCGGCCTGCAAACAAAGAAGGTCACTTGTATGAAGCGGTGCGAGAAGAGACGGTTCATGCATTGAGTGAGCAGTATACGCAGACACGATTGCCACACATGCTCACGAGATATACCCCTATTAAGACCGTGGGCGAACATGAAGTCACTTTTAGTCATGGAGAGAACAGCGCGCACGCACGCATTATAGTGATTGCGGCGTAGTACTGGAACTTTCAAAAACAAAAACCCTCAGGCGGAGAGGGTGATTGAAAATCGCGACTAATCAATGCGCACGACGCGACGGGTAACCAATTGTCCGTCGTATGTTGTTTTTCGCTTTGATGAAAATTTAACTGTTCCGGCAGTGAGTGCAAAAAGCGTGTGATCCTTCCCAATGCCAACGTTCTTGCCGGGCAAAATTTTAGTTCCTCGCTGGCGGACGATCACGGAACCAGGCTGCGCCTTTTGTCCATCCGCAACTTTCACACCCAAATACTTTGGGTTTGAGTCAGTAAGGTTTCTCGCTGTTCCGCCCGCTTTTCTTGTTGCCATACTATATACTTAATGGTGTGGCAGTGAGTATACAAGAAGAGCCCCCAAAGATCAAGTTTTTCGAGAAATGGCAGGGTTTTGTGATACCCGCATTGGTGGTTCTTGTTGGGGTGGCTAGTTTTGGACTTGGGAGGGTCTCGCGCGGCGAGCGCGCGGATGCGGTGACGATACAAAATGTCTCGCAAGAACCCGCAGAACCGCGCGTGCTCGGTGGCCTCGTTGTGGCATCAAAAAGCGGCGACAAGTACCATTTTCCATGGTGTGCTGGGGCAAATAGCATCAAGGCTGCAAACAGGCTCTGGTTTAAAGACGAAGCCGCCGCTCGTAAGGCTGGGTATACACCAGCAGGTAATTGCAAGGGACTTAAATAGGCAAAAAAGGACGCCGGCACTTCGTGCCGGCGTCGCGTCACCATGCAGGAAACAGTCTCTGCAAAGTCTGTGGGTCAACTCCGCCAAAAAACAAGGCCCAAATAATAAGGCCCATAACCACCCAGAACCCGACGAAGGCGAAAATGTCTCGGTGCTTGTTCATGGCGCAGGATTTACCGGAGACGCGGGAGTAGGATTGGTCCACCAGCTCGACACGTTTCCCTTAAGAGGGTATAGACGGTTTACTGGGCCTGCAACGAACGTGATCGTGAGCGCGATCACGCACATGCCTTTGAGAATGTAGCGCATGCTTTTTCTCCCTGGCTACTTCAAAAAGTACGCAATAGAGATAACACACCACGTAAACGTGCCCATGCTCGTGATTTTCTGGATTGGGGTGAGTGTCCAGAAAGTTTCAACGAACGACAGGTCGCTAAAACTACGAGTAGCGAGAGTGAACTGCTCCTCGTAGTCCATGCCCTTTCGGACGCTTACACGAATTCTGCGTAAAAGATACTGCTCAACGTTCCACGCCGTCAAACCGGCGATGATGCCAAGCGATGGCAGAAACACTTGAAACATTTGCGCGGTAAAGTCTGACGGCAGGAAACTTCGTGCGAAGTACGCGGCGAGGAACGTCGCGGTCCCACCGATATAGACGTTGAGGGTGGTAACCCTGCTCGTCTCGTCGTTTGCGATCGACGTGCGCAGTGCCTGTGCGGCCGCTATTTCTCGGCTAGCAGCGGCAAGAGCTTCTGCCGCGCTTAAAACACTGCGCGCAATAGTTGCGCAAAGTTCATGCGTGGCTCCTTCTAACATGACTCCCTCTATCTTTTGCACAAGTCCCTCGTTCATCGAAACCTCCACAGGTCATTATGGCCCGCGCGACTATACAATTAAAATGTCTACTGGGCAAGCGAAATAGGGGAGTGGTACACTGTCTTGATGATTGTCATCGACATAGAGGCATCTGGAACGGAATATCACAAACACTCAATTGTTTCCCTTGGGGCAATTGATTTTAGTGATCCGACACGTCAGTTTTACGACGAGTGCCGCATATGGGGTGGCGCACATATCATGGAGGGAGCGCTTCGTGTGAATGGGTTTAGCGAGGCAGAAATCACGGATCCTGAAAAAAAGGCTGAAGCCGAACTCATTAAAGCATTCATGGCGTGGGCACATGATACACCCGATCGTACGCTTGCAGGACAGAATGTTTCGTTTGATCGCGATTTTGTAAAAGCAGCATGTGAGCGTGCAAAACACGACTATGATCTTGCCTATCGAACCATTGATACACACACTCTCGCCTGGATGCATATGATAAAGCGGCATCTTGTGCCGCCGATTGATCCAACGCATCATCGGTCAGCACTTGATTTGGATGCGGTGTTAAATTACGTAGGCATCCCTGCGGAGCCAAACCCTCACAATGCGCTTACCGGCGCAATGTGCCACGCAGAGTGCATCTCACGTCTTTTGTATGATCAAAAGCTTCTCCCCGAGTTTGAACACCATGACATCCCTTGGCAACAGTAAAGAGCCAGGCTCGTGATATGCGAAATACGTCATGGGGTGTTGTTGCGGATTGGTATGATGAACATCTAAACTTAGATGACACGCATCATGCTCAAGTAATTGCACCAAATCTTCTACGAATTGTTGCACCACAGGTCACCATGAATCTGTTAGATATCGGGTGCGGGGAGGGCTACTTTACACGGCTTTTTGAAAAAGCAGGTGCGCACACAGTTGGTACGGACATATCGAAAGAACTTATCGCAAAAGCACAAAAGAAAAGCTCTGCTGAGTACTATGTGGCGGCGGCACATGCGCTTACGTGTGCGAATGATGCTCAATTCGAAGTGGTAACTGCCGTGTTGACACTCCAAAACATGGAGCGCATTGAGCCGGTTTTTAAAGAAGTTGCACGCGTGCTCAAACCTCATGGAAGATTCGTTTTTGTGCTTAATCACCCGGCGTTTCGCGTTCCGAAGCGTAGTAGTTGGGGGTGGGATACTGAGGCGCAGATGCAGTATCGACGCATTGATGCGTACTTGTCTGCGTTCTCGGAAAAAATAAATATGACTCCCGGGGGAGAGCCGACGTACACATACTCGTTCCACCGCTCTCTTCAAGATTACATGAAAGCGGCGCGCGGTAGCGGTTTTGCTTTCACGCGCCTCGAAGAGTGGGTGTCACATCGCGTTAGTGAACGTGGGCCACGCCAGGGTGCGGAAGATAAAGCGCGAAAAGAGATCCCGTTGTTCTTGGCAATTGAAGCGAGTATAGTGCGATGATGGAGTCGCGCGAATTTGAAATAGCGGTACAAAGAGGCTATGAGCAGCTTCCTGAGTGGGTGCGGCAAAAAATTAAAAATGTCGCGCTTTTGGTTGAAGACGAGCCGAGTATCGGGGATCGTGCAGCGCAAAAGCTCACGCACGACGAAACACTTTTTGGGTTGTACAAAGGAATACCCCTTTCACTTCGAGGTGTGGAGTATGGGGTGGGGGAGACGTATCCTGACACCATTACAATTTATCGCAAGCCGATTATTAAAGCATCGGGCGGCAACGCTACGCGCATTTCGCAGATAGTTGCAGACACTGTGTGGCATGAGTTTGCACACCATTTTGGACTCACTGAACACGAAGTGCGCGCAAGAGAAAAGCAGCGCGGCATAGTATACTGAGCATATGCCTATCATCTTACTTTCGGTCATTGTGGGTGCACTAGGTTGTGCAGTGCTGGTGTTGCGACAGGTTAACCAATATGAACGAGGCGTGTTGTTTACCATGGGTCGATTTACGAAAGTTGTTGAGCCAGGGTGGCGCATTGTTATCCCAATCTTCCAAGGCATGAGTAAGATCGACATGCGCGTCAAAGCGGTTGATGTGCCAGAGCAAAAAGCAATCACCAAGGACAATATTCCTGTTGGGGTAAATGCGGTGATTTATTATCGCGTTGCAGAAGCATCGCACGCCGTGCTCGAAGTTGAAAATTTCTTTGATGCGATGAGCCAACTTGCGCAAACGACTATGCGCAACGTCGTCGGGGAAGTGGAGCTTGATGAGCTACTTGCCCAGCGGGACAAAATTTCTTCACGTATTCGCGACATCGTTGATGTCGCAAGCGACCCGTGGGGCATCAAGGTGTCAAATGTTGAACTTAAAGACGTGGTATTGCCGCCAGACATGGAACGGACGATTGCAAAACAAGCAGAAGCTGAGCGCGAAAAGCGCGCGGTGATTATTAAAGCCGAAGGAGAGGTTATTGCTGCGGAAAACATGGCAAAAGCCGCCTTGATTCTTGCATCTTCTCCAGGAGCGCTCCACTTGAGAACGCTGCAGTCAATTAATGATATTTCCTCCGACCAATCCAATACCGTTGTGTTTGCGGTACCTCTTGAGGTTCTTAGGGCGTTTGAACATACGGTTCCACAAATTACTACGGTGCATAAAAAATAAATTTGTATGTCTGACTCACTTCGCTCTTTAGTCAAAGTTTTTCTTAACGCGCACCGCAAAATGGTGCTTGCGGTTTTAGACGACACAGGACGACCAAATGTGTCATTGATGCTCTATGCCGTCGACGACAACTTGAACTTCTATTTCGGCACACGTAAGCAATTTGGAAAATATAAGTCACTCCAGAAAGATGCCCGCGTCGCTGTGTTGGTGCAAGAAGAAGGGCTCGATCCGCTCCGTGTAGTAGACGTGCAGGGGCACGCAGAAGAATTGAGCGCCGAGGAAACAAAAGAAAAACTTACTTTTTTGGAAAGCAAAAACCCAGCAAAATATTATGTTAAAGACGCGGAGGATTTTGTCATGTTCCGAGTCGTTCCGGAAAATGTGCGTTGGCTTGATGCGACAAGTGGTGAGCTCAAATCAGAAGTTGTTCCGCTCAGCTAAACTACATGTTCCTGTGTAGGGCAGGGGACCTCCTGACCTAAGAGGCGCTTCACTGACTCGCCTGTGTGCGTTGATTGCGCTCTTCCTTAGAAGATCCCTCAGTGCGCCTAAGGTCGCAGCCGCCAAAGACAATCTGAAAAAGATTGCGCTAAATGAAAAATGTAGGCACTGTTTAGAGTCGCCACGGGGAGACGAGATCGTCAAGGTACCTGGGGATAACTCCTGTACACCCTAACGTCGCACAATATATCTTTTGCGACATAATGCATGATCGACAAGGGCCTGGGTTTGAACCAGGCCCGGTAGGATTCGTGTCTTATCTGAGTCCGCAATGAAGCCGACAATAAATCTGAAAGACGGCCCGTGGACGCATAATAATTACATACACCTCCCCTAACTTTACTACCGCAATATTTAGGCTTGCTATTATCTCTTCCTGCAGCCCTTTTTGAAGTGCGTAGTCTGTGTCTCGTGCTGGTCGAATCTTGCAACGAGCTGCTCGAATAAGGAGGTCGCTGCTTTCATTGAGCGATTCCTTAATCTTGTTGAGCGGTACATCAAGCGCCCAGCGCCGATGCAAAGTGAGCGCAAGCATGATTGTCGGCGCACGTTTTTCGCACTCTATGTCATACAGGTCCCCATCATCGGGGTCATTAGGTGCTTCGGGGCTTGGTAGCGTGACAGAGAGCAAAGCTTCTTCGTCGGCTGCCTGACTTTTCGCCGCGTATACTGAGGTTGGCCACAGACACAGACCGATTGCCAGCGCTGCTATAAGGCTTCTGTAGCGCATTGAATACTCCTTTCTGAAGGACGTCCGCCAATTCCCTTTCTTCTTTCAAAACTAAAGCACAGATGTGTGAAAGTGCAAGTTTTGCTGTACACAGGTTGAGTAATGACTGTTACAAATAATCAAGAGGGTTTAAGTAGCCATTAAGCGGCGAAACCGGTATCGCCGCTTGTGCGCAGTTCGTTTTTGCACGGATGTCACCAAGTTTTCTAACCTGCACTGCATTTGATGCGTACACTGTGAAATGGAGGTGCGGTCCTGTTGAGTAGCCAGTGTTCCCACTGTAGCCAATGATGTCTCCAGTGGCTATCTCGATGCCCTTAGAGGCCGCAATTTCTGAAAGGTGTGCGTACAGTGTCGACAAGCCGTTTGCGTGTTTGATAAGGACCCATTTTCCGTATGAGTAGCACCCCGCATACTGATCAGTGTTGCCAGTCCCCTCAACGACCCCTGTAAGCGCCGCTTTAATCGGGGTGCCGATAGAGGCCCGGAAATCAACCCCGTTGTGTCCTTGCCCACTGTACGCGCCAGAGCGCGCGAATGATGTGTCGCCAAACTCCTGTGTAATTTTCACCGAGTCTAGAGGCCATCGAAGAATCCCTTTCCCTACAGGGGGGATTCGCGCAGGGTCAAGGGTATATGACAACTGGGACTCTAGTTCTCTAAGCGACTGTTCAAATTCCGCCTTTGCTGCACGCTTCTCTTCAAGTGTACGTTGGTAGTTCGACTCTTTTTGCTTTGTGGTTGAAAGCAGTGTGTCTTTTTCTCGCTGTGTAATCTGAAGCGCATGTTCTTGTGCTGCTAGGTCCTTTTTTTGGGATTCAAGAAGGATCTTCTTCTGCTCGGTGGTACGTTTTGATTCCTCAAGTCCTTTTTTAGCTTCCGAAACTGTATCGAGGTGTTCGTGAAGTGATGCTTCAAACTGCTCTAATGATTCAAGATCATCCCACGCAGCTGAAAGAGATGCTTCACCAAGCAACACCTCAAGAAGCGTGCGTTGATCAAGTGTATCCGCGGCACGAAGCGCCCCCGCAAGTGCGGCTTCACCGCGATCGAGTGCAAGTTCATGGTCTTCGATCGTTTCGCCTAGCCCCTCCAACTCCAATGAAGTGGCGCCTATTTTATTTTGTGTCGCCTTTACGTTTGCACTTACTTTTTTTCGAGAGATATCAATTTCTTTTACTGCGCTTTCCAATGTACGTTTTTCTGCGCCAACGACAGTGAGATCTTTCTCATATTGTGCGATTTCCGCCTCTAGTTTTTTAATTTGCGCTTCATGATCGCCAATTTTCGATTCAATTTCAGTCGTATTTTGCGCGAACACCAGCACGGGCACTATAAAAGCGACACTCAAAAACGCCCAAACGCGTATCATGACTCTAGTATACCAATAGCCCCGCGGACGCGCGCAAGTGTCTTTTCTTTGCCAAGAACATACGCGACCGTAAAGGGATCGGGAGACTTCTCTTGCCCCGTAAGTGCGTAGCGCATCGGCCAGAGAACATTTCCGCGTCCGTTATTTTCTGCATATGACCACAGAGCATCTTTAATCTCTTCTGGAGAGTTGAATGCTATTTTTTCGAGACACGGAATAAGTTCGGAAAGATGTTTTCGCGCCTCACCAACCGACTGTTTACCTGGGAGCCGTGCAGGGTCAAGCACAATAGCATCTGTTACAAATTGTAGTTCATGTGCGGCGATCATGTGTTTGACATCGTCGAGTACGACAATGCGGTCGCGAATCGCACGCACCAAACGCTGCTTCTCGCCTTCTGTCGCAGAGATGTCGACAAGTTGCTCCAAAATAAGTGTCGTGACTTCTTCAAGAGTAAGCGCGTTGAGATACATGCGGTTGAACCAACGAAGCTTATCTTCATTGAACACCGCCCCACCTTTTTGGATCGCTTCGATGTTAAACGCAGCGACAAGTTCTTCGCGAGAGAATATCTCTTGCTCGGTGCCTGGATTCCAACCCAAGAGTGCTATGAAGTTTACAAACGCATCAGGAAGATATCCGCGCGCCCGAAAGTCCCTGACTGATGTCGCATGCTTTCGCTTTGAGAGCTTCGTTCGATCAGGAGCTAAGATAAGCGGCAAATGTGCGTAGATGGGGCGCTCAAACCCGAGAGCTTCTTGGATAAGGATTTGTCTGGGAGTATTTGACACGTGGTCTTCCCCGCGAATTACATGGGTAATCTGTTCATCGGCATCGTCGACCACAACCGCGAAATGAAACAAGGGATCGTCCATGGTGCGTGCGATAACAAAATCACCAAGGTCGGTTGTGTCAACAGCGACTTCACCACGAATCAGGTCCCTGAACGTGACTAAGCCGCCGCGATTGCGCAAACGCACGACCGCAACAATCTTAGTCGGGTCCTCTTTCGACGGTTCCCTTGAGATGTAGGCACGATCGCTCGCAACAAGAGACTCCAGCAGTGCTGTGTGTCGCTTTTGGTTCTGGCTCTGGACGTACACTTCATCAGGAACGAGTTTGAGCCACTCAAGCTGAGTTTGTATGTCGCTTTGAAAGTCGGCCTTGCTACGCTCTTTATCAGTGTCTTCAATCCGGAGTACAAATACACCCTGTTGTTGGCGTGCATACAACCAGTTAAAAAGCGCCGTGCGCGCGGTGCCAAGATGGAAAAACCCCGTAGGACTTGGCGCGATTCTTGTACGAATTTGCATACCTATGCAGTGTGTTCCAACGCCACATCGAGTAAGATGCGTGCGATTTTTTTTGCCGCATCGGGTTGAGCGAATTTTTGAGCAGCTCCGCCCATGCGCACCAGCTCTTCATGGTTTTCAAGCAACCGGTCTATTTCAGCAGAAAGAATATGCGGCGTGAGGTTTTTTTGTTCAATGACGACCGCGGCGCCTGCGCGCGCATATGAATAGGCGTTGCGCACCTGATCATGCGAGACATCTTCGGGGATGGGGATAACAATCGAGGGCATCCCCCAGGCTGCAATTTCAAACAACGTTCCCGAACCGGCGCGTGAGACGACTAGTGAAGCAATCCCTGCACTCATCCGCAGTGCAAGAGCATTAAGGAGACCGAAACAGCGATACCTATTATCGTACCGTGCCTCTTCGGTGATAAGGCGTGCCATGCCCGCAACCTCATCATAATTCGCTTTACCTGTCTGGTGGACAACGTTGTATTTTTTGATAAGGAGTGGCAGCGCATCAATGATTGCATTATTGATCACCTGTGCTCCTTGCGAGCCACCAAGAACGAGGATAGTGGGTACAGAGCGGTCAAGTTTTAAAAACTCGTGCCCCCCTTCTTTAATAGGGTGTTCTAGCTCATGCCGAATCGGGTGCCCCACTCGCGCAATGCGCTCACGCACTGTTCGCGGAAAGTTTTCTGCCGCGTCAGGATGCGCGACACCAATTGCTTGCGCAAATTTCGATGACCATAATGACACCCGCCCCGGTTGCGCGTCGGCATCATATACGATAACTGGGATATTGAGTATACGCGCCGCTGCGAGCGTGGGAAACGCAGCATACCCTCCAGTCGAAAAAATGACATCCGGATACAGGTTAAACAATTGGATCAATGACCGCACGGTGCCCCATGCAACTCTAAAAAAATCAAAGATATTGAGCACGGAACGATACCGACGCACTTTCCCCACAGGCGCTGCAATATGCTCGATGTTCTGCTCGACAAGCGCTTCGCGATCAAACGGAACAGGGCCAAGGTACAAAAGTTGCGGGGTGAGCAATTTCCGCTCCTCGGCAAGTGCATGAATCTGTTCGGCGACAGCAATAAGCGGATAGAAATGCCCTCCCGTACCTCCCCCAGTCAAAGCTATTTTCATAGATACGAATATCCTATCATTCTTAAAACACCTAGGTAACTCGCGCAGAGCGCGAAACGTTAAGCAGAATGCCAACGCTTCCAAGTGCAACAAGGAGCGCTGTGCCGCCTTGGCTTACAAATACTAAAGGGATGCCTGTAAGCGGAATAACGCCGAGCATGGCTGCAATGTTAAAGAACGACTGTCCGACAATATATGCAACGATTCCAACGGCAAGTAGTGCCCCAAACAAATCAGGTGCTCGCATTGCAATTACAAGACCCCGAATTCCGAGCGCAAGAAACAGGCCAAGTAACGTAAGCGAACCAATCAAGCCAAACTCTTCAGCCGCAACCGCAAAAATTGAATCGTTGATCGGCTCAGGAAGGAGTTCAAACTTTTGCACACTCTGGCCAAACCCCCTGCCCCACAAACCGCCGGATCCAATCGCAATGAGTGACTGTTTAATCTGGTACCCACTTCCCTGCGGGTCGTGCTCGGGATTCAGAAATGTGTGCACGCGATCAAATACATATGGCCGGAAAAACGCCAGTGCTGCTAAGAGTACGCAGCCTACCGCAATGAGTGCCGCCGTGCTTTTCCAATGGGCACCCGCCGCAACATACATAGCAATTGCCGCAATAACGATGACGCCGTACGTTCCAGTATCCGGCTGCAAAAGAAGCAATATGCCCGGCAAGCCAACAATAATAAGAAACCCAAAAAAACCCCGAACCCAGTCCCCGACCTCTTTTTTGATTCGCGAGAAATACCACGCAAGCATAAGCACGGTACCGATTTTGAGCGCTTCAGACGGCTGAAAAGAGACCCCAAAAATTGACACCCAACGATGTGCGCCACCTGCCTCGATGCCAATACCTGGCACAAAAACAAGCGCAGTGGCAAAAAGAGCAAGACCATAGAGATATGGCGCATACGTGCGCCACGCTCGATACGAGATCCGAGAAGCGAGGAAAAGTGCGACCGCCCCGAGGCCAAATCCAAGTCCAATATGTCCTGTAATAACTGAAACAACTTCGTCGGCGTCCCGAGCCAAAATGCCAAGTGCAGCGGAGGAAAAAATCAAAAACCCGCTAAAAATAAGCGCGGCGCAAATCAAGGCAAGTGGGCGATCAATTGTTTGCTTTTTCATCATGTCTAGCGTCCGATGAGTGCGATAATCACGCCCAGAAAAGCAAAAATGACTGAGAGTACCCAATATCGCATTGTCACTTTATACCCAGGCCACCCGATGGCCTCAAAGTGGTGGTGTAGTGGCGCAACTCGAAACACTTTTTTGTTGCGCAATTTTTTAGATGCAATCTGCACCACGTTTGATAGTACGGTAAGCACAAGCAACGCCCCGATGATGGGGAGTACCGCAATCCCAACACCATCCCCTACCGTATCGGTCATAAACGCAAGAACGCTAATTGTAAGCGTCAGCGCCATGGTGCCTGTTTCGGTCATGTAAAACCGCGCAGGGGGAATGTTGAACCACAGAAACGCGAGTAGCGCACCCACAACTGTCGCCGCAAAGGCGGCAACGTCAATTTGGTTTTGCGAAAAGGCAATGATTGCATACGACGCAAAAACAGACGCAAATACGCCACCAGAAAGGCCGTCTACACCGTCAATGACCCCACTTGCATAGAGTGCGATCGATGCAAGAATGAAGAACGGAATAATGAGTGGCCCAATGTAGAGGGGCTCGAAAAAAGGAACTCCTATCGCAGTCATGTCCAGTTTCGCGAAGAACCACCAACCTATGAAAGAGGATAGCAACACAATAATGGCTAATCGCTGTGCAATTGAAAGACCAACAACTCCTCGAATATCAAAAAGGTCGCTCACAAACCCAACTAGCGCACCCACAAAAAGTGTCATGAGCGGGATCCATGTTTGGTCGCGACTTAAAAAGTCCAACTTAAGTGTCGCGGCGCTTGGATATAAAGCTGCAAGCAGCGCAATACCGCAGATGGTAAGGAGCACACTGCCCCAAATGACGATGCCGCCCATGCGCGGCGTTCGGTGCTCACCGGCTTCATGCAATCGATTGAACTCGACTGCAGTTGTTCCATCAAGCGCAACCTTGCCAGGCCTTTTTTTCCATGCCTTAAACGCGTACAGGTAGTGCGTAATGATTGGGGTAATCGCGATACCAATCCCGAATGCAGTCACCGCCGGGAGCATCACCTTGACTATATCCGTTGGCATCGGTGTAACTATACCATGCCGGAAGACCGCGCAGAATTCACTCTAAGTCAGAAAAATATTTAAGCGTTGCGTCAACTAAAACACGCGTGTCCTCAAAACGACCCTCTCTGGTTGAGCCCAAAACTACAATAATGATTGGGTGATTGAGCCCTGCATCGAATACTGTAACAAGATTGCCGCCCGCAAGATCTGTAAAGCCTGTTTTTCCTCCCATAAGACCTGGAACTTTCCCAAGCGCATCATTGGTGTTTGCAGCACTATAATCATTTCCGGTTTCAGATTGCACGAGCAAATCGTTGTGTGCAGTAGCTTCAAGTAGATTTTGGTTTCGAGCAATCACATAAGCAAAAAGGCGTGCCATATCGTACGCGGAGCCGTAGGCGCCACTAAGCGTTGTACTAACATCAAGACCGGTAACATTTACCGCGTATGTTTCAGAGAGGCCCAACTCAGAAAAAAGAGTGTTCATGCGCCACACAACAGGATCACTTTGAGCCGATGTATTGTAGCGAGCGCGTATAAGAGGTCCCGCAGCTTCTGCAAGTGCAAGCGCACCATCATTTGAGGAACTCACGAGTGTAAAATCAGAAAGCGTCTCGGCTTTCCACACATCACCTGCAACAAGTCCGCTATCTCCTTCTGCCTCAAGCGCCGCTTCTGATATCAGAATCGGATCAGTGGCATTGAGTACATTGCGAACCGTCAGTACAAGAGGTACTTTAATGAGCGAAGCGAGTGGCAACTGCGCGCGCTCGTTTTTCGAAAAGAGAATCCCGTGTGTTGTTACATCGTAAATGATCGCCGCCTGGGCAGAAATGTCTGCAGCCTCAATTGCTGTTTGTGCAGAGGCAAATTGCGCGCGCGCGTGCACAGGCGGAACTTGACTCGTGGTTGCGTACAGCGTCAAAAGAAGGACTAATGCGCCTCCCGACAGAAAGGCGAGAGTCTTGTGCAGTGCGGTCATACATTCTCCTTACTTCGTTGATCAATTTCGGTGAGCAACGCATGGACCGACGAAAAATTTGGTAACTCAGTGGTCGCTGTAAGGCCAAGATGGGACAAAAGTTCCACAGTTGGGCGATACATATATTCGCGCGCATCCTCAGAACTGAGGACGCGCTCAACTAAGCCTCGCATCAAAAGTGTTCGCAGTGCAAATGATGAATTAACGCCCCGGATATATTCGATTGCCGCTCGTGTTGCTTCTTTTTTGTAAAGAATGATGGCGAGAATTTCCATGCCGGCTTGTCCAAGTTCGTGAGGCTGCGTCGCGCCGAAAAACTTTTCGATTAGAGAATTGCATTGCGGGTGGACCGCGAGCGCCACGGTGGTTTCTGTCCGCACTAACACAAACCCTCGCTCAGAAAGTGTGCCCGCGTACGCATCTAAGTACTGTGCAATTTCCGCGTCTGTGCATTGAAAAATCCTAGACAAGTCTTTGCATCGAATCGGTTCATCAGAAGCAATGAGAAGCGCTTCGAGCTGTTGATTGGTTGCATGCATATCTATGTATAGCGCGGTGTGTCGACACGGCTCTTCTCAAAAATTAGTTCACCGAATGTATCACGTTGATCGACATGCACCGTGCCTGATTTTACCAGCTCTAAAAGCGCAAGAAAATGCACAATAATGTCGTGCCGCGCAGCACCCTTGGTCACATCCTTAAACGTTAGTCGCGATGCGCTGGCAAGACGGTTTGCGAGTGATGAGATCACTTGTTCAAGTGACACGACAGTGTCAACAACGGTGCGCTTAAGAAAACTTGGCACAATCGCTTGTACGCGCGCAATTGCTGCATGCAATCCTTCGATGGTTGCGTTTCCTGGATTAAACTCCACCGTGGCTTTTGCGTGGTGTGTTGCTGAAAGATGCAGCGGTGCACCGTGAAGCTCCCGCAGACGCGTCACCGCTTTTTTTACGTGCTGGTATAGCGCTAGACGACGTTCAAGTTCGGCAATCGACTCCTCTTCTTCAATAGACAGTTCAAGATCAGGCAACAAGGAGCGTGATTTGATCACCAGCAGTGTTGCCGCGACTAGCACAAACTGTGCAGTCTCCCCCATAGAAAATTCTGCAATGTGATCCATGTGGGCCATGTATGCATCAGTAACCTGCGCGAGTGAGATGTCATTGATATACAATTTGCGCTCCTCAATCAATGCGAGAAGCAAATCAAGGGGACCTGAGAACTGCGGCGTGGAGAGCGTGAACGCTGAATCCATATTATTCAGTTCCTGTGGTTTGATCGGTACTTAGACGGTTGTCGATGCGACTCATGTCGCGCGGGAACGCAGTCGCCTCTTTTACGTTCGGAATGCCGAGCATGCGTGCCGTAAAACGCTCAAGCCCTGTAGAACATCCACCATGCGGTGGCATGCCGTACTTGAACGCTTGCAGATAGTATGAAAACTTTGAAGGATCGAGCCCTCGATCTAGCATGCGTTGCACAAGCATGTCATAGTCATGGATGCGTTGCGCACCACTATTAATTTCAAGACCACGGAATAGTAAGTCAAATCCGCGTGAGAATGGGGCCTCATCAGGAGACTCGTATGTATAAAAGGCTCGCTTTTTAGTTGGAAATCGCGTTATAAAGACAAAATCTGAGCCATGTTTTTCCTGCGCATACTGACAGATTTGACGCTCATCTTCAGGAGACATGTCGAGTGTGTCCTCGATTGTGCGTCCGAACTCTTTAGCGATCAGTGCATGTGCTTCGCTCAGCGTAAATACAGGAATTCGTTCAGGGAGTTTGGGGGGTTCAATCATGAACCGCTCAAAAATATCCTGATGGGCACTTGCGATTGACGCAACGGTTTCGCGAATCGCCTGTTCTAAATGCATCATCGGCTCCCGTTCATCGCGTATAAACCCCATTTCAAAATCCATACACGTGGCCTCACTTAAATGCCGCGTTGTTGCGCTTTTTTCGGCGCGAAAAATTTTTGCGATTGTGAACGCGCGCTCAAACGGGCCGACCATAATTTGCTTGTAAAACTGTGGGCTTGTTGCAAGAAACGCGTCAGTGTCCTTAAAGTACTCGACTTTGAATGCCGCGGCACCTCCTTCAGCATCGCCGCCCACGAGCGCAGGAGCGATGAATTCGCGAAATCCCTGTGCTTTCAGTGACGTCCGGTACGCATCGAGAATTGCTGCTTGCAAGGTAAAAATATCGCGACTTCTTTGCGTTCGAAGCGTTAACGGCAAATAATCAAGATGCGTATCAAGATTCAACTCTGCGGCAAGCTCGAATGGCAACGTCTGTGCTTTGCCGATTACCGTTATCGAATCGATATGCAGTTCAATTCCGCCGTTGAGTTTATTGTTTTGGACATTTTTTTGCGGACGTGCGCGCACGACACCATTCGCTGATACTGCACTCTGCACACTTATGTCTTTTGCCGCAGCAAGTGCTTCACTCGAAGGAAGAACGAGTGCTTGCACTTCCCCGCTTCGGTCGCGAATTTCGAAGAAAACCATCTTACCCTGGTCTCGACGCACCATGACCCAACCGTCGATGGTGACCGATTGGTCAATGCGCTGACTCAAATCACTTACGAGTGTTCTCATAGGCTTTGCAATGTAACACCAATTTTTTCCCGCACTGCCCGCATCTTTTCCGACGCCAACGCGCGAGCTTTTTCAGAGCCATCGCGCAGAACTCGAGCCACATCTTCATCGGTGAGTTCATTCCTTTTTTCGCGCATGGGTCTGATTATAGCCTCAATATCCTCGATAAGTGCTTCCTTAAGGTTTTTGTACTTTCCTCTGTGCAATTCATACAGCGAATCCAGTTCAACGCGCGGCTTAAACAATGCGTGGATTGCATATACATGCTCAGGGCGTTCTCCTGATGAATCAGTCACAATGCTCATAACCGCTTTTGCAATCTCGTCTTTTGTTCCAAAAAGCGGCACTGTATTTTTGTAACTTTTGCTCATCTTTTGTCCATCGGTGCCAGGAACAATCGCGACTGCATCTTGTATCAAACCTTGAGGCTCTCTGAAAAGTTCGCCGTATGCCGCATTGAATTTCGCAACTGCTTCGCGTGTATATTCTATGTGTTGTCGCTGGTCTGCGCCCACCGGCACTACATCTGTGTCATACAGGGCGATGTCCGCAGCCATGAGCATCGGATAATTGAATAAACCCGCGTTTGCCTCAAGTCCTTTTGCAAGCTTGTCTTTATATGCGTGCGAAAGCTCAAGAAACGGCACGGTGACAAGGCACTCAAAAATCCAGGCAAGCTCCGTGTGTTCTTGGACTTGGGACTGTTGGAATACCGTGGCCCTTTTAGGGTCAACACCTGCGGCAAGATAATCTTTTACAACGTCGACGATATTTGCGCGCAGAGTACGTGGATCTTTTTGCGAGGTTAGCGCATGGTAGTCAACAACCATAAGGAAGCTCTCGTAGCGCCCATACATATCCACAAACGGCTTTAGAGCGCCGAAGTAGTTTCCTATATGCAACTGACCAGAGGGTTGTAATCCTGTCAACAAGCGTGCCATGGCGCTAGAATATCAGAAAAACGAAGAAACTAAAGCGATTGCGAAAATGGAAGGCGTACGTGGAACGTTGATCCATGACCTTCTCCTTTTGATTCGGCCCAAATTGTGCCTCGATGTTTTTCAATGAGCTGGCGAGCAAAGAAAAGCCCGTACCCTGTACTGTTGACGTTGACGCGCGTCGAATCGCGGCCTTTACCTCCTTCCGTAAACAGGCGCGCCATATCTTCAGTGTTTATGCCAACTCCTGTGTCTGTAATTGAAAAGTGAAGTGTTGTCGGTTCACGCTCGAGGCGAATAGTGATTGAACCTTTAAGGGTATACCGGATGGCGTTATCAATAAGGTTGCGCACCACATGTTTTAAAAGCATGTCGCGATCTCCTGTAATTGTATAATCAGCGCGTTGATCTGATTCAAAAATAAGTTCTAGGTTTTTAAGTCTTGCGTCATCCGCGAGTTCACGCAACGCTACGCGCACGCCCTCACGAAAGTCAAACGAAGTAAAGTTAAACTTGATTGCTCCGCTTTTGATATTTGCCGACAAAAGTATCGTAAATACCATGTCAACCGCGGCACGGGTATCAATGAGGCCACGTTTTAATAGGGTGTGTATTTGTTCAGACACAGGCCCATAATCACCATCAACAACCATGGACATGACATTGATACATTTTCCTAGCACGCCCTTCACTTCATGACTTACAAAGTGGATGAGGCTTTCCTGACCGCGATTTGCAAGTTCGAGCTCGTGGGCCAAGCGTTCAATTTGCTTGCGAGTTTCAATGTCACGCAAAATTGTTCGAATCAAGAACGCACTAAACACAAGGACGAAAACGAATGTTGCCATCGCTACGCCACGAAATACTGTTACGTCCTGTACAAAGATGAGCGAAAAACTAAGCGCAACCAAACCAAGAATTAAGACAACGGAGCCGACCATCTGCGTATTGAGTGTCTTAAACTGGATTGTGCTGTATGCAAGAAACCCTATAAAAACCGGCATTCCAAAAAGCCCAAATTGTGCAAGCTGCCAATCACCGGTAAAACTCCCAATGACGTTCCCCCACGCAAATGCAATAAGAAAAAGAAGAATACCCACCGTCAAAAGTATGATTTCGGTTCGCTCACGAAGGTGCCGCGCACGCCATAAACGATCTCCGGCAAATACCAGTATCCACGCAACAAACAACGCCTCGATGGCGTACGAGTAGTATGAAAAAAAGGTTTCGTTTGCAAGGCACGAAACTCTGTCGAAACTTTCAAGCACATATGATGTTGGTGTAAGCGCAGCGAGTGGCAGAAACATTGCTGCCCACATACTCAGATACGCAAACGTAGGCGGACGTTTGTCCACAAGTACATACAAAAGAATTAGTGCGCCAATATAGACAAGAGGCTCAATCAAAATCTGCAGGGACCACATAAACATGATTACATCGCTGCGGTTTGTGGCCCAAATAATTGAATCGAAGAACACCCACAGTGAGAAACACACGATGATCCCAAATAAGACGCGGTGCGCAAGTGCGCGATAATTTTGGAAAAGGATATACAAACCAAGTGCAAGCGCGATAACGATAATCGGCAAATGCGAATAGTATTGAAGTGGGCCTACATTCGGGCCAAACACAAGCCAATACCCCGGGTCGAAATCACATACTCGAACAATCTGTTCGATCATGACGGTAGTATAGCAAGCGCGAGCCGTGCGTCGCTGGGTTGTGCACCATAGCGATACGCAAGCGAAACACGGATTTTATTACCCTTGTGCAAGATGTGTTTTTTTGGAAGTCCAAGGAGTATATCGTTGTTCAAGAACTCAGTTTGGTTGCGCCTGATGCAAGCACCGCTTGGCATATGCACTTCAGTGTAAATGAGTAGCGCAGTTGCAGTTCCCGAACGAGTACATGAGGCAACCTCTGTATGCCGCACCCCTCTTTTTGAAAGACGTGCGAGTGTTACATCATCGTACGCAAACGGTTTTGTAAGTTGCGTGATGCGCACCTTTGTTCGAAGCTCGATAGGTACAATCATTTCTCCCGGCGCAAGCGATGGCATGCCTGAAACTGAACACAGTACCGCATACGAGCGAAGGCGCGCAGGAATCATTACGCCGCGCGGTTTTAGATATTTGCGCAAGTTTCGTGCAATTTGAATTTGCTGCTCGAAAAAAAGACCCGTGTAGATGTTCTCGTTTATGATGACATCTGCTTTCTCTGGAAACTGCGCGTTTGTGGCGTCGCCTTTAGTAAACACGATGGGTGCGCGTGTAAGTCCTTTTGATTCTACATACGCCTGAACCTTTTTCGCGAGCGCGAATGTTGGCGCGTTAATTTCGATTCCGTATACACGTCGCGCCTTTGTTGCAGCATATATGCTTAGAATCCCAGTTCCGATGCCGGCTTCGAGCACCACCGACTGTGCCGTTACCTGTTTTTGTATCTCGCGCAAAAATGCTCGCGTTCGAGTCAAGTCATACAAGCAATGTACCGCATCAAGAAGCGCAAGACCACTTTTTGAAATTACGAGTTTTTTGAAATGTTCATGTTCGCGCGTGCGCATATGCGCCTGAAGTTGGGCAGCATACCCATGTTTTTTCATGTATGAGGATATTGTTTTAAGAATTTTCTCCATAAGTGCTATCAGGCACGCTTTTGTGCGAACAAGAGAACCATGCCATCGTAGCCCACGTGCGCTGGATCACTTCCCTCAAGCACCCAAAGTTCACGGACGACAAAATTTTCCTCAGCACACAGGCGTACAAAGTCATCCTCTGAAACGCGTACGGCAGGGAGATGCTCAGTCCCCACTGGGTACCATGAAGCGTTCCTGATTGCGGACACAACCAAAAATCCATCGTCGCGCACACTGCGCATCAAGTGTTGCATGCCGCGTCGCCATTCTGATTTGTTGCCAGTCGCGCTCTCAGTAACAAAGTGCGAAGTGACGACGTCATAGTGTTTGCGTGCTCGTGGTCGTCCAAACAGTGGTTTGAAAACATTCACCGGGACAACGTCATCGTGTATGATTTGACGAATATGTTTTCTGAGTGCCGCGCTTGTTTTTTGCGACAATAGAGTGCGTACTTTTCGTGCGTGTTTCGCAACCGTCGAATATAGAGAATGTTCAGCATTTTTTAAAAATGCTACAAACGCCCGATCGTTGCGCAATATGGTACGCATAAGCTCCAGATACCCATCCCAGTTATGTGCACCCGGTTTTCCGGTAAGCCACGCACGAACAGCGGCTCGGTTACGTTTAAGATACTCGCCGTGTGTAATATGCTGCACCGCGAGCGAAGGTCCGATATGCTGGTAAATAGTTGGGCCTCCTCCCACATCCATTAAGGATGCTTTTTTTCCAATGTACGCCTCCAGGAGCACAGCGGTAACTTTGGCCTGAAAGCCGAATACGATGATGTTTTCTGCGAGTTCGTCGGAAACGTGTGTTCGCCGTACTACTGCATCTATTGAAATTGGGTGATGTTTGTTTGTAACTTTTTGTATGTGCGTGAGTGCTTCGCGCAGCCGGTTCACCCGTGCGCACGGGGGGTAATACGTCTGTACATAGTCGTCTGATCCAAACTTCTTTTCGAACACGTCCGCATGTTTTGACTTTCGGGGCAGCGCGCGAACCATAGCGGTGTTACGCAGGATCACTCGTGCTTTCCTGAGGAGTTTCGAGTATTGGAAAATCTTTTGCGATCATTGTTCGGTACCAAATAAGTACCGCAGATATAATGACGCACGTACAAACAACGCCGATGAGTATGCGTGAACGTGTGTTGAGCACGAGTGTTTCCATGTAACCGTAGTATACCTGAGTACATGCCGGTACTCAACAGTTACACAACATTATGATCTGGGTACCGAGTACCGCGCGCGACAAAATGTTGCTCAACAGTTTCTAGTTGGTACGCCTGGGTAAAATATGCAACCACTGCGTCCACGTCGATCCCATTGCGGCACGTGTAGACATCGATACTTACAAAACGGCGGCGAGGAAACGTATGGATGCTTATATGACTCTCCGCAATCACCACTACCCCACTCCAGCCTCCAGGATCTTTTATTGCATTGTCAGGAGCATGACACACGAGTGGCACAGAAAGCACGTGCATGCCAAGTTGTTCTGGCAGCTCTGTTAAACAGCGCTCAAGCTGCACGCGATCGTCAAGGAGTGTCGGATTTCCTCCGTACCCGTCTATCATGACATGCTCTCCAAAATGTTCGGCCATGAGACGCAAGTATACCATGTGCGTAAACAAAATTGTCGCTCCTCCGTGGGGAGAAGCGACAATATGTCACTCTGCCGGTACCGCACGGCCCGGTGCCACACGCCGATGTCGATACGTTTCGAGCCGATTAAGCACCAGGGTATTGGCAACGTAGTAATACAATGCGAATGCTACTGCAGTCCATTCCACGGAACCTGCAACGTAGGAGTTTGGGACAAGTGCAATTAAATTTACTCCCGCACTCCATACCGTGAGTCGCCACGGCCACAACTGGGCCGCTTCATCCTGCGGCCGCTCGATTACCCCACGATACAGTGGATACCAGGCTGAAAAGTCGATGAGCATTCCGAGCGAAAACGCAACCCACGGACCCCACCACGGCACAGCGATGATACCCGCGAAGTCTGCAATGAGCGCACCGGCACTCCCGAGAAATATTGCGATGCAAAGCAGTTCCCGAACACCAACATGTTTCCTGCCTTCGCCTACAAAAAACGCAAGCCAGGTAATGAGGCCCGTGCAGACAAAAATGACCGTCATGTACGCCAAGTTCAGGAGAGCCGCAACTGACTCCTTCGCGAGGGTGTGCGCACCCGCAAGTAGGTCCCAGAGCGTAGCGACACCGAGCGACGTGTCTGCGAATGCGCCGTACAGTACGAGCCCTGCGCCGATAGTCCACCCGAGCCATGCAACCGGCGGAGGATGTGCACGTCCTGCGAGGATATTCCGCATGTAATGAAGTTCGGAAATCGTTATGAACGTACTCGCTAACGTGGTGAGCGCAACGCCAATCCAAAAGAGCGCATCCGCATGCGTTGCTGCCGCGCTGACACTTGCGACCAGTTCGAGCATGTGTTCACCTCCATTCATGGTGTTTCTGTTCTACGATTAGTAAAACATGTGTGACAAGAAATTCAAAATTAGATACGGTCTCTTCCAAATGAAAGCAGTGCCCAGCCAGTTACGATTGCCCACACGTGATACGCGGGCGCACTGAGAAGTGCAGTTACAAATGCCGGTGGAGTGTACCACGTATGAAATTCTGGGACATTAGAAAATATCCCCAAAAAGAGCACCGTAACCCCAAGCGAAACCATAACTCCTTGCACAAACCCCGGACCATCAAACGACTCCCCAAACGCGCCGCGAAGGAAAAAAAACAAAATCGTGCTGAGTATGATAAAAAACCACACGCTATTCCCTTCGAGTATTGACGAAGGCACAAAGGGAATCAGCTCAGAGAGCGGTGCGGTCTTAAGCACTGCCCACGAGAGTGTGACACTGAGTGCAATCGTAAGTAGGGCGCTTACACTTACCCTGAGGGCGAAAAACAATGCACCTGCAAAGAATAATACAGGTATCAGCGTCGCTGTGGTTATAAATGATAGTATGGTGGCGGGGTCCACGCCACCATTATATCCCCTCCTCACGCAATTGTTCAATCGCCGTACGTGCTTTGCGAGACAGCTTTTGCGGTAAGGGGACCAAAAGTTTCACCAAGAGATCACCACGAGTATTTCGCTCTGGCACACCGCGCCCTCGTACACGCAGCACTTCACCATGACTAACACCCGTGGGAATTTTGAGTGCGATCGTCCCATCGAGCGTCTCAAGATCGTACGTTGACCCGAGTAGTGCATCGGTAAGTTTGACCGAGAGTGTGGTGACTAAATTCGAACCCTCCCGACTAAAGCGCGCATCAGGTTTGACGTGTACTTTTATATACAAATCACCTGCAGCGCCACCAGAAATAGCTTCTCCGCGGCGCGGCATGCGGATCATCTCACCATTATTGATCCCTGACGGAATAGAAAGTTTTATCTCTTCTTCGCCTCGTCGTACTCCTTGTCCTTTGCATGTATGACACGCTTGTTTTGGCACTGTTCCTCGTCCCGAGCAACGCGGACATTCGCGTGTGCTCGAAAACGCCCCCAAAAATGATTGTCGCGTCTCGCGCACCATGCCGTTTCCACTGCAGGTGCCACAAGTTTCGACTCCTTTACCCGGTTCAGCGCCAGAGCCACTACATGTTTCGCACTGCTGCAATTTGTTGAGAAGGACGCGTCGCTCGGTGCCAAAAATCGACTCTTTAAATGGGACTTCAACATCAATTGAGATGTCACGCCCTCGTCGCTCTCGTGGCTGTGCACGTCCACCAAAAAATTCATTGAACACATCACCGAAATCAAAATCTGCGTTTTCGGAACGAAAGCCGCGAGCAAAATCCTGAAAGCCAGAAAAGTCATACTCTGCACCATGAGTGCCGCTGGTAAATGTGCGACCATAGGCGTCGTACTCGGCTCGCTTTTTCTTGTCGGACAAAACCGAGTATGCTTCGCTCACCTCTTTAAATTTTTGCTCATCTCCACCACGTTTGTCAGGATGGTACTTGTGCGCAAGTTTTCGAAACGCTTTTTTGATCTCGTCTTCACTCGCGCCCTTTGATACACCAAGAATGCCGTAATAGTCCTTCATACTACTCTTGCTTTGGACGGTCTTCGAAATCCGCATCGCGAGGCTCGTCTGGGTTTTGTTTGGTCTGTTCGGCGTTTTGCGCTTGGGCACTGCTTATTTTTTGAAGCGCAGTGGAAAGCACATCAGTCGCCTTTTTAATCGCGCTAACATCATCACCGTCACGCACCTTCTGCACCTCAGCTACAGCATTTTTGATTTCCTGAACAAGGTCTTGCGATACCTTGCCTTCGAAATCTTTCAACGACTTCTCTGACGTGTAGAGCAACTGTTCTGCGGCATTGCGCGCATCGGCAAGATCTTTCTTTCTTTGGTCCTCTTCTTTGTGTGCGTCCGCATCCTGCTGCATACGCTTCACGTCTTCTTCGGTGAGTCCAGAGCTTGCTTCAATACGGATACTTTGTTCTTTATTAGTACCGCGATCTTTTGCCTTTACTTGCAGGATGCCATTTGCATCGATGTCGAACGTTACCTCAACTTGCGGCATGCCGCGCGGAGCTGGTGCTATGCCGTCAAGAATAAAGCGACCGAGTGATTTGTTATCCGAAGCCATCTGTCGTTCGCCTTGTACCACATGGATCTCAACTGAAGTTTGGTTGTCTGCGGCAGTTGAAAACACTTGTGATTTCGATGTGGGGATGGTTGTGTTGCGTTCAATTAATTTCGTCGCAACACCGCCCATCGTTTCAATCCCAAGTGAGAGCGGTATAACATCAAGCAACAAAACATCGCGCACATCTCCCTGTAATATTCCCGCTTGGATTGCTGCACCAACCGCAACAACCTCATCAGGATTGATAGATTTGTTTGGTTCTTTACCAAAATACTTCCGCACCGCCTCAATGATTGCTGGCATGCGTGTTTGTCCTCCAACCAAGACAACTTCGTTGATGTCGCCCACAGTAAACGGGGACGCGTTCATTGCACGCTCAGTAATAGCGAGCGCACGATCGATAAATTCGCGTGAAAGTTCTTCAAGTTTTGCTCGCGTTAATTTAAGGAGAAGATGTTGTGGTCCTTCTGGTCCGGAGGTGATGAAAGGGATATTGATCTCTGATTCTGTCGTTGTTGAAAGCTCGATCTTTGCTTTCTCTGCCGCTTCATCAAGTCGCTGCAGCGCGAGCGGGTCTTTCCCAACATCAATGCCACTTTCTTTTTTAAACTCTGCAATAATCCACTGAATAATTTTGTGATCAATGTCACGACCACCAAGATGCGCATCGCCATCAGTCGATTTAACTTCAATAACATCATCGGCTACCTCAAGTACCGAGATATCAAATGTCCCTCCCCCGAAGTCGAACACAACGATTTTTTCTTCTTTCTTTCTGTTAAAACCGTACGCGAGTGCCGCTGCGGTAGGCTCGTTGATAATGCGCCGCACTTCAAGACCTGCAATTTTGCCGGCATCTTTTGTAGCTTTGCGTTGTGCATCGTTAAAATACGCTGGCACGGTAATCACCGCCTCAGTGATCGGTTCACCAAGTTTTGCCTCAGCGTCAGCTTTAAGTTTTGCGAGAATCATTGCAGAAATTTCTTCTGGACGATATTTCTTGTCGTTTAGTGTCACTTCAACACCGCCGTCGCCACCTTCTGAAAGAGTGTATGGGACGAGTGTACGGTCTTTTTGCACCGCATCTTCACTAAAGCGATGTCCCATGAATCGCTTGATGCCGTAAATGGTATTTTTCGGATTCGTTACCGATTGGCGGCGCGCTGTTATGCCAACAAGTCGCTCTGCGGTTTTAGAAAGTGCAACAACAGACGGTGTCGTCCGGGCGCCCTCAATATTTTCAATGACGCGCGGCTCTCCCGCCTCAACAATTGCCATTGCTGAGTTTGTTGTCCCAAGATCGATCCCGAGTATTTTTCCCATAGCAACGTATTAGATTTCTAATCGATGGCATTTTACGCCTGCGCACGAACCACTGCAACTTGGGCGGCACGTAGTACACGATCCCCCTTTTTATACCCTTGGCTATACACTTCGGCGATAGTGCCCGGTTCTCCCATTTCTATTTCTCGAACAGCGTCGTGCATACGTGGGTCAAACGGTTCACCAATAGCACCAAACACAGAAATTCCGTGTCTCTCAAGAGAAGCTCGTAGCTGTGCGCGAATATTCTCAAACCCTCTGCGCCACTGCTCATCAACTGTCCCCCATACGGGACCCTGCATCGCGGCAGCGAAACCGTCGAGAGCACGTGCTACATCCTCAAAAAGCGCTTCTAAACCCCGCTCGTACGCACGGGCACTATTTTGCTCTTCAATCTTGCGCGCATTAACCATGTCTGCGCGCATGCGTTGCCATCCATCAAGATACTCTTGGCGCTCTTTTTTGATGGTTTCAAGCTCGGCACGGAGTTTGGCAATTTTTTGCTTGCATACGTCGCTCGACCCCGTGTCCTCCTCTTGAATTTCAAGGTCTTCTTCGTGCATGGCGTTGAGTATAAAATATCGCCCGCGGATTTAAAAGCGCGACCGATCTCTTGAACACTGCTCGACACCGCCTAGCGCTTACTCCACTGTGGTGCACGACGGGCAGCTTTGAGCCCGAATTTCTTTCGCTCTTTCATGCGCGCGTCACGAGAAAGAAATCCTTTTTGTTTTACGTCTTTACGAACTTCGGGAGTCAGTGCAACAAGCGCACGTGCGATACCATGACGAATCGCTTCCGCTTGCGCTTTAAGTCCACCTCCGGAAACATGGGCACTCACAGTCATCGGTTGCGGTGCAGAATCAAGTGCTTCCTGCGCAACGACATGCATTGCCTCAACGGGAAAATAGTCAACTAATGTCCTTCCGTTTACAGTGACTGTATTTTGCTTCGCAGGTGTAATGCGCACCCGTGCGGTTGCGGTTTTTCGTCTTCCAACTGCTTCAGTGTAGTCTTTCTTTGCCATAGCTAGTCTTCAATTTTGAGGCGTCGCAAACGTGAATCGCGTAGCTTGTTATTAGGCAACATGCGTTTTACGGCGTGTGTCACTACCGCACCGATACTTTTGCGTGCGATGACATTTCCCCACGTCTCTGTTTTCTGGCCTCCCGGATACCCTGAATAGCGTTTGTGCACATTAGTCGAGCGTTTTTGTTCTGAAATATCGAGCTGTTTGGCATTAACGACACGGACCTCAACGTCAGCCACACGATGTTTAACAAAATGAGGCGATCGCTTGCCCATCAGCGCATGCGCAGCGGCAGACGCGATGCGTCCCAATCGCTTCCCAGCGGCGTCGATCGTGTATGAGGTTTGATCAGTCATAGATGCTTACACAAGTTCAATACGTGCAGACTCTGCTTTGCGCACTCCAAGCTTGCCCAGCTTTGTAATACGCGTATATCCGCCCGCGCGTCCTTTATAGCGCTTTGCGACGTCATCGGCAAGTTTCTTTACCGCCGTACCGCCGCTTCCCAAACGAGATGATATAAAACGACGAGACGCAACTGACTCGCTTTTGCCTGCAGTGATGAGTTTTTCAATATACGGGCGCACTTCTTTAGCTTTTGCGAGTGTCGTCACGATTGAGCCGTGAATCACGAGGGAACGGGCGAGCCCACGCAACAGCGCCGTACGCTGTCTGCGAACTCGTCCAAGTGTCCGGCCTTTTTTCTGGTGACGCATATCGTTTAGGAACGGAGTGTTAAACCGTAGTTTGAAAGTGCCCGCTTAATGTCCTGAAGTCCTTTTTGACCCAACCCCTCAATCGCAAGCAAATCATCTTCGCGCTTGCGCACCAAACCACCCACCGTGCGAATACCTGCCCCGTCAAGCGCTGTTTCAACTCGACCCGAGAGGCCGAGCTCGCTAACGCGAGTTTTAAACACTTCAGTGTCACCTTGCATTTTGTTTTGCGACAATCCTTCGCTTGTCGACGCTTCACTGTATGCAGCTTCAGCCCGTGGCAGCTCTTCTTCCTCTTTGAATCCAATGATTGCGCGCAACTGGTGAATCATAATTTCGATTGCGCGTTCAAGAGCGGCATGCGCTGAAAGCGTGCCGTCAGTTTCGATAAAAATACGCAGACGATTGAAATCCGTACGGTCTCCGACGCGCATGTTCTCAACTTCATAGTTAACGCGGCGAATCGGAGAGAAAATTGCATCAAGATGGATGGCACCAATTTCCGCACGATCTTTTTGCAAAATTTCCTTAGGAACATACCCCAAGCCGCGCTCCGCGTGCATCTCGATTTCCAGCGTAGCTTTTCCGGAAATATCACAAATATATTGATCAGGGTTCAAAACCTCAGCCTGTCCTGGCATTTCAATATCTGCTGCAGTGACCGTTTTAGGCCCTTTCACTGTGAGTTTAAGAATTTGTGGCTCGTCAGTGTTGATCATGAGCCGCACTTTGCGCAAATTGAGCAAAATGGTCACGACATCCTCTTTGACTCCCTCGAGAGTCGAAAACTCGTGTGCGACGCCGTCGATTTTGACGTGAGTTATCGCCGCGCCAGGGAGCGATGAAAGAATAATTCTGCGCAAGGAATTTCCAAGCGTGTGGCCATATCCTGGATGGAGGCCATCAATTTCATATACACCAGCCGCGCCGTCTTCCTTGACGATCCGGGGTTTCGACGGAATTGAGACGTGGTAGTCGGACATACGTATGACTATACATTAAAATGCACTATGAGTAAAGTTACCTGCTATAATATTCAAACACGAGTGGAAACGCGTGGCCGCTTTCTGTTGGCGCGTATGGGGGCAAGCCGATTATTTTCCCCGACAAGGCAGCCTGATCAAATTGTACCCAAGTCAGTGCAGTAACGGCGTCAGCTTCACCACCAGAGAAGCGCGCAAACAACGGGCTCTGCTTACTGCCTTCACGCACAGCGATGACATCTCCCACATGCATGTGATGTGACGGCACGGTGACGCGGCGACCATTTACCAACAAATGGCCGTGTGACACGAGTTGGCGAGCTGCACGACGTGTCTGAGCAAGCCCAAGTCGGTACACGATACTGTCGAGGCGCATTTCTAGTGTTTCGAAAAGTGCACGCGACGGATCGTCGGCTCCAGTCACAGCTTGCACGTAGTTACCAAATTGGCGCTCTGCAATCCCGTACGTAAAGCGAATGCGCTGCTTTTCAAGCAGTTGCTTTCCGTAGTCAGAAACTGCCCGCACCTTTCCTTTCGCTTTTCGAAAGCGAGCTTCTGCGAGTGTAAATTTTTGCGTCTGGCACTTCTCAAAGACACCGCCTCCAAGACGCTTACACACTTTGTATTTTGAGGTAATTTTCATCATATTATACGCGACGCGGCTTCGGACGCCGCGGTCCATTATGCGGCACCGGAGTATCGTCAATGATGCCAGTAATGTCGATCCCTTTAGCGGCAAAGGAGCGCATTGCTGATTCGCGGCCTGCTCCAACACCACGAATGATCACTTGTGCCTCCTTCACGCCCGCCTGAAGCGCCTTGTCGCCAATAAGCTCCCCAACTTTTGCGGCAGCAAATGGTGTGCTTTTCTTCGCACCAGAAAAACCAAGCGATCCGCTTGAAGACCACGCAATCACATTTCCCGTGTCGTCAGCAAGTGACACCACTGTATTATTGTACGTTGCCTGAACGTAGAGTGTTGCCGCAGCAACAGAACGCTTCATACTGCGCGCAAGTGAGCGCGACTTAAGTCCCGCATCAACGCTGCCACCCGATTTTCTAATGATTCGCTTTTTTCCCATAGTTTATGTCTTTTCAAGTTTTCGGCGACCGGACATCATCGTCTTGCGAACGTTGCCACGAACAGTGCGAGAGTTAGTACGTGTCGTTTGCCCACGCGCAGGAAGGTGTTTTGCATGACGGGTGCCGCGGTAAGAATTGATGTCCTTCAGTCTTTTGATATTCGAGCCAGTGCGTCGCTTCAAGTCCCCTTCAATAGTAAACGACTCGACTTTCTCGCGGATGCGCGTCTCCTCCTGCTCGCTCAAATCTACAGCCTTTTTTCCGTAGTCAATGCCAACGTCATCTAAAATTGCATGGGCGCGCGACCGGCCAACACCGTAAATAGCCGTGAGCGCAATCTCAAGCCGCTTTTGGTCAGGAATTGTGATGCCAGCAATACGCATAATTATCCTTGGCGTTGCTTATGACGTCCGCCTTTCGGTCCTCCGCACACAACGCGAAGTCGTCCACGCCGGTGAACGATTTTGCATTGCGGACAGATTGTTTTGACAGATGCTTTCACTTTCATAACTATGTTCGCCGCACTATCCGAGCACGCCCACCATACGGGTCAATTTCAAGCGCAACCGTATCTCCGACCAGAACCTTAATGCGGTGCAACCGCATCTTCCCCGCGAGATACGCGAGCACTTCCGAATTGTCCGCGAGCCTGACCTTAAAAAGGGTGTTGGGGAGGGCTTCTTCAACCACTCCTTCAACAGTCTTTTGATCGGTCATAGTGCTCAGGTTTGGGATTTTAGCAGTGAAAGACAGTACGGTCAAGCACTATGGGGCGGTTTCCTCATTTTCGACTGTTATAGTGATATTTCCTGGATCTGCGGGGAATGTGGTGTTCCAGAAGGGCCGCACCGTAGCGTCCGCCTTCACGATATTTGTGAAGTTGTTCATAATCCCTTTAAATGCATCTTTTTCCTTGCCGGCAAGCGCTTCCGCAATCATCACGGCATCAACATCCCAACGAAAACGAGCATTGCCTGAGATAGTAAAAGTTACTGGATCGTTGCCGATTGCGGCCGGATCTTCGATCTTTGGCTGCACCGTAAGCTCGCGCTCATTTACGATAACGACACCATCTGAGTTTGCTTGTGCACTTGTCGCATCCGCGAGTGTCTTTGCAAGTGCCGCACGTCCTAGGATTGGAATTCGCACAATTGCATTCATAGTGATTTTCACAGACGATCCCTCAGATGAAAGCGGTGCAACTTCATATGAGACTGCATATAAACCAGGGAGCGCAACGCCGCTTTCTGATCCGAGTGCTGCGAGCAGCTCCCCCACTTTGTCTTCAAGTGCGACGCGCAATGCATCCTTGGCTTTGGCCAGATCAGCATCAGATACTTTCGGGCGACTCCCTATGAACCCACCGGCCATTGGCTGCACTGATTGCGCCCATACATTCTGATATGCGTCTGGTGCGCTTGATTTGAGGCCAGGAAGCGTAAACTTTTCGACAGGACCTATATTAAACTCTGCCCCGGGCTGATCAGCATAGACCACTGCAGTGATTGAGCCGGGACCGGCAGTGGTTTTCCCTGGCACTGTTACAGAATTGCGTACACGAAACGTGAGACCACTTGGTGTCTCAAAACGTGTGTTTTTGATAAGCCGAAAAGGCTTACTGTCGTGATTGTTGTAAATAGTAATGGAGCCAGTTGCAAATTCTTCTGCTTGTTCACTACCAGTTCCCGTGACAGCCGTGCTCTCGGTAAGTGTTTCAGTCCGCACGGTATACGTGAGCCCTGCCGTAGTACTTGCAGTATCTGGATACGCGGTAAAAGTCGCGGTGGAGTCAAACACTGCGGTATGGGTACGCGGAACAACAGTGACCGTAGTTCCTTGTGTGAGCACGTACCAGAAAACGACGCCACACGCCAGAATACTTATAAAAGCAACCAACCACAAAATAAACGTGCGCCACCCGCGAGCCGCGCGCGGTCGCTCTGGCACATGCTGCTGCACTGGAGGCCGCACTATTCGCGTGCGAGGTTCGATATTTCTTACAGAACGCTGTTGTGGTGCATTTCCTTGCGAGTTCTGTACTGGCACTGGTGTTACATCTTGAAAATAATCACGGGGCATATGGTGGAGTATATCATGCCGCTATTACGAAAGTGGTTTGTAGACATCTCCCCTGTGAACAAAATCGGCGATAATGGCGATACTTGAATCAGAGTCCACACCGGAGCCAAATTGCACATGCGTGGCCAAATTTTGTGCTTGCAATTCATGCGCGTCAAAAGGCTGTCCGATTTCTGTGAATTGTGCGAAGTCGATGCGTTCAAAAAGTTCATTCCATTGAACAAGCGGCGCAGGTGCGACGTGGATCAACCGCTGTGGCAAACGACGTGTTTGTGCCGCCTGCGCAAAAAGATCACCGAATGTTTTAGTGAGTATAGGAACGAGTTGACGGACTGCACTCGTTATCTGTACACACGATGCATCAACGCATGCGTCACGAGCAATCAAGCGCAACCGCATGAACACATCATCCGCCTCCGCATGGAGCTGCTCGGCAAGTTGCCGCAAAAACGTGCGCCACCCAAACGGCACCGCAGCATATTCCTGTGCCAACCCATCGCGAATCGCCAAGCACGCCGTGGCCTCACTCGACATATCGACAATCGTGTATCGATTCCAGTCCGGAAACACTCGTTGCGATACGACACTATACACATACATTGCCGAGTGCTCAGAAAGAGACGCTTCCGGATACGCGGCGCGTACCGCATCACGAATAGACGTGCCAAGCCCTTGCTCTAGTCCGCTTTCAATAACACCCACGCTTATGGATGCGCCTTTTTTCCCGAGCGGCTGGTGTGTTGGGTAGCCGTTAATCTCATACTGCATTACTGATCGCTCAAAAACTGAGGTAGCGGCGTCACTTTGATGCGCAGCGAGCGCCCGCTTCTCAAGTTGAGTAACAAGGTCAGGAACAATAAGCATTTCTGCTTTAAGCGGCGCACGCTCAACAAAAGTGCGTGTACGAGTCCAGGGTGCATGGTACATCACCACACATGTCTTGATGCGATGCGTACTAATATGTTTTTGCACGGCCGCATGTGCTTCTTGGAAACAACGCTTAAGCCCGGCCTCGATTTGTTTCTTCTCACGTTCTTCTTGATTGAGTACGACGCGACTTGCCGCGTGCACACGAACACCCTGTGTACTGCTTACAATATACGCAACGGCAACACTCCCCGATCCAACATCAAAAACAACAGTGTGTGCGTCGCCATGCGACCAGCGGTTCATGTAAAAAGTATACCGCACTCCCACGCACGCTATTCAAGTACCGCCTTAATGCGACGAACCCCCGCAGATGAGGCTTCTTCCTTAAGAATCTTAAATACGCCACTCTCAGCGAGCTCCGCCGTATTCTCTACGTGGGGCCCACCACAAAACTCAAGAGAAAAAGCGCGCTCGAACTGTGGGTTTGAAAACGTTGCATCTTTTGGTCCGACCGAATACACCGTTACTGTATCTGGATACTTCTGCCCAAACTCCATTTCTGCACCAAGTTTTTCAGCATGAGTTTTTTGCATTTCTGTCCGGATGATCGGTAATCCTGCTTGAATTTTTTCATTTACGATCATTTCAACACGCTTTTTTTGCTCGTCAGTCATTTTTTCGGGATGCGAAAAATCAATACGCAACCGCTCACCGGTAATATTTGAGCCACGCTGTTTTACATGGGCCCCAAGGACCTCCTGGAGTGCCCGCAAAAGCAAGTGATGTGCAGTATGTAGTCGCGTGGTTTGCGCCGATGAATCCGCAAGTCCTCCCTTGAAGCGCTTTTCCGCCCCTGCGCGTGACTGTTCACGATGCTGCACCATCTCAACGGCATACGCCTCGAAGTCAACTGAGACCCCGCGCTCATGAGCAATCTCTCTCGTAAGTTCGACGGGAAATCCATACGTGGTGAAAAGCACAAATGCGTCATGTCCGGAAATAGTTTTCTGTTCGAGCATTTTTTCAAGCTCTTTAAGCCCACGCTCCAACGTCGATCGAAAACGGTCTTCCTCTTCGCATAGCGCAGTATCGATAGTCGCACACGCGCCGCGCAATTCTGGATACGCGTGTTCATAGGCTTCAACAACAACCTCAGAAAGCGCATGGAGTGTCCCAGGTTGTATGCCCAGAATATCCGCATACCGAACACTTCGGCGAATGAGACGCCGCACAAAATACCCTTGCTCAACATTTCCAGGCAAAAGCCCATCACCGATCATAAAAACCGCGCCGCGGAGGTGATCCGCGATTATGCGGAATGCAGATCGATACCCGGGGTTATCGTACTCTTTGCCACTCATACGTTCGAGAGTTTCAACGATACGTCTGAGCGGCCCGGTTTTAAAGACATCGGAATCATTATTTTTTGCAGCGGCGATGCGCTCAAGTCCACCGCCAAAATCAACATTCTGCTGTGCTAACTTTTCAAACGCTCCTCCGCGCTTAACATATTCCATAAATACCGAGTTCCCGATTTCCATGAAACGTCCGCAGTCGCAATTGGGATGACATTCCTGCCCCCACGCTGGATCATGCGGGGTGCCGAAATCGTAAAACACCTCAGAATCGGGCCCGCCCGGCTCGCCTTCAGGCATGTTTTGTGGAACGCCAGCGCGGCTCCACCAATTTTTCTTTGCCTCGTAGGAAAAAATACGTCCGCCCTGCATCCCTTTCTCATACCCCTGTTTTTCACTCCCAAGTGGGACAAACGCATTGTCGACACCTGCTTGGGCAAACAGCGATTTCCAAATCACTATTGATTCCTCGTCGCGCGGAATACCAATTGATTGGTCTCCGTCGAAGACGGTTACATAGAGTCGTTTCGGATCGAGCCCCACTTCCTTTGTTAAAAACTCAAAAAACCACGGTAGTTGTTCTTGCTTGAAATAACTTCCGAGCGACCAATTCCCAAGCATCTCAAAAAAGGTTGTGTGTCGATTGTCGCCAACTTCTTCAATGTCCTCAGCGCGAAAGCACTTCTGACTATCGACAAGACGATCTCCAGATGGGTGAGGCGTTCCAAGAAGGTACGGAACCAGCGGCTGCATGCCCGAACCAGTGAAGAGTGTCGTTGGGTCGTTCAAGGGCTTTATAGGCGCAGAAGGCAAGAGAGCGTGTCCTCGCTCCTTAAAAAATCGTATGTAGGCAGCACGAATGGCATCCACCCGATTGTTATAGCATGTTTGCGCCACAGGAAAAGGGCAAACGCGCATGCTGAACTACCATTATTTGCGCAGCATCCTCAAGCCATATAGGATGGCGTAATGGAAATAATTCAAAGAAATCTTGAAAATGGCTTGCGAGTATTGTATGTGCCTACCGCATCCGAGACCGTTACGGTCATGGTCATGAGTCGCGTTGGGTCACGATTCGAGACAAAAGAAACTAATGGCATTGCGCATTTCCTCGAGCACATGCTTTTCAAAGGAACACACAAGCGCCCGAAGGCACGGGTAATTGCTGAGGCAATCGAAGGCATTGGTGGCGATTTTAATGCGTTTACCGCAAAAGATCACACCGCGTATTATGCGAAAGTTGGATCAAAACATCTTGAAGCCGCGATCGATGTTATTTCAGATATTTTTCTCAACGCAACGCTGCCTGCACGCGAACTTGCAAAAGAGCGCGGCACCATCATCGAAGAAATCCACATGTACGAAGATTTGCCTATGCGCTCGGTAGTTGACGTGTTCGAAGCGCTTCTTTTTGGCAAAGACACCCCGCTTGGTAGAACAATACTGGGACCCCAAGAGAATATTGCGAGCATACCTCGCAATAAATTTCTCACGTTCCTGCGAGAGCACTACACGATAGAAAATTCCGTTGTGGTGATCGCAGGAGGCCTTTCAGTGCACACCGCACACGCTCTTACTACAAAGTATTTTGCGTCAGTACGAAAAGGAACGCATTCTGAAACCAGCCCTTTTATTCCGGCACAGAAGAAGTCGCGTATTGCCATTAAAGCAAAAAAGACCGACCAGACACATATTGTCGTGGGTGTCCCCGCCTTCCCTCATCGACACAAAGACGAGCATGTTCTTGCCGTGCTTTCTGCATTGCTTGGTGGCGGCATGAGCAGTCGACTGTTTTCAGAGGTGCGCGAAAAGCGCGGTCTTGCGTACTATGTTCGTTCATACATCGAGACATTCTCCGACACAGGGTATTTTGGCGTGCGTGCCGGCGTTTCGCACCGAAACGCATATGATGCGGTGCGTATCGTGCTCCAAGAGCTACGAAAAATTGCCCGTGCTCCTGTGACAGCCACTGAACTTAGGAAGGCGAAAGAGTACACAAAAGGGACGTTGGCTCTTTCGCTTGAGACATCAGACGCCCTTGCTGCGCATATTGCGTTTGATGCTGTCGTTCGAGATCATCTTGAACCACTTGAAGCAACATACGCGCATATAGAACGCGTTACTCCAGCCGACATTCAGCGCGTCGCAAAAGATATTTTCAAGCCTGAGCACGTTCACCTCGCACTTGTGGGGCCGCACGCACCGCAGTCTTTTGAGACTCTCATCTCGTAGAAGTTAATGGACGTGCAACCGCTACTTCATCTTCAAGTGACTGAAGAAGCTGTTCGTACGGTTCCCATGCGCGCATAAGTACTTCCCGCGCAGGATGCCCTTCAAGTTTCTTACGTAAAACACTCACGAGCGCTGCGTACGCTAAGAACCGTGATTTTTGGGCGCCGGTGAAATAGGCGCGAAACTGCTCGTGATCGGCACCGAACTGACTTGTTATGGTCGTGAAGTTGTGTATTTTGTCCCCAGAGGCTATGAGTGTTGTTTCTAAACTTCCCGCTTCAAGTTGCTGCAGATACGCCCGCCATCCATCAGGTGATTTTGGCACCGTAACCGCACTCACCAGCTTTGCGATTCGCTCGCCGAAATCACGCGCAAGTTCCTCTCGCGTGTATGGTGTGTCTTCAAGTACATCATGGAGAAGGGCCGCAGCGACAACCTCTTCGTCATCGGAAAAACGCGCAACAAAGCTTGCCGCGATTACGGGATGCACAATATACGGGATGGCACTTGCCCCTTTGCGGACCTGGCCAGCATGAAGCTCGGTTGCTTTTTCAAGCGCCCGTTGTGTCAGTGGTGTCATCGGCATACGGTCAAAAAAGTGTTTTGTTCTTGCTTGCAACTGGCGTCACTCGCTCCATAACTGCCTCAACTGCCCCACGATACCGACAATAGTCACAATCATCAGCCGATTTAGGCAAAGGCCCTTCGAAACACGCACGAATGTCGTGGAGTGTCCCATCAACCCATGATGCATCCCCCGTGTGCGCGACAAGCGTTACTTCAAACTCGAGCTTTCCATCAAACGCGCGGCGATCCTTACTCGCATTCGCATATACAAAATATCCTGTGTTTGAGACAGCAAATCCTGACTGTCGCAGAAGCCATTGATACACTTCCATTTGTCGCTTATAACCATCGTGCCAGTCCTTATCGAGCGCCTCGATTCTCTCATCCTTACTTGTTGATTTATAGTCAACCACAATGAGCTCCCCTTGGGGGTTTACCCAAATGTCATCAACTGCACCAGAAACACAAAAGCCAGTCGCGGCATGCTGGTGTTCAATCCCTTTGAAATTTTCTCGCCACACATCCATGCTCGGGTGTTCAAACGGCACTGCATCGACGCCGTACTGCTCCATGAGCGGGTGGTGTGATTTCGCTCTCCGGTGTATATCAAATTCCTTCTTTAGAAGCGCATCAACCGCGCTGTTGAGATTAAAAGGAAACCCCGGCGGCCGCGCAACCCCGAGTTTGTTATCGACATAAAAACAGCGCGCGCATTCAATGTACAAATCAATTTTTGAGCGGGACAGGCGAAAACGCTTGCCGCCATAATTCCAATCAGGATTTCGATGCGGTTTGTAATATTGACTCACCGCACGAGTATACCATTTATCGAAGCGGCACGTCTCGTTCCTCTGCATCCGGAACACTATCGTGATCAAGGTCTGGAGTTTCGGTAATGCGCACTGTCTGATGTTTGTCCGCAAACGCGCGCACTTTCTCTTCTAGAAACCACATAACGGTAAAGACGAGAAGAGTGAGTATGGTCACCGCAACAGCGAGTGTATACAATCCAAAACCTACCGCCATGCCAACACCGGCGGCAACCCACAACCCTGCGGCAGTGGTGAGGCCCTGGAGCGCCTGTTCACGAACGAATATTACTCCTGCACCAATAAACCCAATACCTTGAATAATCGCCGCACTGATGCGCATTGGATCAAAATTAACGAGACCAAGATATAGAGCGGTCACTGACAGTGACATGACAACAAAAAGACACGCACCCATCGCAACAAGCGCATACGTCCGCGAGCCCGCATCTTTGCGCGCCGATACACGTTCAATACCGATACTCATGCCCAAAAGCGCCGCGAGCACGAGTTTTGCAACCATTACCACTGTTGGATGTGCAAAAAGTACTTCCATAGTTACTGTGTTGTAAACATGGCGATCAACGGGTCGCCTTCTGCTGCGAGAATTGGCAAATCAGTACGCAATTCAAACTCTCGATCACCATCGTCTTCATAAAGAATCACTGCATACGGTGATGTTGTGGCCGTGTTCCGGAGTAATTCAACTGAGACCAACGAATGTACACCCGCGTCTCTACGCGCAGCGCCAAGCGCGTTTCCAATATGACTACCGATCATTTCATGTACCACCACCCACCCTGCGCGCGGCAGTCCAACGGCCTCAATAAGAACGGAAGGTCCTGCGGCCTGATCACGTACTCGAATGAGTGGCGTTGTGCTTGCATACTGCTGCGCATAGACAGCCGCACCCGATTCATCAGGAGCTGGTGCACTATGCCCTGGTTGCAACCATGTTGCATACAGGAGCCATACAATGGTCGCAATAAGTATGATCGCGGTGATCGGCAGGACAAACTTGTTCACCCCACTATGATGAAGGCTCGAAACGTCACTGTCAAACCGCCTGCTGCAAAACTGGTTGGCGCACGTACGTTGGCTCGCAGAGCGTGCGGGCTTCAGCGAGCACTGCATCAACCGAGCCAGGGCGCACCCCTGCAGACTCAAGGATTTCAGGTCTTTGTGTAAGCGCACTGCACAATACAATCTTTTGAGCTAAAAGCGCCTGCTTTTCTTTTGATGAAAGACTTACAAGGCACGTAAGTGGATGAACGCCTGAGCGCTCGATCATATCCTCAATGCCATGTTCGTGTGGGTAATCCCAGCCAATCATCGTAAGTCCTGAGCATCTTCCATACCGTGTCGCGTTTTTCGTGAGACGCGTGTTGGTGACCAACCATCCTTCGGTGACTCGATCTTTCGGGTTTGGCGCGTTTTTAAGATCTTCAAAACGCGCATAGACATACAACGCGTCTTTCAGATCTGTCTTCACTCCTAAGTTGTTATGGAATTTGAGTTCGATGCCCGCGCGGACCCCGTCGCGTTCCGCAAGAATATCGACTTCATGCGGAGCGCACTTTCCGTACAACTGCACATCAGTGTGGGTTTGCCACCCTTCAGTGCGCAAAAGCGCAGCAACAAATTGTTCGAAAGGAAACCCGGATGGGCCAAGATCAAAAACGGCACGTTTGAGTGAATAACGAGCCGCAACATGTGGCGCTTCCCATTTTTTCAAAAGTGCAAAGGCGTGCGCATAAATCTTTTCGGTTTCGATGCCGTCATACAATTCTTTACGCACGTGCTCAATAACACGATCCTGGATATGTTCAGTAACTCCTGTACGCGTGAGCGAGCTACGCAACTTTTCGATCTCGAACAACTCCTGTTCGCCGTCAGCCTTCGTAACGCGCAACTCCATGTTTAAAGTGCCTGGGCGATACGGATCGGTATCCAGTTGTTGTTTGCAATTGCCCGAAATTCGAGAGCAGACGATCCAAAAACCTGCACCTGGAATGCGCGCGGCGTGGGCTCATGCTTACAATCTCGATACGGCTGTTCCCAGGTCTCAAAAACGAGCGCGGTCATACTTCCGTTTATATCTTGTGCGCGCACAAAAAGGTCGTGACATTCTGAAGGCACGGTATACATGCCGCTAATTGAATGCACGCCGTTTGCGTAGCGATCATGAACACTAAGCGAGTAGTTTGATGCCTGCGCGTCTGCGGTTAGATACGACGCAAAGAAAAGATGCGCTCCGAGCGCAAGACACGCACCGAGGCATATAAACCACAACAAGCGTCCCATAGACGCATTGTATCGCGCCCGATGTGCGGTGCACGATCTTATTCACACGCTGAAACCACGCCGCCGCCAAGACACGCGTCTTGGTGGTACACAACAATCGACTGCCCTTCTGCCACAATCTGGGAATTACTGAATGTAACGCGCGCATGCGCGCCACGCACATGCACCTCACACGTCTGCGGAACTTGATGGTAGCGCACTTCCGCAGTGTATGTTCCCTCCGGGACGTGGTGGATCCAGTTACACTGAGAGAGTGTGAAAACTTTATGTGAGGCACGAAGTGGCTCTGCGGCTACAGTAATCGTGTTGGCTTTGGGTTCAATGCGAACTACATACTGCGGCGTTTGTGCGTGCTCTTTGTGGGTGATTGTAAAACCGTGACGTTGCCCAACCGTATAGCGTATCGCGCCTGCGTGGACGCCAATTACATGCCCGCTCTCAGATAACACAGAACCCGGCTTCTGTGGGACGTAGCGTGCCAAAAAGTCCCCTATTGAAACGTCGCCAACAAAACAGAGCCCTTGACTATCAGGGCGCGCCGCCGTCGGCAACCGGCACTCACGCGCGAGCGCACGCACTTCATTTTTTGTTTTATCCCCAACAGGAAATAATACGTGCGCAAGATCGTCCTGTGTCAGTGTCCACAAAAAATAACTTTGGTCTTTTGTTCTGTCTTTTCCACGAATAAGTGCGTATGCGCCATTTTCGGAATGTGTTTGCGCATAGTGCCCTGTCGCAACATAGTCGGCGCCTTCTTTGTGCGCCCAAGCACGAAAAAAGCCAAACTTGATGTGTCGATTACACAACACATCGGGATTTGGCGTGCGCCCTGCTTGGTACTCTGCAATCATCGAATTAATGACGGCATCCTTGTACTCAGATGAAAAATCAACTTCTCGGAATGGGATCTGCAGCGCCGCGGCGACTCGTTTCGCATCAAGGCGATCCTGCTCCCAGGTGCACTCCAAAAATTCTGGCTGCCAGATTTTAATGAAAGCCCCAGTTACGACATGCCCCGCCTTTTTCAGTAGCGCAGCGGAGACTGAACTGTCCACGCCGCCTGAAAGACCAACGAATACGTGTGCCATACCTCAAATAAACACGTCTTCCGCACAAAACACAAGCATACGTAGCTCGCGAGCCTGGATTTCTATGTCCCTAAATACTGTCTTTTCTTCCGCAAATGTTCTTCGTACGTCTTACTGTAGTGTGTCACGTGAGAATAATCCGCGAGATAAAACAAAAAGTCATGTTTGATCGGTGTTGCTGCGGCACGAAGCGCACTTAAGCTCGGGCTTGCAATCGCGCCTGGCGGTAATCCTTTGTATCGGTATGTATTGTATGGCGAATCAATTTGCAAATCCCGCAGCGTGAGTGTAAACGTACTTTTGCCATTAATGTACAAAAAAGCCGCGTCAACCTGAAGGGGCATGTTGATCGCAACGCGATTCCACAACACGCCCGCAATCATGCGCCGATCGTAAAAAGTATGTGCTTCTTTTTCAAGTAGCGATGCCATGACTACTATGTCGTTGAGCGTGCGCCCCGACGCTTGTATTTCCTTATCGAGTTCGACAATACGCGCGTCGAAATTGTTGCGCAATGCCTTAAGCACGCTTTCCGCAGTTGCATTTGGCAAGAAAAAGTACGTATCAGGAAATAAGTACCCCTCGTACGGCTGCGCCAGCGCAACGAATTCGCTTGGGTTAAATCGTGGAAATCGCTCATCAAAAAGCTCGGCAATGCCCTGCGCGGTTGTTCCCTCGCTAACCCGTACACGCACCGGCTCAAGTCCGTATGCACCCATGATCAATGCGCGCGTCACTGCAAAGACCGTAACTCGATTGGGAAACTGATAGTCGCCTGCGTGAACCCGTCGTTCTCCACCGAGAACACGAACGATGACCTGCAACGCCAGCGCTGATCGAACAACATGCCGTGTTTCGAGTTCCTGCGAAATTTCTTTGAGCGACATGTCCGTTGGCACCGTAACGATTTCTTTAACAGGGAAATCTGCAGGTGCTTGGATATAGAGTACATATGCAACGCTTGCCGGAATAAGCAGACCCACGATTGTAATTAACGTCCGCTTACTTGCGTGCTTGTTCCATGCTTTAAAAAAGCGATGACGAAACCCTTCAAAGCGCCACCAGGCACGTGCTGCATCTTTTTGCAAATCCATAATACTACACGGGTAAATTAGGCGGTGCCTCTGATTTTGTTGCAGGAATCCGCTCAAGCCCCGGTGCTCGTATCGCACGACTCGGGAAATGGAAAATCGTTGCTAATTCCTCGGTCGTCATAACAAAATGCTGTTTCTTGTGAGGTGGATGGAACCATGAACGCCGGCGATACGCATCAAAAAGTTTTTTGCGTGCCTTATCTTCTGCGCCTCCAAGTTTCTGCCAGGGAAAATTAAAAACTGTCATGCCGCCAGTCGGCACTAATGAATTGAGATGCGCTGAACTAAACTGCTTAAAAATGCCAGTCATGCCCACAAAACTCGGCGCACGAAACGCATCTTTTTCCGCAATATAGATCGCACGTATACCAGTATCAAACGCCTGCTTGTCGAGACTCCGCCCAATTGCTTTGATTCGTTCGATGTCAGAGGGGGTTGGATTAGGAAATCCTCTCGCTTTCTTGCCCTCTCCGACATCATACTCAATCACGCTCGCGTCGCGAATTTTTTGTATCTCTTGTTTCGCTTCAGTCTTCCACCGATCTTCTTTCTCAAACCACGAGACCTTCTTTGTTTTCGGGTCAACTTTTGGAATCAAATCTTTATTGGTACGAATAAGCACCTGAATCCAAATGCGCTCACCGGGCTTGAGGGTGCTTAGATGCTCGAACAAATGCGCGAGTGGATCCACTTTAAATTCTTCCTTAGGATCTTTATCAAGCTCATAGTCGATGTATGTTTTGATTGGGTAGACATCTTTTTGTCCAAGCTTAAAATCACACCCCCACAAATTGTACTGAGTCGTATTGTATGGAAACTGTTTTGCGTAATCGGGAACGACGAATATTTCTACCTCAGGATACTGCGCATAAATTTGCGCCTCGACGATGTCTTTAAGAAATTTGCGTGTCCACACATAAAAATGAATACGCCCTCCTTCTGAAACTATTTCAAACGAATACCAGGGGCGAACTTTCCCATAAATAAAAAGGTCGATAAACGTGCCTTCGCCCATACCAATGTGAAGCCCAGCAAAGGCAAGCTCCATTGCCCGCGGTGACTTTTCAATGTCGCGCGGCACTTTGACCTCAAGCAAAATCATTTCCTGTGATGCGATAAAACGTGCCCGCAAAGACCACAAACGGAGATGCCATAAAATAATCGCCAGCAATAGAGGGAGCCAAGCGGGCGCAGAAACAAACAAAAAACTCAAAATGCCAAGCGCAAGCTCTGGAAATGTAAGTGCGAGACCCAAAAGTCCTCCCAAAAAAAGTATGGCGATACTATGTAAACCCTTGATACCAAAACCTTCAAGTGTTTTTATCAGTGACTCCACGCATCTATGATAGCAGAGTTTGTGCGCACAAACGCGTAGCGCACGTGTATCTGTGAGAAATTACACGAGTTCGTACAAACCGTCGTCATTGCGACGAAACGGACCGTTTTGAAGATTCACCAAAATCGTCGCGTCTTTAACGTAGCGCTCTCGCTTTACGCGCTCAATCAACTCTTCACGAGAAAGCGCGCGTCCCTCGCGTGCGAGTACCCCGCGAATGACATCGCGAACAACACCCGGTTGATACCCCCACTCAAGGAGTGCATACAAGCCACGTCCCACAAGTACAAAACGTGGGTCTTTAATGAGCTCGTTGTGACATGTTGCTGGATGTGCTTTGCGACCAAAGAGTTTTTGAATCGCTGCAGCAACTTCCGTAAAATGCATTGGAGAGCCATGTCGCTTGAGCGCAAGGTACGCGAGATCACGCATACTTTTCACGCGTACATACGGAGACGATGCCCTGCCCCACTCGCCCAACGGATTGCGTCCAAGGCGTTTGGTGATTTCGAGCCAGCGTTGCAATACTTCAGGAGATTGTTTTTTGACAATACCTGCTTTCGTGAGGCACGCGCCAAACTGTTGCATAAAATCTTCTTCGGGAATCAGGTGGTCAGGATCAACCGCCTCGTGCAAATCGCGTAATGCCCCCTCGACTCGCGTCGCAAGGTCTTCGTTGACATGCCAGCGGCGCACAAAGTGATCATCTTCGCGCGCGTCCACAAACGGGTGGCCCACAGTAAGCAAAAAGATCACATGATTGCGATCTTGGGGGTTTTTTGCGACTTCTTGAACGAGGCGACGCTCTGAGATTACGCCCCCGAGTACTTCTATTTGTTTTTCGAGCTCCGTAATTTCACGCTCATGCGCCTTATATGCAGCCGAATCACGAATGGCGGAAAGGCCATGATTCTCTATTTGGCGAACACGTTCGCGTGTAATGCCCAAATCCGAGCCGATTGATTCCAATGTCCGTACGACATTGTCTTTATCGAGTCCAAACCGCGCGACCAAGACCCCCCGCGAACGCTCGGGCAAACCTGCCAGCAATTCTTTTGTAACTGAACGAGGTGAAAATGTAAGCATACTTGATAGGTATCGTAATACCGTGGGATAATTTGTAAAGCTTTATCACACAAAAGTCAAGTGCTACGGGTATGCACGCATTATGCACATTATGTGCATCTATGCACGTTTTAGGTCGACTGGCCAAAATATGACCCGTGATAGAATCAGCAAATGGCAAAAGCAGCACGTACTCCTCCCCAGGATCTTGAGACAGAAAAGATTCTGCTTGGAGCACTCATGTTGCACCCAAATGCGATGTATGAAGTAGTTGACCTCATATCGCCTGACGCATTTTATGCCCCAAAACATCGAACAATTTATGAAGCGATGCTTGCGCTCTCCGAAAAAGGCGAACCAATTGACTTTGCACTCGTCGCGGCAAAAATTGCAGAACGGAAACAACTTGACCAAATCGGAGGCCGTGCATACCTTTCCGAACTTATCGCCCAAGCGCCGTCTGCGGTGCATGCCGGTAATTATGCCGGTGTCATCCAATCGAAAGGTGTCTTGCGCAACCTCATTGAAGTAGCCGATGAAATTAGCGGACTTGGGTTCTCAGAGGAGCGTCCGATTGACGAAGTATTGGATGAAGCTCAGTCAAAAATCTTCAAAATATCAAACCGCGTCGGCCTCAAATCATTCACGTCGCTCTCACAAGAACTCCACGAAACATGGGAACGAATCGAGCGTTTAAGCCACACAAAAGACGGCCTTCGGGGGGTACCAACGGGCTTTACTGCGCTCGACAATAAACTTGCAGGGCTGCAAAATTCCGACCTCATTATTCTTGCTGCACGCCCTTCGATGGGTAAAACATCGCTTGCGCTTGATATTGTACGGCGCGCCGCACTCGAACATAAAATACCTGTTGGCTTTTTCGCGCTTGAAATGAGCGCGCAGCAACTTACTGAACGTATGCTCGCCGCCACTGCACATGTTGATGCGTGGCGCCTGCGAACCGGCAAAGGGCTTTCGGCGACTGACTATGAAAATCTGCAACATGCGATTGGTATGCTCGACGAGGCGCCGATTTATATCGATGATAACTCGACAAACACTGTACTTGCGATGCGCTCAGTTGCCCGTAGATTGAAAGCCGAAAAGGGATTGGGACTTATTGTTGTTGACTACCTCCAGCTTATTTCGTCGGCATCGTCACGCCCAAACGACAACATCGTGCAGCAAGTCACGGAAATTTCACGCGGTCTTAAAGCAATGGCACGCGATCTTGATGTTCCAGTACTCGCCCTTTCACAGCTTTCCCGTGCCGTTGAACAGCGCGGAGGTCGCCCTCGTTTGTCAGACCTCCGTGAATCGGGAGCCATCGAGCAGGACGCAGATGTTGTTATGTTCATTCACCGTGAAGACAAAGACAAACGGTATCATGAAGCCGAGTTTGAAAATGGCCACGACTCGTTTAAGAGCGATACTGTTGATGTTGATATCATTATCGCAAAACACCGTAATGGTCCTGTTGGCACCGTGCGGCTTAAGTTTCGCGATAACCAAGCGCGTTTCGAGTCAGTTTCTGAAGATTTTAGCGACGCTTCGGCTGAAGCTGCGGTTGATATTGCAGACTAACCATGAGTGCTCTCGAGCGACTTGCGGCACTTTTTGAACGTTTTCCTGGCATTGGTCCTCGACAAGCAATGCGGTTTGTTATGTTCTTACTTAAAGCGTCACCCGCGATGCGAAAAGAAATTGCTGATGCGCTTCTCGAGGTTGGTAAAAACGTGCGCCGCTGTAACAATTGTCTCCGTTTCCACGACGCAACAACACCGTTGTGCTCGATGTGCTCAAGCGCGCGTGACTCCGTTCTCATGGTGGTTGTCCACGATACCGACATTGCAGCTATAGAGCGATCAGGCACGTATCGAGGATATTACTTCGTGCTTGGCGGCATGCTCAGCCTTGGCGGCACAACGACCGAAATTCACGAACGCGAACTTGTTGCTCGCCTCAAGAAAAGCCCCGAGATTACTGAGGTGATCCTTGCGCTCCCCGCGCAACCTGATGGTGACATGACTGCAGCACAGGTGCGTGAAAAAATCACCGCCGCACTCGACACGCCACCAAAAATAACCACGCTCGGGCGAGGGCTTTCAACAGGAAGTGAGATCGAGTACGCTGACCCCGAAACCATTAGAAACGCCCTCCTGGGACGCCACTAAACCTCAAGAATGCGCACTTTAGTGTACAACTGACGGTGTCCACGCTTTTTGTGATAATTGCTTTTTGCGCGGAATTTTTCAACAATAATCTTTTTTCCTTTGCCCGCTTCGATTACTTCAGCATTCACCGTTGCGCCTGCAATGTAGGGTGCTCCAACAGTTTGGGTACTACCATCGTCAATAACAAGAACTTTGTCGAAGACGATCTTTTTGCCCGCATCTGCACCTTCGATTTTTTCGACAGTCAACACCGTGTCGTTAGTGACGACATACTGTTTCCCTCCGGTCTCAACAACTGCGATTTTCATGTCGCGGAAGTGTACGATATTTATAAGAAATATGCAAGGCGCATTGAATCAGAAATTGACTTAGATGATTAAGGTGGCATTATCCTTAGCGGCCACCCCAGCGGTGGAAACAATGGAGCTAGGAAATGAAATACGAAAAGGGTTCCGACGCCTCTGTGACCTCTTTGGATTCTTCGGAGCGCGACCGCGAGACGCGCTGGTGGCGTGTGCTAATTGAGATCCCGGTAATTTTCTGGGGTCTACTCACCGAGTCGATTAAGTTCGCCGGCATTGTTTTTTGCGGCTGGGTTCTGTGGAATGCCGCCCAGGAAACCGGTGTCGAACTGATCGGGGTTCTGGACCAAGCGGGAAAGCTTTATATGAAGCTACTTGAACCTGGACCGTGGAACACGGAACAGATCACGCTTGCCGCCGCCGTCGCTTTCGGCGTCGGTCTCGCGCTCTACAAGAGTTATATCGTATGGGTGCAACTGCGTTCATGGGCGCGCGAGCACTTTGGCGGCACACGGAAGGCACGACACCTCACGATCAATCCGAGCTAGGAACGCTCGTTTATACTTTGGTGACTCACTACTGGCGGCCGCAGCACTGCGGCCGTTTCTTTTTTAAACAGCTTAATCAAGCAAAGGTTTCTCGAGGAGCGCCGGTTCAATTCCGGGCGCTTCACCAGAGATTTTTAATACATCCTTATCGATTTTTCCCAACTCTTTATACGCGGCATTGTAGTGACTTACGGTCGTACCGAGCGCAACGCCAAGTTTTGCATAGTATTCATCATACTTACCGATGTGACGCCCGAGGTCTTCTACCCTATTACGTATTTCTTTTGCCGATTCTTCGATTTGAAGCGCCTTAAGTCCTTGCAAAACGGTTTGTAAATAGGCGAGAAACGATGTCGGCGAGACAATAATGACTCGGTACGTACCGGCAGATTTTTGCAGCAAATTCTCCTCGTCGCCCCCCACACGATTCGTCAGAAGGTCGTAATAAATACTCTCAGACGGTATCACCATAAATGCGAAGTCAGTTGTATTCTCGCTCGGGCGTATGTACTTCGAAGTTTCTTTAATTCGCATTTTCAGATCGTTCACAAAAAGTTTCTCGTACCGCTGCTTAGTGTCAGGATCTGTCGCGTCAAGGTATCGCGTATAATTCTCGAGTGAAAATTTTGAATCAACGGGAATGATTTTGTCTTTGACAAACACCACCGCATCCGCAATCTCGCCATTACTGAACGGGTACTGCATTTGGTATGCATTCGGCGGCAATACATTCTGCAGTACCGCCTCAAGATAGTATTCACCGAGTACACCACGCTGCTTGGGGTTGGTAAGCGTATCTTGGAGTTTTTTTAGTTGCTCAGCAAACCCAACAACCTGCTTGTTGGTTTCGCCAAGCCGCGTAAGCCCTTCGGTAACCTCTTTCACAATACGCGTCGACTCGGAAAGTTGTGTGCGCAAACCTTCTTGCATGGTTTTCGCGCTTTCGCCAAGTTTTGCATCCATTGTTTGTCGCAGCTCCTGGATTGCTTGTTGCAATAAAAGTGATCCCGTATCATCTTTCTGCCCACGCGCACGAGCCAGTACAAAAACGAGCGCCGCGACCGCAAGCGCCAAAACACCAATAACAATTAAAAGAATTGTTACCGCTTCCATGGCCGCAGTGTATCACGACACGTACGTGATTATGAAAATCGTCGCGCAACCACTTTAAGGGTTTCAATGAGCACAATGTTTGCCACCGCAAAACCAAGCAAGTACAGTGCAAATTGTATAGGAAACGTGGTGAGCGAGAGAAGTTCACGCATGGGTGCAAGCGTTACGCTCAACACCAAAATCCCGATACTTATACTGAGAGAGACGAGAAGCGACCGGTTGTTGAGAAGTGGTATACGCCACAACGGATTTGAAGGGTCTTTAAGTGACAGTGCAAACGAAAGTGCAGTAATTGAAAGCGCAACAAACATTACACTGCGCATTGTCTCGGCGGGCAAATGCGCCATAAGAAGCCACCCATAGAACCCGATCAACAGTGCGCTGCCGCCGATACTGACGAGTGTTATGAGTACGCCGAGTTTTCGAGTGAGAATCGCTTCTCCAAGACCTCGTGGTTTTTCACGCATGACCCCAGTGCGGGCCGGCTCGAACGCATACGGAATACTCATAAAACCTTCGTGGATGATGTTGGTCCACAAAAGCTGTGTTGGCAAAAGCGGCAGCGGAGTGCCCATAACGAGCGCGCTCCCAATGACCATAACCTCACTCGCGCTCGTTGAAAGCAAGTAGGTGACAATACTCCGCAAATTATCGACGACACGTCTTCCCTCTCGAATCGCAGATACGATAGTCGAAAATTTGTTGTCGAGTAATACCAGGTCGCCTGCTTCTTTTGCCACATCCGTCCCGCTACCCACGGTAATACCGATGTGTGCTGCAGTAAGTGCGGGCGCATCATTAACACCATCCCCTGTCATCGCAACCACTTCTCCGTGTTTTTTTAGCACCCGGACAACCCGCAGTTTCTGTTCAGGCAACACACGCGCAAGCACCGTGCACGACGCGAGTTTGGTCGCAAGCGCCTCATCGGAAAGCTGTTCCATTTCTTCTCCTGTCAGCATCTTCTCAGCGTTAATTCCAACTTCGTGTGCAACCGCGCGCGCGGTTTCTGGGTAATCCCCTGTGAGCATCATGATCCTGACACCAGCTCCCTCGACTTCACGTATCGCATCAGGGACATCTTTGCGCACGTGATCTGCAATTGCCAAAAGACCAACAAACACTAGCTGTTCAAGCGTGCCACCACGTGCGTCGTCAGTTATTTTTTTCTCACGCGTGTCCGCGTACGCAACCGCAAGAAACTTCTGCCCTTGCGCCGCACCATCACGCTGCACTGCCATAAAATGCTCTCGCGTTTCTTTGTCGAGAATACGCGCGCCTCCCGCCGAAAAACAATGTGTCGCCTGTGCAAGAAGCGGTTCTGGTGCCCCCGATGCGTACACACGATACGCTCCAACTGGGTTCGCGTTGAGCGAAAGTGCAAAGCGACGCACAGACTCGAATTGAACAAAATCAAGTCGTTCATGACCTTGAGTGAAAAGTTTCTGCTGCTCTATTCCGTTGGCATAGCCACACTCAATAATTGAACGTTCTACAGGACGGCCACGAAACACGGGTCCTTCAGCAGCGTGTTCCACGAACGCATCGGATGCGAGTACCGCCATTTCGATAAGAGCGCGGTTGTCGGGATGATCAACGCCGCCTGCGTGTTCGAGTGTTCGTGCCGTATATAAATGTGCGATGCGCATCGCCCCTTCCGTGAGCGTTCCGGTTTTGTCAACAAGAATGACCGTTGTGGCACCCAGCGTTTCCGTTGCAAGCAATCCCCGCACCAAACCACCACGGCGCAGAATCGATTCCATGCCAAGCGCGAGTGTAATGGTGACTGCGGCGGGCAATCCTTCTGGCATTGCAGAAACGGCAACCGCAACACTAATCAAAAGCATCTCAGCAACTGCAGTCCCACGCAAAAGTCCAACAATGAAGATGGCCGCCAACACCGCCAAAATAAGCAAAGAAATTACTGTCGCAAGCCGACGCACGCTCGCACTCAGAGGCGTGTGTTCATCTTTTGCATGTAGAGCGAGCGTTGCAATCGTTCCAATCGTTGAGTGCGCCCCCGTCTCAACAACCACCCCACGACCGCGCCCCGCAACAACAACCGTACCGCCCCACGCCATATTTTTGCGGGCATTTTTTGGTGCCGTCTCAGGTTCGAGCGCTTCGCTTTTTTCTACCGGGTGCCACTCACCGGTAAGCATCGATTCATTAACGTGAAGTCCTTGTGCCTCAAAAATGCGCACGTCAGCCGGCACTACGTGTCCTCCTGCAAGTTCGACCACATCGCCCGGTACGAGTTCGCGAATAGGAATAATTTTGTGCTCTTCTTGCCGGACCACTTCCGCGGTGGGTGCTTGCGTTGCTTCAAGCGCCTCAAATATTTTTGAGGCGCGTGCTTCTTGTGCCACGCTTGCACCTACGTTAATACACAGCGCTATCACCAACACCACCGCATCTGCATATTCAGAAAGGAGGAGCGTTACAATGAGTGCGCCAACAAGAACGAGTGCTAACGGACTCCGAAACTGTCCCACGAGTGCGCGGACAAACGTCCATCGCTGCCCGCGCGTCAGTTCGTTGTATCCAAATCGCTCCAGGCGTGCCACCGCTTCGCGCGCCGTGATGCCGTGCAATGAAGAATGCAGTTCATCCAACACTGTTGCGACAGTGCGGCTATGCCATGGCGAGCTCATATACGTAAGTATATCGCTACTTGCGCCGCATATGCCCGCTGTTACACTACGCGCATGTTGATAGACACCATACGCGCACATGCGACCGATGCAATGAAGGCGCGAGACTCCATGCGCGTAACCACGCTCCGGAGCATCATTGCCGCATACACCAATGAACTCGTTGCGAAAGGACGAAAGCCGACCGAAACGTTAACTGATGAAGAAACCATTCTGGTCTTAAAACGGCTTGTGAAGCAGCGCAAAGAAGCAGCAGAACAGTTTACTGCAGGCAATCGCCCGGAATTGGCCGAGAAAGAAAAACAAGAACTTGGCATACTCGAAGCCTACGTCCCACAAATGGCCTCACGTGAGGATGTCGAGAAAATTGCGCGAAGCAAGCAAGCAGAGATGAATGTTGACGCAAAAAGTGCTGGAAAACTTATGGGAGCAGTCATGAAAGAGCTCGGCGGTCGCGCTGATGGCGCTGTGGTAAAGGAAGTGGTCACTAGCCTATTTCAGTAGTTGACAGTTTTCTAAGTGATTGTAGAATCTAAGCAGCGTACTGCGTCGGTAACAGAGTAGAATCAAACTCTGGAGGCGCATATGAGCAGAAAGATTTGTTTTGCCCCGCGCGTTCTTCGCGTGGACTGCGCTGAAGTGGAGGTGGAACTCCCAATCACGGGGGTGATGCTCACCTTTCGGTGCGGAAAGCGTGATGAGCCGCTCCCGCACAACCTCATCGAAGTTTCTCGCATGACTGCACGCGCACGATGGCACGGGTCAATTCTCGTTTCCGCTGGTGGGTGGCTGAATGCCAAATCCGCTGGCGCAGATGCCATCCGCGCGCATCGACAAGAAGTTCAAAAACGGCACAGGTAAAAGTTTTCCGCCCCGCGCTCACTAGCGCGGGGTGACTAATTTCAATAGGTCTTCACGATGCGTTGCTGTCGTGACAATAGTGACGTGACGACTGATGCGCCCGCTGCAAGGAGTGCGCCGATCATGATCGCCACAAGCACTTCGGCTACAAACAGGTATACGATTCCAACAATACACAAGAGCACGACTCTCCCCGCGTTTAATGCAATTTCCTTAAGGACCGTATACTCATCAATATATCGCCCACTGTCCGCTGCCTGCTCATACGTAAGCGCCTCAATCGATGTGTGGTGTACCGTTCTCCCAATCCCGTGGAACCCATCTACGATGACAACTTGGAATGGCGAACCGACGAATATTTTGAGCACCCACCCCCCCGCAGAAATGATCGCGCCGTACAAAAGAATTCGCCGCTTGTTCCATCGATCAAAAAGCGATCCTGTGACCGCACGCGTCACAAGCACAATCAAAAGCGTAAACGTCGCCACGGCACCTAACATGACATACTCCTTTCCAATGATTAAATAGACCGCAAGCGGCCATGCAATAAGAACCATCGCCGATTGTATCCCTTCTGCAAGGTGACTAATCACGAGCGGCTGGTTGCGCGGATGAACTAATTGTCGAAAGGTTTCTTGATAGGACCACGTGTAGCGATCATACCCAGTTGGAATGTACCCGAGTGGAATGAGTGCGACACAAATGAGACCCGCCCCAAGCAAAAACAAAGACGAAAAACCTGTCGTTGCTACAATGTAACCACCCACAAATGGTGCAAGAGTAACCAGTATATCCGCACCATTCTCAAGTGTCGCAAGCTGTCTGCCTCGCCACCCTGATTCAGAAAGGCGCGCCATATCTATTTGATACGGCACCCAATAGAGTGCTCGGTACAGAGCTTCACTCACAACAAAAACTATGAGCGCGGCAGGAAGCGAAAGCGTATGCGGTGATGATGCAAGAAAATAGAGCGCCCCCACTCCCCCGACGAGTGCTGGCAGCGCGCATGCGATAAGCGTTCGTATTCCTAAGACACCAATGAGCCGAGCAGCAACGGGCGTCAACGCCGCAGTGGATGCATACAGCAATGCAAAAACTCCAAGAAGATCCGTGAGTGAGGAGTCAAGTTGCTCGTACAGAAAAACCACTGCAAAAACCCCGAACGCTTGCAGTGCGAGGCGTATAAGTACCCGCTGCGTAAAGAGCGCAGCAAGCCCTACGCTCATAGGTGTTTGTAAGAAATAATTCATGCCTACACTCTCGAGTGTAGCAGGAATTATTCTTCAAAAGAGCGCTTGTTCACAACCCGCGTATGTAGAGGCGCAGACGATGCAAAGTCCACGCAACAATAAAAATCGCGACGATGTACGTTACAAGATACGTACCAAATGAAAACGGCAGCTGCCCCGCAAGTCCAAGAAGCGCTGCGCCCCACCATGACGTAAATGAGATACTTGCGCCGAGCCACAAAGGAACCCATCGCTTGGAAAGCGCGACGGCATTCGCAACAATCGCGACAAACATAAGGTCTTTCATCCAAATTTTCTCACTCGAAAAAATCCACATATTGTCCTGAGAGAAATGGTACCAAAACATGCCGATGACTGAGAAAAAAATGATCGCCATGCCAACACGAATCATGCGGTAATTCACGTGCATAAGCGCGCGCTCATCATCGCTCACTTTTCCATCTCTCAGCGCCTGACTAATCTGAAACTCGGCAATAGTTGCTCCCCCAGCGCCAAGGACAGTTCCGATCACGTGCCCAGCAACAATCAGCGAGTACACATCCATGCCGAAAGTGTATCACGTGTGGACCCAAGGGGGCTCGAACCCCTCACCTCGCCCATGCCATGGGCGCGCTCTACCAGATGAGCTATGGGCCCTTCTCGTGGATTCTACCAGAACCACGAGTTTGTACAGTCTACGGGCGAAAGGGCAAAAAAGTGACCCGCCGCTTCCTCGCGACGGGTCACCACACTACAACTTCACCCTGCATTCGATATTGTCCTTCCCAAAGTTCCATTCTCCAGACGAAACGCGACGTAACTGTGTAAAAAGGCGCATCAGCCTCTTGAGTGTTTGGTAGGCAGCCTCTCGCGATGGAAACTGAACATAGTTCCCATCGATTAGATAAGAGTCTGGCGTGCTTGTACACTTTTCGCTAAGAAACGAGTAATTTCCGTACGGCCCTTCTCCAATCACGAGATGTAGTTCAATACCGACATCACATGCAAGTGGCTTTTCAGGCGCGCCCCAGAGTGATGTAAATTTTGGATCAACATGGAGACCCCTCAAAGGCGCCGAGCCGATGCCAGTTAAAAACACCACCCCTCCGATCATGAAAAGCGCGCAACACGCACTGAAAAAATCTACAAGTGTTCGCATGAGATTTCTCCCGGAATAGAGTTTTCCTATGTACCGCATGTACCATAGCACATCGACTCAACCTGGCAATTTTTGTGCTCCCGGCAGGAATCGAACCTGCATCGCCTCCTTCGGAGGGAGGTATCCTATCCGTTGAACGACGGGAGCCTAAAGGCGTGCGCGCATCTTCGCACGCATATTTTAGTATGCAACACGAACTTCTGAACCCAATTCATAAAAACCCTTGCCCACCGCATACTCAACAAATAATGTTGCCTTGCCAGCTTTTTTTGCAGCAGCGATAGGGGCGCGAGCGACCATACGAGGAAACGTAATATATGATTCCCAAAATGTGAGCGTCGTAGTATCTGTTATATCAACTTCAGTGAGTATCCAGATGTCGCAGCTATCGGACACGTCGTCTATAGGGATAGCGAACGTGACATTTTTCGGCATATCTGCAGAATCACACGTATATGTGTGCATCGCGGTGACATGCGCAAGAAATTCATTAGGTGCGAGCACTTCAACCCACTCATGTGTCAGGCGAATCTTTTTTGGGGGGTGATGCACGCTACCCGCTTCAACGAGCGCGCATGAAATATGGATGCGTTTTGGAACGATGCTCCCTCCCATGGCAAGATGCGGCAAAAAGTGCGCGCACACGTCGGGGAATGACTCGCCCATTAAACCTTGGGTGATCGTTTCGGAGAGAAGTACGTCAATTGGAGCGTGCGGTATGTATTGGATTGCGTCAGCTACTACCAGCTGCACATTGGTGAGATGATGCGCATCAAGAATACTCCGCGCAATCCGCGCAGAATGACGATTGTACTCGATCAAAGTCACCGCGCTTTCAGGGCGCGCGAGCGCAGCGTAAAGTCCTAGGAGCGGCACTGCGCCACATCCTGCATCGACAATGTGCATGCGCTTGTTCGCAGGGTACTCCGCCAGCACGTCTCGGATACCTGATAGAAACTTTTTTGTTCGCACCACGTCCTCAAAAGAATTATACGTTGCGCCGCTTTCGAGTGCTCCAGATGCAAGCGACTCGCCATGTTCTTCGGGAAGCGCTTCGAGTGCATGCGCGTCAGTAAGTGCAAAGAGCCTCAACGTAAGGTCGGTGGGATAGCGCATGCCATGAAACTCTCGCCCAGGAGCTTCTTCGGATGCCTGTTCAGGAGTATCCGGCAGCGCATCAAGTAGCGTGTCGAATGTGGCACGCGTGAGCGGCTGGTTGCCGAAACGTTTTTGTCCCTCACTTTGTAATGCTCTGAGCAGCGCGCGCGAATCAAATTTGTTGATGCTCATCACGTCGTACATTACGCTCAATATACGGAATCGCAATTAAGTGATGTATCACGTCGGAAAGCACCAATGCGCCACCTATAACAAATAGCCATGGCATGTGTTCAGAATATGCTGAGCCACCCATCAAAAGAAATCCCGGAAATGCGTGGTGTACACGAGGAATCCCAAGTTGCCTTTGAATTTTCTCGCTTTCTAAACAAAAGTGGCACCGCAAGACTATAGTGACGACTTCAAACGCTCCTGTAAAAAACACGAGCGCAACGATGTGCTGGGGTTCAAGCATGTCCCATCATCGTAGCATGGGATGTGCCGCACTTACTGTGGATTGTGATTTTCCTTTATGCACCAAGCTTTTTCGGCTCAGGCTTTTGCCGCTTCATCATTTACTCCCCGCGTGAAAAGACCCCCTTCCGCTATCGACGAAAGTGTTGCGTCTGCTTCTTTCTCTTGATCGAGAATCTCTTCCAACGCGTCCTTGCCACTGTCGCGCAATTCTCCGGCCCACGCAACGAGCGTGCCATAAATGCCGATTTCGATGTGCTCAACAAGTTGCGCCGCTGCGATAATGACGGCATCTCTCACCAGTGGTGACTCAACCGTATCAATTTCTTCACCTGCCGAAGCAAGGAGCATGCGAAACGGTTCGAATGTTTTTATCACACCTTCTCCGCCACACGCGGCAAGCACCCCAGATACTTTGTCGCGCTGCTGCCGAGTAATCTTAAGATGTTCGGAGAGCGCCCCGACAAGATCAGGATCTTTTGCTTTTGCAATCAGGGGTGGCAAATGTTCGATGATTAAATCTTCGACACAAACTGCTTTAGCGAGTTTGTTAATGTATTCCGTTTTTAACGTATCCATAGCGTTGAAAATTAATTGCTAACACACGTACTCTACCGAATAGCAAGTGAAGACTTACTGAACACGCTCCACGCTCCTACCGCGCAACCATTCACGAAGCATTCATCGCCAATTCAATAGAATGGAAAAGAAAGTTCATTCGTGAATTTTCACGTACGGTGTACTTTTATCAAATAACACACTTATGTTATGGAGATACATAACTCTACCCCTCGGACCTATGCCAAGCGCATGCTCGAAACGCTGTGGATTGTGATCGGAGTGGCATTCATTACTAGCTTAGCGCTGAGTGGACTTTTTCTGCTCGCAAACGCGCAGACTACATCCGCGCCCACATGCACGCTGACCCTAACGCCATCGATGCTCAGCGGCACCGGGCAGTCCACCGTTCTTTCGTGGACGTCTACTAACGCGTATGGGCTAAGTGTCGCGGGAATTGGGAGCGTCTACCCTGCACTCGGTGGCGCACTGACCGTAACACCGACCAGCACGAGTCAGACATATATCGGAACCGTGACAGGCACCGGTGGTTCCGCGCAGTGTCAGGTAACACTCAATAGCGGCAGCACCCCGAACGGTACAACGGCAACATCGACCACGGCGACAACAACGCCAAGTTCAGGTACGGCAACAAGTACTCCGGGTACAGGAACCTCAACGCCACAAACTGGCTCAGGACAAGTGCCCGGAAGCACAGCAACCTCTACGGGCTCAGGGGGACAAAACCCCACTCCGCCACTTACCATCACGTACCCTGCACCAGGCACCACCCCAGCACCGATGGTTCTTGATGTGAGTAGCGACGGAAGAGTCTTGGTGCGAGGAACAGTACTCATGGCGAGCGCAAATCTCATTACCGTGCGTAGCTGGGGCGGCATTTGGATTGTGCGCACAACACCACAAAGTGTTGTGATCCCGCAAATAGTACCAGGAGACATGTCTGCGCTTCGTGTAGGTGACTTCGTAGGTATTGACGGATATATGTCCGGACAAATCTACACTATCGACGCGACACTGGTGCGCGACTGGACAACACACCCGTATACCGCATCTGCGAACACCTCCTCAACCGATACACAAGAGATCCAGGCCTCTGATTTGCCAGAAGGTTCTACTGACACAACTGAATCTGACGCAGGTACTGAGTCCGAAGAGTAATTGTCAAAATCGCTCACGCAAGAGCAAGCAATTACTCTTTGCAGGAACTAAACAACGTAAGCGAAAACGCTTACGTTGTTTTTTCGTCCCCGCCGTTTAATCATCCTTTCACTTGTCTTTGCAATACTGAGTTCGGTCGAATTATTAAGTCACACACACTAAATAGTATGGCTAATAACCGAGATGACCGAGACAAAAAAGGGTCTCGCACAAGTTCAAGCGACTCGAACGCAAATCGTCGCAGCTCAAGTGACTCTTCGAACACGAAAAGTGGTGGATCAAGCTCACGAAGCTCAAAATAAATACATAGAGAGGAAAAGAAAGATGAGTGGGGCACGAGACGCTTATTAATTAAATATCTCACCATGAATTACTTCGATGATATTCGCGATCCGTACCGCGGCATGGCGAATGACTGGGAGCGAGGGCGTGTTACGCGTCGCGAGGATGGGAGCGATTGGGATGAAGAAAACCCTGGCGTCCAGCATTCTGAAACAGACGAATAGCAACTGAGGATTGAGACACGTAGCATACATCAAAAGAGGGGCTCACGCCCCTCTTTTGATGTATAGACAAAAGACACTAGACGATAAGATTCGCAGCCAACAAGAGTATCACTGCGCCGATCACTGCCCACAAAAAACTCGCGATTGATGTTGGCCGTTCAACTCCAGGTTTACCAGCGCCCATATCAACCTGATCTGCGATCCATCCTCCTACGAACGCACCAGCAATTCCAACAAGAATATTTCCGAGTATCCCAAGGCCAGGATCATTACCTACGAATATACTTGCAAGCCACCCTGCAATCCCGCCAAAAACTACCCACAACAACATGTTAATCATATGTGTGCGGCCTAAAAATTGTAATCATGAGACCCGAGCTCCTCAATGACATCCATCGGGCTTCGGTAAGTGCGGTCTGGCAACGTGCTAATCGCTGTTAATACATCAGCATCCGCGTCATCTTGATCAGCAGCATCCACTAACGCTCGTTTGTCCGCTGGGTAAGCAGCTCCATCAATGTACGTACCTATGATAAACGGGTTTATATTTCTCATACCTAGATGATTGAATTTATAAATCGACCGCACGTCTACACAATAAACTTTGAAAACTTCCGCTCCTACGCAGTCTCTAGCCTACAGAGGAGTGCATGAACCGTTCGTGAATTCACACAGATAGAGGGGGCCTGTGATACACTTGCGTGGGTAACAAAAGGAGCACCTCATGCAGGAAACGTGGGCGCGGATCATACATGCCTTAGAGCAATTGTGGCAGCTTATGTTGCAGTTGCTTCAGTTTTTGTATCGCTGGTCGTTTGGTGAAATCGTCACCATGTTCCAGACAATTTTGCCAAATTTCGGAGCACTTCCACTGTGGAAACAAATTCTTGTGCTGGTGGTGGCAGCGGCTGTCGCCTACCTGCTCTATCTGATGTTCAGGGATATCGTCTCCGCAGTCGTGCGCATCTTTGACGCAGTGCTGTCGCTTGTTCGTGCGATAGTGGCAAATCTGCAATACGTTTTGGTAGCCGGAATAATCGCCATCGGTGGTTCCTGGGTGATCAACAATATGACGGTCTCATGGCTTCCGTAGCCGAGAGCGCAACGCAAAACCGCGAAGTACATACTTCGCGGTTTTCGTGTTTGCGTGCGCTGTATTAGCGCCAACTTCGATCAAAATCTTGAAAGACGTTTTTTGTGATTCTTTCTACTTGATCAGTTGCGTAGGAACTAACACGATCGTGTGTTTCTTTTGCCCACGCCTGTTGCCCATATTCATTCCAAGAATCTACGCTATCGGAATTTTTTTTCCAATCGTCCGCGTCATAGTCATGTGACTTCCATGATTGGTTTTTGTCTCTTCCATGGCCATCCTCATATGAGCCCTTACCCCATCCACTGTCATCCTTCTTGTCCCAGTCGTTTTTTTCATGATCGTCTTTAGCGTATCCATGCCTACCGTCTTTGCCATCCTTACCGTCTTTACCGCCACCGTGCTGCCATGTCATCCAGTAATCATTCTGGTACCCATCCGCGTCATACCACCAACTATGCTTGGAATCTTTCTTGTCGCTAGACTTTGCGTGCGAGTGGTCATCATAGCACCATGTGTTTCCTCCATCGTGTGTGTGTTTTTTTGAATCATCACACCATCCGTCCTTACAGGTGTTGTGACCGTCATCACCATACGCGAAGGTGCCTGAAACCTGTCCGCGAATTTCACCGTTCGGGTAGTCAGTGGTGTGCACGTTTACATAGATCTGTCCATTTGCCATCTGTCGCTTGAGGTCATCGACGGTCGCTATTGTCTGAGCGCAGCCTGCGTTTAACCGAATTGATCCTTGCTCAATAGACCCAGACGCGAGCACGCCATTGAGTGTTGTCGTAGCCATGCCGCCGTTGTAGAGCGTAACCACTACTGGACCGTTTACGCCAGGTGCCCCACAGTGTAAGTGTGCCTCGGTTACCTTGTCGATGGCACTGACATTCAATGTAAAGCGTAGGTTTTCGTTTGTATTTTGTGATGCGCTGAACGAACCTGACGCGCTCGTTGATACCTGAGGAACTTCCTGCGACCCACTGAGGTTTGCTTCAGCTGAGAAGGCTCTCTCACTTCCACTTCCGTACTCTATTGTCGAATACACTTCCGCGTGCGCATCATGCGCAAAGAATATTCCTAGCGCGAGCACCATGAAAGGTACGATGATACGCCCAGCTACCTTTCGTTTTATGTGTTTTTTCTTTTCCATACTGTTTTTATTAAGGCTATTAATAATGGTGGCACTGTGCCACAAATTCGGGAGCGCCGAACATACCTCCACACTAAAGAAGATGCGTGAATAGTGAGTGAATGCGCGAGTACTTAATCCTGAATTCACCAGAGTTTCTGTACAATCGACGATATGCGAAACAAACAAAACAAACAGAAGGGCGCAAAACAAAACACGGGGGCGAAAAGCGGTTCGCGCGTTAGCATGCAGAAACGTTCAGACAGCGCGCGGAGCTCGAAACATTCCACACAGCCATCGCCCAATAGATATCCGACCGAATGGGGCGCGACGCCACTCCGTGACGTATTCGATCGTTTGTACGAACAAATGTTGGCGGAGCCGATAGATTTTTTGCGAACGCCACGACTGCTTTCATATATGAACCGCGCATATTTCCCCCACGCAGATGTTCGGGAAACCGGCGACATCATCGAAGTGCGCGCGGATATCCCAGGAGTTGCTCCTGAAAAACTTGAAGTTTATGTGCGCAACGATGGGCTTCATATCGCGGGTAGTATTGAGCAAAAGCGTGAACCGACAGAACCGAATGAAGAAGCGAATCGTGGATATCGATTTGAGCGTATACATGGCACATTTCACCGGGTTCTTAGTTTGCCTGCAGAAGTTGATAAAGATGCGGTACGTGCAGTGTGCATGAACGGTGTCCTTACCGTGACACTGCCAAAGATACAAGGGTCGCATGCACGTATCCCCATTGAGGTCGATGACTCAACGGAACAAAAATCTGTTGTTAATAAAAACAATCAAAAAACCTAGTATGCTTTACGCTACCTTTCTGTTTCTCGTACTAGCGCTTGTTGCAGGATATTTCGGCTTCTTTAGCGTTGCTAGCGCATCAGCCGGAATTGCACAGGTGCTTTTTTTCCTATTTCTAATTTTGCTTGCTCTTTCACTTGTCGCCCGATTTGCGCGCAGTGCGGATGAAATCGTAGAACGAGAGTTGGAGTGACTACTTCGAGGGAAGACAGAACAGGCGAACGAAATGCTCGCTCGCCCGTTTCCCTTGTTCGCTATTCAACAGTCTGCATCTCATCAGTGAGGTGCAGAATACGTGCCGCTGCTCCACCAAGAATCCACGCGTCGTAGACAACCACGGCAATGGTCATGCATCCGATCACAAGATTTAGTGACGAAACCGGATACAAGTTGACCAGATCGAGCACGATCATAAAGAGCCCAGGGATCGCAGGGAGGAGCGATAAAATTGCATCGATAGTTTGCGCTCCAGGTGTGCCAAGCTTCGCGTACCCGAGAGGATACCCTTGCACTGTAAGATACACGAGCCCAAGCAGCGCAACTCCCATGCCAAACGCAAAACCTTCAGGCGCACTCTCGATTCCCATACTCGCAAAACTTGCTTGCGGTGCAAAGGCATAGAGTGCGATGAGTGCCGCAGTCAAAATCAATGACGCAAATGCACGAGTTCGGATTGCTCTCATATCATTCTCTCCATGTTCTCCCATACACGTGCATGGGACTTGTTACACGCTACCCTTTTCGCAATGAATGTTTTGTTAAGCACCGTCGGCGCTGTTAACGAGTCCTTCATCACTCATATCTACAATAGGTGTGGTCGAACATTATTCGTTTCGAACCAAAAACCACTATGGTAAACGACACAAAATCAAGCTCAGATGGACGCGGGTTTGCATCAATGGATGAGGAACGCCGTCGAGAGATTGCTTCAAAAGGTGGACAAAGCCAGGGAAAGGAAAACAATCCAGGTAACTTCGCAAACGACCCTGAGCGTGCCGCAGAAGCGGGACGCAAGGGCGGCCAAAGCCGAAGTAATAATTCTGAAAGCGCAAACGAATAGCACGTAACTGGCAAAACAAAAACGCGCGGTACCGCGCGTTTTTGTTGTACGTCCGTTTTAACTCCGAACAAGTCCGTATGGTGGACCCTACCGGATTTGAACCGGTGACCTCCTCATTGCAAATGAGGCGCTCTACCAACTAAGCTAAGGGCCCAAACACAGGGATTCACCCCTGGCGAAACACTATACCACACCACTTTCTTTTTGAAACTACAGGCATGATATCTCCTTGTCACAAGGTCATTCCTTGTTCGGGCTGCCGGGAATCGGTCATTAGTTTTGCTTTGCAAACTATCGACCCCGCCTCGGCTGTCTTATTGCATTCGACATGCCTCCGGCTTTCGATTCCGGACGCTGCACGCTCAAGCGCGCGTCTCATCCCTCACTTTGTTCGGGCTGCCGGGAATCGAACCCGGTCTACACCCACCCCATGGGCGCGTACTACCGGTATACTACAGCCCGCACTTGTGGAATCCTTTTGTCGGGATGCCGGGAATCGAACCCGGTCTTTACGCACCCGAAGCGCACGTACTACCGGTATACTACATCCCGAAAAAAGAACTCCACGGTGCATCCTGAAGGATTCGAACCTTCGACCTTTCGAATGTGAATCGAATGCTCTAGCCAACTGAGCTAAGGATGCGTACACGCCAGTATGCCAAAGATACGAGGAAGTTCCACTCGCGCTCATTGCTACCACAACACACTCGCTCGGATACAGTATACCGATTAATCTGCAAGAGTTGCAAATTATGATTATTATTGTAGAATCTTTTCCGGCAACAAAGAGGAGGAGGTCGCCTTGAGCTACGAATTGTTCCCACTGCCGCTCCTACTGGCAGTTACGGCGGGCATGCTCGCCGCGTATACAGTCGGATCACTCATACTTCTCTTGCTTATAGGCAGGGGGCAGGAGGATCCGAAGGCACCAATCAAAATACGGGTGTCGCAGGTTGCTGTCGGGATTGGACATGCGCTAGCACTTACTCTGCTTGCGCTCCTGGCTGGCAATTTTTTGAGATACTTCGGCATGCTGTAGGTAGCCGGTTTGCGCAGCGAAGCTTTGCTTTCGCTGCGCATTCGCTTTGTAAATTTTACGCCGAGTGAGCCCCGATACGCCCAACCATTTGAGAAAGATTCTGCAAAAACGACCCGACCGCAGCAACCGCGAGAATAACGACAAAGAACGTGCCGAGCGGATTCACAAAATACAAAACCGAGACAAGAAGCGCTGCCCATAACCCAGTACACCAAAGACATTCGATCATTTCAGCCATGAGTCTCCTGAAACCACCGGCAGGTTTTTTGTGCTCATCTCCCACTTTGTCCATAAACCATTCACGCACAAACGCAAAGATTTTATCGAAGGTTACGAGTCGTATTATGCGGAAAGTAGCAAGCGAGAGCACGACCATGTCGAACCCATTAATATGGTACATCCAGCGCCCTAAACCGCGGCCGCCGGTAAGTACGGCAAACCCAACTCCTACAAGCACCGCAAACACAACCAGCGCAAGAAAATTCCAAAACACCTGATCCTTGGGCATGTGATTCGACATGAATGAAGCTATTATACCTTACTACACAGTAAGGAGTACTAAGACTACGCTATGTTCACATCCGTTTTTCGCATTGCCCCGACACTCATAGGGCCTGTGCCATGAATTATCACTGCGAGCAATCCACCGATGATACCAAGGTTCTTAAGCGCTTGTGTGAGCTGGTTTGCATCAGCAAAATTACTATGCGCAACCACAATTGTGACCAGCACAAACCCGATTAAAGCCCACGCTGCCCATTCTCCTTTGTATCCCAGAAGGAGCATAAGTCCTCCGCCGACTTTCACCGCAATAACAATCGCGGCTGCAAGTGTACCCATCGGTACGATACTGCCGATAAAAGCCGCGGTTTGGCCAAAACTAAAAAGCATCCCTGTGCCCGAGACAATAAAAAGAGCCGAGAGACAAACTCGCATTATTAAAGGACCCCATTCACGTAATATTGTTTGCATATAAGCACGCGACTACCTACATAATAATTTCCAAAGCATAGCCCCCGCGAGATGCGGGGGCAAGATCGATATGCACAGCCTCTATGGTCGTTCGAGCGCGTCGCCAGGAAGCCCAAGCCATGTAAGGTACTCGAGGCACGCCTCAAACGTCATGCGGCAAGTCAGAACACAGTGGCAAAGATAATCAAGAAGGTTGCCTGTTCCTTCGGCAGAGGCTAGGTTAAAAACTCTCACACCTTCCGGAGTTTTAAGCGTAACACTTTCGAATCTACGTGTCTTTGCAACAAAGTGGGCCATGGGAGTTCTCCGTTAGTAACGTATGCTCGCGCCACTGTAGAATGCCTTACAAAAAAGTAAAGTGAGCTCGTCCGAAACTCTTCACATCTGAGCCTCGGCATCTGTGTTGTCAGTGTGTTCCAAAAGCCTATTAAATTCTTCATCAGTGATTGTCCCGTCTTCCATAATTTTTTCTGGCACAATGTCTTTCTTGTTTTCTTCTGTTGATTCTTGTGCCTCGGTAGATGGTAGTGATTTTTCTGGCTTGATTTCTCCCCACAAGAGTGCCCCGCAAAGAAGTACCGCCATCCCCAAAAGCACAACGCGCATTACTACCGTACTTTTTTGCATACTCAATTATAAAATATAAGAAACATTGGAGTCTAGTATAACAGTGCAGCGATGAAGCCAACTATAATCTATACAGGGCGCCGCGGCAGAAGCCGGGCGCCCTGAATACTACTGCGAAACCTACTTTTTGATCCGAGAACGGATCTTGGAATCATAGTTTCTTTCAACAATTGCCAGTATTACCATCCCTAATGCGGTTGCTATGCCCATTGCAACGGCGCCGACCACTGCGGGTCCCATATACAGATCAAATGTCACATGATGTGCAAAATCCGCGTCGAGTAAAAGGAACACAAAGACGCTACATATGATCTGCGAAAGACCATACAAAAGCGCAAAAAATACACCAGCGAACAGAGCGTTTTCGAGACATTTTCCGCGCCCATCAAAGTACATCTCGATTCCTTGCAATCCAAGCGCCAAGTAGAAACTACACATTCCTCCAAGAAGTGAGCAGCCCGCGATTACTCGATCCCAGCGATTCCTTATTAGCACCTCTTCGAGCAAAAGAAGAAATGCGGGTTTGTAGTCTGTTGGGAATCCACCTGGCAAAATGAAATACGCCGCACCTATCACAAGAATGATTCCCGCAAGCGCAAGGAGACACATCCGGACTCCTTCCGCGAGTAATTTTTTGTTCAACTCCTGTTCCACTTTTGCCTCCGCTTCTGGCCATCTACGGACACTGAAAGTACTCTACAATACTATTTTCAATTTGCAATATACGGTTTAGAAGCCCGCTCCTCACTTTGCAGCTACCTGCAAACGCCCAAGCAAAAAATTCCGATCAAGCGTGGCGAGAAACCACCCCGCCTGCGGGCCGGAGTCGCGGCCGAGAAACGCCTGGTAAATACCTCCGAAAAGCTGCTTCGCATCCATCCCGAGCTCTGCTTTAAGCGCATGGAGATGCGCGTGCAACTCTGCCCCATCAATCACGTTGTGCGCTGCAACAAATACCGCGATTCGCGCGAACGCGTCTTTTTGTAGTGCGGAAAACTGCTGCATTGAAGCGGGAGGCGTTTGCTGTAATTCAAACTTATACGCATCAGGCGCGTATGTTGACAGCCAGGTTTTTACATATGCCACACGCTCGTTAAGTACATCAATTTCACTGCTCGTGAGCGCCCCCCCTTTAAGCGCCGAAACTTCTTTTTCAAGATTAAGGTGTGGCATCTGCGCCACAAACACAACAGTTGAAAAGCGCGGCAAGTACATGCGTTCAGGCGGTGTATGTGCATGCACGAGTTCAAAAAGTCGTGCGTCATCATCGGCCACACCACTCCAGTATTTTTCTGCAATCTTGTCATACCAATCAAACCAGAGCGGAATTGTTTCGCCCGCAGGGTCGAGATTCATCGCGCGCTCCGGTTGTGCGCCGAGAAGCGCCAGTCGGAAGATGTGCTGGGGTACTAAATCGGAAACTTCTTTAGCAGAAGAACCACGCCCTTTCGATGATGACATCTTCGCACCGCCAACAAGGAAAAATTCATAGGGAATATCAAGCGGTGGTTCGTACCCAAACACATCTTTTGAGATGTGATTTGCTACATCACGAGACCCGCCGCGTGTGGAATGATCTTTACCCGCGCCCTCGATATGCACGCCAACTACTTTCCATTTTGCCGGCCACTCAACTTTCCACGGTAGTTTTGCATTGCCGTTCCACGGTGTATCACTTCCTTCGTAGCCACACCCTTCTGCACCGCCTGCGCCTGCAATGCACCGGTAGGAAACTTTTTCACCGTCAAACGTGTACGCATGCGTGGTACCGATCTTGCCGCACTGGGCACACACCATAGAAACAGGCAGCCAGTCGTCTTTTTTTTGAGAACCTGAGACTTCTTTGTAAATGCGACGGATGTCAGCAGTGTGCTCAAGCGCTATTCGCAGCACGTCGTTCATCTTTCCGGAGAGATACAATTCACTTCCGCGATAAAACGTAGGTGTAAATCCCGCTTTCGTGATGACCTCGCAAAATTCAGCAGCATAAAATTCTGCAAAATTTTTTGCACGCCCATCCGGTGACGGTACGCGATTCAGTGGCATCCCAAGATACTGCTTCCATTCTGCCTCGGTAAGCATCGCCGGAATGCCATCCATTGGATCAAAATCGTTAATCTCATAACTAAAGAGTGCCTTAGTACCAGCGCGCGTGAGCACATCAGAAACCACGTCGTGAATCGCTACGCCGCGCATCGAGCCAACATGGACTCTACCGGATGCGGTTTTTTCATCACGTACAACAAGAACCTCCCCCGCGTCACTCTGCGCTTTAAATTTACGCCGCGCTTCTTCTTTTACCTTGTCTGCCCAGAACATAGAGGCATACTAGCAGAAGTGCAGACTATTTCACGTTCACAATTTTATATTTTTGTCTTCCCTTTGGAGTTTCAAACTCAAATGACTCGCCTTTCTTTTTTCCCATCAGCGCCGCCCCCATCGGAGAAAGGTGTGAAATCTTTCGCTCGAGCATGTTCGCTTCTGCAGAGCCCACGAGCTCATATGTATGTTCCTCTTTTTCTCCGACTTTTTGGATGACAACCTGACTCCCGAGAGTGACTTTTCCTCCTTTGGCTTTTTGATCGATAATCTGCGCATGTCCAAGCATCTCCTCGATCTGTCGAATGCGTTCTTCTGTTGCCGCTTGCAAGTCCCGCGCTTCTTGATATTCAGCGTTTTCCGAAAGATCACCAAGTGAACGAGCGTATTCCAGCTGTTCGGCAATCTCGCGACGACGTGTCGTTTTGAGATGATCCAATTCGGTGGTTAATTCGTCAAATTTTTCTTGAGTAAGATAATTATTGTCTTCAGTCATGTTGGCGCCATTGTATCGGTTCGCGGCAAGAGCGCAATGTGGACTGTACTAGCGAATATAGTCTGGCTTTTCGACGAGCAACCAATCAAAAAAAGGGCGCAGCCCTGGTGCTGCACCGGAAAGGGTACCCGCGGGAGCACGCTCGAGCACTACTGCAAACGCATATCGCGGCGCCTCATATGGCCAAAAACCAACTACCCACGAGTTCATCCATTGTTTTTTGTTTCCTACTTCAGCGGTACCTGTTTTTCCAGCAATGCGCATGTCGGGAAGATACAACGCTTGCGCGGTACCTCCCGGTTCAGCAGCTTTCTTCATGCCCTCACGAACGACAGAAAGATCCTGTGGTGTGATTGCGATTTTAGTGCGCTCGGGTGTCGTACTCGCACGCACGTGCGGCGTGAGCAAGTCGCCCCCATTTGCGATCGCGGCGATTGCACGCACCATTTGTATGGGTGTTACTTGAAAGCCATATTGTCCGATCGCGGTATTATACGTATCGCCGATGCGCCATATTTCGTCTGCGCCAAACACTTCCTCCTTCCACTCAGGTGTAGGGATCACCCCCTCGGCCTCACCAGAAAGCGCAATCCCGGTCTCTGCCCCCAAACCAAACATCTGAGCATACGAGTCGAGTCGTGCAATACCAAGCCCTCGCTGGTCTTCGTAGCCGCCTCCGATTGCAAAAAAATACACATCCGACGAAACAGCGATCGCTTCTTGCATGTTGGTCCACCCGTGCGCACGCCAGTCCTTTATGATTGTCGGCACATCAGGATTGTATGGATTTGGTATTGAGATAAAACCCGGGCTGAAAATCTTTTTTTCTGGGTCAATGATTTTTTCTGCCAAGGCAGCAGCTGCGAACAAAGGCTTTACTATGGAACCAGGCGCATACAACCCAGAGATTGCACGATTGAGGAACGGTGTACGCGTGTCGTTTGTATATGATTCGAGCGCTTCGCTATCACCTGATGTCAATGCGGCAAGATCGTAACTTGGAAAACTGGTGAGCGCGAGCAACTCGCCGCTGTGCACATCCATGATGATCGCCGCGCCGCCCTGAAACCCTTGCGCAACCGCATGCGCCGAAAGTTGTTCATATAATTTTTTCTGGACCTCATAGTCAATGGTGAGCGTGATATTTTCTCCATGTTCCGGCGGCTCAATTATTCCCCGCCGTTGCACAACATTATGCGCATCAACCTCAATCAATTCTCGCCCGTTCTTGCCAGAGAGAAGCTCGTCAAAAACTTGCTCAGCACCAGAGACTCCCGAAAATTCTGTGCGCCACCACAGACCTGAGGCGTCCTTTTTTGGATAGCGCACATACCCCATGAGGTGCGCAATACTTGGTGAATCTGCATAGCGTCGTTCAGCATACGGGAGTCCGTCTTGTGATTCATTCCACGCTAACTCCACGTGCGTCCGATCATACAGTACTCCCCGCACCGAAAAAAGGATCTGGTGCGCGAGCGTATTTCTCTCTGCTGCTTGTGCGAAAAAAGCGCCCTGCACAACTTGTAAGTATGCGGCGCGCCCCATAAAAACTAGCATGACGAGCACAAACACCACTCCAATACCAAAGAGTGACCGCCGCGATACCGGCTGAATCACCCGACCTTCAAATTGCTCTATATCAAGGCCGGGCAAATTAGACGCATCGAGAAGTACGTCACCCGGATCGATTTCATGTCGTGACCATCTCACCATGAGGCGAGTATATCAAACGCGCTCTACAAAGAGAGCTGCCGACGAAATGGCTCGAACCCGATAAGCGCGAGCCCCAAAAGCATTGTTGCCGGCAAGGGCACCCCATAAAAACCGGCCGGCCCGAGGTACAATAAGTCGATCAGTAGCCCAACGCCGATTACTTCCCATGCGCGATATCGAAGCGTGAGTATTCCTGAAAGAATAAGTGGGAGCCATGGCGGCGCAAGAAAAACACTCGCACATGCGCCAATCGTGAGCACTACGCGAATGCGCGTCATAAGCGAGGCGTGAGTAGAACAACGTTGATTGACTGAATTGCAAACGGTAAGCCAATCAGTACTTTTTTCGTAGGTTCTGCAGAATCTTCAGTGATCGCTGCAATAGTGCCCACAGTCGCATACGTATCAGCGAGCAGTACGGTTTGGCCAATGTTCGCCGCGAGTGCCCGCGGTACCAGTATTTCAGCATTGTTGCTACCTCGTCCTACCATTTCAAGATTTGCGGCTCCGGGTATATCAACGGTCGTTTTAACTCCTGGCGCAGTAAACAATTGCACCAGCGCGGTAGACTCATGCACTTCAACAACACTCCCAATCGCGATGCGCTCACCAACAAGCACAACATCATCACTATGAACTTCAGAACCCGGCGCAAACGCAACAACGATCGTCCCGTACGGTGAATGCGCGGGATTTGATACTACACGTGCACCGATGCCAGAAGATGTCGCTGTTTGCATACGCAACAATTCGCGTAGCGCCGCGTTTTCTGTTTTAAGTACATCATTTACCACAATACTCCACTGTGCATTCTTGACCTCCTCTTGTAGCCGCGCATTATCCGCTATAAGCGACGCCTCGTTCGTTAGTAGTTTCGAGTTTCCGACCGCTTGAACTGCAGAGGCATATGAGCTCCACAACACTGTGGCACCAGTGCGCGCAGCGCCGCGCGCCAGGTCGCCCCAAAAAAAGACCGTGAACGACAGTACGCCAATAGCCAAAATCGCAACGAGCGCTTGCGTACGTTCTGGTTTTCTATTGGGTAGGTACGATCTCATCGTCAGAAGTTAGCAAAGATTCACGATACTGTTCCAAGTCGTCGAGAATTGATGCGGTACCGCGAACCACCGCAGTAAGCGGATCCTCTGCTACACGCACAGTAACACCAAACACTTCTGTAAGCAGTACAGGAAGCCCCCGCAAAAGCGCTCCACCCCCTGCCAGGTATACTCCCCGCTGCATAACATCGGAGAGTACCTCAGGCGGCGTCGCTTCAATTGTTTCTTTTATGGCATCAACAAGCTCTTCAATCGAATGTAAAATTGCATGTCTCACATCGCGGTCAGTTACATCAACTTCGCGCGGCAACCCGGAAACCAAATCACGCCCCCGCACCTTTGTGGTGAGAGGCGCTTCTAATTCTAACACGGACCCCACATTGATTTTTACCTCTTCTGCTGTTTTTTCACCGATGACCAATTTAAATTCGTTCCTGATATGCGCAATAATGTCGGTGTTTAATCGATCACCCGCAATGCGTATGTTCCGCGCACCGACGAGCCCCCCGAGGGAAACTATGCCGATGTCAGTGGTTCCACCACCAATGTCAATCACCATACTTCCTGTCGGAGCATGCACCGGCAATCGAATGCCGATCGCCGCTGCCATAGGTTCTTCAACGATATACACTTGCCGTGCGCCAGCGTTGTGCGCCGCGTCACGAACAGCTCGCACTTCTACCGAGGTGATCCCGGACGGCACACCAATAACGACCCGCGGCCCAAGTAGTTTAGTGTGTTTATCTTGCGCTTTGTGGAGAAGATACGAGAGCATTTCTTCAGTGATTTCGAAATCAGAGATGACTCCGTCAATCACCGGCCGTACCGCGTCAATGTGTGGCGGGGTGCGCCCGAGCATTTCTTTCGCTTGGGTGCCAACCGCAACTACCTGGCCGGTTTTTCGATTAATTGCAACAATCGAGGGTTCGTTGATAACAATACCGCGTCCTTTCACATACACGAGCGTGTTTGCAGTCCCGAGATCAATGCCGATATCGTTAGAAAACGGCGCAAGCACCCGATCGAGCCATCGTCCAACTGTGCGTCGTCTGCTCATAGTTATTGTGCATTAACATAATCAACGAGCGCGGGTTCAGGCATAAATTGCGTTTGTCCGCTCGCTCGATTCGTAACCTCCACGCCGCCTTCAGCAATAGTCTTTTCAGAAATAACCACGCGCGTCGGAATACCTATAAGATCCGCGTCTGCAAATTTTTCTCCAGCGCGAACATCGCGATCGTCGTACAAAACGTCAACGCCGCTTTCAGTGAGTTCGTCATACAGTCGATCTGCCTCAGATGCAACTGCCGGATTTTTTCCCACGATGGAAATAAGGTGTACAGGAAACGGCGCGAGTTCTTTTGGCCACACCATGTTCTCTGCGGTGCCAAGCACCTCGGCGACCGTACCCATAAGCCGATTGGGGCCGATGCCGTAAGAGCCCATAATAACCGGTTGGCTGTTCCCATTTTCGTCTTTAAATGTGAGGTTGAGCGCGCTCGAAAATTTCGTGCCAAGTGAAAATATATTTCCAACCTCAATAGACGTGCGCTGTTCCAGTTCGTCGCGAGTCACGCCTAATTCAGAAAGATCTGCGGCGCCAAGAACCTCTTCGTTTACCGCGACACCTTTTTTTTCATTGACATAAATAACATCTTCGCCGGCGTCTGAAAGCGTCTGAAACTCGTGGCTAAATTTTGAAAACGCACCCCCTGAAGCGAACGTGCGGTATGTTTTGTGCCCTATGCCCGCGCGCGTGAACACCCGCATGTACGCAGCAGCGCACTTCTCATAAAAATCAGTATGTTCTTTTTCGGTCCGGGAAAAAGAGTACAAATCTTTCATGAAAAACTCCCGTGTGCGCATAATTCCGCTCTTTGCGCGCACTTCATTGCGAAACTTATTTTGTATATGGTATGCGTAGAGCGGCAAATCTTTATACGACTGAACGTATTCAGTCATAATCCCGGTGATAGTCTCTTCATGCGTCCATGCAAAACCCACTTCTCCACCTGCCTTAAGTTCAGATTTGAACCACACATCCACAACGTCGTCATCCCAGCGGTTAGTTTTTTTCCAGATTTCAGGGTTTTGCAGCGAGGGCATAAAAAACTCCTGGCCACCGATTCCGTTCATTTCCTCGCGAATAATGCGCATGCCATTCTCTAAAACCCGAAGCCCGAGCGGCAAATAGGAATACACACCCGCCATCTCTTTATGAATGAAGCCCGCGCGAATTAAAAGCTGCGCGTTTTTCGAGACTTCGTCTTTCGGCGCTTCTTTTCTGGTTTTGGTAAAGAGATGCGATTGCCTCATGTTCCGCTATTGTACGCGGGTTTGAAAAATCGCCAAATTGACAGTTCTAAAATTTGAGGTTTACACCAGCAGGCGCACAATGTCGTTGTAGGTTACCGCAACCATCAAGAAAATAATGAGCGCGAATCCAAAGGTGTTAAACACGCGCGAGACGATTGCGGGAATACGGCGTTGGATGACTGCTTCAATACCTACAAACAACAAGCGTCCGCCGTCGAGCGCCGGGATCGGTATGAGATTCACGATCGCCAAGTTCAAGGAAATGAACGCTGCAAGACTGAGTAAATACCCAGCTCCATATCCAGCTGCTCCTCCTACCACATCAACAAGACCGACCGGTCCGACCAAGGCCGTAATGTCTGGTTTCCCAAATACGGCATCGCGCACCAGTGCACCAAGACTTACCGCAACCGTTTTGAGTGCGCTCCACGTATGACCAAAAGAAGCAGAAAGCGCTTCCGCAAAAGTGAGTTTCTGCTCGGCGACAAGTGCAAGTGCCACCCCAATCGCAGGACGCCCCGCCTCTTGTGCAAGAACTGCGTGCGCCGGCACGAGTGCGACCGTGCTCGATTGTGTACCACGCACGTACGCAAGTTCGATTGGTTTACCCGGATGTGTTTCAATAAATGACACTACGCTTTCGGGAGTAAGGACGGTTATTTCTTCTTTCGTTTTCGGGTCCGCGAGATACACGATGGTATCACCTGCACGCAGACCGCTTTGTGCCGCTGGCGAATCCGACACAACGCTGCTTATCATCAGGCGCGCGCCTTCGGTGCCCTCAGGAACCACTGTGGTTGTCCCGCTCATAAACGCCCCAACAAACAAGAGCCAGCCCACGAGGACGTTTGCGAGTACTCCCGCAGCAAGAATAATCGCTTGATGCCCTTTCGGCGCTGCGGCAAAACCGCCGACTTTCAAACGGGTTTCTTCCGACCGAGGAGGATCTTCTTCAAGGAGTCGTACGAATCCGCCAAACGGAAGCCAGTTAAGCGTGTATTCGGTCCCGCGCCACTTTCCAAGCGAAAAAGCGCGCGGTGGATATCCAACTCCAAACTCTTCCACGGTGACTTTAAAAAACTTTGCAGTAATAAAATGCCCAAACTCATGCGCAACAATGAGCGCGACAAGTATGACGATGACTATAAGTACAGCCATGCTACTGTGTCATTTCCTGTTCTTTCTTTTTAAACTGTTCTTCAAGCGCATTGTTCGCCGCATCAACTTTCTTTTGAATTTCATCTTTCAAACGAAACTTGTCATCTTCACTCATGCCGCCTTCGCGCTCTTGCGCCTGCACACCACTCCATACCTCGTCACGTGCCGCGCGCACTGCCACACGCGCCTCTTCCAGTTTCTGTTTTGCGAGCTTCACAAATTCTTGGCGCCGCTCACTGGTAAGTTCGGGAAAGGTGACTCGAACCGTTGCATCAGACGAGGAAACACCGAGACCCAAATCTGCCGCAGTGATTGCCTTCTCGATTTCTTTTGAAAGTGACGCATCAAACGGTGCTACACGAAGCGTCCTTGAATCCTCAACCGACACACTTGCTACTTGCTTTAGCGGCATACTTGACCCGTAGGCACTCACCTGCACGCTATCAAGGATGACTGGCGTCGCCCTTCCTGTTCGAAGTCCCTGATATTCGCGGCTTAGCCACTCGCGGGCTTCGGTCAATTTCTTATCAAATGGTGCGAAGTTGTGATTCATAGTGCGAGTATACGAGTTCATGTGCGCTCACACAAGAAGCGCGACGTGCTCAAGTAATATTTTTGCCGAGGCACCTGTTTGCGTCAGGTATCGCTTTGCATCATACACGGCGCGCATTGCACTAGGTGCTGGTGACTTTTTCGCAAGCGCTGTTTCTAGTGCATTAAGAAACACAAGCGCCTGACTGGAGCCAAACGCGTCATCTCCGACCATTTCCTTGATTTGATCCAGGCGCTGCGTCTTGCTCGCGCTTAAAAAACCTGAAACATCAGGTGCGCTGCACGTTCCTTCCAGCATCTGTACGCGCGAACGAAATGTTGGCAAAAGCCGATCGGGCTGCAGTACAAAAAGGAAAAACTGAGAACTCGCGGGTTCTTCAAAAGTTTTGAGAAGTGTATTTTGGGCATCGGCACTCATTGTTCCAGCGCTCATAATAAAAATGTTTTTATCGTTCTGAAGTGGGTGTAAAAGAGCGCGATCGCGAAGTGCGCGAGCTTCGGTGACTCCGCACGACTCAACATGGTCGACGAAAAAATCAGGGCTCTGTGCTTCAATCACCTTTTCCTCAATGAGGTGCTCGCGTAACCGCTCTGCTTCCGCTCTGCCACCAGTGCCTATGTATGCATGATGTTCAAACGAAGTGGGCCACATGGGTACAGTGTACCAAAAGAGGCACCCCCGCAGCTGCGGGGGTGTCGAATTCTCGCCAGGAACGACAAATTCTTCTTTTTCTAGGATCCGGGCCGCACTTTCGTTGTCTCGTCACGCTTGATCACGAAGCCTGGCGGGCATAGCCAGAGTTTCTCAGTCTCCTCGTAAACGCAGCGCCCGTCATCCTTTTCGGCTCTGACGATGCTGCTGGAGGACAGCCAATTCAATCTCATGACGTACTTGACGCCATTAGGGCATACCCATTCCTCCGTTTCGCCTCCGATCAGTTTCCAGTAAACGTACGTACACACCTCCACATTGAGTCCTGTTACAACAGGTTCCTCTGCAGACGCCGCAGTGGCGGCGAGCGCAAACGCCAGTGCAAGAGTGTTCCTCATTTTTTCCTCCTTCTATCCCAGCCAACGGGTACTTTACAACTGTCTGCACTTATATCAAATGCATGCGTCCAGCTCACCTACACACGTCTACAAGCTTTAGTGCCAAACATTTCAAGGTAGTAAATAGAGGACGACTCAAAAATCTATTTATCTTTTGGAAATAACCGCCTTTTTATATACGTCGAGGTGTTTGATTGCCTCGCCTGTTCCCTTCGCAACACAATATTGTGGATCTTTTGCGATACGCGCTTTCACTCCCGTGCGCCGATAAACTAATTCAGCAAAATGGCGCAACTGCGAGGAACCACCAGTCATAATAATGCCCTGGTCGATAATATCGGCGGAAAGTTCGGGAGGGGTTTCTTGCAGCACGTCTTTCATTGCGCCAATCATCTGCCGCAACTCTTTACTTATCGCTCGTACTACTTCATTTGTTCCCAACTCAACTGAACGCGGAAGGCCGGTGAGATAGTCGCGCCCTTTCACCTGCATGGTCAACTCTTCTTCAAGCGGCACCGCAGAACCGATCGTGATTTTAATATTTTCTGCCATCTTGTCGCCAATCGCGATGTTATGCGTTTTCTTCACATAATCTGCGATTGCATGATCAATGCGGTTCCCTGCACACTTTACTGACGTTGAAGCAACGATGCCTCCAAGCGAGATCACCGCAACATCGGTCGTTCCGCCACCAATATCAACCACCATATGCCCGCGCGCTTCATAAATAGGAATCCCCGCGCCGATTGCGGCGAGGATTGGTTCTTTCACCACAAACGCTTCACGCGCGCCTGCTTTCGTTGCAGCCTCCACAACCGCGCGCCGCTCAGTTGATGTCACCCCTGCCGGTACTGAAATAAGCACTTCGGGTTTAAAAAAATTAAATCGCCCGAGCGCTTTTCCCATGTAATAGCGGAGCATCGCTTCGGTGACACGGTAGTCTGCAATAACTCCGTCTTTCATTGGTCGATACGCGATGATGTCGTCAGGCGTGCGCCCTATCATCTCTTTTGCCTCGTTCCCTACGGCCAAAATCTTGTTGTCTTTCGACACCGCGACTACCGACGGCTCGTTGAGCACGATGCCTTTGCCAGGAGAAAAAACGAGTACCGTGGTGGTACCGAGGTCAATGCCGAGCTTTGGATTGAGCCGAAACACTGGAGCATTGTAGGAGAGATTGCAAAAAATGAAAGCCGCCCACGTCCGTGGGCGGCTCTTGAAAAAATCACTCTTTCCCCTCACCTACACTCCGATGCTTCATACGTGCCGCCTTAAGGGCATACCCCTGGGCTTGGTCTAGATGCACTTTCGCACCAAGCGCGTATCCTTCCGCGATTGCATCCATGCCTGCCTTCTTAAGACTCGCGACCTGCAGTAAACTTTCAGCCCAACAAAGCAGTTGAAATCCTGCGAGATCAACATACTCCTCGTAACCAGGTTTGGCTTTCTTTGCTGATGCCCGTTTTGACTTTCGCGCCATCCCATGCTCCTTGCTGGATTACGGCGTCAGCACCGTTCCACCAAAAAATCCCCGCTCCGTGTAGCCAACTCCGCCTCGTAGCGCTTCGCCACTTTCTCGCACTGATCGGCGCAGTCGCCCTTGCCGCTTCCGCGAGCCGAGGAGGCACGCCGACGATACACGCGGATACGTTCCTCGAGCTGCCCTTTGGCAAGATTGGCGAGCACTGTGTCGAGCGAATCCATTTCCATTGTTTATTCCTTTCTCTACCTCCGCTAGTGCGCGATAGTACAATCTTATCTCTACTTGTCAATTATCTATCCCCACGCCCATTTTTGAGTTTCCCCTTCACTTCCCACCAAAACTTTTTAGAAAAGTTCTTTGCGTCCTTGCAAACGCTTTGAAGATAGTACAGATCTTTGGTCGGAATCCCTTGGAGCATATACCCCATGCGCGCTATCGTTATCTTCGGAAGTCCATCTTGAACGCGCGAAACGTTCAGTTCCGCGCAAAAATAGCGCAGTAGCTCTCCGCGCTCTGTTTCTTTTCCCTGTGCAAGCGCCCGCTGTTTCAGAATATCTTTGATGTGCTTCATGTTTCCTTTCGCTCCCGTACACCGTATAGTAATAATACTTGTATGATCGTAAAAGCCCCGCATGCAGTATTGCGCACCGTTGCCCAAACAGTTGATCTCCTAGAACTCAAAACGGCCAAGTTTAAGGCACTTGTCACCACAATGAAAAAAGCTCTGCACGCCGCTCAGTACGGCGTTGCAATCGCCGCACCACAGATTGGAGAATCAAAAAGAATCTTTGTGGTCGCAGGGCACGTATACGCTGCGCGCGCAAAAGAAGAATACGACCCTAAAAAACACCTCGACCATGTTTTTGTAAACCCCGAAATAATTTCCCGCTCAAAAAAAGTATCAAAGAAGCACGAAGGATGCTTGTCAGTTGAGAGCGAAAACGGGCGTATGCTCTGGGGCGACGTACCGCGCGCCGAAAAAGTTACATTAAAAGCTTTTGACCACGAAGGTACAGCACTGCGCATTGGCACCTCGGGGCTCCTTGCACAAATCTTCCAACACGAAGTCGATCATTTGAATGGAATTTTATATGTGGACCACGTAGACGTACTGTATGAGGAAAAACCAAGCGAATAAAGACATCCGGTTTATCTTTTTCGGAACACCAGATATTGCGGTGACCGCACTCGAAGCTCTTGCCGAAAGTAACTTACTTCCAGCACTTATCATCACGCAGCCCGATGCGCCGAAAGGCCGCGGCCGCATCATGACCGCGCCGCCGGTTAAGACATGGGCGCAACAACACGGGATTGATGTATTGCAACCAGAAAAAATAACTCACGATGTCGCGGCTGAACTTCACAATACAGAATGGGACGTGTTTGTCGTTGTGGCATATGGCGCCCTCTTACCACAAAGTCTTCTCGATATTCCGCGACACGGTGTTCTTAATATGCACCCCTCGCTTCTTCCGCGCCTGCGCGGCCCTTCGCCTATTCAGTCGGCAATTCTTATGGACGAACGCACGGTTGGAGTTTCGATAATGCTTTTGGACGAAAAAATGGATCATGGAGCTGTCCTTACACAGGCACGCGTAGAACTAGATGAGTGGCCACCGGGAGCGCGTCTTCTGGAAGGAATTCTTGCTCAAGAAGGATCATCACTCCTTGCGGAAACATTGCCACAGTGGGTCGCGGGTGACATCAATGCAGTGCCGCAAAATGACAATGAAGCCACGTTTTGCGAAATGATTGAAAAGGAAGACGCGCTGATTTCATTTTCTGACGCTCCATACCTCAACCTGTTGAAAATACGCGCCTTCGAGGTTTGGCCCGTTGCGTATACTTTTTTTAAACGGGGCGATCGTACTATACGGGTACAGCTTCTCAGTGCCCATATGGAAGATGAGCAACTTGTCATCGATTCGGTGAAACCTGAGGGTAAAAGTGAAATGGCATATGCGGATTTTTTGCGCTCAGGAGCAGCTCCGCTTGACAATATGAACTGAAACAGTATAGTCTCCAGTAGTGAAAGCGGTGGTAGCCCACTCCTCCCGGGCAACCACCACAGCTCCTCCTCGCAAATTAGGCGAGGAGGAGCACTAACCGCTGCAGATTGTCCCTCTGCAGCGACAGTCGGAGCCCACTCCGACTGAGGCGCGGCCAGCTTCTCCCCCCGAGAGCTGGCCGCATCTTTTTATCACTCAGCAGCTAGGAACCAAACCGCAACCACTCTTTTAGCTTTGCGCCTCCACGCCGCAGTAAGTTGTCGTCTTTTTTGTTTGTTCGTCGAAGAATGTGCATCATCTCGTCTTTCGCTTCATCCACCGCCGCATTAATGGTTTCTCCGCGCGCCTCGGCACGATAAAATTCGCCTGCAATGCGCAAATTAATTTCCACGCGCCACACATTCCCGTGCGCCCCTGTTGTTTCGCGCCCCACTTCCACATCGCATTTCACCGCTTCTTCGTCAGCGCGTATGAGTTTTGAAAGTGCACCGAGCTTGTCCTCAATATACTGCCGCGCTTCTGTGGTGAGCTCATAATGCGTACCTTTAATATTTGGAATGACTGTCATATGCGCATGGTAACACTCAAAATCTTGCGACGCGAGGTGTGCCCCCTACTAATGCGCACTGCCGTAACAGGCACACCAAAATGGAGTGCAATCAACTCACGGACTCGCGTATTTGCGTAATTGCCCGAAGCTTTCTCTTTTACACGAACAGCAAAAAAATCCTTATACTCGCGGAGGCGCTCGTTACGCGCTCCTGCGACCACTTCCACAGTGATTTCACGCGTATGTGTTTTTGAGATGAGCGATGATTGCCTCCGATTCATACATTTCTGTATTGTGCTCGGTATCTACTAAATAAGGCGTCTGAAGCTTACCCCCTCGCTTGAGAAGTTCCGCCTCCACCGCAGGGTCTGCAATATTTTTTAGCGTCAGTGCAACATGTAATTCGGCGGCGAGCTCGAGTACGTCCGCCGAGTGCGGGCAGCCAATTTTCACAAATAATTCCATGTCTATTTTCGCGCGTACGTACCGATGAGAGAAGTCTCTTGCAAAATATGTCCTTCCATGGCTGCAAGCACCTCGGTTTTTGTACTTCCCTCCGGCACGTCAAGCATCCCATCAAGCGCGTATAACGTGAACACGTACCGATGCTCTTGAGGATCGTATTGTGAGGGCGGACACGGCCCGGCGTACGCTTGTGCGTTATTCGAACTTACACCCATACGCGCAAGAGGCTTTGAGTTTTCGCCAATCACCGTTGTTGAAACCGGGAGATTGAACAAAACCCAATGATCATACACGGCAATTCCTCGCTCCTTTTTGATCGCTTCGGGAATATCAGGATCTTCCATCAAAAGAACGAGAGATTGTGCATTAGCAGGAACGCCCGAAATTGAAAGCGGTGGATTGACACCTTCGCCATCGCACGTGTAGCGCGCTGGTATTGCAGTATTATGCTCAAACGCTGAACTTGTTAGCTCAAAACGTGCCTCAGATGCTTGCGCCATAGATTCAGTATTGCCGATGTCGGTGAAAAGCATATTAGCTTCCTGTTGAATAGGGCTGTTCGGTTTTACGAGCACATAGAAAAAAAGTGCGACTGCGCCGAGCATAAACACGAGCGCTACAGTCCATAAGACCCGCATGTAAAAACTATACCATGCAAAATTGCAATGCGAGACTAAAAAAGGTACAGTTTGCTCGTGCCTGCGGGCACTGTTGTTTTAAGGACTGGCTCCGGCCAGCAATATATTCCGCGGTAGCTCAGTCGGTAGAGCGGCTCGCTGTTAACGAGTTGGTCGTAGGTTCGAATCCTACCCGCGGAGCCAGTTAGGAATAGAGGCGGCGAAAGCTGCCTCTTTCCTTTTGGTGTAGCCCTTCTTTTCAGGTTCGAGCGTAGCAAGTAGCTGTTTCTGGTCCCGAAGCTCGTTTTCAATGAGCAAATACGGGTGCAGCCTTTCAATGCTTAGTTTTTTGTCCTTAAGGGTTAGGTTCGAGCCGATGGTTGAAAATATCTCCCGTTTCTTCTGTAACGGAGCGTCTTCGTTGAAATGTCTTTTCGCAAAGGCACAGAAATTGAACGTACGTTCAGCAACGGCGAGGTCATGGTCAAACTTCTCTCTAGTACCACCCATTTCTTTTTCAATGCGCGTTCGCTCCGTGACTAAAGCTTTTTTCTCTTGAGCAAATTCATCGGGGGTATACAGCTCGTGGTGAGAATTCTGTGGTGAGGTAAATATCTTGCTCAAATTAGCAAGCCTTGTTTGGCAGTCATCATATGCCGCCTGAAGAGACACGCGCACCGTCTTCTCTTCTTTAGTAGAGGTCTTCTGCTTTTCCTGAAGGTAATCGAGGGCTAAGGTTAGGTAATCCTCATCAATGGTAATTTTCTCAAGCTCCTTGTTGAATTGTGATTCTAGGTCTTCTACACGCACATGCTTTTGCGTGCAGTCCCGATTCTTTTTCTTGGTGCAGTGATAGTAAACATATTTCAAAATGACAGGATTCTGCATTTCGGAAACGTCAGTCAAACATTTCGGGCAATCAGTCCTGTTTTGACTTGAAAACTTGAATTTGCAGTTTGAGCAAATAATCTGATTTTTCTCTTCAGCCGTGATGGTCGAATCACATTCACCGCAGCGCATTAGACCTGTGAAAGCGAACTCGTGGAGCTGCATTCGAGGCTTACCTTTCTTGCCTAAAAGAAGCTGCGCACGCTGATACTCCTTTTCAGTAATCATTGGAGGATGATTACCTTTTATCATTTTCTCTTCGCCAGTTTCAGGGTCTGTCCAAGGAAAATAGCCGTAATAAAAAGGGTCTTTTAGGATGTTGTACATGTGGCTCATCGTAGGAGGATTGCCACCAATCTTCCTGTGCTTGAGGGTTCTCAAGCCCCACTCGTTTATTGCAATGTCACGAATCTTGGAAACAGGATAGCTTCCCGTAAGAAAGAGGTCCCATATTTTTCTCACCAACTCAAAACGTTCTGGGTCCGCAGCAATAGTTTTGCTGCCTTTTTCAGTGCCAACGTTGATATATCCAATCGGACCACCTGAAGGTCGCCAACCGCGTTGAGCTTTACTGTTCAAACCACGTTTAACAACTCTCGAAAGTCGCATGACGTAATCTGTCGCACGACCACTCTCTATACTCATCAGAAGCCCCGCGTCCTGCGGATAATACGAGCGTGTAGGAGTTTTTATAACTTTAATAACCTCATTCTGCAGCATCCACTGGAGCCTGCCGCTATCAATGGGATTTCGAGAAAGACGGTCTACGTCCCAGCAAATTAGCGCGTTTGCCTCTTCGCGCTCGATACGCTCAAGCATTTGATTAAAGACACTTCGACCAGGGGCTTTCGCACTGCGCTCTTCAGTAAAAGGTTTTGCGACCAACACCAAACTCTCTCGCTCGCACTGCTTTTTGAGCGCTCCGATTTGGTCGTCTATGGATGCAATCTGGCGTTGAGAATCCTCGGAACTTTTACGACAGTATGCAAAGAATTTAAGAGTTTCCGTTTTCATATCACCTCAAAAGAGAACGAATTTTTCCTGTAAGCTGCTGTAACTTAGTCTCAAGCTGAACAACATATTCCAAAAAAGAATCGTCCCGAAAGTACACACCGAAACATTTGGAGCATGCGTATTTTTCAGTACCCCAAATCCTCTTAAGTTTACAGGAAAGACAAGGTTTTTTCATGGCAATTTTGCTTGCTTTGTAATATGTGCTGCCAAGCTGCCAACCTGATTCCTTAAGGAAAGAAAAACAACTTGGCAATTTGGCAATGGATTATTAAATATCATCAAAAATCGAATTTTCTTCTGTGGGAGATACTATCCCTGCAAGGGCTTCCTCCTCTTTAGGCAAGAAGTAGGAATTCTGCTTACCAACCTTTACGGAATTAATTTTGCCTAAAAGAACTAGCTCTCGAAGCGCCTGGCGAACATTCTTTTGACCCGCATCTTTTTTAGTGATTTCAAGTAGCTCGTTAGTTGTTCGCATCTCGCCTGAAGAGAGAACATCCAATATCAGGGATTTGGCGGTCTCTTTCTTGTTTGCATCTTCTTCAATTTCACCTAGGTAGTCGAACTTAAAGACAGTACGACCGTCCTCCACGCCATCGGTAATCTTCACCGCAAAAGGCTTTATTTCGCTCCCTAGGCGATTTTTACGCTGATAGAAGTGTGTCTCCCCAGACACTTCATCTTTCCTGAGCATGAGGAGTGTTTCTACACTCGCTACCTTGTCTTGAGAACCAAAAAGCTGCTCTTTTTTTGGTATTTTTCCTTCAAACTGCTGATTCTTGCGTAGGTGTTCTGTGAATATGACCGACACGCCAGAATTTTTCAGAATCTGGAACTTCTGGAAGAAATGCCGTACTTCTTCTGCCTTTTCTTCGCGCATCCCGCCTGTGGCAGGACGGAAGGTATCAATGATGAGAACATCAATTTTGTTCTTAAGGATATAGTTCAGAAGCCAACGGTATTTCTTATCTTCTTCGCCCGTACCGTTCAAATTAAAATCATCCTCATTGAGGATAAAAAGGTTTTCATTTGAAGGGTCAAATTTCATCATTCGACCTCGCCTCTGCATTTCGCTCACTGCCATTTCCAGATTTACATACAGAACTCTGCATTTTTCAGTTTTGAATCGTGTATCCCCAAACCAGGGTGTACCTGTTGTAAGGCACTCCGACAGATGCATTATGGCTATAGACTTTCCTTCACCAGAAACAGAAGCCACGATTGATACGCCTTCTTTTGGGAAAAGGTCTTTAACTAGCCATCGGTCATCTGGGAAAGAAAGCTTATCTATGTCCGCCCAAAGCACAGGTTCAGGCTGTTTGCGTTCCTCGCGCACAAAATCCCATTCGCGCGGTGCGCCACCTAGACTTTCGATATGCTCTTCAAGCTTTTGCCATTTTTCTTCCTGCATACACTTTCGGCAGAATTACCTCGTCTGCCTTAAGGTGGCTCGTAATTGAACCGACCAGACAAACTAATTTTTCAAAATACTCAAGAGCCATCTCGTCAGAGATGGTTGTACGGTTTTTTATTTCGTAGAGCGCCTTAAACCTCTTGATGTATTTTTCTTTTTCGACCATGTGATGCGGCATCTGCCGTATCTTGAAAATAGCAATCCGTTATATAAAAGAGAATCCCAATTCTAGGATTCTTTTTTAAAAAATAATGTAGGAAAAAAATAATTAGTATCAACTCAATATGTCTTAAATATTGGGTCAGTACTAAAACACCTCAACTTAATATCTGGTCAGTATTTTCTTAGTACTAAGCACTTATGCACAGATTTTCCATGTTCCAAAATACTTTCTTCCTTAAGGCAAGAGTGATTGCTATTTGGGACGAAAATCAGGCATAATGGAAAGACAACTGAATATTGGCTCGCAAGAGCAGCGACCTAAACCGTCTGAAAAGGCGGCATGGTCGAGGAATCGCGTTCAACATAAAAAACCCGTTATTAGGGCGTTGAACGCGTTATGGAGGGAAACTTCCATAGAGGTCTTCGGACCTTCCTAGTAGCGGGCTTTTTGTTTGGTTGCTTATCAAAGAAACCAAATATATGTCATTTCTTTTACATGCGTTGCAGGCACTAGGTCTGTATCTTCTTTACGGCAAAATCTCTGCCCTTTTATGGTGGGGATTGCTTGCCCTTTTCGTGGCTTTCTATTTTGCAGGAAAAACCTACTACAACGTATCGGATTCAGACGACCAAAAGGTAAAAGCTTTTTGGTATCAGATTCGGTCTCTCGTATTTATTACTGATATCGTTTCAGTGTTAGCTCTATATGGCTATTTCTTCCTACGATAATGGATTTTTACTGTATGCCCCAAAAGTCTTCATTTTTGCTAAAATTAATACCTAATGAAAGGCACCGCAAACGTAAAACTTAGACCTCTGAAATTTGCCTTTTTGGTGAATCCAAATGATTCTAAAAGTCTTGCGCGTGCTTTGGAACTCAACGCTTCTTTATGGGGTGGCAGTTACAACCCGATAATTCCAACTTTCAATCGTATTCCAGCAGTTTGGCGTAAACGTGGAGATGTTTTTGGACACACAGGTAAAACCATCCTCAAGGGGTATATTGATGCCTTTAACCCAGACTTTCTGGTTCCACTGGGTGACTGTAAAAAAATGAAGCTTGATGATTTTGGTCGTGATGTAGTTGATGATAAAAATCTTGAGGTAAACACCGCAGACGGAACACCAAATTACGGTGTGGGCATTTTTGAAGTGCTGAAAGGCTTTTTCGATAAAGAACTGAAATTCAAAAGACGATATCCAATAAATTTTATTTTTCCTATTCTTCCTAAAAAGAATAGGCTTTTTTATCAGAGCATCTTTGGATTACCTTCTAAAGAAATACAAGATGTTCTTGTTGAACATTGGCGAGAACCGCTTGGCGCTACAGATAAAGAGATAGGCTTTGAGAACTATCTTACTGAAATGCTCGCTTATTATCCAAGAAAGCTGATGCGGTTTGAGATTGAAGCTTCAAATCGTTCGGGTTGGCAGAAAGGTGAATGCATATTTTTAATGGACGCAAGCAATAATCACGACATTATTGATTATTGGAACCTAAGAGCTAATGGCTGGTCGGTGCTGCCCGTTGCCATTCAAGGCATGCATCTTGATGCGGTAAAAAACGAGGCTCAAAAATTCATCGAGGAGACTTCGGGTGTTAGTAGGCACAATACTCAAATTTATTATCACGCCAATTTGATGAAGGCGCGAAGTGTAGATGAGAAGCATGTAAAAGATTTTGCCGCCTCGCTTTCTCCTAAGCCTGACGAAAAGGCACGAGGTTCACGATTCTCAATTCAAGCTTGGTATCCGCGAATGTGGGATGAGTGGGCACGCCATAAAGATGGAGTTGGATTTTGTGAAGTCGAGAGCAAGTCTAAAAGCTATGACTTTAATGATGAGTCTGATGAGGTTTCGGTAAAAACAGTAGACCCTAAATTTGCTTTTAGGTTCGGAGGACACAACAGTTATTTTAGGTTTGCGAATGACGTTGCGACTAATAACTACAGTTACGATGACCTATATGCTGATGTGATACCTGAAGGTGGAGAACATCTCACCCGCGCACTTAGCTCAATTCATTTTGATGAATGGCGTTTTTCCAAAAGAGGAGCCACTTACATGTCCAAATTTAAAGGTTGGACCATTCATATAAAAGTTCCGAAAGCAGAAGATGTTTTTACAGCCTGGATGAAAGACCAAGGTCTAGAAATAAACCTGTCTGCTCCAGGGAAAATAGCCAAGCAGATGATAAAACACCTGGGAGGCATACACGGTACAAATACCCTCGCTAACGAGCACATGATTGCTCTCCTGAAGAACATGGAGTCGGGCAAAGAAATGAATAAGGACCAGTTTTGGGGTGAAATATCCAAAGTGGCTTCAACCAGAACCTTTAGGCAAGATGCATCAGAACTACTGAAACATTACGTTGAGAAAAAAATGTTTCAGCTAGGAGTTACTCTTCAGTGTCCAACCTGCACGCACAGTTCTTGGTACGACATTAAAGCTCTTAATTATGTCGTTACATGTACGAACTGCTTGGAGGAGTTTAATATCCCCACCCATTCGCCTAATGATATTAAATGGGCGTACAAAACAAGCGGACCTTTTGGACTTCCTAAAAGAGCAGAAGGCGTGTATCCCACACTTCTAACTTTGCGCATTTTCTCTTCTCTTTTTCACCATAGCCCAATAACTCCGATGCTTAGTTTTGAAACTAAAATCAAAAATGTGGCGATGGAAGTTGACCTTGGTTTATTTTTCAGGAAATCTCAATTTAGAGAGGAGGACGAAACACGAGTTATTTTTGCTGAATGCAAATCTGAAAACAGCTTTGCTAAAAGTGATATAGATAAGATGAAATTAATCGCCGAAAAGTTCCCTGGTGCTGTATTGGTATTTGCGACTCTTAAGGAAGAGCTAAACTCAAAAGAAGTTGCTCTACTCAAACCACTTGTAAATAAATGCCGCCGATATTACAAAAACGAGGAGCCTTATAACCCAGTAATGATTCTCACCAAGACAGAATTGTTTTCTTCTTGGGATTTGAATCAGACCTGGAAAGAAAAAGGCGGTAAATATGCCCCCTTCGGCGACAGACACTATTACGGCGATGAGTTGCTTAGCGTGTGTGATGCAACGCAGCAACTATATTTAGGCATGAAGCCTTGGAATGATTTTATACACGAGCAGTTTGAAAAGAGGAGGAAAAAGAAAGCATTAGCAACACCAGGAACGGCGCTAAACCCGTGAAGACCTCGAACTTGACACATTTTGACAACCCTCCAGTAGACAAAGTAAAATATGAGGACAGTATGATGACGCGAGAGAAATTTCTGACCCTTAAGGAAGTTGCGAAAATTCTGCGTGTCAGCGAGAGGTCAATTTTCCGTTATATTCACGGCGGCAAGTTGAAGGCAAGCAAAATTGGGTACTGGCGAATACGCGAAAAGGACCTTGAGGACTTTCTCGCAAAGAACCGCGCTTCAAAGTAACAATATGAAAACGGCAACTGCATCAAAAATGACAATCAACAAGAAACCTGCAAAGAAGGCGGCAAAAAAGACGTACAAAATTATTGACCTTTTTGCGGGTATCGGCGGCTTTCACATTGCTTTCCACAATCTCGGCGTAGAAACAGTTTTTGCGAGCGAATGGGACGAGCACGCACGTAAAACTTACGAGCACAATTTCAAGAAAATTACGCCTTCTCTTTTTGAGAACGGAAACTTTGCAGGCGACATCACAAAGGTAGATGCGGCTTCAATCCCTGATTTTGATATTTTGACCGGCGGTTTCCCTTGCCAGCCGTTCAGTCAGGCGGGTTTCAAAAAAGGTTTTTCTGATGTGCGCGGGACACTTTTCTTTGACATCGTTCGCATCATTGATACAAAACGCCCAGTCGCTTTCTTTATTGAAAATGTACGTCATCTCCTCAACCACGATGACGGCAAAACCTTTGCGACAATCAAAAAAGTAATTGAGGAGGACTTGGGGTACTCTTTCCACGCAAAAATAATAAAAGCGTCCGACTTCGGCTTGCCGCAACACCGACCTCGCCTGTATATGGTCGGTTTCCGTGACAAAAAAATACCTTTCAATTTCCCTGAACCGATACCGCTTCAAGCGAGTATGTCTGATGTATTCGGAGCACCCGTGAACAAAAAAGTGGGTTATACCCTCCGACTTGGCGGCCGCGGTTCTGGTCTGCACGACCGCAGAAATTGGGATACTTACCTCGTCAAAGGAAAGGCCCGCAGATTGTCACCGAAAGAAGGAAAGAAAATGATGGGCATACCAGACGATTTTGAGTTTCCTGTGTCAGAAGCACAGGCAATGAGGCAACTCGGCAACAGTGTCGCTGTAAATGCGATACAGGCCACTGCCGCGGAAATTATCAACTCACTCAACAACTACTATGGCAAAAGGTAATAAAGGCGAATGGAGTGAGTTCTATACGTTCCTGAAACTGCTTGCAGAAAAGCAGTTGAACGGTGCGGACGAAAATCTGCAAAAGATAGAGGATATTTTCTATCCGATTTTGAAAGTAATCCGCGAAGAAGCAACGGGCAGAATGGATTACGAACTTGCCGAAAACAACAAAGTGAAGGTTGTGCAAACAGGTACAGAAGTCGCCCTCGTAGATGCTTCGGACCTCAAGTCGAAAGTGGTCCAGATATTTCAGACAATACGCGACAATCAGGATACTACTTTTGAAATCCCAGAAGCGGACGAACTGATGACTCGGTTCCATTCAAAGAAGTTGAGCGCTGGTAACTCTCACAAGGAAGACATCACTCTCAAAATTCACGACCGTATTACGGGCGCAATGCCGGAAGTCGGGTTCAGCATCAAATCAATGCTCGGTGCGGCATCCACACTTCTCAACCCTTCCGCCGCAACCAACTTTATTTACAAAATCTCGGGCCTTGATGAGAGTAAGATAGACGAAATAAACGCAATTGATACTCGCTCAAAAGTACGTGACCGTCTTTCAGCAATTGTTGCGGCTGGCGGCAGTTTCTCCTATGCGGGCATCAGTTCAGATACGTTCACAAAAAACTTGAGGCGGGTGGATACGGTTCTGCCTGAAATAATGGCGCAGCTTCTTCTTGCCTTCTATCTCGGTAAGGGCAACGGGTTGCCAGACCTTATTTCAAATTTGGGTGACGGAGAAACCAACATTCTCACCTTCACGCTGGACCGCTCCGATTACGAGTTCAAGGTCAAAGGTCTCTTGCACAATGTAGCCCTCGGAATGGTGCCCGATACCGCTTGGGACGGCCTTATACGCGCTCACGGGGGCTATATCATCGTCAGGGAGGACGGAGAGGTGGTCTGTTACCACGTCTACAACGCAGATGCTTTCAGGTCTTACCTGTACAAGAACACCCGATTTGATACCCCCAGCACGACCCGCTACGGGTTCGGGAAGGTCTACAAGGAAGGCAACGACCTTTTCATGAAACTGACCCTGCAAATCAGGTTCATCAGATAAAAATATGGCGGACCGCATCTCACAATCACAGCGGTCAAAAAATATGGCCGCAGTCAAAAGCCGCGGCAATAAAACCACGGAGCAAAAACTTCTCGTTCTTTTGAGAGAAAATAAAATTACAGGTTGGCGCAGGCACTACAAGAAACTTGCCGGCACACCCGACTTTGCCTTTCCTAAACGGAAGGTGGCGGTCTTCGTTGACGGCTGTTTCTGGCACGGGTGCGAATGCTCAAGTATTCCTAAAACAAACAGAAAGTTTTGGAAAGAGAAGATAAATGGAAATATCAAAAGAGACAAACTCGTGGTTTCACTGCTACGTAAAAAGGGATGGTTTCCAATCCGCATCAAAGAACATGAATTCAAAAATAATAAAATACCCACCAACCTTTTAAACAGACTTGGTGTTAAATACGGATGACTTTTGGATAGGTTGTCCTGTGGCGGTATTTCCTCGGCACGGGGGGCCACTTTGGGGGGATACCTAGGGGGTATGGGGGTATTTTTTAACTTAATACTAAGTCAGTACTACGCAGCTCTGGCACATAAAAATCGTCCGAGTTATCCTGAATCCACGTTCGGATTGCCTCAACGGTGTGGAGCTTGGTAACGCTTGGGATTTCTTGTGAATCGTTGTTTGTCGCCTTTAAGTGTCTATACTTAGTGCATGACAAACAATGATGTAGAACTTGTAGATGTGGTTGATGAGAAGGGCAATGTTTTGGAAGTAGTGCCTAAACCGGACGCTCATAAGCGGGGGCTTCTTCACAAGACAGTAATGGAGCATTACGCAACGACTATCTCTGAGGCCGATAACTTCAAATACCGATTATTTCTTTTTAGTTTCGCCCGCTAATATTGACATACTGTCGTATCTGTGATATCGTTAGTGCGGCTATCGTGTCCTTTAGATATTGGGAGAAAGCAAATGAGCCTCACCATTGAGGACGAAATCTCTGGCAAGCCCGTCGTCATCGAGCGTCCGCTTCTGGCCGAGCACATCAAGGTCAACCAGGTGCTCTGGTACAACGGCTTCACCAGCGTCGGCAGCTGGGATTGCCCCGCAATCATCACGCAGGTGGACGACAAGAAGAAGCGTTTCCGCGTCCGCTCGCTCGACGACATGAGAGAGCAAGACCAATGGTACAAGTTCTCCGTCTCGAAGCATTCGTCGGGAAGCCGCAAGACGATGCGTGTCGTCGAGCCTACCGAGGTCAAAGCGTACCTCGAGAAGCGCAGGCCGCAGCTCCAGGAGGCCGTCGAGGACGAGAAAGCGTCCCTTCAGCGGGCAGAAGCCGCTCTGAAGCACTTCGACGACATCCTGGCGACTCTGAACATCTGAAGTGTCGCTGCACCGCCCTATCGAGAGCCGCCTGGCTTCGGTCGGGCGGTTTTCATTTGGCTAAGTCGGGAATGTAAAAGTACCCCGAATGTGTCTGGAAATAGGTTCTGACTTCAGACACAATGTGGAGCAAACGATTTTTAGTTTTAACAGAGCCGCTTTATTTTTAATCCGTGAAGAGAGTAGTAGAGTCGTAGCCTCGACAATTTTTATAAGTAAAGTATAACGAATTTGGCAACAGTTGGAGGACGCACCGATGTCAGACAAAGGAATGGTTGAGAACGCTCGCGAGGCGGGCAAGCCAGCGCAACAGCCTGGCGATCGAGAACTTTTGCTTCAGGTCGTAATGTTGCAAACAATGCTGAACTCGAAAATGTTTGAGTTTATGCGCGAATATCAGCAGCAAGACAACTGGGGAACCGACCGAGCCTTATTCCGAGATGGGTCTGGCCGCAAAACAAAGGTAGCTAATTTATTCGATGAGGTGAACCGGGTTGGTTGCTTGTTGAGTGAGGCCGTCTCCGCGTTTGCAGGAGAACGACTGTACGAAAAGCGAGATGAGAACGGCCGGGTAGTTGCCTTTTGCACAGTATGCGAAAAAGAAACTCCTTTCAGAAGGGAAATCGACTCCCCTTACGGAATGCTTGAAGCGTATTTTCGTGATTGCGAACGACTCGTATGCACGATTTGCGATCGCGATACGATCTATCCCGGCGATGAACGGTTGCCTAGACTCAACTCGATCTTTCGTACCAGGTAGCAACCTCGCGAGTACAGCGAACAAGCGAGACCGCTTGGCATCTGCCAGGCGGTTTTCTTTTTAAACAATCGGCATCTGCATCCTTTCTGTCTGTACTGAAAAAGGATCGAGGCCCAGAAACAGATGCGGCCGCCCTTGTGGGCGGCCGCATTATACTTTCCTTGCCGCGACTTATTCGCCAATGAGTATAAGACGCGGAGCAAGTGTCATATTTGAGGCATCGACCGCTCCTTCTTTTGAGTAATATTCGATGCGACCGTTTTGATTCTCGTTTGTTTTTCTAATGAGCCACTCCGTGCGCCCATTGAGCACATCCGCGGTCACATCCCACCTAACTTCCCCTGTTTGGTTGTTAGTGTGAGTCACAGGCGAGGCTGTCGCCGCACCATACGTGCCCCCGTTCCATTGTGGATTACAATTGGCGACTTGATTTTCAATCGCAGTATCGATCGCGCAATTCCAAGTCACACCACTGCCAGTTCCTCGAGTTGCCTGCGCGGGTGGGAGACCTTCACCTTTGCCATTTCCCTCTGCAAATGTGGCAACGAGCGGATGTGCATCAACTGTCCGGCCAGTTCCCCAGTTGTTTCCATTTTCTGCAATCGTAAGCACAAGCTCTGCGGAGACATTTTCATGCTCTGTGAGAAACGCCGCAACTTCTGAAGCATCGAAGCCGACGAGTGCGCGGTTATTGCCATCACTACGCACCATAAGATGCGGATTTGCGCCTTCGTTGCGATTACTCTGCCCAGCGCGCACGAACGCATCGGCGTTTGTTGTAAGCGTCACGCTTTCAAGCGGATTAAAGATGCGAGCGACAATCTCTCGGGGACTTGTGCCTTGTTGTGACTCCCATGTGGCTACGAACACGCCGTCTTGGAGTTGCGCCACCGGCTGAACAGTTGCACGCTGCGGTCCAGTTGAATACACGTTCATTTGGAAATCTGTGCCGATCTGCTGCCCGTCGAGATCTAAGAACTGTCCGTACACACCCAAATTACTTCCATCACGCTCATACACGTTCCACGTGAGAAGAATGGTTGAAGGATCATACAAGACCGCGCTGAATCGTTCTTTTTGATTCGTCTCATCAGCGGTCACCAGAAATTCCGAGGTAAGCGGTGTGGCATTTTCATCGTAAAGCCGACCATAAACACCATGATCATCCTGCATGCGCAGGGCGATGAAGTTACCGTTGGGCAACGCGAGAACAAAACTTCGCCCTTCGTCACCACTGGTATTTTGATTCACCTGAAATTGCGTCCCCACAAGAGTACCGTCATTTTCCATAAGCTGTCCGTAGACACCACCGGCGCTGCCATCTTCCTGCCACGAATTCCAAACCATTATGATTCTGCCGTTCGTAAGCTGTGTAATTGTCGGCCCTTCCTTCTGCCCGTTGCCACTCACTAGTATCTCGGTGCCAATCGGCGTGCCGTTTTCCGCATAGATGCGTGCTCGTACATCAGCCGGACTACCAACAGCTTTGTCGGTCCACGCTGCGATGAAGTTTCCACTCTGAAGAGGCACCACCGTCGAGCCAAATTGGTCATCCTCACTGTTCGTGTTTACGTGGAATTCTGATCCGACTTTGTTTCCATACTCGTCAAAGAGCTGTGCAAATATGCCGTAATCACTGCTAGTTCCGCCGTACTCTTGACCAATCGACTCAGTGAGCACAACAAATCCGCCGTTTGCAAGCGGCGCAACATGCGAAGGAAACTGATCGCCAGAGGTAAATGTATTGATCTGAAATTCAGAACTTATTGCATTTCCTGCTCGATCGAAAAGTCGCCCATACCCCCCGTAACCGCTACCGTCCTGCCCAAGAGAAGCCCAAATGACGACAAAATCTCCGTTCGCAAGCGTTGCAACCTTTGGTTCGATTTGGTCGTTGTCGGTAGATGCGTTCACGACAAACTCGGCTCCACCATTTGCCGATTGCGCCTGTGCAATTAATGGAGAGAGAAACATGACCACCGCGAGTAATGAAAAAACAAAAAACTCTACGCAGAATTTCTGCGCAAAAAGCGAGGTATTCATAAAAATGTGTGCAAACTTATTAAAGGCGTACCAAACCCTAATAAAGCTGTCTTCAGTGTAGCATGAATTTTGCTGTGTTTTGAAACATAGCGGACAAAGTGGTTGTTGATTCCGGGCATTGTTTTTTCCTTAATAATATGTAGACTTTGCGCGGACCATAAGGTTCATAGGTAAACGAGAGGATTGAAAATGAAGGAAGGGGTCCCAGCGTTTGCGTGGAGTAACTACGCAGAACTTGGTCGCAACTTGTACCCTGGCAGAGGTATCGTGGTAGGCCGCGATGAAACCGGAAAATATTTAATCCAAGTGTATTGGGTTACAGGGCGAAGCGAAAAAAGCAGAAATCGCATTTTCGACGCGGACTACGATGCGGGGCGTCTTTTCACTGAAGCAGCGGACGCCGCGAAGATGATGGACCCGAGCCTCGTCATCTACAACGCGATGCGCGAACGGGGGTCTTTTTATATCGTTGGCAATGGAGACCAGACCGACACCGTTGCGGATTCTCCGCACTTACCACACCTGAACACTGCGCTACAAGGACGCATATACGAGCCGGACTCACCCAACTTTACACAGCGCATTACTGCGGTGTGCGTTCTGCAGGCACGCCCATGCGTTCAAATGTCCATCCTGCGGAAATCGGTGATCGGGGAAACGTGCGACCGAATGTTCTATGAGTTCGTACTGAAACCGGGTTGCGGTTATTGCATTATGACCTATGCGGGTGACGGTGATCCCCTGCCTCCGTTCCGTGCAGAGCCTCTTCTGATGCCGCTTTGCGGCAGTATGATAGATATTGCGAACGCGTACTGGAATGCGCTTAACGAAAGCAATCGTGTGTCGCTTGCGGTGAAGTTTGTGAAAATCCGCAGCGGGCGATCAACTATTCACATCATCAACAAGTACGAAAAAGTCGGGTAGAAGTCTCTGGCACATTGGAAGCCGCAGCGCGCACTGCGGCTTTTTGCTATATTATGTAAGTATCAGTTGGCGTTTTGTGGGTTCATGTGTGCTGCGCGTCCTTTCGTACTGTACTCTTTGAGAAACTCAAACTATGCTACCATTGCGGACACAATGAAAAACGAAATCGAAGCGACCTTTGTCAACATCGACCACGAGTTTATGCGCCAAAAGTTACGAGAATTTGGAGCTCAACTCGTGCGTCCGGAGCGTCTTAACCGGCGCACGATTTTTGACTACGAAGATTTGCGTCTCGATAAGAAAGCTGCATGGATACGCCTCCGAGACGAAGGTGACTCTGTTACGCTCACCTTTAAGCAAAGAAATGGTGAGACTATTGACGGCATGAAAGAAATAGAGGTGGTAGTAAGCGACTACGAGAAAACGAAAGCCTTGTTGCTTGCGACAGGCCTATCGGTAAAAGCCGAACAAGAAACTAAGCGCGAACTTTGGGAACATGAGGGTGTCCAAATCATGCTCGACACCTGGCCATGGCTCAACCCCATCATTGAGATCGAAGGGCAAAGTGAGGAGCATGTGAAAGCATTTTCCGAGCGCCTTGGTTTCAATTGGAGCGAGGCTGTTTTTGATAGTGCCGATAAACTATATCAACTTGTTTTCGATGTAAGTCGGACAGAAATATCTACCTGCCCAATACTATTTGGCCCCGTCCCCGTGTGGTTGGAGAAAAAGCGTCGCATCGGGTAAGCGAATGTTTTAGCAGTGTACCCGCGCATGTGCTGACGTTTCCGCTGAAAAACGGTACAATACTGCCAATGCGCACAAAAAATATAATCGAGGCCGCAGTCGCCATTATAGTGTGCGAAGCTGCTGGGATTGCGGGATCGTTCTTTACAGCCCCCTCCATTCCCACGTGGTACGCCGACCTTATCAAAGGACCGCTCAATCCGCCTTCTTGGATTTTTGCACCCGTATGGACCACGCTCTATGCTCTTATGGGTATTGCCGCATACCTTGTATGGAAACAAGGCATGCATCGCCGCGACGTGCAGATCGCTCTCGTTCTTTTCGGCGTGCAACTTGTCCTCAACATGCTCTGGTCTTACATCTTTTTCGGACTTCGCGCACCAGGACTTGCCTGTGTTGAAGTTGTTTTGTTGTGGATTACAATTGCTGCCACACTGTGGGCGTTTGCGAAAATTTCCAAACCCGCTGCGTGGCTCCTCGTACCGTACATCGCATGGGTCAGCTTTGCCGCTTACCTCAACTATACGCTCTGGATACTTAATTCGTGATCGGCCACTATTCTAAGTGTCATTTCTACGTTCTCGGATCACTTCTCAGCCATTCCCGCGCATCAGTTGTTGTCCGCTCGAATGCGCTTGCAGGTCTGAGAATGCGTCGATTGACTTTCGGCACCAAGGCGTAGTGCTTCTGCTCATCGAGGGCGTGTGCGATGTAGTGAAGGTTCTTTTCATCAGTGACCCACCCAGAGCCGAACTTGCGAAGATCGAGTGGGCGTGAGTAGCTCACAAGCGTCTTAACCCCATTGTTACTCATGTAGTACTCGTGAAAATACGAGAGTGCGAGCTCACGTATATTTTTGTAGATCGGATCACGATAGCGAAGTACCGCATGGTTCGTTTTGCTCAGTGCACCCCAGTATCCGCCCACACGAAACAAGGCAACCACGTGATCATCGTCATACGACTTCGAGGTAAGATCCATGAGAAGCGGCCGTGTGCCATGGATCCACAGCGCGCATGCGGCAAGGAGCGCACCTTCAAGACAGTGCGCCTTGCCTGTCTTTAACACACGCCTCGGCGACATGTACGTTTGGCCTTTTTTCTCAAAATTAACGGGTATCGTGTCGAGAAAATCTTGAATTTTTTTCGCGGTCGTTAACCTTCTAAATAACCGCATTTCTGAATCACTAAGCCCAAACATCGTCTCAGTATACGCGAAAGTTCAGCACGCCACTTACACCGCGTTGTTCGCTACTCTTGCCGATATTGTATCTTGTCTTGGTATATCAATGACACGAGTGCAAAACTAAGAACAAGCAATAAAAACCACGAACCGATCTTTTCAGGCGCAACAAGGTGCCACGTAATAACTTGTGACGGATAGAGCCATATGTGTGCAAATGTGCCGATGTTTTCAGCAACCCAAACACATACCGCGGTTAAAAATGCGGTGAGTAATAACGGCAACGTGCGCTCTTTTTTATACACGCAAAATCGTGCAGTAGTTTTCCAAAAAATGTAGACTGCGTACACGAAAAGTACGTATCGAATGTCATAGAAAAAGTGGTGCGTGAAAAAGTTTACATAGATGAGTGCCGCGATAATCCAGAGGTGGTGCCGTTGAGGAAAATTTTCGTATGAAAGCTTTAAAAAGACAAAGGCTCGTGATATATAGCTCCCTACGGCTGAATACAAAAAGCCGGTAAAAAGTGGCACGGTTCCCAACGCAAATATGGTACCAGGTAACTCCGGATATATCCACGAACCAATTGTCGGATGCGTTTTAAACAATTCCATACCTGTTGCAAGCGCATGGAAAAGTAAGATTACAAAAAACTCTTTCAAACGCTCCACCTTAAATACGAGCACGCATACTTGAAAAAGAACCGCTGCAAGAAAGATAAGATCATATCTGCTTATCCACGGAACCGAGAAAAACTCGGTAAGAAGAAACACCGCAAGGAGAAACGCCCCGAAGTAACTCGCCCGCGCGTTCGCGATACAAAAGTGCCACAGTTCGATTACCCACGACATCATACGCTTACGTAAGCAATGGTAGCGCAACGGAAAATGTTGAACCTTTACCGAAAACGCTTGTAACGGAAATCGTGCCTTTGTGCTGTTTTACTATCTCCTGTGCGACATGCAAACCGATCCCTGACCCAGGGGTGGTGTCATCACACATAGCGGTAGGCGCACGATAGTAGCGCTCAAAAATCCTCCGCACATCCTGTTTTTTGATGCCATAGCCAAAATCTTGAATCGTGCACGTAAAAGTTGTGTTGCGTTTTTGTAACGTCACGATCACCCGTGTATTTGTGGGTGAGTATCGCAGCGCGTTCGAAATGAGGTTTGTAAACACTTGTGCAATCCGTACCTCATTGCCATGCATAAAGCAGCGTAGACGCGGTTTTTTAAACACAATCGTTCGCGTCGTGAGGTGGCGAATGTCCTTTACCACCCGGGCGACACAATCACATATCCGAAATACTTTCCAACTCTTGCGCTCAGTATCATCTGACAGACGGGCTAAGTTCAAATTATCAGTGACGAGCCGATCGAGCCGTCGCACTTGTGCATCAAGATCATACAGTATACGCTCGATCTCTTCGCGTTTTACATTCTCCTGGACGCTCTCTTTTGCAAGCGACAGTTGCGTGCGAAGTACGGCAAGCGGCGTCTTAAGTTCATGACTGATGGTCCCCATAAATTCATCCTTCTTTTGTTCCAATTTTTTTTGGTGCGTGATATCGAGCGCAAAACTCACCCCAAGCTTAGGTCGTAGGCGAATCTGTGTTGCGCCTACCAAAACCGGAACTATGTGCCCTTTCTTGTGAATATACGCTTTCTCAAAAGGCTCAATCGTTTTCCGCTGTTCAAGCGTCCGCAACTTTCGCTGATCTAAAGCTGAATAATCAGCAGGAGTTATCCGTGTCCAGGTGACAACGCCTTTTTTAAGATCCGTGTGTGTATATCCAATTATTTTTAGAAACGCATCGTTTGCTTCCAAAATTCTTTCATCGAGATCAGTGATGACAATGCCGATCATGTTTGATTCAAAGAGCGCCCGAAAGCGTTCCCGGTTTTCGCGGATTATTTCGGAATACTTTTGAGTTGGCCGTTTTCGCGTCATGACGATGCCATTTATCATCTTTGCTGCCACACACAACTACGCACGCATCCTACACACAAAGAATAGCCGCGCCACAAAATTATGGCGCGGTCTATCCACCTCATGTTTCCAGACGCCGAAAGAGCTCCTCCGAACTTATTCGCTGTACGCCGCCAAGTACATCTGCCATGTAGTTTACATTGTACATTAAATAATCTTTGCCATCACCACGCACTGCAAACCGCACTGCGTGATCCTCTGTTCTCTTTCTCGGAGCATACGGCAACAACTGCGTAATATGACCACACACATCAAGCAGCTTCTCGCGCAGCTCATTGATTTCTTCCATATAGAGTCGCATGCAGCTGTAGAGAAAATACGCTGACCCGATGTGCATGATGTAGTAGCTCTGCGTTACTAGTGATGCCGGCTTGTAACTTGTATGCCCTGGTCGTTGTCGTGCCCGAGCCTCACTTTCGCGCTTCTTCTTCAGTCCACTGAGAATCGTCTGCAGGCTTAAATATACTACCTGCACTTCGAGTTCTCCGACTCTGATGATTTCTGGCCGGCGCGCACCATCTTGCTCAACATAGGCTATGCACCCATGGAGTCCGTACGTATCTCGATACTGCTTGGAAGCAAGCATCTCACGGTGAACGATATGTGTTCTTTCTCTCACCCTGTTCCCTGGTGCAAGTACTAGGCAAAAGTGCGACGTGGGATTTTGCTTATGTCGGACATCATGCGTTGCTCCGCGACTACCACGCGGCTGATTCATGTGGACTCTCCTCTCAAAGGCCCTCGCCCTGCGCTAAGAGTGTTCGGTATTTATGTCTGTGTCAACATCTGTTGGTGCGCGGTAGAGGTATCCCCACTGTAAACACGACACATATCTCTCAAATAAAAACGTGCTTGCACAGTCCGCGCATACGTGTATTGTGCACGCGGCATCAAGACCGATGGAGGAAGATATGCATATGCGCTCTTGGGTCGTCCTTGGGTTGGCTATCGTTTGTGTCTGCGTGTATCACTACTACGGACAAGTGCAGTTTGATCGCACGTGTAACGCTGCGGGTGGAAAGCGAATCTGGGATTGGGGCTTTGGAAACGTGTGTGTGAGGCCCGGCTCACCTTTCTATCCGACTGAGTAGCGCATACCTGCACGAGCCGCCAACAAGGCGGCTCGCTTGTTTTCGTCAAAAAACCTTTTTAGCGCCACTGCTGCGCCACGCCCCACTTTATCTTCACGAGCGCCCCGATTACCATCAGAACCAAGATGGTTTTTAGAAGCCACCCGATAAGTGGTATTAACCCGAGGAGTGTATACACTAATACCCCAAGCAGTATTGTTTTCCACGACACTGTATATGTCTTATCTTTAAGAAACCATCGATAGAGCAGACTCCCGAGAAGAACCGGGGCAAAGAGATACCCTGAAATCAAAACCGCCGCAAAACCCAAAAGCGCAAGCGTGCCAAGAAACAATCCGATCCCGCTTACAACGAGCACAAGTCCGATGAGTGGCAACGCGAGCGCTACCGCGGCTCCTCGACCGAATTCTGAAAGTGCCTTTTCTGTTATCCGCTGTGTAAGCATGTGCGCATACTTGTGGAAATACAATCCTAGTGCCATCGCTCCTGCGAGCTGAGCAAGAAACGTAAGCAGAAGCGTGACAGAAGCGAGTGCGGCAACTGCATGCCGAGCTTGATTTTTCATTTCGTCGGTATTGTACGGAGTGTGGGGTTCGTAAGAAATTGCACCGCGCACCTGTGCTCCAACAGCCATCTCCGCTTCTTCCGACGCTGCATAGGTAAGCGTTTTGCCAAGAATCGCACCCGAGCCGAGTGAAAGTTCATCTCCTTTAAATTCGACAGTTCCCTGGATTGGGGCATTGATGTGCAGTTCGCCACCAACTACGCGCACATTCCCTTGAACCGGAGCATCAATGGTGAGCACTCCTCCTGCCCATATAACATCACCAGAAACGCCCGGCCCGGTGAGTTGTAATTGACCCGCGACACCAACGAGGTCACCCCCTACTTTGCCACTCACAACAACGGAACCGCCTGCAACACGAAGATCATCACCCACATCTCCGACAACCATAAGGTTTCCACCACCGAGTGAGAGATCCGCGCTCACTGATTCAGGAATAATCACCGAGCCACCAGCTGCATGTAAATCACCATCAATAGGTGCAGAAACAGTTACACTCCCGCCCGCAACATACACGTCGCCAGAAGGCGCCTCCCCCTGCGCAATTGTTACTTGTTCTCCCGCTTTGAACTGTGCAGCATCGGAAATGTTTGGGATACTGAGAAAAAGCACGCCGATAATGAGAGGAATGTATACGAAGCTTTTATTCATACCGTAAGTATAGCGTCAGCGCGCATGAAAACAAGAAAGGCGGGGGGGCCGGTGTGGCCCCCCCCCGGGGGTGTTTAGGCACCGCGAAGGTGCGCGCCACAGCCCCCGGCGGCCCCCCGGGAACCCCCGCGCGCCCAGG
>JAYPJF010000002.1:257023-345348 GCA_038128225.1 bacterium
TTAAAAACCCACTTCTTTCCGCGACCCCCCCCCACAAAAACCCGCCGGCGGCGCCCCCGGGCCCCCCCCGCCGCGTGTATTGTAGAGACAGCGCTCAGGTGCGCGCAACTGCCGAGAGCGGCACCTGGATCACGAGCGCGTGCCCTTGCTCATCGATCACGATAATGGCGCAGCCTCCGCAGCCACAACTTGCCACGAAAACCATGGCTGTACTCCCTTTCTGGAACCAGTTCCCCCATCTCCAGAGTAAAGGAATCTTACATTAGAGCAAGTACAAAAGCATGTACGCTGCCATCGCTGCCATAAGGAGATCCTCAAAAAAGGTGACGCGCGTTACGGGAATGTTGAAAAAGCCGCCAAGACACGCGCACTGCACCTCTCCATTGCGAACGATCGTTCGATGCACGCTTACGGCTTTTTGTGTCATGAGAATCAGCGTGATCATATTCGCAAACACTAATCCCGTACCCGTTAAAAAGAGTGCGGCAAGAGCAATTTCGATTCCTGGGTATGCCCACGCGTAGAATGCGCTGCGCTTAGCGACATCGTCGTACGCCCGGTAGGCTGGCACAAACTTTTTCCAATTAATCACTTTCAATCCGCCAAACAAAAGAAAGAATACCCCCATGAATTGATGCATCGCGTGTTCAAAATGGAACCCAAAAACAAGCTGCGATACAATCGTCCATAGCACTACAAGTGAAAACATGACGATGAGGGGTCGGAACTTTTTAGCCATGCGTTTTGCGTGTAAAAAAGGCGCAAAATATGGCGCGTGCGCACGAAATCTGCCTGCATTTTGCAACACCGCATTTATCGCAGCGCGATCAATCATTGTCTCAGTGTCAAACGACGCAACTGGCGGGGCAAGCGTTACTGAAACTCCGGAGATTCCCGGGACCTTAGCGAGTGCTTCGCGTACAGTACGCACGCAACCATCACAATTCATTCCACCCACCGCGTATACGATATGCATGGGCAGACTATACCACAACCACATCCAAGTCTTGTGCTAGGATCAAACCAGGAACGATCTCGCACATACGGGAGGATGTCCTATGCGACGAACACTGGGTATAGTAGCGGGCCCGCATATCGCCTGCATCTTTGCGGTCCTCGTGCCACTTACCGCAGCGGGTAGCAATTGGTATGGGTTGGCGCGCATAACCGATATAGGTGTTATCGCGTCATTTGCTCTACTCGGATATGTGTGGTGGATACGCGCGCACTCACGGCGCGTCCGAGTACTCATTACAATCGTATTTCTTGCCACACTGCCGCTTCATGTTGTGTTTGCGCAGATGGGCAATGGGCAAGACTGCATAACCGCCCGTTCGCTTGATTACACCTGGTGGTGGATCACTGAAAGCCCTGATGGGCCGGTATTTTACATCGAGAGGATCTTCGGATCCTCTTTTTTGCATCTAGGCACCCGAGAATACTCGCACCCACCAGTACACCAAGGCATCAAACGCATACGAAGCTTCTGCTAACCACGGTGTGTGCTTATCAGCAATATGTTTAACCTTAACAAAGCGCGCCTGATTCCGTCGCGCAAGGCGCCCATCAGTAAGCCACTTGTCTCCAATAACAACAAGCTCGTTTGTTGTCCCTGTTACGGATCGAATATCGATCCGCGGCTTGCGATAGTGACTCTCGACGTACTTCACGCCAAGCATCTCAGCAAACGCGAGCGTCCGCTGATCCAGATGACTGTTTGAACATAAGTACACATCACTATGCGCTGCAAGTTCTTTCACGAACACTCTTACTGGTTCAGGAAGTTTTACAGAACGTTCTGGTACAAGCGTGCCGTCAATATCAAGAATGACTGTTTTACCAAAAAAGGTCGCGGGTTCAAGTTCAGTGAGCGCGCGCATACACCACTATGCGCGCGCAGTGACCAAGTTTTCTATAAACTGATCCGTCGGCTGATCCCAGCCGCGCTCCAGCGCAACTTCTCGTGCGCGCGTTCGCGATAGCTCCAATGCGCGCATACATGCCTCTCGCAAATCATCTGAAACAACCCCGTTTTCGCCATCGCGCACAACTACGTGCGAAGCTTGGGAGGCAAGCGCAGCAATTGGCGTGCCGCATGCATTCGCCTCAAGCATAACCAAACCAAGGGTGTCGGTGAGTGACGGGAAAACGAAAACATCTGCCGCGGCAAGATGCCGCGCAAGTTCTCTGCCGAATTTATACCCTGTAAAAACAGTTTTCGGATACGTGCGTTCAAGACGCTTTCTTTCTGGGCCATCACCGACCACATACTTCGTCCCCGGCAAATCAAGTTTTAGAAATGCATCAATATTTTTCTCCGCCGCCAAACGCCCCATGTACATAAAAATGGGACGTTCTCCCGGAAGCGGTAACGGATCTTCAGGGGTAAAAACGGTTGTGTCCACACCACGCCCCCATAACGAAAGGTTCTTAAAACCCCAAGCCTCAAGCTCGTTTTTGAGTGTTTCGCTCGCAACCATGGTGCGTGCACTCCCATTGTGGAACCACCGCGGATACGGGTATATCCATGAGAGCGGAATTCGTGTACGCACGTTCACGTACTCGGGAAAACGCGTGTGGTATGCAGTGGTAAATCGCAAACGATGCTTCACACAGTAGTTGCGTGCCGCAAACCCAAGCGGACCCTCCACGGCAATGTGGATCGCATCGGGCGCAAATTCATCGAGCAACTTCTTTAATTTTCTATACGGAAATGGTGCGATACGAATTTCAGAATAGGTGAGTAAGGGTACGGTAATGCCGAAATCTCGTGGCGAAAATACACGAACTGTGTGCCCCCGCCGCTCAAGCTGTCTTTGCGTTTCCGCGACTGTGGTTGCTACGCCGTTTACCTGCGGATGAAATGCATCGGAGACGATTGCGATGCGCATTCCTTTGTTTTCCATACTTAAAAAGAGTTCCTTAAATGTAGCAGGCAGCATCGAACCCGCCAACTGGTTTACTCACGCCGATCGTGAGCAATCCCCACAAAATCAAGTATGTTTCGAAACGGCACCCCATACCCCCGATTTTGCCAAGGAAACGCTCGGTGAGGAATTGGCTTTCCCAAGAACACGCACAATTGTTCCCAATCACGTTTTTGCGTAAGATCGAGAACGAGCAGATCGCTCGGCCGGTTTGAAAAATGCGCCCGTACATCACGTACATAGCGCTCATACTGTGCAACAAGCGCGTCACTATCTGAATATCCACTAGTCCCATAGATGTCACGAACTAGTTTGGAAACTTTTGGAAATATACCGAGAACCCAGAGCGAGTACTGAAGTCGCTTCATTGATTTTTTCCATGACGTAGTGTCGCGCACTGTCAAAATAAATTTTGATCCGGGAAACGCCTGGTCTAGTTCTTTATAAAATCGGGCAACGGGGATGTCCGTAAGTGCATCGTATCTTTCAACGCATTTCGTATCGAGATGCAACTCATCACCCTTGATACGCACCAAACACAAAGGGTAGTGAATGCTTTTGTAGCCCAATATTCTCAACGCTGCCGTAAGTGACGTGGTCCCTGTGCGCGAAAGACCGATGCCAAAAACCTTTGGGTGCCCATGCATGCGAATATACTACCGTGCGCTTCTGTACGAATACAAACAGTGGATATCTTCTTGCGGCACCTTTTTATTTTTAGCAGTAAAATTCTTCACTGACCTACTGGCCTAGTAGCGCAGTAGGTTATTTTGCGAGCAGTTTCTTTTGCACAATGGTACCATTCTCTCATGAGGCATTGGCGTGGTTACTTTTTAAAAGTACACCCTCTCGTATACCTGGCGTTGTGTATCCTCTTTCTGAGCGCCGCGGTTATATACGCGTACATACAACTATTCGCCTTGCGTAACCAAGTGCTCTCGCTCACATCCAATCTTGCCTCGACCACTGCGGCACTTGCAACCACTTCCGAAAAACTCGCTCTGGGTCTGTCGACTGTGGATCAGAAAGCAGCAGAGCTCTCCAGCACGCTCTCTGCGACACAGCAGAAAATTGTCGAGACACAAAGTGGCGTAGAAAGTGTGCGCACGCAAGTTGGTGGATTTGAACAACAAGTCGGTGCAATCACCACTACAGTGGGTACGCTGGAAAAGTTAAGCAAAACTGACCCAGAATTGCTACAAAAGTATTCCAAGATTTTTTTCCTCAATGAACACTACGCGCCGGAGCGAGTAAGCGAAATCCCTAAAGAGTACCTATATGACGAGAACGGTTCGGAGGTCATACACGCGCAGGTGTGGCCCTATTTGAAAATGCTTCTTGACGCTGCAAAAAATGAAGGCGTAACGCTTTACATTAAATCCGCATACCGCTCATTTGATGAGCAGAAAGCTTTAAAAGGCGCATACACGGTTACCTATGGTGCGGGCACTGCAAATCAATTTTCTGCGGACCAAGGGTACTCAGAACACCAACTTGGTACCACCGTTGATTTTATTACCACAGGACTTGGGGGCCAGCTCGCCGGTTTCGATACTACGCAGGCATACCAATGGCTTGTCGCACATGCACACAAGTTTGGCTTCACGCTCTCGTACCCCCACAACAACACCTACTACATTTTTGAGCCGTGGCACTGGCGATACGTAGGCGTTGAGCTTGCTACATATTTGCAAAACACCAACAACCATTTCTATAATCTCGAGCAGCGCACCATTGACGAATATCTTGTAACGTTGTTTTAAGCATACCCAAAAGCGTTTTCTATGCTCTGGTGCGCTGTCCCCGCCTTTTTTCATTGCACATCAGCGGTGAACCGATAGTATGGTGGGCATACTAGTGACCGACCAGCGGTTGTTAATCAGTAAAGATAGTTATGATGGGACGGAAAGTGGTGCGGATATTCAGTGCCTTACTTGTGGGCGCGGTGCTGTTGGGTTCCAGTCCTCTTCCAGCATTCGCTGCAGGTCCAAACCTTGTTTCGAACCCTTCGCTTGAAACTGGAGCTGGGACGCCTGACATGTGGACTGCCACATATTGGGGCAACGTAACACCTACATTTCAATACCCGGTACCAGGACACACTGGCAACGGTGCCGGTATAACACTGAACGCAAACACTTCAGGTGACGCCCGTTGGGCACACGACCCGATTCCTGTTGAGGCGGGCGTAACGTACGAGTACAGCAACTGGTATGCATCAAATGTTGCGACTGAGATCAACGTCCTCTACATGTACACTGATGGCCACGTATCTTACGGTTGGGTTGCATCCCCTGCGTCTTCTGCAAACGCATGGAAACAGTTTTCTACTACACTCAAAATCCCTACGGGGGTAAGCTCTGTAGTACTATTCCACTTGATCGACAGAAAAGGAACTCTTGCTGTTGATGATTTCATTCTCGCAAAACAAAGTGGTGGCTCAGTGCCGAACAAGCCAACTGTTACGCTTTCTGCAAATCCGACAGCGGTTTCTGCAGGATCATCCTCGACACTCTCGTGGAATAGCCAGTACGCTGACACCTGTGTGGCATCTGGCGGCTGGACAGGAAACAAGTCGGTGACAGGGAACGAAATTGTCACACCGACGGTAAACACCAGCTACACTCTCGCCTGTACCGGAGCAGGTGGAACCACAAGCGTTTCAACCTCAGTTACTGTAAATACTGTACAGCCACCGCCGCCAACACCCGGACAATTTTCAGAAGGCATGGTAACGCTTTCCTTCGATGACGCCTGGACTTCGCAGTACACTAATGCACTTCCAATACTCAATCAGGCGGGAATCAAAGGTACGTTCTACATTCTTTCAGAACCGGTACAAGGAGGGTGGAGTTCGTATATGACACCGCAGCAAGTTAAAACGATCGCGCAGCAAGGGCATGAGATTGGAGGCCATACCGTGACGCATGCTGATCTCAGTACACTAAGCAGTTCTCGCATCGATCGGGAAATTAAAAACTCAAAGACCTATTTGCAGAACCTGCTTGGCACCGCCGTTACGACACTCGCCTACCCTTATGGCAGTTACAATACGACGGTGATCAATCGCACAAAACTTGCGGGCTATGGAAATGCGCGCACCGCTGACCCGACAATCGCGTATGGATTCAATGCTGCAACTCAGCCAAAGTATGAAATCAACAGCTTCTCACCGAATAAAAATGTTTCAGTTGCATCGATCAAGTCCGCCATCGACCAAGCAAAAGCAAACAAGCAGTGGTTTGTGTTCTCAGTCCACGAAGTCTTGCCATCAGGTGGGGATGAATATTCTATGACCACCGCCCAATTCAAAGAAGTGGTTGAGTACATCAAGGCAACCGGGATCAAAACCGTGACTATCGCGCAAGGCGCTGCGTTATTGCCAAACTAATAATGAGCGTACAACAAAAAGGCGCCCACGCGGGCGCTTCTTTGTTTTACGCGGCTATTTTTTCTTACCGAGAATTTTAAACATTTTAGTACCGCACTTGGTGCATTCGCCTTTCATCGCGCGCATACCATTCTTCATCGTTACCTCTTTTGCACTTCCCATTTCCCGATTTGCCTTACACTTCATGCACCTGCCTGTTATTGCCGCCATACGTTCATTTAGCTGACTAATAGCTCTAGTATGTATTTCACTGATATGAGGGCAATGGCCTTGTGTGTATAATTCAACTATTGACTAAATATAGATGTAGTGTTTTCATTCTGCCGGTGCGCCGTAGGCGTGCTTAGCGATTGGAGAAATCAACATGATTCTCGATCTCTTCGAGAAATTAGGATTCACCGAATGGTATCACTATGCAATCGGCACCGCATTAGTGATATTCGGCTATTTTGCTGGTTCTATTTGGACCAGGTGGCGCGAACGACATCGGCACAAGACACAAGAGTTCCCCGACGCGTGGATCGTGCAACGAAACGTCATCGGAAAAACTGTTGCGGGGCGGCCAATCCTCCAGCTTCGCACGTTTGGTGGTGGGCGCGTCGCTGATCTTACCATTGACCCCGAACTTGCTCGAAAAATCGAAGCTGCCGCAAATGCCACGACCGCCAACTTCCCCGGCATTTGCATGCCTACGATCGAGCTGCAAGAACAGATGTGGACAGATGTCATCAATACAGTTTCGCCGCTCATTCCGAAAGGACAAGAACGGCAGCTTGTGACAATAACTCGAGAAGTCCACAGCGAGATGACTGATCGTCGCCAAAGAAACATCATCAGAATCCTGGTGATCACACCGGAGGAGCTGCGTCTCTTCCGAGACCCACTCTCATCCGAGATCGAGCTTGAGCGGCCGGTGCATGATCTACGCCGAGATCGGCTTCTGCCATGGATGGCGAAGCTGTGGTTCGATCAGCCAGATGACAGAGGTTATGATCTGAAGACCGGCCTTGAGATGATTCGTTTCATTGACCCGGTCTGGAAGTAAGAGTTCATTGAAACCATCCCGCCGCGAGCAATCGCGGCGGGATTCTTCTACACAGTCGCCCACCCTTTTGCTGTTGCGTATGCTTTCAACAAATCAGACGAGCTACTCACTTTTCCGCCATACCCGACGTTAAATACCGTCGTGATACCAAGCTCTTCGCACACCGCAGCTTCAGGAATATTGTGCAACCATCGATCACCGCCATTTGCAAAAATATCAGGCTTATATTTTCTGAGTGTTTCGCACACAGTTTGGTCAGTATCAATTACCGGTATCGCATCAGTGACGCATGAAAATGCCTTGATGATCTCAATACGCTGCTCAAGCGGCATAAACACTGCACCTTTTTTGGTCATTAAGAAGCGATCCGAATTCACAAACACGATCAGTGTATCGCCTAATGCCCGTGCCTCTTGAAACATACACACGTGACCCACATGCAGAGGATCAAATCCGCCTGAAACTGCGACAACTTTCTTCTTGCTCATATTTCTTCCAAACATTCAGGAGTAAGCACGCGCAACAGCCTCGATAACGAAAGCGTTGCGACGCACACCACCTTGTCGGCTCCTCCGTAATACACGTACATCACATCTCCGCGCACCGCCTGACCACACGAAAACACTACATTTGGTATCTCTCCTTCCTTTTCAAAATGGTGTTGCGGCGACAAGAATGGTTCGCTGAGACGCCCAAGCACATGCGTAGGGTCTTTTGAATCCAAAAGCGCAGCACCAAGTTGGTACACACCATGTTTCGATACCGCATGATAGATCATGAGTAGCCCTTTCTCCGTTTTTATGATTGGCCCGGCAATCCCGACTTTCTTTTGCTCCCACGTTCCTTCGCGCGGCATGAGGATTTCAAAACACCGATTAATTTCACTATCACTAAAATTAAGGTCGTCAAACATATCTTGGCAAATATTGGGATCGATGCGATGAACAACTACATATTTTCCATCAATTCTTTCCGGCAAAATACAGGCGTCCTTGTCACTTACATGTGCGGGCGAGATCCGCACCGGCATTGTCCACTGATCCCACTTGTGCGCCAAAAAATCAGTCTCAGCAATTGATGTGATCGCAACCCGCGGAGCCTCGACACCATCATATGCGGTATAGAGCATGTAGAGACGCTCCTCGACTTTCATGATGCGCGGATCTTCGCACCCAGAGTTCCCTGTCGGCGAGCCTCGTTTTTTTTCAAAATCGGCTCGGGGCACATATATAGGCTCAGGATGGAGTGTGCTGATCGTAGTCCCGTCAATGCTTTCCGCAAGGCCTATCACTGACGTGTTATCCTGCGACATTGCACGATACAAAATGTAAATCGTTCCATTCAATTCTATCGCGCCCGGATTTAAAACGGCGCGCGCTTGCCAGGCACTGTTGGGATTCGGTTGTAGTATGGGGTTATGCGGGGATTTTTGTGCGAATCGAGCACGACGATCGGGTACAAGTGCGTCGAGTAAATCAGGTAGATAGACTGACGCTTTTGCGCAAAACGTGTCTGCAGCACCATAGTAAATATCGAGCCGCTCACCCACCACAAGCGCACCTGATGGAAACGTGACACGCCCAACAAGTCCATACACTTCGTACGGTGTCTCTGGTACAAGAAGCGGGCTGTGCGTGCGCCCGATAAACACCCGTGGGTCATTATGTGCCACGAGTGCCGCTTCGATTCCAAACACGCGCTGCGCGCCGGCAAAGTAGTCTTGAATGTACGAATAAATAAGTAGCCATCCGTCATCTGTTTTTATGGGCACTGCGCCCACTTCGACAAAATCGTTGCTCGTCCGTTGAAACTGCACGGTGTTACTCTCGATGTTTTCGTGCCACGCTTTCCAGTATTCCTCGCTCCAAAACTCTTCCATACGATCGGCCTGGGCAATGGCAAGTTTCTGCGGCGGTTCGTCGGAATGCGCAGTCAGTATTGCAGTAATTTTTCCGTTAATTCGCTCAGGAAAAAGCGCGAATGCTTTTGCATTAAACCGAGTCACGAGCTTCTTCTCTGCGATCGTTTCTAGGTCATCAGAAATCGCGCACCCGATGCGGATGCCTGAGGGGCCAAAAGGCACTTCTGCAAGTGCCGTGTAAAACGTATAGTAGCGCCCTTCGAAAAACGTAGTGCGCGGATCTTCACATCCGTATTTGTCCCATGCTTCACTTGGCGCAATAAACTGTGTGCGCTCCTTGAACACATTCCCGTCATCAGACACTGCATGTCCGATGGAAGAAAGATATACTCCGGGCGCTAACAATGGATCAGGTTTGCCTAGCGCCCGATACAGCAAGTGCGTTTTGCCATCTTTTTTTACTGGGCACCCATTAAAAGTCCCCGCTCCCTCCCATGGGCGATCAGATGATGGTTCAAGTATCGGATTATGCTGCGACCGCTTGACGATATACATACCCTGTATGGTATCAGAGTTTTCGCCTTCTCAGCATGCACATCAAACAGGCGAAGAGGCGTGCGCGAGTGTGGGAGTGTGATTACTCAGAATACTTTTTAAGATCTCCGCAATCGGTGCGTGCGCGACGTTTACCGTATGATCGCCACCGCCATAGTACACAAGAAGCTCGTCGTCTTTGATAACGGCACCACAGGTATATACAACACCTTGTTTCCAATAATTTTCATACGGAGTTTCGGGAGAGAGAATAGGCCCTGGTGAACGCGCGAGCACATGCCTCGGATCGCCTACATCTAAAAGCAACGCTCCGATTTTGTATTTACCCGGATCTCGCGCTTCAGTCGCATGGTACAAGACCAACCATCCTGCCTCCGTTTTTATTGGCGGTGGCCCCACGCCACGCACCCATGTATCCCACGTGGCACGGGGAGTCTTTGATCCAAACGTGCTGCGAATGCGCACTTTACCGCGTGCGAGATCCTCAAGGTGATCAACATAATCAATTTGTACTTCAGGATTGATGCTATGCAACAGCGCGTATTTACCTTTAATTTTCTCAGGAAACAGCACCCAGTTTTTGTGTATCTCTTTTTCTGGTGAAAGTAATATTGGTTGTGTCCAGGCCCACCACTTGCGTATAAAATCCTGAACACCCACGCGAACCTCACCAATACGCACAAAATCCCACCCATCAAATGCGTTGAAAGTAAGATGCACTGTTTCTCCGATAACGACCATACGCGGATCCTCGCATCCTCCCCAACTACCACCGGAAGGATACAGGACCGGATCGAATCGCTTCACACACGGATAACACTGTCGAGGGTTACGCAATTCGAATACCGGATACAATAGACGTTCATCAAAATTAAATCCATCAGCACTCGACGCGTACCCAATCCGCGAGACTCCATCAGCACCGATCGCACGATAGAGGAGATGCACGCGCCCGTTGATATATGCGGCCGCAGGGTTAAACACGGAATGAGCTTCCCACCCATTCTGTGCCGTTGGTTTTAAAAGCGGATTATGTGCATACCGATTAACGGTAAACCATGACTGAACGGCGGTTATCGCTCGCTGTACCCATGCAGCAAACACCGCATTGAACCACCAGAGTCCCAGTAATGCTGCGAGAAGCAAGAACACCACCGCGATGTTACTAAACGATGCTGTTTCAAACATACATTTATACTCGACCGTATTTGTCGTTTATGCGGTCGATATCATTTTCATCAAACGTCCCAAATGCGATCTCTAAAACACGATTGTCGTCACCCACGCCACGGAGTCGGTGTGGCGTGCCTGCCGAAACCCAAAATTCATCTCCAGGATGAGCGCGATGCGTCTCTTCTCCGATCACTATTTCAAGATCTCCTGTTAATACACGCCAAAATTCATCACGATTTTTGTGAGACTGAAGACTATTCTCTTCGTCGCGCGTCACCGAAAGAATTTTAACCGTTGTCGGCTCATTCAATGTAAAACGGCGAAAACTCCCCCACGGCCGAGATTCTTCATATGGGCGAAGCGCTTCCATATAGTTAGTGTATCAGCAGCACACTGATGCGAGCCTCAGCCCTGTGGAATAATATGCGCCTCCCACGGCTCATGCACCCCTTCGTGTCTAAGTTTGCCTCGAAACTCTTCTACGATACGCTGCAGCGCGTCTTCGGTGTGCGCCTCAAAACGAAGTACAAGCGTAGGCGTGTTTGATGATGCGCGAATCAACCCCCACCCATCTTCGAAATACACTCGCGCGCCACTGATTGAGACAATACGCCGCCCTTCTTGAGCAAATGCCTTTCCCACACGTTCAACAATCGTGTACTTATCCATATCAGTTGTCTCCACTTGGATAGTTGGTGTTGCAACGTAGTACGGAGTCTTTGCGACCAACGCCGAAACAGATCCTTGGTGTTCAGAAACATATTCAAGGAGCTTTAGCGTGGCAAACAACGCATCGTCAACTCCGTTAAAATCGCGATAAAAGACGTGACCGCTCATTTCCCCGGCAAGCGCAGCTTTTTCCTCGGCAAGTTTCGCCTTTATATATGAATGCCCCGTCTTCCACATTATAGGCACTCCACCGTGTGCCTTAATGTCCTCAGGAAGTGCCTCTGACACTTTTACATCGAAGACAATTTTTTCACCCGGCCCCTCTTGCAGGATTGCCCGTGCCAAAAGCATCAAATAGCGATCAGCCCATATAGTTACGCCCCGCTCATCGACTACTCCCAGCCGGTCGCCATCACCATCAAACGCTACCCCGATATCTGCGCGGTGTGCGACCGTTTGTGCTCCAGTGTCGCGCATCATGTCCTCGCTCTCGGGATTCGGTGTGTAGTTCGGATACGCAGCATCGAGTGTCGTGAGATGTTCGATGACCGTACACCCAAGCGCGCGAAGCACATCCGGTACAATGACGCCCGCAGTTCCATTTCCTGTATTGACGAGTACTGAAAGTGGCCGCGCAAGCCTTACGCGTGAGACTAAATCTTGTGTGTATGCTGCGGCAACCGACTCAGTACGCTCGCTTCCAACTCCATCGATCGCTGTGTCGCGCTCTACACGCGCGTACAATTCTTGTATTTCATCAGGCAAGAGCGTTTGCGCCTTACTACACCCAAGTTTCAATCCATTCCATTCAGCGGGGTTGTGACTTGCGGTAACCATTACCAATCCTGGCGCATCAAAGTGAAATTGTGCCCAATAACTCATGGGCGTAGTTACACGCCCAATATCGATTACATGAAACCCGGAGGCAACGAGGGCACGTCGAGCCTCCTGTGCAAATAGGTGTGATGTGGCACGGCCATCGTACCCAACAATAACGTCGCGCACTCCGCGCTCATGTGCCATGGTAGCGAACGCGCGAACGATCACAAAAATACCCTCAGCGTTCAGCTCGTGCGCTACGCGTCCGCGGATGTCGTATTCACGAAACATAGTCGGTTCAAGATGCATAGCGGAAGTATACTGCGACCGCAAAGTAACACTACTAGTACAAAATCCCCGAAACAGGCCCCCCTATTGATTTTACAACACGACTTTGATAAAGTGGCAAAGGTCTCTTTGACAAAGAGAAAAGCCCCTAAGCAAAGGAGAGTGATGATGTCGAGAAAGCAAAAGACGAAGGGCGAAGAATTGCCGGCGCACCTTACTGCGCCAATCACCGCCGATCACCCGGAGGGCGAGATCGCGACTCAGGCGTTTCGCGCAGCGTACAACAAGTTGCTGCTCCCTGAAGATCGCGCAGCGCGAGTCAACGCGAACCGAGAATTTTCCGACGCGCTCGCGGGTGTGATCGAGAGATACTCTCTCCCGGAAGACTACGTCAACGAGGAAGTAAAGTCCGACCGTGTCTACGGCAAGGGCTACACTCCCAGGCCGCTCGGCGATCAGATCAGTATACTCCGTATCCTTTGGCCGAGTTTGGGCAGTGGCTTCGACAGTAACTTCCCGGCGCTTCCTCACGGTGCTGAGGCATTGTTCGCCATTCCAAGATGGGAAAAACTAGGTAAGACCTACGCCGAGGCCGTGATATCGCTCTTCGACATGTTAAGGAGGCAGAGTTATGGCTCTTTCAGCCATGGCTACTACTTCGACTTCGGCAACGACCTCTGCCAATCAGAAGTGACGAAGCGGATATGGAATCAAATCGGCCAAGCACAGCATGGCCACGACATACTCGTAATTCCCGCTCAGTTCGGTATTCGACATCGTGGCCGCTCGGTTCGTCGAGCACGCGCTGTCTATGGCCGCAATGAGTTTAGCCTCGGCGTGTTCGCGGTCGGCATTATGTTGCTGACACATCCAGAACGCCTAAGCAACAAAGATGATTTGGCCGTCAGATGCGCGGGCGACGATTACAAAAAACAGCTCTCGCACGAATCATCACTCGATTGGGCTCCGCAATTTTCCGTAGAGAGCGACACCGGCTGTCGGTATCTGCAGTTTCATGAACGTGATAAGGGAGATCTCAATAGACAAGAGGAAACCGGCTCTGCGACAGGGTGGGCTACCCCTCAGATGTAGCTCGCGTTTCTGTCGGCTCAAGAAAACGCAAAATCCCAGGGCGACCTTCCGGTCGCCCTGTTTCGTTTCAGGCTCTCGCAAGCTAAAACATTGCGTGAGTTGGTAATAACTTATTTACTCGCGAAATTTTATTTTTGTGTTTGAAAAATATATCCACAAAAATTGCGGACTTGTACACAGATTTTCCACATGATGTCCCCGAAAAAAGGCAGAAGCGGCGGTTGACTTTGCGAGATTTTCGCCGACACTGAGGATAAGTTTGCTCTTTGAAAAGCGGTTCTCTATTAAAAAACATTTAAGGGGCGCAACGTGCCCCACTTGAAAAAAAGGTGGAACCACTTTACACAGAAGAGCGAGCCCAGCAGCGGGAACACCCCCATCGTAGATGCGGGGTGTTTCCTGTTATCTTTTTTGATAGACTCCACAAAGCACGACGCACAGGAGATGCTCATGGTTACAAAGCAAAAAGAAGTGTCGTTTGGTACCGAGCGGGAAGCAAGTGGCGCACAACGGCAGCTTGCGCGAACACTACGAGAAATAGAGAAGACGCGAACGCGCGCGGCAGAACGCATTGACGCAATCAATGCTGCAGCGGACAATCAAGTTGCAATCCTCACTAATCACGCGATCGCGCTTGCAAACGCGCTGGAAGCGTATGCGACCAGAGAACGCGAGTTCGCGAAAGGCAAGACGGTCACGATTGCCAGTGCGGGAGTCGTGCGTTGGCTCGATTCCCCGCCCGCTCTCGAAATTGATGACGTATCTGTGCTTCTGGCACAACTTAGGAAGCGCAAGCGACACCAGTACATTCGCGTGCGAGAGGAGATCGATAAGAGTGCGCTTTTGCGTGCGCTCCTGAGACGGCCACATATCGCCGCACAGCTTCCGGGTGTACGCGTTGCACGTTCAAGCAGAATTTTGATTCAACCCTCCGGTTCGGTGCTCGGTATTGAGCGACCCGAATCAAGAAGGCGTTGGCGTGTGAGATAAGTACCCAGCCCGCGGCTAAGCCGCGGGCTACTCTTTTTTAATCATGTCGCTAAGCACTATGCGACACCATCCTGAGCCTAACAACGCCTCTCAACGCCCAGTTCTCGTGCTAAATAAAGTCCTCGTTTCATCAATAATTACCATTTCGTGCTAGAATGCTCCCCGTGCCAGCACTCACAATCACTAATGTAACAAAAACATACGCCTCAGGTACACAGGCGCTCAAAGGAGTGTCGCTTGTCGTTCCCGCCGGAGACTTTTATGCACTCCTCGGACCAAATGGCGCCGGAAAAACAACAATCATCGGTATTGCTACAGGTCTCGTGACGAAGAGCGCAGGCACCGTGGAAGTTTTTGGGTTTAATACCGATAAAGATCCTGAACACGCAAAGGCCCAGATCGGCCTCGTCGGCCAAGAGATAAACTTCAACCCTTTTGAAAAGCCAATCGATATCGTGGTGAATCAAGGCGGGTACTATGGCATACCACGCTCGGAGGCGATTCCTCGAGCAAAACAACTGCTTGCCGATTTGGGATTGGGCGAAAAAATGAACAATCGGTCTATGGAGCTTTCTGGCGGCATGAAGCGGCGTCTTATGATTGCGCGCGCCCTTATCCACAAGCCACGGTTTCTCATTCTCGATGAACCGACTGCGGGTGTCGATGTCGAACTCCGGCGCGGTATGTGGGAGTACCTGCGCAAGCTGACCGCCGAAGGATTGACAATACTCCTCACCACACACTACCTGGAAGAAGCTGAGCAGCTCGCACAGCATATCGCCATAATCAATAAAGGAACGATAGTCGCTCAGGGAACCAAAGATGACATTCTCGCGCTCCATGACGAAACTGCACACGCGGGTGGATTTCGCTCAGGAAAACTTGAAGAGGTCTTTCTCCAGCTCACCAAAGAAAAATAGTATGACGCCACAGCAAAAATGGATCAGTTTTTATACGATGATACGCAAAGATGTTGTGCGCATGTTTCGCATCTGGGTGCAAACGTTCCTCCCGAGCGCAGTTACGTCGATACTGTACTTTTTAGTGTTTGGCACGGTGCTAGGAAACCGTATCGGTGACATGCAGGGAGTTGATTACATGACGTTTGTTGTGCCCGGATTGGTGATGCTTGCAGTGGTAACGACAAGCTACGCAAACACTTCGTTTACTTTTTTTACCTCAAAGTTTTTCGCGCGCTCTATTGATGAAATCCTTGTGTCCCCCACACCACCGTGGGTGATGATTGCCGGTTTTATTGGCGGCGGCGTTATTCGTGGCGTGATCACCGGAATGCTCGTGCTTACTATTTCGTTGTTTTTTACTGGCCTCTCGCTCTCGATACATAATCTTCTCGTTATTCTCGGGTTTGGCATACTCACCGCGCTTGTGTTCTCGCTCGCAGGACTGGTGAATGGCATTTACGCAAAAACGATTGACGGCATCAACTTGGTGCCGACATTTGTTCTGACACCACTTGTATATCTCGGAGGCATCTTTTACTCAGTTCACACGCTCCCTGCGTGGTGGCAAACAATTACCTACATAAACCCACTTTTTTACCTGATTAATGGCTTCCGATGGGGGTTTCTTGGCATCACCGACGTCTCCCTCCTACTCTCGGTAAGCATACTTGTCGTGTTAATAATCGCACTTGTCTTTGTAAACTGGTACTTCATCAGAACGGGGCTTGGCCTCAAACAGTAGGCTTCTTAAGCTCTCATGAAATCTTCATCAAGACGGTACATACTGTGACCGTGGGCGAAAACTGGGTTTACCCAAGTAAGTTGTCACAACACGTATGAAAATTCTCCTAGTTGAGGATGAAAAACAGCTCGCTGATGCGCTTGCCCGCGGATTAACACAGAAAGGGTACGCCGTTGATATAGTGGAGGATGGCGAGAAGGCGCTTACCCGCATTTCGCTTCATCGTGAAGACTACGACCTGGTTATTCTTGATCTCATGCTCCCCAAAAAAGATGGGCTTGAGGTATGCAAAGCTGCGCGCGAATTGGGGGTCACCGTGCCGATTCTGATCCTAACCGCCCGAACAGAGACCGAGCGAAAAGTCGAACTACTTCTTGCTGGCGCCGATGACTACATGATAAAACCATTTTCGCTCGATGAGCTTACCGCGCGCATTCACGCCCTCATGCGGCGACCAAGCGAGAGCAAGCCGGAGACACTCACTGTAGGAAACATCGAACTCAATGTCCAAGAGCGGCGCGTAACTCGCAACGGGAAAGATATCCCGCTCACACTTAAAGAATTTGGGCTTCTCGAATATTTTATGCGGCGCCCGAATCAGGTCGTGAATAGGGAAAATTTACTGGCTAACTTGTGGGATTTCAACTATGTCTCGTTTAGCAACGTGGTGGACGTCCATGTCAAGAACCTTCGACGAAAACTCGATGACGGATCGGGTCTGGCGGTTTTGGAAACAGTGCGCGGCATTGGGTATCGACTACGTCCATAAGTATAAGACTGATGCATTTTTCCGTACCGAAGTGCAGGTAGTGTCACTTTCCATCATATTCACGGTTCTTGTTGCAGCCGGAGGATATGTGTACTTTTGGTCAACATCTACAACACTTGATGCGCCATACTTCTCTTTTTCAGAAGATCCGACGATTGCAGCAATTGAAAGCGTTATCGCGGCAAATTATTATGACATTCAATACATACGCACACGAAACTACGCAATATACTCGTCACTCGTCATATATCTGGCACTGGTGATGATTTATCTTATCGTGCGCGTTGCATTCAGGCCGGTGCGAGAGACGCTCACTTCTCAAAAACGCTTCATCAGTAATGTTGCACACGAATTGCGCACGCCGATCGCAACACTCAAGATACAAGCAGAAGCCTTTCTATTGGAGCCCAACACAACACCGGCCGTTCGCGCTCTTCTCGATGCAAATATCGTGGAGCTCAATCGGCTTTCAGATGTAATAAATAATCTGCTTTCAATTGACCCGCCGTTAAACGCCCCTGGCGTCACTTTCACACGCGTAAACCTTGCACGCGTTGCTCAAACGGTTATCAATAATATCCATCTTCTGTACGAAAAAAAGCACGTGAACATCTCTTTCAAAAAGGAAGGTCTCGTATTCGTGTGGGGTAATCAAAGCGCACTCGATCAGATCATTGCAAACGTCTTGAAAAACGCAATTACTCATTCACATCCCTATAGCCAGATTTCAGTAGTAGTGCATCCTACATCTTTCGACATGGTTGAGCTCTGTATTGAAGATCATGGGGTAGGTATACCGCGCGAGGAGCTCCCAAGAGTATTTGAGCCCTTTTATCGTACGGACACGTCACGCACACGCACAAACGCCTCAGGCGGCGCGGGACTTGGCCTCGCCATTGTTAATGAGTTGGTAAAGCTCCACAGAGGACGGATTCACATTCGCAGCACTGTTGGTAAAGGAACCACCGTGATTATTCACTTCCCTATTGCCGCACTCCAAGAAACAACACTGTCTCCCCGTTTAAGCCCTCGCCCAAATGAAGTGATTGTGGATTATGCTTCGGCACAAATTAAACGCCTATTTTTCGGATAGTTCACTTCTGCTTCATCCACATTTAGTAGTGTGTACGTAGACATGTTCCTTATACGCGCATTATGTGTTTTGAAACCAAAACGAAGGTCGAGAGATTACCACTATATACACCACATATGGTAAGACTGAGTATTTCTCAAAATCCAGTGAGGATTGTAAAACGTATCATGTGAAGCTGGGAGGCTGTAGCCGTAATGGTATACAGCCTCCCAGCGTTTTATGGCGTGTGTGTCAGTGTAATGCATCGGCCCGAGCAACGTCTACATAACAGAGCGCGTATATCGTTCACACTGTGCGTGTGCCTTATTCGCTAAAAATTGCTCACCATGAAATTAGACACTACTCGTGTATCGTCACCTGCGCAGTCGCGCACTCAAAAAGTATACCGCCATACATCACCACGCCATAACAGTGTCGTTGTTGTAGGAGTCGGTTATGTTGGCCTTCCGCTTGCATTGCGAGCAGCAGAAAAAGGGTTCACCGTCTTTGGGTATGACGTCGATCATGAAAAAATTGAACACTTAAAAAGAGGTGTGGCTCCGTACGTCACTAAGGCCGAGCAACAACTTCTTTCCCTTCCCCAATTTGTCCCAACAACTGACGAAACCGACATACAAAGTGCAGAGACATACATACTGTGCGTCCCTACTCCCGTCGGCAAATCACACATCCCGAATCTTGCGCCGCTTCGAAGCGCTGCCGCCGTGGTAGGGACACATATGACACGCGGGAGCCTCGTAGTTGTCGAATCTACAGTAAACCCTGGCGTCTGCGAGGAAGTGGTGCTCTCTATTCTTGAGAAAAAATCCGGCCTCACGGTTGAAAAAGACTTTTACTTTGCTCACTGCCCCGAACGCATCAACCCAGGCGACACGACATGGAACGTTACCACGCTTCCTCGAGTTATCGGCGCATCTGGCCATCGAAGTCTCACAAAAGCTGAGGAACTGTATGGGCGCATTATTGAAGCGCCGCTACAAAGAATGAGCAGCATAAAAGAAGCCGAAGCGGTAAAAATGGTTGAAAATGCATTTCGTGACATTAACATTGCTTTCGTGAATGAGTTGGCGATGGCATTTGACCGAGCGGGTATCGATCTGGTGAATGTCATCGAGGGTGCCGCAACGAAACCGTTTTCTTTTATGCCACATACGCCAGGGTGCGGTGTTGGCGGGCATTGTATCCCCGTCGACCCCTATTACTTAATCAGGTACGGAGAAACCAATAACTTTGTGCACCGATTCCTAAAGACCGCGCGCGTCATCAATAACAGCATGCCGCAATACACAGTGCGCAGACTACAAGAAGCACTCGCCCAGATCGATGTTCCAATTTCTCGCGCGCGCGTCGCATTGCTCGGACTTGCCTACAAACGCGACATACCCGATATACGTGAAAGTCCTGCACTCGTAATTGAACGGCTGTTGCGCGCCAAAGGAGCCACCGTGCATACCTTTGACCCATACGTGAAAGAAGCATCGACATCAGCATCGTTAGACGACGCGATCGAGAACGTGGACGCGGTCATTATTGCAACGAACCATACGGATTTTGAGCATCTCAGCCCCAAAGAATTCGAACGCGCGGGGGTACGGATCGTCATTGATGGTCGAAATTGCCTCGATAAAGAAGCCTTTAGCAAAAGTGTGGTCATCTACCGCGGCATCGGCCGTTAATCCTTCTCTATGCAACGCATCCACTCAATGTATAAAGCGATGCACCGCGTAACACAGGACGTAGGCCCATGGTTTTTGTTTCTGTTCGTCATTTACGTTATTCTCCTCTTGAAAGTTATTACCTATCACACCATCTATGACAACGTATTTTTTGGGTTTTACAGCATCCTGATTACTACGTACATCCTTTCAAGATTCCTTCTCGCATACATGCACAAACCAGTAATTCCTGACCCATCGTATGAGCCAAGCATCGCGTTCGTCGTTCCAGCAAAAAACGAGGAAGACAACATCGCCGAGACGTTGTACCGGTTTGGTGCCGTCGATTATCCAAAAGAAAAAATTGAGGTGATCACCATTAACGATGGTTCGACTGACAAGACGTACGAACGAATGCTCGAGGCGGCTCAGGCCATCGCGCCAAAAGTTCGCCGCGTCGAGGTTGTTAATTGGGAAACGAACCGCGGAAAACGCCACGGCATGGCCGAAGGTGTCTTGCGTGCAACCCACGATATCGTCGTGTTCATCGATTCCGATAGTTTTATCGAGCCTGATTGTGTTCGCCATTTAGTAAAGTACTTCGTGGACCCAGGAGTCGGCGCTGTGTCAGGGCACACCGATGTGTTTAACCGAGACACAAACCTCCTCACCCAAATGCAAGCAATTCGGTACTACATCGCATTTAAGGTATACAAAGCCGCAGAATCAGTGTTTGCAAACGTAACCTGTTGTCCAGGATGTTGCAGCGCATATCGACGCTCATACGTCTTGCCGTTCATCTATGAATGGCGAGATCAAATGTTTCTGGGCGAAAGATGCACGTTTGGAGACGACCGAGCGTTAACGAACTTTATCATTCGTTCGTATCGTGCCGTCTATTCACCTGAGGCACGGGCGCATACGGTTGTTCCAGATAACTTTGCGAAATATGTAAAACAGCAGCAGCGCTGGAAAAAGTCATGGATCAGAGAGACTTTCATCGCTTCTCTGTTTATGTGGCGCAAACATCCGCTTGCGGCTGCTTCTTTCTACTCATACGTTTTTCTCGCATTCGCGTCTCCTGTCGTCTTTTTCAGGGCCATGGTGTGGTATCCGATCATGCTTTCAACGTGGCCGGTAGTGTACCTTATTGGACTCATGCTCATGCTTTTCTTGCACGGTCTTTACTATCGAATCCAAGTCGGGCCACGCGCGTGGCTTCTTGCGATATGCAACTTCTGGTTTAACACGGTCATCCTCATGTGGCAGTTGCCGTGGGCAATTATTACTATCCGTGATTCCCGGTGGGGCACCCGATAAGATATGTATATCCAACTTACTACTGCAAAAACCGTAGCGCTTCTTGCATTGCTCCTCGTTATGGCTACTGCGCTTTTCATGACCTGGAAACTCAAAATGAGCTGGTATGGAACAACTCCCCCTTTTTACTCGCTTGAACTAATGATGCGAGAACTAGCGCTGCGCACGCGATACTCGTTTGAGCGAACATTCATATACGCAACGCAGACTGCAAGCGCCGGCAGCGTAACACTCGCTGACACTCAGACGTTTGAACGCGAGCACACTGAGGCTGTGTCTGCCTATGCAATTCCCGTCCTCACTTACCACCGCATTTCAAAAAGCGAAAACGATTTTAATAACGTCACGACGAAGAATTTTCGCGACCAAATGTATATGCTTAAAAATGCAGGCTGGGAAACAGTGACACTCCGCGAGTTTGAGGAGTTTGTTCGCGGAGAACGGAGCCTGCCTCATCGTTCATTCTTACTGACATTTGACGACGGCGCGAAAGATAGCTTTTACCCTGTTGATCCGCTGTTAAAGACCTTGGGATACGAAGCGGTCATATATATTATCGCTGCATCAGCGCATACACCTGAAAGCACATACTATTTGTCTCCGACAGAGATCAAGCGTCTACTTGCTACCGGACGCTGGGAGATAGGTTCGCATTCTTATGATGGACATCGCCCTTACTCTGGTGATGCGCAAGGTTCTTCAGCAATATTTTTCGCAGACAAGCTCTGGGTTCCTGATGCGGCGCGCATCGAAACCGAGGCAGAATTTAGCACTCGGGTGCACGACGACCTTTCGCGCGCCCGCGAAGAACTTGAACAAGAATTTAACGTGCCCATTAACACATTTGCATTTCCTTTGGGAAATGAGACCGGCATCCAAGGCACAGCAAACTTCCCTCGTGGCGCATCTATTACCGAACAAACAGCACGCTCGCTCTACGACATCGGATTCCTCCAAACCAACAACCAAGATTACACGTTTGTAGAACCAAATAATTCTTTTATCGCACGACGCATACACGTTGATCACGACTGGGACGGCGAGCGACTCCTCGAAATCATGGAGAACGGCATCGAGAAAGAGTTGCCATGGAGCGATAGGTTTGAGCGAAACCGTGGCTGGATCCCAGCGTGGGGCTCACTTGACCTGGGGCGGAATAATTTGACACTGCGAGCACTTACCGACACATCAAGCGCTTCGACGTTTCTTGATGGCAGCGCGTCGTGGGACAATTATTCGTTTGCGGCTTCGGCACAGTGGAGTAGTGGAACCATGTTTCTGCTTGCAGATGTCAGGAACGCAAAAACATACCACGCTTGTGTTTTTTCTGACGGAGAAGTGAGTATTCAGAAAACAGTTGCTGGCGAAACAGCGATACTCGAGCGACGCGCGGTGGATGCAATCACGTACGGCCCTGCGGTCCACGCAGGCATTCGTGTACACGGTGCGGTGATTGAATGTTTATGGGACTATGCCTCGGTACTAGAATCGTATGAGCGAACCGCAACGGGCGGCATCGGCATCCAAGTATGGAATCCTGAACTTGGTGCCGCGTCGCTTCAAGTTTCTGAAGTTCTCATTCGTGACTATGACGCAACCACGACACCGAATACTCCTTAAAAAATACAGCCGTGTGCGGTGGCCCTTTCATGAAAATGTCTCCACACCACGATCTTCATCAAAATCACACTTGACCACGCCCGCTGAGTCGATACGATTGTCGACGTGCCCCGTGCGCAAGCAACTAGTTTCGAGTCTGCGAACATATTTCGCGCCGAAATTATTTATATGAGTGCGGTTCGATTCATGATCGCGAGTGTTCTAGTGGTAACGATTATCGTTTCGCTAGGAATGTACCTGCCGCCATTTCGTAAACCGCCTTCCGGTACGCCAGCAGTCATCACTGTCGCGCAACCGTTTATCTATTCATTTAATTCGTCAGGTATTTTATACGAAGCAGGCAGCGCAGAGCGCAGCACAAGCCCCTACTGGTGGCTCAACTCTGGCGCCAAAATGACTATCAACGAAAATGTCGGTGCGACAAATTACGGCTCGCTTGCCGCAACTGATCCGTGGCGGTTAATGTACGCGCTTTCGAATCCCCGTGATACTGATAACGGATTTCATCCTCAGAATACGTTCAGGCTTGTGAGCAAGGCCGTGGTCGGCAACTCTCGTGTCGAGTCATTATTCATGATCGACGAGGACAACTTTAGCAGTTCTTCGTATCGCAATGCCTCAAACGGACTCTTGTTGATGAATCGCTACATAACACAAGAAACTTTGTATTATGCCGGCATCCGTGTCGATGGCACGGCAGTCATCAAAAAGAAATACAATGGCACCTACTATACCATGGCGCAAAAACCTATTTTTTCGGGCACGTACGTGCGCGAAAAAAACATGAATTTACTGCCGCATCATGAATGGATCGGGTTGCGCACCGATACCGTCACGCAACCTGATGGAAGCGTGCGTATCACGCTCTCGATGAAGCGTGAAAATGGCCCATGGGAAAAAATTCTCGAAGCTCGCGACAACGGTTCCTCGTATGGCGCCACGCCACCCATCACGCAACTTGGACGTGCTGGAATCCGCACCGATTTCATGGACGTACAATTTGAATCGTTCAAAATAATGGCTCTGTAATTTTAGTTGAGATGGTATATTTACAGAGTTGGATTTAATGGTATAGTCTTTTCGGCCAGCAATTGCTGGATCTATATAGGTTAAACACACAGAGGAGGTGTGGATGTTCGTCACATTCACAAAAGGATTCGTGCTGCACGCATTGTGGCAGCATATGAAGAGTCTTTTCTACTTCCTGTGCATCATGGGGGTGGCGATCCTGCCACCCTTCGCAGTCACGTGGACGTATGATCGAACGCATACCGGTGCTGCTGATTTCGTCGCGCAAGCGCTTGCCTGGTGGCCACTCGCCTACGTCGCCGCGTTTTTTCTTACAGTAGCGGCGCACGAGGCGGCTGGTTACTACTTCTACCAGCGTCGCGTGCGAAACCTCGATGGAACCACGGTGGACGACATCGTGGTACCGCTCGCTGAGCGTGCCGGAATACCGATGCCAACCATCGTGGTAATGGAGAGAGAGCACTTCTTCAACGCGGGCGCCATGCACAGCTTCTTTTTTGGAGGCAAGATCATCGTCATGGGAAAAATACAGGAGTTGTTTCGCGAAAACCCCGGCAGGTTTGCTGCCGTGCTCGCGCACGAAGTAGCGCACCTGAAACATCGGGACATGATCCCGATGTGGGCCATTGCAATCGTGCAGCAGGTGCTCACCTTCCATCGCCTCGCACTTCTCGGGGTTGCGGCGGTCGGATCCGCGTGGTCGCCAGAGCATCTCGTGTTCCTCTGGGCACTCTTCGGAGTGTTCTGGGTGCTCGAGATCGTGGTGAGGCTTCTCACTGCGGCCGTGAGCCGGGCGCGTGAATACGTTGCGGACGTCGGCGCACATGCGCTCACGAAGGACTACGAGCTGCGCGACGATCTCATCGCCGCCATGCTCACCTTGGAGAATATCAGTTCGGGGCTGCATCCGATGCGGATTCTCGAACAGACAGGGTGGGCCGTCTTCCGCTCGCACCCCACCACCGCCGACCGCGCCCGTGCATTGAAAGTCACAGGGCGACTGGCCGGAAATGGCGACTTTGTCGTTTCCGCGGCGTGACACGTAAGAATCGGGGCGGCCTACGCATAGGCCGCCCCGCTTGTTTATGCATCATTCCATTTTTCCGGAGGCCCCTTGTCTGGAGAAACCTCATACGGTTTGAATGTAACATTCGGCGATTCGAGAGCCCCACCGAATGAAAACGTCACCTCTCCTCGACTCAATCCCGCCCGATCAGCTCCTCCATGTGCAAGAAGTGCGCTGATTCTCTTAAAGAGACCCTTCGCCCGCGGGTGTCCCATTGAGATCACACACGTATGCAGGTCAGCTCCCCAGCGTTCGCTGCGCACAAGAAGAACCAAGTCTGGTTCCCCGAGTACGCCAGCGTGAAGCGACTGCTGTGTAGTCATCTCATACAGGGTCATCGAAAGCTGCCCACGTTCGTAGAGATGACATCGATGATCGAGTGTTCCTCGCGAAGATTCATTGAGCATGAAACCCGATAAGAACACCAGAACTACCAATACATGAGCGACCGCAACGTACCATGGCTCAACGTTTCGATAGCGTAGCCACAGATTGAGAATAAAGAGGACTGAAAGTGCTCCTGTTGCGAGCAGCAGAAGTTCTGCCGCACGCATCGAAATGCCGAGCGAAACCGAGAGTGCATCAAACGCCGACGCTTCCACCCACGTGTTCCATTGGTCATCCATAGATCACCTTCCTGTCATTATTGCGGCAAGTTTGGTTGCTGGATATTTCTCGAGTACTTCCTCGAGAAGCTGACTTCTCTCATTCCACGTTGCGATGAGAAGCGTCAGTTCCTCGCCTGGTTTCGTGAGCGTAAACGGCACCGTAGCAATCAAGTGTTCATGCGCATTGTCCTTATCTTGAATCGCAAGGAGCTCGCCTTCAACCGGCATGGGCCCATTGTGAGTATTGTAGAGGTGCACATTGACCCAGCAACGCGTAAGCGGCGGGACCTTACCAACGTCGGTGTTTGATTCCGCCTTCTCCATGTTGATGACCGAAGGGCCACCAAGATCGTCTTGCTTCAAAACGAGCCAGCTGCTGTGCAGCTGCCTGAAGTTAACCGTTGCGAGCCCATAATCACCTCGCAAACTCGCGCATCGTAGTGCCACATCAATGTCATGAGGCAATCCATCGCCCCAAGTGATCTGAACATACAAGGCGGTTGGTGTTGCCGCCATGCGCTTGTCCGCCATATCTTTCGGTGGCGGATTGATGTGCGGTGTTGCAAGCCCAGAAAGAATGATGCCGGTCGCACTTGTGTTGACCAAGAGATCATTGAATGCCAGCAACATCGTAAGAAAGCCAACGCCGATGAACGCGCTCGTATGTTTCATCTCACTCCTCCGCGCCTTGCGCATGCAACACGGGAAATACCACCGTGAACATCAGCTCACTGAGACGGTCCGCTATGTCCTCGATTCGAGGTTCACAGATGAGAGACTTTACGAGCGTCAAGATGACGCATCCTGAAAGTCCCAGTACACCCGCCATATACCCCATCCCAAGTCCAGAGAGCATCTGGAAGTTGAATTTCTGGACTTCGTCGAAAGTTACTGGAGTTTGCTGTCCAAAATATGAGAGGAAAATTCCGAGAACAGAACCCAGAATGCCGACGAAGAATAAGATGACGATCGCGCGCTCGAGCTGGGTCGTACCTCGCGCAACCGTCCGCATAACGATCTCTTCGAACGCTTTGCGATTGATAGGCTCGCCGGTATTGTGCTCGTGCGCAACTCGATGTCGCGTCGCGAGCATGCAGAACGCACGCGTGATTGCCCCTGGCTGCTTCGTTGCGAGCGCTTGCGCAAGCATAGCGTTCAAGATTCCTGCACGCTTACGAGGTTCTTCAACCCCGAGAAGCGCGTCAGAAAACAGGCGCAATTGTGCGTCATCGTCCGAAAGACGCCACACTACCGAATGCGCATACGCATACAGCACAGCAATGATTGCAAGTACGACAACCGCAATTGCAAAGGAAGCTGGCCGTTCGTTGAACGTGATAGCAAACTGCTTGCTGTCACTATTGAGTGCAAGAAGAAATCCTGCTACCACCAGTACCACGGTGAGCGCACAGAAACGCTCATAGGCGCTCCATTGTGTGAGTTTTAGAGACATGACTCGCTCCTTTTCTTTCCCTATTCACTGCCGAAGGGCAGTCCACTTTCGTTTATACGCTCCCCACTGGATGCGTCAAGCAAAAAACTCTTGTGGATAGTCCTTTTTTGATGCACAGCAGAAACACCGGCGGCGAATTCGCCGCCGGTGTTGGCTGCTACCACTATCGCATCGAGACTTCTCTGAAGTTGAAGCTCATCGGAGCCTCGAGGAAACTCCTCAAATCTCTAAAAAAGAGGTTGAGGATCGAGGGAGGGAGCTGAAATGGTATCGCTTCAGCTGCTGCAGCTGCTTGCACGTTCGCGTGCGCTTTTTCCCGCACTTCATCCAGGACTTCGTCTTGTGAGGGCATGTCGAGCACCGCAGCAAGTGTCGGCGTTTCGATCGCGCCAACAGAACTGGTAGGAGGAAGCGGTTCATTGTTTTGGATCGCTGCCTCAAGTCGCGTGCGGAATGTTTCGATTTCTGATTGTTGCCCTGCGGTGAGACCGAAATCAGATACCCCCTGACAGTACAGGTTATTGATCATATTCTGTGTCGTGTAGTAGACATAGCCGGTCGCGCGCGTAATTCCCCACGGTTCGAGAATGTCGCTCTTGTTTGTTTCCTGGAACTGCTGCACGGCAGCAAGCGTTGCATTGTCGAAGATGCCGGTGATCTGCAAATCACTGCCGAGCCAATCGCGCAGGAAGAATTGAAGTTTGCGCACCTCTCGTTCATCATTGATCTCATTGATGCCCAAGTAACTTGTGAGGTAGGGGGCACACTGTGGTGCTGCAACAATTTCTTCAGTCACTACCGGCGTGTTATTCAGTCGCGGCACAATGATGATTGACGTGGATACAGTTGGTGAATGCCCAAACGCACCATAAAACGGGTTCACTGACGGATGGCGCGTAATCGCTTTTACTTGCGCCTTGTTCGTGTACTTTCCGGGTTTAGTCGATGTCGCAAATTGTACGGTGTAATCGACGGTGATTCGCTCCCCAGCAGGAATCTCCCCCAATCGCCATGTCTTCTGAAACACAGGTTGGCCGGCTCCATCGAGCATCGTGTCGAACAGTTCAGCGTGATATGCGGGTCCCTTGCCAGCATTGGTAACGACTATTTGATACTTGACCTCGCCGCCTGGCACCGTCCCTTTTCCAACAACATTTTTTGTAATCTGAAGATCAGATTCTGGAGTGTATCGCACCGCAGTTCCACTGAACCCCCCATTCTGAAGTTGCAGTTGTTCGTTCACATCGTCCCAGAATGCTTGATCACCAAATCGCAAGTTTCCATTCCAGTCTCCCGAAATTGTGAAGAGCGCAAAAATCCAGTCTTGGCCGATAATGTTCTGGTTCGCGAAGTTCAAGATATGCAAGAATGCATTCGCATCTCCGGTCCGTATTGCTGCAATAGTACCCTCAGCGACGTTGCCACCCGATACGGCCTCAACAAGAACGTTGTTAAGGATTTTTGCATAGTTGGTTGTTGTCGCGGTCACATTATCTTCAACATCAGTCGCTCGCTCAGCATTGCCCGCTCCACAAATGACTTCGCCAAATGGCGTCTCCTCGCGACTGAAGTTTTCAGGCAATCCGATAACGTCCCCATTCCACGTGCCCCCAACGTTCACGATAAAACAGATTGGGCGACCGCCCACTGAGTTTTGGTTCAGGAAGTTTTGCACTACAGCTCCCGTGTTTGCATCTCCGGTAACAACAAGCGCGCCTTCTGATCCAAGTGCTGCGTTCTCACCTGAGCTCGCTGTCGTGGTGCCATTATTGGTCACGTCCGCCGTATTATTGGCAGCAAAAGAACTTCCGTCATCAACCGAAGCCACGGTCGAAAGCGATGCAAAAAAAGTAGGAGGCGGTAATACCACATCACCTATCAAATCACCGACGTTACTCATAAGAATAACAAGGTACCGTGAGTTTACGATCTGAAGGTTTCCAAAGTTAATGATGCTTCCAAATGCGCTCGCGTCTCCTGTCTCGATAACTGCTGCGCCTTCTTCACTCTGCGCTTGATTCCCTCCTGAGTGCGAACGCACAACAAGCGTATTGGTAATTTCGGCCACACTGTCGGTGACAATGTTGAAAATCGCATCCGGGTTCACACACCCCGCGAGGGAACACGTTTCGTCATTGGCGACGCCGCTGAAAATACTTTGAATGCGATCCGAGAGATCGAGCATGTCACCAATCGGGTTCTGGAGGAAGAGCAAACTTCCCGTTGAATTCGTGATAACGACGTTAAACAAGGAAATGAGGACCGCAAATGCATCGGCCTCACCAGTAAATACGTAGGCGCCATCAGCATCTTCTGCCATGTTGCCGCCAGTTTCCGCAAACGCCACCGCGTCGTTTTGGTTATCAGCCGCACTTTCATTTTCTACTGCAACGTCCCCACCGCTTGCCCCTTGAGCCCCTTCGTCATTGGTGCCTCCTTCGCTAGTTTCTGTAGATGTGCCTGTGTCAGAAACCGTCGTGTCGTTCACGTTTGTCTGATCCACAACAGTTGCACCTGTTGACGCATCCCCTGTTTCAATAATTGAAGGTGCGCCATCGCTTGCCTGTGTCCCATCTCCTTCAGGTGTTGCTTGTTCTCCTGCCTGTGTGCCATCAGTCCCCGCCTCTCCGCCCTCGGTGGCATCACCATCTTCTCCAGCATCAGGAGTTGTTGTCTCGGCAGGAGCGCCGTCAGAACCATCAGCTCCATTTCCGCCATCTTCAAGTACCGGAGCCGGCGGTGTCGAATTATTTTCTTGAACAGGAGTTTCGACAACAGGAACACCCCCATCTTCAGCCCGAACAGAACTTGGAAACACCAACACGCCACCTGTAAGCACCACGATAAGAAGTGCTGCTACACACTGCTCAACAAAAAACCATTTTGAAAATTTATAGCCATCCGAATACATACGAAAATACATTAGATACAAACGCGTACACTTTGCTAATAACAGACTCCGCCGCGTGTTGAGGTTCAGCCTCAACGTCACTAATAATTTCTACGCCGGCGGGGCCCGGGTTCGCAGACTCTTCATGCACCACCACTTCTTCCGTGGTTATGGCTTTCTTTTCGCTTGAGATCGCAGTTGCAACCTCGCTCTTACCTGTGATCAGAGACGAGGTACCGGTATTGACATGCACTTGTGTCGAGACGCTCGCGCTGGTGCTCGTTGCTGTGTGTGCATACTTAATGGGTTCACTCTGTACGGTTTCTTCATATGCTTCCACAACTTTTCCATCAACAACCGTTTTGACTGACACACTACTGTTGCTTGCCCCTTCAAGAACCGTACCCCCCGTGCTCACATTACCTCCCGTAGTTGAGTGCACTTGTACTGAGTTATTCACTACGGTTGTTGCCGCACGCGCGACAAAAGGCGCACAGAGCCCAAGTGAAAAAATAAGTGTGTATGTCAGTGTGTACCGCATGCTTCTCGGCAAGACCTTAACCTTCAAGGTTCAGATCTTGCCAGAAGGGCTCTCAGAGAGAGCCGCTGTCTGGAAAACCACTAGCGCAAGATGCGAGAGAGGTTTGTGTTGATGACGTTCATGAATGCTGAAGCAGTCTGAACTTCACCAGTTTGGATGAGGCCGCCAGCTGCACCGTTGCCGCCTTCGCCGCCCTCAGCGCCGTCACCTGTGTGACCGCCGTTGCCGCCAGCTGCACCGTTACCGCCGTTACCGCCCTCACCACCGTGACCACCGAGGTTGTTGCCAACGTAGGTTTCGTACCAGTCGTACCAGTCATCAGACCAGATGTCCCACCAGTCTCCGCTACCGTTTGCATCACCACCGTTGCCACCCTCGTCACCGTCGCCGCCGCTGCCGCCTTTAGCACCATCGCCAGCGTTGTCGCCAGCTGAGCCGCCTTTGCCGCCCTTTGCGCCGTCGCCACCGTCAGAAACGTTGCCACCGGTGTTTGCAGTGTCAATTACTGCGTTGGTTACTACTGCAGTGTTTGCGTTTACCACGCCAACATCCCCGTGATCAACTGGAACGTGGGTCTTTGCGTATTCACGATACGCCTTGTCCTTCATCCAGTCGTGGGTGTATCCGTCTTCGTCGCAATCATAATCACACCAGTCAGACCAATCATCCCAGTAGCCGTAGCCACCTGAAACATGATCTTCTTCATGAGAGAGTTTTTCCTTCTCCCAGATGTCGTACATTGCTTCGCCGCAACCGCAATCGGTTGTGTCGATTTCAGTGTCGTTGGTGTTTACTGTGTTTGAGATCACAACTCCGGTTGTGATGTCGCCGGTTGAGATTACTCCACCTACGCCACCGTTACCACCGTTGCCACCTGCTGCGCCTGATCCGGTTGAACCACCTTGGCCACCGTATGCAGCGTCGCCGCCGTTACCACCGTTACCACCAAAACCACCGAGGTTGTCACCGCCGTTGCCGCCGTTTGCTTCACCGCCGTTGCCACCCTCGTCACCGTCGCCGCCGCTGCCGCCTTTAGCACCATCGCCAGCATTGTCGCCACCATTGCCGCCCTTGCCACCCTTACCAGCGTCGCCGCCAACTGCGACGTTACCACCGGTGTTTGCCGTCGTAACTACTGAGTTGGTTACTACTGCAGTGTTTGTGTTTGTGACAAACACATCTCCGTAGTCAACATCTGCAGATGCTACGGTTGCTGCGCCGAACAATGCGATCGCTGCAACTACAACTGCAAAAACAACACCAAAAGACATTTCTCGAACTGTAGTCATAATTTTTCTTTAAGTAAGCCTTTCTAATGCTTAATAATTAAGACTGATAATCTTCTCGACCCGCGCGGCTATTATTAGCCAACGCCGGAATGCAAAACCCCAACGTTTTGGTTCTGTTTTCCAACGTGGTGTGCGAGTTTAAATAAAAACTCGCCCGTGGGGCGGTTTACAAGTCAGTTTTCTGGCCTGTTCGCGCGCGCACGTAAATAGCGTTTGCGAAGCAGATCTTCTCGTTTTGTCTACAGGGCTTCGTGCAGTGCACGAATTAGCATGATTTTCGCGCAATAGCTTTTAACTGTCAACCTGTGGAAAACTCAGTTTGTGTTCTGTAGTGCAGCACTATCCTTAAAAAAGAAAACAGCCCCAGAGTGGGTACTAAACCCCCGTAGACGTGAGTCGAGAAGACCAGCTTCTTTTTCTCAAGCTTCGTTTAGTACCCGCCCTGAGGCTGTTTTTCGAAAGATCAGACGCACTATTCACCAAAACCTGGCAACACACTCCGCATTTTCGCGAACAAACTACCGATATGTTCTCGAATATTCTTTATGAACACCCGGTTTTTCACCGGTGTCGCATCATCAGCAGTCACTGCCGCAGCGGCAAGTTGGGAATCACTTCCTTCTGCTGATTCCGCAGGAATTTCGTCCGCAGCCTCGGCTACCGCAGCCACAATCGGAGCAATTGTGCTGCGTTCAACTCCTAGTATTGTTCGGTCACCGAGGCGCGCATGTTCGATTTCTTTGACCTGTGCGTCACTCAGAGGAAATTGCTCACGATTTTCACAATACAGCTCATTTATTTTTTTTCGTGTCGTCAAATAGACATGTCCTGTCGGAGCAGTCGTACCCCAAGGATTTAAAACTTCAGAAGCGTAGCGTTTTTGGAACACTTCAACTGCAGCGATTGAAGGTGCGTCATATTCACCTGAAGTCTCCAACGTAAACCCCTCGAGCGTCCGCAAGAAATCTTGAAGTTTACGCACTTCAGCAGGATCGTTCGCTCCACCGCGTTTAATAAACATCTGCAAATAAGGCACGCATTGGTTTGCTTTGGATTGCTCCGGCGTGGTTGTTGCATGAATAGCGATCTCATGTTCAGCACCAAACGCAAACATGCCGTTCACCGTAGCAACAGGCCGCACATACCACACCTGGTCAGAAGCAAGATCGAGCACTACGTTGTGCCACCACCGGTCTTCTGATCCGATCTCGGTGTGATAGCCGTAGGTATAGTGTGGTGACGTAAATCCATCAGCAGTCCCACCAATCATGGGCACGCTCGTCGTGCCGTATACTACCCAGCCGGTTGCAGCTATATTAGTTTCCCACGTCACACTCACTCCACCCTCAACTACTTCATACGTCTCATTAGAAATCATCAGTGTTTCCAGTGTGGCTCCGCCACCAGAAGAGCCTGATGTGCCTCCGCCAGAAGTACCTCCTGGCGAACCGCCTCCTGAAGAATCACCACCAGAACTACCCCCGCCTCCCCCATTTTCTCCGGAGCCGTTTCCACCTCCAGTGTCTCCACCCCCAGACCCACCACCGTCAGTTCCGCCCCCTCCTGAACCCCCGCCAGTGCATGAGCCGGGCACATCGAGCACTCCAGCCTGGTGCAGTATTGAGTATGTGTCACACACAATCTCCCCCGCATCGGACGACTGTCCGACCGGGTCTCCACTACTCTGGTCAGTAGCCGATTGCAACGCATCGGTCAAAAGTTGTTGAGCCAAATCGATGATTCCCCCCGTATCCACCGAAACCGACGCGTGCGCTGGTGTCGCCATCAATATCAGTGCCAAAACAAAAAAAAGTGATGACTTCATAATTTTTTATTTATAAGTTGCCTACGCGCACTATTCTGCATGAGTGATGAAAATCATCAAAATAAAAAGAAAATACTGAGTCTCTGTCCTTGTTACGAGCAACGGTGATGTCTTTTTACTTTGAAGTGCGTGTTCTGTTTAAGTCTTATATAAAGCCAATATAAAAAGTTACGTAAAAGACACACTTTCTTTTATATAAGACATTCGAGTATGCGGCGCTTTTCTCGCCACTAATGATGTGCAGAGAGCGAATGTTCGCACAGTGCACGCATTATGCGCGAAACTTCCTGACTGCGTGTGTGGAATGCCACATAACTTCCATCGGGGTGCACGGTAATGAACGAAAGCGCCTGTGCGCTGACCAATACTCCCGTTTGTGGACTCACGCGCCCCTCATCTTCGGGCTTATTCAAGGCGAGCACTTCTTCGGGAAGAACGGTTGCCCGTTTTTCCAATTTCTTCCACGAGCGAAGACTGCTCATGTGTCGAACAAATGCGGTGTTTGCGATCACGATTGGCGCGTCTTCAACAACAAGATAGTCCTCAAGAATGGTATCTACTCCTTCGGCACCAAGAGCTGTTTGCATGTATTGTTGTGCCACTTTCGTTTTACGTGTTTGTTCCAGCTGTGGAAGGATCGCGGCAAAACTCTTGGTTACGTCTTCGTGACGCTTCAGTATGTTTCGCGGCGGCTCTGCAGTCCAAATTTTCTGGCGCCGCTTCATGTAGCATCGGGCGTATCCTTGTTTTTCCAACTTGTCGAGCACATCGCGTGCGGTGGTGCGCGGAGTTCCTGCTGCGCGCGCAATGTCTGCAGCGGTACCTTCTCCAATCTGAAGGAGTAGGAGGTATGTTTTTGCCTCAACAGGCTTGTGCCCCAGTCGTTCAATTACCCGTTGAGCTTCCATGGGAAGCATTTAGCCATAACTGCGCATAAAAGACACTAGACGAAAGCAAAATACTGTGATGTTGGTCAGCGCAGAGAATGTCCTTTATAAATCCATAAAGGACTCGATGTGAGTTTTTTACTTTGATACAAAAGGAATTGTTCACCACTTTATCGGTGATTTCTCATGAGTGACGAGATACGCATTGGCTTTGCTGAAGTGTTTACATCCGAAGAATCCTGATGCGGAAAATGGTGACGGATGTGCTGCTTCCAAGACACAGTGTTTATTTCGATCAATAACACTGCCTTTTTGTCGCGCATAGTTACCCCACAACATAAACACCAAATGCTCTCGTTCTTCAGAAAGTAGCCGAACAATGGCGTCAGTGAATTTTTCCCAACCCTTTCCCTGATGGCTGCCCGGCGTGCCCGCACGTACCGTGAGTGTTGCATTAAGCAGCAAAACCCCTTGTCGTGCCCACCGGGACAAATCGGGGTTTCTATCTGCAGGAATACCAAGATCGTTTTCAATTTCTTTGAAGATATTGCTCAGCGATGGTGGTATCGGTACTTCCTCAGGAACCGCAAAACATAGTCCGTTTGCCTGGCGCGCCCCGTGATACGGATCTTGCCCAAGAATAACTACCGAAACGTCTTCAAATGGGCACAAATCTAATGCTTTAAAAATATTTTTTGGATGCGGGTATGTCGCATTTTTTGCATACTCGTTTTTTACGAATGTACTGAGTTCCTGAAAATACGGCTTTTCAAACTCTGGCGCAAGCCGGGTTTTCCACGACTGCTCCAGGCGAATCATGCTCTCACTCTCACACAGCCTCTACCTTCGCACAAGGCCTACACCTACACCCGTGTGGCTTTATAAATTCTTTGAAATACTCTTCCCCATAATCCATGGTGATTTCTGTCCCTGGTGAAATGTTTTTTTCCGCATAAATGTAAATGTGGCCGTTTTTCAATGACGCCGCCGCGTTTGGTTTACAAGAATGATTGATATACCGCGCAATATTGTCATAGGCAGAACCGTCAATCGTCCACCCATTCTCGAGATCAAACAGATAGCGCGTCGTCAGCGTATCGGCGTATGTTGTTTTAATGAGGGAACCAGTATATTCAATGATGAACTTCCCCTTGAGAATTGCTCGGTCGGCAAACAAACCGAGGCCCGTATTTTCCGTGCGTTTAACGCGAACTGCCGGTGCATCCATAGAGCGAATACTATACTACACAAACTAAAGATGTATAGAGCCGTGCGGCCTCGTGGTTTTATGACATACTAAAGGCATGGAACAGCTCGCTCCGCTTTTGTGGCTCATGTTTGGCGGCTGTTTACTCATGTACACGGTGTATGGTTTCATTCTTGGGTACCATTGGATTCGATTCAGCGCAAACTATACAGCTGCACTTATCACACTCGGCATATATGTTGGGTTTGGCGTGCTCCTATTTGTAGTTATGTTTGGCACCCTGCTTGTACTGTAACTATGCTTAACCTGCCCATCCAACCCGGCGAGCGTGTGGTCATGAAGGTTAGAAAACACTGGTTTATCCTCCTGCGCGAAAAACTGGGCGTAGCGATCGCGGGGATTATCCCGTTTGTTCTTGCGCCATTTATTTTTTCGCTTTTCCAGACGCCCTCAACAGTTGCAACGTTCTTGAGCGCACTCTGGTGTGCGTTCATTATCATGGGCTTTATGAATGTGTGGACAAGTTATTTCCTCGACATTTGGATTGTTACCGACCGACGCATTATGTACATTGAGCAGGTGCGTTTTTTTGTTCGGGAAGTCGTTACACTTCGGCTCGAACGCGTTCAAGACGCGACGGTTCGATTTGAAGGTTTTTTCGAAACCTTACTCAATTTCGGTTCGTTACGCATCCAAACTGCGGGCGCGGCACTCGACGAGGTGGTGATTCACGGCATTCCTAATCCTGAGTGGGTAAAACGTCGCGTGCTTGACGAGGTAGACCGGTGTATAGAGGCGCATCGACACGATCCGTTTACTACTGTGTAATCTTTACCTCTTCATCTCATCGTGTATTATCGCGCTATGGCAAAACTTTCAACCGAACCATACAAAGGAGTGCGCGACTTTTACCCGAAAGAACAGTTTGTCCAGCAATACATCGCAGAAGTTGAGCGCCGTGCATGTGAAAAATACGGTTACGAAGAATATAACGCGAGTGTGTTGGAGCCGGCCGAACTCTATCGAAGTAAAACAAGCGAAGAGATCGTAAACGAGCAAACATACACCTTCACCGACCGCGGGGATCGCGCGGTAACCCTACGCCCAGAAATGACCCCCACCGTCGCACGCCTCGTGGCACACAAGCGTCGCGAGCTCGGCCTCCCACTGCGCCTCTATTCGATTCAGAATTTTTTTCGGTACGAGCGCCCACAACACGGCCGCCTTCGCGAGTTTTGGCAATTGAATGCAGATATCTTCGGCGTGCCGGGCGTCGAGGCAGAAGTGGAGATCATTGCACTTGCTCACAGTATTCTTATAGGGTTTGGTGCCTCCGAACACGATTTTGAGATCCGCATCAACGACCGTTCCGTGCTCCAAACGATTGCACATACCGCAGGGCTGGACGAGCAGTTGTTTGCGCATGCGCTACACCTTCTCGATCGACGCGCAAAAATGGATAATTTCGAAGACGTGTTTGCTCGTGAACTGGGCGCTACGACTGCACGCGCATTTCTTGATGGCCTCGCACAAACCGCTTCAAACACACACATCGAACGTCTCCGCGAACTGCTTGCGCTTCTCAATGTGCGCAACGTCGTTGTTGATACCAGCATTGTGCGTGGTTTTGATTACTACACCGGCATGGTTTTTGAAGTTTTTGATACGAGCGAAGCAAACCCTCGATCGCTCGCGGGGGGCGGTAGGTATGACAATTTGCTATCCCTGTTTGGTGAAGAGACAGTTCCCGTAGTTGGCTTCGCGCTCGGTGACGTAACAGCACGTGATTTCTTGGACACACACAACCTCATCCCTCCGTATCGCCCCGCAACCGAGCTTATGCTTGGGGTCGTTGACACAGATGCGGTTGCGCACGCAATGAAACTCGCTGCAGATTTACGAAGCGAAGATATCACTGTCGCCATTAACTACTCAGGAAAACGACCGGGTGATCAAATTAAGCAAGCAGAAAAATTGGGTATTCCGTTCTTCATTCTTATTGGTGATAAAGAGCGCGATTCTGGAACCTACGTACTAAAAAATATTCAGACTGGGGACGAAATCACGTTGCCTCCATCTCGAATCGTTGAGCATATGGCGAGCGCGCTCGGGTAGCGCTCTGGTATACTTTTTGCTCATGCGCATTATCACATTCGATATAGAAACCGCGAATGTATTTTCTGATGTCGGATCATCTGACCCCACTGCTCTCGACATTTCACTTGTCGGTATCCACGACTCTGAAACCAATGCGTACGACGCGTTTCTTGTTCAAGACTTCGGACGATTGTGGACCATTCTTGAACATGCGGATATGCTCGTCGGCTACAATTCGGATCACTTCGACATCCCACTTTTGAACAAATACTACCCCGGGGATCTTTCCCACATTCGATCGCTCGATCTTCTGAAAGAAATTCACCGCGTACTCGGTAGACGCGTCAAACTCGATTCTGTTGCGGAGGCAACGCTTGGGGTAAACAAAAGCGGTAATGGTCTACAAGCGCTCGAATGGTGGCGCAAAGGCGAAATCGACAAAGTGCGCGAATACTGTTTAAAGGATGTCGAGATTACACGCAATATATTCGACTACGCACTCAAGCATCAGGCGATCAAAATTAAGGAGCTTGGCGGTGTGCGGGACGTGCGTCTTGATACCAGAGGGTGGCTCAAAGAGACTTCACAGCCGTTAACCAAAACGCTAGGTTTTTAAGCCGCCGGCTTTTGCGTAAGTTCGTGAAAAAGATTCACCGCTGACACACCAGATCCGGGAGTAAGCATTTCCACGATTCTTTCTGGAAATTGATCGGCAAAATTACTGTATCGTTCTCCATACCGGGTGGCCCACGCCTCCATAACTTCATTTCTTTCTTCTGGTCGCAACACGTCAAGATCGTACACGTCATTACCAAACGCATCTTTTAAACTCTTGCCCAACTCACTACGCGCAAAAACCGCTGCAAGGTGGAGTTGCACTGTTGCGCGGTCACGCAAGGAAATCGTTGTTACTGGTTTACTTTCGAAGTTCATGCCAAAACGATGAGCACCACCACTGCAAGAAATACACGGTAACAAATGAAGGGCCATAGCGTATTCGTCCGGAGAAATACGAGCATGTAATGCATAGCCATGACTCCGGTTACTACCGCCGCGATAACTCCCGCACTAATAACAACAAGATCTGCGCTTGCCGTCTCAAAAACAAAAACATCAATAATCTTTTTAAGCCCCGCTCCGCATAAAAGAGGCACTGCGAGCACAAATGCAAAACGAGTCGCGTGGACGCGATCAAGTCCTGCAAACATACCGCCGGCAATAGCCATCCCTGAGCGGCTCATCCCCGGAACAAGTGCGAGTGATTGAAAAAAGCCAACTAGCAATGCGCCAGATGCATGCAGCGTCTTAGACTGCCGCCGTGCGTAATGCCATTCGGCCGCAAACATAATACCCGCACCTGCGATAAGCGTTATCGCAACAAGAACAGGATTCCGAAACACTGTCTCCATCGAGGATTCCAAAACATACCCAAGCACCACCGCAGGGATTGTGGCAATAACTATGTGTACACTAAGAGATCTGTCTTCCGTACCAAATCCGAGTGCCGAGAACCCAGAGCGCGCAATCTGCACGATGTCTTTCCAAAAGTAGCACGCAACGGCACATGCGGTTGCGAAGTGAAGCATCGCGTCAAACAGGAGCCCTGATTCCGAAGTGATGCCAAAAAACTCCCGCGCAAGGATCAAATGTCCTGAAGAAGAAATCGGCAAAAACTCTGTAATACCCTGTACAATTCCGAGGAGTATGGCATCGCCAATAGTCATCAGACTAGTATGCTATACTTTGTCCGTTACTACTAGACATATAAGGTGATTATGGAAACCGTGCAAAAGTTAGCAGTTCCTATCGCGATCGTGGTTGCGGGTGCACTCATCGCTGCGGCTCTTTATTTTGTTAACAGCAACGTCTCAAACCCTGGCACCGATACGCCTGTAGCGCTTAAAGATATCCGAGGCGTGCAGTCTGACGATCATATTCGTGGAAATCCCAATGCTCCCATCGTGATTGTGGAATATTCCGATCCTGAATGTCCGTTTTGCAAAAACTATCACCAGACGATGAAGCAGGTTATGGACGCGTATGGTGCGGATGGAAAAGTTGCATGGGTGTACCGCCACTTCCCCCTTGATTCAATTCACCCAAAGGCACGCGCTGAGGCACAGGCGATGGAGTGTGCGTTTGAACTCGGCGGCAACGACGCATTCTGGAAATTTACTGACCGGTTGTACGAAACAACGCCATCAAACAATGGTTTTGACTTAAGTAAACTTGGTGACGTGGCCACATTTGCCGGCGTCGACAAAACAAAGTTTGAGGCATGTATTGCATCTGAAAAACACAAAGACCGCATCCAGCGCGATCTCGACGAAGTGGTTGCTGCCGGTGGCCGTGGCACCCCTCACTCAATTATCCTTGTCGATGGCGAACAAGTGCCTGTTGAGGGTGGTCAGCCATTCGATGTGCTTAAGGGCTTGATCGATACTATTCTGAGCGACCAAAATTCCTAACTGAACATTAAGCATGAAAACAACCCAGGCTCTGCCTGGGTTGTTTTTTATTAAGTCACCGGTTAAAAAATCACTCTACAAGTGATGGCGTGAGGTAAGAGTGATCAGTGGAGCAAAACCTATAATCGAAGCCGGTAGATATCAAAAGAGTTCTCACCTTCACACTTGTCTGCGGGTTTGGGACGTAAATGGGTGCGTCGCTTCAAACCATTGTTTACATCGGTAAGTAGTCGTGTAAAAAGCGCAAACGACTCTTCGTGTTCGTCAAAGTTAATCGTATACGTACGCATCTGTTTTCCTCCGTCTGCGTTCTTTCTTTTTTTGCACTCATGCAAGATAAAGCGGTCTACAGGCTTATTAAACAACTCCCGGATCGTGTAGTAATTAAAGAGCGCCTGAATGAGAAAAAGTGTCTTGTGCGATCCGAGTGCACTAAACGAATCAACAAATTTGTGGTCAACAATGTCCAACGCTCCTCGGGTTCGCTTTGACTTTACCACCAAATCCGAAACCGCCTTAAGAGGGACTGGTATCCCTTTCACACGCGCGGTTGCTTTCACCTCCACCCCCAACACTGAGTATTTCGGCGGCCGCGCAAGATAAAACCCGATCGCCTGTACATACTCTCGCTCCATAAACGCACGCCTTGCCTTGCGTGCAGTCCGATGCGCCGTCTTGCCAAAGTTAATTTCGAAATCTGGAACTCCGCGAAGATATTGCAACCCAAGATCAATTGCCCCTTCCTTGGCAATGCCGCCATAAAAGTGCTGCAGCGCAACATGCCCCGCACGACCAACAATTGAAGAAGGGGTCGCTGGGGTATCGTACACATGTTCAACATACCGTTTATACCACGCCAGCGGATTGCGTAGATATGCCATCAACGACGAATGGCTCCAGTGTGAGATGGGAATGCGCGCACGTGCCACACAGAAAAGTATACACGACTATGCAACTTGACCAGAGAACAATGATGCTGTTTAATACCCAGCGGAAACAAAGGAGGAACGAATGCGAGCTAAGGCTTTTCTGTGGCTATCGCAGTGGGCAGAACGCAATCCATTTCAAGTTGCAATGGCAATTTGTCTTATTGGCCTTCTGACCATCTTCGCAAAGATTATAAGTTTTGGGGCAAATTAGCCTCGCGAATCAATTCCCACGTCGCGCCGAAAGGCGCGACGTTTGCTATTATCCCAGCTGATGAAACTTTCTGGTATCAGCAAACGTAACCCCAACAAGTACCTTGGTAATCCTTCAAGCTCTGGCACTGACTGCTTTAATACTTGTTTTGAAACGCGCTCAACATACCATGCTTTTTCGATTGCAAGATTCCATCCAAAACTCCCCTCCTCGTCCCTCTCACACACCAGTGACACTATCCACCAATCGTCAATTGACAGTTCTCTTTTCAGGAATAATATGCCCGAATCCGTAAACCAGAGAGGTACAGATGGCAAACGGACATGTTCTTTCGTTGGCTATTTCAGGGCTTCGGTTCTCAGGGAGAACCGAACTCTACCAACAGCTTGAACTCGTGTTGCCGAAGGACGAAAGCCTTCGGGAATGTGAATTCGCATTCTTGGGAAATCCGTTCGGTCACTTGCGACACCCGCTTCAATGGGTACGCGAGGGACACAAAAAGCATGGCCTTTCCCGGCTATTCGAATGCTGGGGCATGCTGAACGAATTCACCGAGGAGCTGTGGATGCCGGCACTCAAGACGGGAAAGATTCCCGTTATGGACGGATGCGGGCTCGATGCCGTCCTCTACGCGACGGCGTGCATCGAATGCCCGATGGACCATGCAAAGGTTATGGACTGGCATCATGAGCTCGTCCATGATCGCATCGTGAAGCAGGGCGTCTCTCCTCCGAGATACCTGATCACGCGAGCGGATCCGCAGCGACTGCTGCGTGGTCTTCGTGAAAAGGAGATTGTCGACGCCGGAGTGAATGATCACACGATACTCGGCTTTATCGACAAGGAACGTACAACGATCGTCGACTACTTCAGGCCGGGCTCAGGACAGCAGACTCCCTACTATCTGCCCGCTCTCATGAGCACGGAGACGATGGTGACGGAGGCGGTGATGCACATTCGCCGCGCAGTGCGAACACGAGTGGCTGCCTGAGATGGACGGCGCTTAGATATCAGGGGGGCCCGGCCATGCCGGGCCCTTTTCTATACGGACACACCCGGGAGAAGAACTTTCACCTCGAGCTCTGTCCCAAAATATCTACTTGATAGCAACAAAAACAAGAGTAGAATGACCTCGTTCTGAAGCATTTGCATTGCTTGCCTCCAGGGCTTGCAACGCGAGTTCTGCAGGGCTCCCTATGGACGTGTCTTTCATGGCTGCTGTATTTTTGTTGACCACACTCTGCATTGTGGATCTTTGTGCCGCATACAGCTTTTCAGCCCATCCTTTTGTGCTGGCCCTAACAATGCACAATAGAGGCGCTTTACAGATCTTTACATGACACCCCCAATACGTCATCCGGGCACGACCTTCGATGAGGCACACGTGCTGCACTCGCTCAAACATTACCTCCCTTCGCAAGGCCCTTTGAAGGATTTCGTACATCACAATACGCTCCATGCCTTCCAGGATATGCTGTTTTATGACGCGATCTTCAAAGCATCGGAGATTTTCGGTTACAAAGTGACATTCTCACTTGCTGAGTATCGCAACCTCTATCGGACCGGACGTATTCATACAACTATCCTTGAGAGGACCGTCCGTGAACACAAGGGTGATGAACATTTTGATGAGTGGTATCGCAAGGTACTGCATGAGACGTTCGGTGGCCAGCTCGAAGCGCGCATACACGCGCTGCGAAAGGGGTGGCGAGAACACTACCCGATCGATCTCAACAATGCGGTACATCCCTTATTGTTCCGTATCTTATGCAGTTACCTCGACCAAGGCATAGCCATCGTCCCGTTTCCGTATGAAAACGCGGGACTATTAGACGCGATACGAGCCTTAGAGAAAAACAGTGCGGCGCATTTCTTGAATACCGACCGAGCGCGAACACTCTTGCACGACCCTGACCTCACCCTCGAGGTATTGCTCACGATCCTGGTCGGTAAGCAAGAGTATTTTGAAGAGTACATCTACGGACAGCAGTTTGCGCACCGAGGATGGTCGGGCATGGTCTCGACTCTGGAGAATCGCCCCGAAACACTCCTGTACCCAAAAAAGATCGCCCTCAAGGACCTTATACTTCTGGAGTGTCTCATGGAAATCGATGCGTTGGATTCGGCATTCGGGCTGAATTGGAAACCGTTGGGTGAACTTACCAACCGCCCGCCTATGGACATCTTTGCAGATATCGATGCGAAAGAGATCTACGATGTCATCAAGATATGGCATGATGCGTTCGAGTGGAGTTACTACGACGAAGCACTGATGGCGATCAAGAAAAGCGCATCACATAATCCGAATACAAAGGAAGGAGCGAAGAGGTTCCAAGCAATATTCTGCATCGACGAACGCGAGGACTCGATCCGTCGCCACATCGAAAGCACTGGCGCGTGCGAGACACTCGGCGCCCCCGGATTCTTCGGCGTCGAATTCTATTTTCACCCTGCGCACGCGAAGTTCTATGACAAATTGTGTCCCGCACCAGTGACGCCCGCATTCTTAATCGAGGAGATCCCGTCTGCCGAAAAACACACACCGGCTCGAGAAATCGTATACACGAAGGAATCCCACACGCTCATACGCGGAACGGTAGCCTCATACATCTTAGGAATACCTTCCCTCGTAAAACTCATTTTTAATCTCTTGTCTCCCACCATGAGCCCGGCCATCGCCGATGCGTTTGCGCACATGCACGATGAAAACGAACTAACCGTCGTACATGAGGGGAAACGGGACGAAGCGCGCAACCTCCAGATCGGCTTCACCGTGGCCCAGATGGCGGACCGCGTGGAGAAACTCCTTCGCGGCATCGGATTGGTCCGGAATTTTACCCGCCTAGTGTACTTCATCGGCCATGGCTCTTCGAGCGCCAACAACCCTCACCATGGCGCTCACGACTGCGGCGCCTGCAGCGGACGCCCTGGTTCTGTGAACGCCCGTGTCGCTGCGACTATGGCCAATCATCCAGATGTGCGCGAGGAACTGCGAAAGCGCGGACTCGACATTCCGGCATCGACGCATTTCGTAGGCGGTCTCCACGATACCGCGAGCGATGAGATCGAATTCTACGACGAACGGAAGATGTCTGCCGAGCACCAGGAACTCCACACACAAAACAAACAGGACTTCGAGCGCGCACTGGATCTCAATGCGAAGGAGCGTTCGCGACGGTTTATGTCGATCGACACGAAGCAATCGCTAGAACGAATTAGGAAGGCGATCAAACAACGATCCGTGTCTTACTTCGAACCGCGCCCCGAACTCGGTCATGGAACGAACGCACTCTGTATCGTGGGTAACCGTGCGCTCACTCGCAACCTTTTCCTCGACCGACGCGCCTTCATGAATTCCTATGACTACCGCACGGATCCCGACGGGACCTTCCTTACCAATGTCATAGCGCCACTTCCTCTGGTATGCGGAGGCATCAACCTCGAATACTATTTCTCGCGCATGGACAACTCGAAGCTGGGAGCGGGTACCAAACTACCGCACAACGTGATGGGACTCATCGGTGTCGCTAACAGCAGTGATGGTGACCTACGAGCAGGGTTGCCCTTGCAGATGATTGAGGTGCATGATCCTATCCGGCTCATGATGATCGTCGAACATGATCCTGCGGTGGTATCGCGAGTCATCTTAGCAACACCTGCGCTCTCAGAGTGGTTCACCAATGAATGGGTCCATCTGGCAGCCTTCCATCCGGAAGAGAATAGACTGTATATCTTCAAAGACCGTGAGTTCGTCCCCTATGAGCCATGTACCGATGAGACAAGCGTCCTCGAGGAGGATTTCCTTGCGGTGATCGAATCTGCCGAAAAGATGAAGACCAACAACATCGTCGACGCGACCAAAGAGAATCTTCGCATCCGGCTCATGCCCCGCTAATCGCCTATGTATCTGCCCTTCCTCGTCCTCCTGCCGCTGTTCGCCGCTCTATTCTGCAGTCTTTTCCCAAGTCGCTCAGAGAGAGTCATTTCGCGCATAGCGATCATATCCACGCTCGCGGCCATGTTCATGTTTGCGTGGACATTTGCCCTCTGGGTACGCGGTGGAGTTGAACCGATTTTCGATGCCGGATTGACTCTATTTTCCAGCGACGCGTATGTGTTCGCCTTTAATTTCTACATGGATGCCATCTCGGCGGTTTTCTTCGGGGTGACCTGTCTCATTACGATCCTGATCTTGCTCTTTAGTAAGTACTACATGCATCGGGACCCAGGGTTCCGGCGCTTTCACGCGACAATCCTTCTCTTTGTGTTCGGCCTCTCGCTCGTCATATTTTCGGGAAATTTTGAGACGCTTTTCGTGGGGTGGGAGTTCATCGGTATCAGCTCGTTTCTCCTGATCTCCTTCTACCGTGACCGGTACCTACCCACAAAGAATAGCCTCAAAGTGTTCGCCCTGTACCGCATCGCCGACACTCTCTTCATCATCGCTTTATGGTACGCGCATCACCTGTTCGACAAGAATGTCCTGTTTTCCGAGTTCGCGTCACTCATCGGCGAACACGGCAACGACCTCTTGATCCTGGGCATACTCTTCGTGGCGGTCGCTATGATCAAGTCTGCACAGTTCCCTTTCTCATACTGGCTCCCGCGTGCCATGGAGGGACCGACGACGTCTAGCGCCATTTTCTATGGGGCCTTGTCGGTGCATATCGGGTTGTTTCTTTTGCTCCGTACCTATCCGTTGTGGGAAGGTAATACCGGGCTTCGCATACTGGTAGCGCTCGTTGGGCTTCTCACTGCACTCATAGCGACTTCGATCACCCGTGTGCAGTCGTCCGCGAAGACGCAGATCGCATACGCGTCGGTTACGCAGATCGGGATCATGTTCGTCGAGGTTGCAGCAGGGCTTCACGCCCTCGCATTGTTCCACTTCGTCAGTAATGCCTGCCTCCGCACGTATCAGCTGCTCATTTCTCCTTCGATACTGAGCTACCTAATTCACTATCAGTTTTATACCTTCACGCCACCCACACATAAGATGCAGCCTAATTTCGTCGGGAAAATCCGTTCGACGCTCTTCATACTGGGGCTCAAGGAGTGGAATATGGATAGCGTCATGACGCATCACATCTGGCAGCCGCTCAAGTCTATGGGCCAGCGGCTGCGCTTTCTGGACAAAAAGCCCGCGTTGATGTTCTGCGTAGCACTCTTATTCTTGGGCATGTACGTCGCGCATGACGAGCACGCCTCTCGCATGATAGTGAGCGGCATGACATGGGTCAGTGCGGTACTGAGCATACTCCTTTTCGTGCGCTCCTACGCGAATACGGGCACAGCGCTCGCATGCTGGACACAGGTTTTCTTTGGCCAGGTCTTTGCGTTCGTATTCTTGATTACACTAACAGAGGTGACGTTCCAAACCGCCCTCATCTATCTTACTGGCATCGTGCTTGCGTATGCCGCAGGACTACTGTGTCTCAGATTCCTTGATACTGGTAGCGTCCGACTCAGCGTGAGCGAGTATCATGGCTACATGTATAAACACCCCGCGATAGGCAACATATTCTTCGTCGCTACTCTAGCGATGGTTATGTTTCCGATTACGCCGTCCTTTATCGGCGAGGAAGTACTCTTGAGCGGGATTCACACGGATCAAAGTGCGTTCGTAGCTGTCTTCATATTAGGGTATGTTCTTTCAGGAGTGAGCTCGATGCGGCTCTTTGCGAAAGTATTCTTCGGTCCGCACGCAAAGACCTACCACGAGATGGCATATAGATCGTCCTAGTCAGAAGGCCCTCTGGCGATTCTGCGAGCATGCCACAAAGTGCCGGGTCAGTAGCTCCTCAGCTGCTTCGCCCGTTCGTGCAAACGGATTTTTTCAAGCGCCTTAGCCTCGATTTGGCGAATACGCTCGCGCGTCACACCAAATTCTCGCCCTACTTCTTCAAGCGTGTAGCACACGCCATCGTCGGTGAGCCCGTGTCGCAATTCCAAAATCTTTCGCTCTTTCGGAGATAATTCATCTAATACTGCTTGCATTTGATCCGAGAGGATACGGTGTGACGCGGCGCGATCAGGCGCTTCAATTGTTTCGTCCGCAATAAAACTCCCCAGAGTTGAACGATCTTCGTCATCGCTCCCCACAGGACTTTCAAGCGAAACGGTGTCTTGGTTAATTTTTTGAATCGTGTAAATCTTATCGAGTTCGATGCCCATTTCTGCAGCAATTTCTTCTGGCACCGGCTCGCGGCCCAAATGTTGCGAAAGCTCGCGCACTTTTTGTTTATACTTTGCGATCGTCTCCACCATGTGCACCGGAATGCGGATGGTGCGTGATTGATCAGCGAGCGCGCGTGTAATCGCCTGTCGAATCCACCACGTTGCATACGTTGAAAATTTAAATCCTTTTGTCCAGTCGAACTTTTCTACCGCTTTATACAAACCCATATTTCCCTCTTGAATGAGGTCGAGAAGCGTAAGGTCCGGAGAACGATTAACGTACTTTTTTGCGATCGAAACTACCAAGCGCAAGTTTGATCGAGCAAGAATATGTTTTGCTTCTTCGTCTTCTTGCATAATGCGCTTTGCGAGATCTTTTTCCTGTTGCGCATTCAAAAGCGGGTATTGCCCGATCTCGCGCAGATACATCTGCACCGGGTCATATGCGCTATCAGAGCGCCGGTGCTGTAGTTTCTTCTTTTCAAGAATTTCATACGCGGAAGCGTCTTCAAGCATGCCGCCGCCTTCAAGCACATCAACGCCTGCGGTACTAAACTTTTCGTACAATTCCTCAAGGGTAAACACGTCGTCCTCGATTGTCGGAAACTCGCGGAGAATTTCATCGTACGTTACATATCCGCGACCTCTCCCGAGCGAGAGAAGTGCCTCGATGCGTTGTTCGCGCGTTTTGCCTTTTTGCGGAACTTTCTTTGCGCCTTTTCTTACAGTGCCGTTACCTGCCTTTTTTGCCCCTCGTTTTTGGGTTTTTTGTTGAACACGAGAACCCCCTTTTTTCCGGGGCGCTTTCTGTGCAACGCGTTTAGATTTCTTTTTTGCCATGAGAAGATTGAGTACGAAAAAATCACACCGATGCGGTGTTTGCACTAATCTATCTCGAAACCGCTATTTTTGCAAGCGTGGATGAGAGCTCTGTGCATAACCGTACAAGACGCTCGATTTCTTGAGAGTCCCTTGCAGCCTCTGCGTGACGCAATGTCTGAGATGCCTCCTCAAGCTCGCGCTGTAACCGATCGCGCGTCACAAAGCGCGCAAGCGCTCGCCTATGCTCTTGCAGATCACGTACACGTCCCCCATCCTCCTCAGCAAGAAACACAAGTGCCTCCTTTTGCTTTTCTGCAAGGGCGTCGAGTTGGTGGATCCCAGCTCCCAACGCTTCACGAATCGCGTGCGCGATGTGATCGTCGTTATTTTGGCCAAGTAAAAGTAAATGGCCATATAAAAGTTCTGCCCGAGTGTACTGCGGTGCGCCTTTTTCTGCTGCGGCTTCAGTCTGTGTAGAAAGGGTAATGCCACGCATCGCGGCGCGTACTGAATCTTCGGATACATTGATACGCCCTGCGACCATGCGCACAAAGTGACTCTGATCGATTGCGCTTGGAATAACTGCCACAAATGGCACCACCGTGCGCTCCACAGCGCGTGCGAATGCACGCGCATCTTTCGATGCTTTTTCCAACGTATCGAGAAGAAAAGTAACGATGTGTACTGATTCTCGAATCGCCCCACGCCACACCTCTTTTCCCCCCTCGTTTTGAAGCAGATCTGCAGGATCTTTGCCGCTACTAATACGTGCAACTTTTACGTCCATACCTGCCGCAAGCGCTTCTCGGGCACTTTTTTCACTTGCACGAATCCCCGCTTCGTCAGCATCAAGTGCTAAAACGACGTTCTCGCTCATGCGCCGCAATAATGCAATATGCTCCGTAGTTAACGCGGTTCCCGACACTGCTACCGTGTTGGGCCACCCAGCTTGGTGTACGGCAATGAGATCCATCTGCCCCTCAACAAGAATAGAAAAATCATGCTTTCGTATCGCGAGTTTGGCACGATCATAACCAAAAAGGATGCTTCCTTTGTGATACAGAGATGTTTCCGGACTGTTAATATATTTCGCTACATCTTCTTTTGCTTCGCCAAAAATGCGCCCCGAGAATGCAACAACACGGCCTGCTGAGTCATTAACGGGAAACATGATACGGCTGCGAAAACGATCATAAATACCTTTTTCAGAACGCTTTACTAAACCCGCTGCCTCCATTTCTTTTTCAAAATACCCACGCTGTTTCAGATGTGGCGAAACTGACCGCCACTCATCCGGAGCAAACCCGATCCGGAACAGTGCGATTGTCTCTCTTGTGAGACCCCGTTTTTTAAGATACTCGTACGCAGGATGTTTCTCGGTAAGCTGCGTTTGATAGAACAACGTGGCTTCCTCAAGAAGAGAGCGTAGCCGATCTTTCTCGTCTTTTTTTTCGCGCTCCTGATAGACAATCTCAACCCCCGCGCGTTCCGCGAGTACTTTCAGAGCACCTTTAAAGTCCAACCCTTCAATCTCCTGCACAAAGGTAAAAATATCGCCGCCAACATTGCAGCCAAAGCAATGGTAAGTGCCGCGCTCGGGAGAAACGACAAATGACGGCGTGCGTTCATTATGAAAAGGACACCGCGCCTTAAAAACGGCGCCGGCACGCTGCAGCTGCACATACTGCGAGACTACGTCTACTATCGAAAGCCGCGCTTTGACCTGTTCTACCGTATCCGCCATGCCGCTATCATACGTGACAAAAAAGACAACCGCGAGCGCCGAAACGCTCGCGACTTTGTTAGCTACTTAAAAACATCACCCCGGGCCGAAGTCCGGGGTGAAGGCAGCTAGGCTGCTGTGTGGAGGTGCGCTAGTGGCGCGTCGGGCGGTGGCCCGAGCGCCGCGTGCGCCGGTCGGTGATGCGAACGGTGGGCGCAGAAAGCCGCGCCGCCTTCACGACGATCCGCCGCAGGGCACGCTGATCTGCGGCCGTCAGGATGTGCCGGCTCGTCCGAGCCGGCACTCCGCCGTAGGGTCGCCGGACGTGCACCGGGATTGTGATCACCATGTCGTCTTTCCTCCGTTTAGGAGCCACTCCTGTGGCACCGTACGCATTTTACAACACTTTATATTAAGTGTCAATTCTCCTCTACGTGTGCTTATTCCTCGGCCGGCGCGCTCGCTTCAAGCGCACTTTGCTCTGCTTCGAGTTCTTTTTGGAGTTTGCTGATCATTTCCTGTTTTTTGCTTCCCGCAAAACCGGTTCCGGCAGGGATGAGGCGGCCAACAATGACGTTTTCTTTAAGTCCGATCATCTTATCAACAGCGCCGGCAAGCGATGCCTCGACAATTTTTCGAGTCGCGTGCTGGAATGAGACTGACGAGAGGAAACTGGTACGGGTGAGCGAGACATCGGCGATACCAAGGATAAGCAGCCTGCCTTTTGCCGGCTCTTCACCTTTCGCTTTCGCTTCGCGATTCGCCTCCTCGAACTCGAAATCTTCAACAGTGTCGTTGATCGAGAACTGCGTGTCGCCTGGGTTTGTGATCTTGATGCGGCTAAACATCTGCTTGACGATCAGTTCCATGTGCTTACGTGAAGGCGCCGCGCCCTGCATTTTGTAGATCCTGATCACTTCTTCAATGATGTAATCTTGTGTTGCCGCTTTGCTTGAATACTCAAAGAGGTCTTCGAGGTTTGCCGAACCGTCTGTAAGGAACTGCCCTTTGACTACCGTGTCTCCTTCTTTTACTGAGAGCGAGCGCGCGGGGTGAATTGCGTATTCACAATCACGCTTAGAGGCTTTGCCGCTCTCCGGCGTAATGATGAGCGTGGTCTCCCCTTCTTCTTTCTTGATTTGCGAAACCATACCATCAATGTGCGCAATTACTGCAGGAATTTTTGGTTTGCGGCGCTCGAACACTTCTTCGACGCGCGGCAACCCCATGGTGATGTCACCACCCGCCGCCGCCACACCACCGGTGTGGAAGGTACGCATGGTAAGCTGTGTGCCCGGTTCACCAATTGCTTGCGCGGCAACTACGCCAATCGCTTCACCAACATCGACTAGCTCCTGTGTGGTGAGATCGATGCCATAACAGTGCCGACAAACGCCGCGCATTGTTTTGCATGACATGGGCGAGCGCAACACAATCTCGGGTGGATTTTTTTCCTTAATTTTTATCGTATCAGATGGTGTAACCAAGTGCCCGCGCTTCAAATCAGTGCCTTCGATATCTTCGGCAAGCACACGGCCAAGCGCCTCTTCTGCGAGCGAGCCACCGAATTGCTCGGCCTGTGCGCGCGTAATCGTAATACCCTCTCTGGTACCACAATTTTCTTCAAGAATAAGAACGTCCTGCGCAACATCGAACAGACGGCGGGTAAGATAGCCGGCTCGTGCGGTATTGAGCGCGGTGTCGGCAAGACCTTTGCGCGCACCGTGCGTCGAGATGAAGTACTCAGCCGGTGTAAGACCCTCTTTCATGGACGCCGTAATGGGAAACTCGATGGTCTCACCGCGCGGATTGGTGATGAGGCCTTTCATACCGATCATCTGGTGAAGCTGGCCGACAGAACCACGTGCTCCCGACATAATGAGGTTGTGCACAGAGCCCAACGGGTTAAGACTTCCGACAACTGCTTCGCGAACACGGTCTGAGGTTTTCGCCCATTTTTCGATCACAAGGCGATGTCGTTCCTCGTCAGTGAGAAGACCCTCGTTGTACTGGTTAGTTAATTCCTGCACCGCGGTGCGGCCTTCTTCAACAATCGCTTCTTTTTCTTTCGGTACGATCACATCAGATGCGCTCCATGTGATTCCCGCGTATGTTGCGTAGCGGAATCCGAACGCTTTAATTTTGTTCAAAATCTCAGGAAGTCCTTCAAGACCGTATCGCGCAACCAAATTTCTGATGACGCCGGTCATTTTTTTCTTCGTCAATTCCTCGTTCACAAAAGGGAAATCGTTTGGCAGTGACGAGTTGAACAAGAGGCGACCCACTGTGGTTTCGAACACACCACCGTTGAAATGCGTGTATTTTTGGTTATCGCTCGGGAGTACTCTGATTTTTGCGCGCAAATCAACATCGCCAAAATCAAATGCGGTAATCGCTGCGTTTGGCGAAGGAAACGCTTTCCCTTCCCCCTTAAGTCCTGCGAGTTCTTGCGTCATCCAGAAACAGCCAAGAATCATGTCTTGGCGTGGCTCGGCAACAACATCGCCTGAACCTGGTTTCAAAATGTTTTTGTTTGCAGAAATAATCTCTTTTGCTTCAAGCTGTGCCTCAGGAGTAAGTGGCACGTGCACTGCCATCTGGTCACCATCGAAGTCCGCGTTGTACGCAGGACACACGAGCGGGTGAAGTTGGATAGCGTTACCTTCGATCAACACTGGGCGAAACGCCTGGAATGATTGGCGGTGCAAAGTCGGTGCGCGGTTTAAGAGCACATACTTCCCTTCAATTACTTCTTCAAGAATCGCCCATACCTCAGGTACACCGTCTTCGATCAAACGTCCTGCGCCGCGAATGTTATACGCGAGTTCGCGCGCAATCAGGCCTGCAATTACAAACGGGCGGAAAAGTTCCAACGCCATATGTTTCGGAAGACCGCATTCGTCGAGTTGAAGATCTGGACCAACGACAATCACCGAACGCCCTGAGTAGTCAACGCGCTTACCGAGAAGATTTTGACGCAAATACCCTTGTTTTCCTTTGAGATAGTCTGCAAGCGATTTAAGTTCACGGCGCCGACCACCGAGAATACTCGAGGTTGAGCCGCCTTTGCGCATTGAGTTGTCGAGAAGTGCGTCAATCGCTTCCTGTAAAATACGCTTCTCGTTGCGCAGAATCACCTCCGGCGCATGAATGGTGAGCAATTTCTTCAAACGATTGTTGCGGTTGATGACGCGACGATACAAGTCGTTAAGATCAGACGATGCATGGCGGCCGCCTTCGAGGGCAACCATCGGGCGCAGTGCAGGTGGAACAACCGGCAACCGTGTCAAAAACATCCATTCCGGACGCACGTTTGAACGCTGCATAGTTTCGATGAGTGCGAGTCGGCGCTTTGCCTTGTCACGATCGGTCGCGTTGGCTTCCTCAGCTTGGGTGCGAAGCTCTGCGGCAAGTGCGTTAAGATCTGTTTTTTTAAGGAGCGCATACAACGCTTCAGCGCCAATTTCTGCGCTAAACATTGCTCCATATTTGACTGCTGCAACGTGATACGATGCCTCATCAAGTACCGAACCTTCCACGATTGACTCTATTTCGTGCTTTGCCTGTGCCATCAAATCCTTAAGGCGTTTGCGCTCATCTTCGTTGTTTGCGGCTTTAACCTTGAGTTGGAACTCGTGGTCAAGCTCTTTGAGCAATCGTGCTTTCTCTTCAGGCAGTACTTTCGTAACGATGTACCCTGCGAAATAGACAACTTTTTCAACATCGTTTGCTGAAAGCCCGAGCATAAGCGCGATACGTGAAGGGATGCCGCGCAAAAACCAAATGTGTGCAACAGGAGCGGCAAGATCAATGTGCCCCATGCGCTCTCGTCGGACGATCGCGCGTGTAATTTCAACGCCACATTTTTCACATACAATACCCTTAAACCGAATGCCGCGGTATTTGCCACAGTAGCATTCATAATCTTTTTCAGGGCCGAAAATTTTCTCGTCAAACAGACCGCTTTTTTCTGGGCGCTGAGTTCGGTAGTTAATCGTTTCCGGTTTTGTCACTTCTCCATGTGACCAATCGAGGATACGTTCAGGAGACGCGAGCGAAACGCGCAATTCGTCAAAGTGTTGTGGGATTGTGTCTTTTTTCTTGAGTGCCATATGCGTTAGTTGTTATGCTCGTAAGTCCCTGTAAGCGACTCTTCGTTTTGGGTAAATGAGATATCAATTCCTAGACCCCGCAAGTGGCGTACGAGCACGTTGAAGGTCGCCGGAATGCCGCCTTCTTTAATTGGCTTGCGGAACACGATTGATTCAAACGCTGCTGAGCGGCCAAGAATATCGTCAGACTTGATGGTAAGGATTTCGCGAAGTGTGTGCGCAGCACCGTATCCAAGAAACGCCCAGACTTCCATTTCCCCCACACGCTGACCACCGTTTTGTGCTTTACCACCAAGCGGCTGTTGTGTTGTAAGTGAGTACGGACCAATAGCGCGCATGTGAATCTTATCTTCAACCATGTGGTGAAGTTTGAGCATGTACATAACACCAACCGCGATTGGCTGGGCGAATGCCTCACCCGTGCGGCCATCAAAGAGTGTGCGCTTCCCGTCCTCGTTGATTCCTGCTTTTTCAAGTTCTTCGCGCACTTCTTTTTCAGTCGCACCCGCAAATGAAGGTACAATCGCTTGGTATCCGAGCATTTCTGCCGCAAGACCAAGGTGCAACTCGAGAATCTGCCCGAGGTTCATACGTGACGGAACACCAAGTGGCGTGAGAATAATGTCTACCGGTTCACCGTTTTTATCATACGGCATGTCTTCTTCTGGAAGAATACGAGAGATGACCCCTTTGTTTCCGTGACGACCCGCGAGCTTGTCTCCCACTGAAATCGCCCGAAGTTGTGCTACTTCGATATGAATGCGTTTGATAACACCCGATTCGAGCTGGTCGCCTTGTTCGCGCGAGAATATCTTCACCCCAATAATGCGGCCGCGCTTGCCACCTTCCATGCGCAGCGACGTGTCTTTTACATCTTTCGCCTTCTCACCGAAAATGGAGTGGAGCAAACGCTCTTCGGGAGTCAGCTGCGTCTCGCCTTTAGGAGTCACTTTACCGACAAGAATATCTCCTGGACGCACTTCTGCACCGACTCGAATGATACCGTCTTCATCAAGGTTGCGAAGTTTAAATTCCGAAACGTTTGGGATGTCATGCGTGGTAACTTCTGGACCAAGTTTTGTATCGCGAACGATACATTCGAACTCCTCCATGTGAATAGAAGTGAACCGGCCGTCTTTTACAAGACGCTCCGAAACAACGATCGCGTCTTCGTAGTTTGCACCTGACCATGGCATAAATGCCACACGAATATTTTGCCCAATTGCGAGTTGCCCATTGACGCTCGCCGAGGTATCCGCAAGCACATCACCACGTTTGATTTTATCTCCGACAGAAACAATCGGGCGTTGATGGGACACTGTAAAGCCATTCGTGCGGGCGAAATTTACCAATCCGTACACACGCTCTTTGCCTTCTTTATTCTCCACTTTGATAGTGCGGGCATCCACATACGTAACTTCACCCGCTTCGTGCGCAATAATCAGTCTTCCTGAATCTCGTGCGGCTGACTCTTCAACACCCGTTGCAACGAGCGGAGCTGCGGGAATAACACATGGAACAGCTTGTTTCTGCATGTTCGAACCCATCAGCGCGCGGTTAGCGTCGTCGTTTTCAACGAACGGGATCAGAGAGGTGCCCACAGAGAAAAGCTGGTTAGTCGCTACTTCAATAAGATCGATTTTTTCTCGCGGTACGAGTGTTGGCTCGCCATGAACGCGCGCCTCAACTAGTTTCGATGCAATAGACCCGTCTTCTTTTCGCGCCACCGCGGCGTGCGCAATCGCATATTGTTCTTCGTCAAATGCGTTGAGGTACACGATCTCGTCCGTCACCTTTCCGTTTTTTACTTTCGCATACGGCGTCTCGATAATTCCGAATTCATTCGGTCGTGCATACAATGCCATGTGCAATACCAACCCGATGTTTTTACCCTCAGGAGTATGCACGGGACATACGCGTCCGTAATGAGACGAGTGCACGTCGCGCACTTCAAGACCTGCGCGCTCCGACGTAAGCCCACCAGGGCCAAGTGTCGAGAGGCGGCGCAAGTGCTCCATTTCATCGAGCGTGTTGTATTGCTCCATCAATTGAGAGAGTTGGTTCGAAGTGAAAAATTCTTTAATAGAAGCAGCGAACGGACGCGGGTTTACAAACTGTGTCGGCAGCGTCGCTTCAGTGTCAACCATCGACATGCGATCTTGAATGTTGCGCTTCATGCGAGAAAGGCCCACGCGCATTTTTTGCTCAAGCAATTCGCCTACAAAACGCACGCGGCGAAAACCGAGGTTATCAATGTCATCAGGGCGTGCATTTTTGTCCGCATTCAACGTGAGAATATGCTTCACGATGCGCACCATATCGTCGAGTGACAGTGTCAACATGGCGAGATCCTTCTCTCCAGTCGGAATACCAAAGCGACGGTTGAAATGGAATCGCCCGACCGCTGAAAGATCGTACCGCTCTGATGAAAGAATAGAGCTCACGTAGTCGCGCGCTGTCTCAGGGGTAACCATGTCACCATCACGCAAGCGTCGGTAGATCTCAATACATGCCTCGTCGAGGGACTGTGCCGTGTCGTGGGCAAGCGTTTTTTTGATCATCTCTTCTGCAAGCGGCACTTTACCAAGGAGGGAAACAAAATCTGCCTCAGTTTTTGCACCAAGAACACGGAAAAGTTGTGTGATAGGAAATCGGCGCTTGCGATCAATTTTTACGTACAAACCATCTGGTTCAGATTCTACTTCAATCCAAACACCACGAAGCGGAATAATCTTCGCCGTGAAATAATTAACGCCGCGGTACGGAACCGCGTCAAAAAACACTCCATAGGAGCGCGCGAGCTGTGGCACCACGACTCGCTCAACTCCATTGATTACGAACGTACCGTGCTCCGTCATCCATGGAAAATCAGCAAGAAAGATTTCCTGCTCTTTTTCTTCACCCGTTGTTTTATTTCGGAGTTTTGCAACAACACTCAACGGTGCTTCGTACGTGCGCATCATGCGCTTTGCGTAATATTCGTCCCACTTCGGTTCGCCAAACGTAAATTGTGAAAAGGTAAGCTCGAACTTTTTTGCCGTATGATCGGTAATCGGAGAAAACTCCTGGAACACCGTTGCAGCACCTTTTTCGATTAACTCTTTAAATGAACGCAATTGCGGCTCCACCAGATTGGGGAGCTCGATGAGTGGCTTTTGAAACCGCCCGAACACTTTCTGCGGAAGTTCACGCTGACGCATGGAAGTTGCTCTTAGTTCTTTATAAAAAGGAGAAACACGAGCGTACCTTTACTATCCAAGCATTACTCAGTCGTGTCAAAGGATACGCCGGAGATTCTATTATTGATAGGTATATGTGTCAAGTACCAAAAAAACTTTCTGTGGAAAAAGTTGCAGGCGGCCCGAAGGCCGCCTGCGCATACTGGGTTTTCGGAAGCAGGATAGGCTAGCCTATCCTCTACGGTTCCACAGTTCAGCACTGGAACCTTCCTTCACCCACGACACAACCAAAGCCTCGCCGCGAAGACTTTCCCGCTCGATTCGGCGACGAGCAAAATCGCGTGCGAAGCGATCGCGTTCGCTGTTGCTCATCTCCTCTTTTGTCGGGCGGTGCTTCGCTTTCCTTGCCTTGGGTTTCTGAGGCATACCATTCCTCCACCTCTATCGAAGAACCGGTCTCCAGGTTCTACCCCTTTGCCGGTCCTTTGCCATTTAACTACGATTTAGAGTTGCGTCAAACTTTTTGTTTGCGTACCTGTGTATCAGATTTTTGTTGTCTCCATTGCTCTATCGCCGCATGATCACCCGAAAGAAGCACTTTCGGCACCGAATATTTCTTCTTTTTCCAGACAAACACCTCGGGTCGCGTGTAGACGTCATGGCTCGCACTCGCTTTTTGTTGCTCACCTTTTGAAAAATGCGTGCTGTGCCGTTTTTCTTCTAATGAATTTTCATCGCCAAGCACCCCAGGAACAAACCGCGCGATCGTATCAATCACCGTAGCAGCTGGCAGTTCACCTCCGGTAAGGACGTATGGCCCGACGCTTATCGGGAGCGCACCGGTGATGCGCGCCACGCGCGCATCGACTCCTTCATACCGACCGCAAATAAGAACCACATGTTTTTTCTGAGCATATTTTTCTGCATGCGCGCCAGTGAACTGTTCACCCCCTGGCGAAAAAAACAAAACGATCGCGCCGCGCACACCTTTTGTTGCTTTTTCTATTGCACGCAACATTGCTTCCGGTTCGATCACCATTCCCGGCCCGCCGCCGTATGGTTTACGGTCCACCCGCTTCCATTTGTCGTCGGTATACTCGCGCGGATTGTAGTAAGAGATCTTTATGTGCCTGCTTTTTTGGGCACGCCCCAGAATTGAACTCTCAAGATACGGTGCAATTGCCTCGGGGAATAGCGTGACGATGTGGAAATGTATCATTAATTGACTTTTACCATTTGTGAGGTAAAAAATCAATCGCAAACTGATGGCACCCTTCGGAAAGAAACCGGCGAGGGCGCCGGTTTCTCTTTTAAAATCTCTAGCCTCCAAGGAGAGTGTTATGATTCTAGATCAGCAAGCGCCTCATCCACAGTCTTTTCTCGTGCAGGCGCATCAGGGCGCGCACCACCTTCCGGCTCATTAATCTTGAGATTGACACGCGCATCGTGCTTCATACCCACGACACGCAATAATACGCGGATTGCTTTTGCAGTTGCTCCTGCCCGGCCAATGACTTTGCCCATATCGTCTTTCCCTACCTCAAGCGTCAAAAGTACTCCCATCTCATCGACGGTACGGTTAATTTTCACCTGATCAGGACTATCAACTAGCGCCTTAACTACGTATTCCAAAAAAGCTTGATCTCGTTCCATGCAGTCTTGTTAGTTCGGTTAAACGGACGCGCACATCCTCACGCTCCATTGTATCGGTGAGCCTTTTGAGGTCAATGTGGCTAAAAGGATTACGCAGATGCACCATCGGCACCTCCTGCGTCTGTTGCCCCAGTGTCACCTCCACTCTGTCCAGCTTCTGATTCTTCTGCTTTTTCCGCAGCAGCAACGGGGGCCGCGCTTGCTACAGCAGCCTCTTCTTTATCTTCTTTTTTGGGCGGTGACTTTTTAGGTAAAACGTTTATTTTCTTCCCAGAAAGAATCTTCGCATTAATCAGCATGTTATGCATAGACTCCGACACTTGAGCACCTTTTGAAATCCAGTACTCGATCCGCTCTTTATTAAGTGTTTGTTGTTTCGTGTGCGGATCGTAAAAACCCAACTTTTCAAGAAAACGACCGCTCTTCGGGCCCATAGTGTGCTCTCCTACAACAACACGAAAACTGGGGTCGTTCTTGCGGCCAGTTCTCTGCATTCGGATCTTTAACATACGCGCGCTACTGTACCAGGGAATCACTGTACATGCAATAGTTGCAGTAATGCGTATCTAGGTATCTAATAGTTCCAGTTCCACCCAAACCCCAAAGGAGGTGAGTCAACTGTCAGCCAATACAATAACTTGGATCACCGTGCTCGTGATCCTGGGCATCGTTGGCTACGCCGTCATTTGGTGAGGCGGATGGCAAACAAATACAAACGGTCCGCCCTTCTCAGGGCGGACCGAACTTATGCCGTGCTTTAGTTGGAAGCGGTCTCCGCGTCCAAAGCACGAATCTCAGCGTGAACAAGTTCCTCGTCGAGATCGCTGAGACTCTCGACGATGACGACGACCGCTTCGTGCTTATACGGGACGAACACGTTCCTGAAGAGGAACTCAGCCCAGTCGGGGCGGACCCGGATGCACCCATGGCTTGCCCAGCCGTACTTCACATTCCCGGCGTGGAGGGCGTAGCCGTCATGGAGCCGATTTCCGTCGGCACCATGATCGATGAACGCCGAGAATGGCATCGAAGCATCGTACTTCCCCGATACATAATTCTCGTCGACCATCGCTATCTTGTACGACCCCGTTGGAGTCGCGAAGCCGCGGCGCCCAGAAGAAATGGGAGCCACCACCGACACCACTTCTCCAGTCGTACTCTGCGCCTTCATACGCTCGCCACTTGGATGGTATGCGGCAAGCGTCTGCTGCTCGAGGTCGACCACGACCACCGGAACTCCGAGAGGAGGGAGTTCCTCGGGCATACCGAGTAGGGTCGGTCGCCGAGTACGCGGGTCAGGATCAGAGGCGGGTCGCCGAATGCGCTCAGCAGTCGGGGCACGCAAAGTAGTATGAGCCTTCTTCTTCGACTTCACCATCTCTTCGTATCGGCGTTCGCCGAAAGTCGACTCGGCTCGCGCCGAGTCATTCACGGTGAAGAATACCGCGAAACACGCCAGCATCATCAATATTCTCATGCTGATTCCTTTCGATTTTTTGCTGCCTGTCGTTTTATCCGTTAAAATTATGACACGCCAGTATAAAAAAATCAAGCAACAAAAAGGGCCCAGGATGACCTGGGCCCGAAATTCGCCTAGCAAGGCGTTTACTTCTTCTTTTTCTGCCCACCCCCGCTGCTCATACCCTTGGCGGGCTGAGCAGCAAGACGATTGGCGCGATTCTCCTCCCTCCTCTTCTTGATTTTCGCGCGCTTGAGGGCAGCATCATGCGACTGCACGCGCACCTGTTCGGCAGGAACTCCCACGTCACGAGTATGCGCGACATTGATGCGCATCGCGTGTTCCGAAGAAATTCTCCGCAGCACAGAAACCGCATGCTCTTGCACTGCCTTGCGCAACCCAACATCCCACGCGAACTCCTCGAGGATTTCGAAAGCCTTCGCAAAGACGTACTTGTTCCGCCCGGCAACTGCGAGCATGCTGACAAGCTGGTGAAGTGCGAAGTCTTCACGCTTCACCCTCTGATCTCCGTCGCACTCTTTGGCTGCCGCTAGCATGGTGAGTACTTCCGCGATGCGAACATCTGCCTGCTCTTCATGGGAGAGCGCATCAGTGACGAGCGTCCCTCCCTCCCGAGCAATGCGCACAACTCGCCCGTCGACATACATGATGTCAGCGTACTGCCCATCTCTCTCAAACGAGAGGAGCCACTCACCCTGGCTCTCCATACGTACATCTGCATCACCCGCCACCACCGTCTGGAGGCGCTCTTTTGGAACATACCGCGCCGGTGCGTGGGTGATGACGTGCAAGAGAAGCGACGTCTCAGAAGATGGGTACACGAGCAGCAACATCCGGCCGCCGCTTTGCGTCATGCGCTCCTCAAGCGCGACTCGCTTGGCAATGCCGATAGTGCTGCCCTCTTTTACATACTCACACCCTCGTTCAACTCCGTGCTCGACGCGGCTATCCCGAAGGACGAACCGCTCGCCCACAAAGAGCGCCGGCCGATTCCGGGTGAGCGGATGCTCGAGCGTCAAAGCGACCCCTTCGAAGAGCTTGCTGTCCCACCCTATGCTGTACCCCAGTGCCCTTTTGCTGAGCGTACCAGCACTAAGAAGAGTCTGCCCCATTTTCAATACTCCATTTTTCAACCCGCCCATGCGGGCACCGCCAAGCTTTTACTATATTTAATAGCATCTGTCAAGACCTTACGTGTATTAGGGTTTTGTTTGCTATGCTTCTTGTATGCCCAAAAAAGACTTGCAGGCACACGGTGTCATTGATGTCACGCGCCGTGGCGTCGGGTATCTTCCCCATGAAGATCTGGAGCTTGATATTGAAATCCCGCACGAAGAGCTCAACACTGCCCTTAACGGTGATGAGGTGAGAGTTGCAATCACTTCGCACGGGCGGGGAAAGCGGACACGAGGCACCGTGATCGAAATTATTAAGCGCGCACGAGAAGCGTACGTAGGAACGCTGAAGCACTCGGCGGCGCGTGGCTTCGAATTTATTTCCTCGGACCCGCGCTTCTACCCCACGCTCCGCATCCCTCCCGAAGAAGCCGCGCAGGCTACCGAAAAAGACAAAGTCATTGTGCGTATTACGCGTTGGGTTCCGGGCACCGACCCTGTAGGCGCCGTTATTGAAGTAATCGGCACCGCAGGAGCACACGAGACTGAAATGCGTGCTGCAGTACTTGCGCGCGGCATGAGTATTGAATTTCCAAAAGAAGTCGAGTATGAAGCAGAAGCACTCAACCGTACACGCGGCATGTCCGCAGAAGAAATCGCGCGTCGTCGTGATTTTCGTGCAGTGACCACGTTTACCATCGATCCTGACGACGCGAAAGATTTTGACGACGCGCTTTCCGTGCGAAAAATTTCCGAAGACACGTACGAAATTGGCGTTCATATTGCCGATGTAACCCACTACGTGCGCCCCAATACTGCGCTTGACCGCGAAGCCCGCACACGCGGTACCTCTATTTATTTGGTGGACAGAACAATTCCCATGCTCCCCGAAGTGCTTTCAAACGACCTCTGTTCTCTGCGCCCGAACGAAGACAGACTCACTTTTTCTGCAGTGTTTACGGTAGACATGAATGGCCGGATTCTTGAGCGATGGTTTGGCAAATCTATCATTCACTCGAACCGGCGCTTTACGTATCGCGAAGCGCAGCAGGTACTCGACGGGAACTCACCTGAATATAAAGAAGAGCTTGAGACACTCGCCACAATTGGAAAGAAGCTACGCCGTAAACGCGAACAAGAAGGTGCGCTTTCATTTGATACCGACGAAGTGAAATTCGAACTCGATGAACACGGGAAGCCGGTTCGCGCCTATGTGAAAGAACGACTCGAGACAATGCGTGTCATCGAAGACTGGATGCTCCTCGCAAACCAAGAAGTCGCGCAGTGGGTTTCGAACCACGTCAAAGGCAAAAAACCTGCGGAGCAAGTGTTCATTTACCGTATCCACGACTCGCCTGACCATGATCGTTTGGAAGAGCTGCGCATTTTTCTTAAAGCAGTTGGCTATGATCTTGGCAAGGAAGGGCGGCAAATTGAATCACGCGACATCGACACACTTCTACGAACCGTGCGCGGCACTCAGGAAGAGGCGGTAATTCAAATGGCAACACTGCGCTCCATGGCGAAAGCAGTCTATAGTCACAAAAATATTGGTCATTTCTCACTCAGTTTCAAACACTACACCCATTTTACTTCTCCGATTCGTCGCTACCCCGATATGATGGTGCACCGCATTCTTGCATCGCACCTCCACAATGAACCACTCTCCACTGAAGAACTGGCAGCGTACCAGCGCGCGGCACTCGCGGCATCGGAACGAGAAGTTGCCGCGGTAGAAGCAGAACGTGAATCGATTAAATACAAACAAGTCGAATTCATGACGAGCAAAATCGGCACTCTATTTGAAGGCACGATCACTGGCGTTACCGAACACGGCCTCTACATCGCCGAGAAAGAAACACGTGCCGAAGGATTCGTGCACGTTTCCTTGCTTCAAGACGATTATTACGATTTCAAAGCGCGCTCCTATTCACTCGTTGGCTCGCGCACAAAAAAGGCCTATCGGATGGGTGACCGCGTACAAATCAAACTCCTACGCGCGGATCTTGAATCACGGCAGATCGAATGGGGCCTAGACTTAGAATAACTATTTCGCTACTCGCTCCGCTTCGGCAAGCTTGACTGAAAGGAGGCGCGACACACCATCTTGGCCCATGGTAACCCCATAGAGTTCCCCCGCTGCAGACATCGTTGCACGATTGTGAGTAATGAGAATGAGTTGGCTGCGTTTTCCTAACTCCATGATCATGTCTGCATAACGCCGTGAGTTTGCCTCATCAAGCGCAGCATCGGTTTCATCAAGAATCAAAAACGGTGGCGGGTTCACCTGAGACATGGCAAAAATCATTGCGATCGACGTAAGCGCTCGCTCACCCCCAGACAAGACTTCGAGTCCGCGCACTTTCTTGCGAGGCAGCTGCACCGACACTGCCAAACCAGCAATGGGGGTGCGTTCAGCGGGAATCTCAAATTCTTCCTCTACTGCAGCAAGCTCCTCCGCAGCATCAGGATCAATCGTTTTCCGTTCCGGTTTTTCAATTACCAATTTTGCACTTCCGCCGCCAAACAGTCGTGTGAAAAACGCCATCAGTGCTTCATTGATTCGCTCCAAACCCTCGGTGAATTTTTCGTCCATCTTTTGGTCGAGCTCTTTGATGATTTCGCGTAAATTCTTTTCTGATTGTGACAAATCACCTAACTCCCGTTCCAAAAACACATCGCGCTCTTGTGTTTGTTTGAATTCCTTCATCACCTCCTCACTGTTTCCTGCGCCATATTCTTCTATTTTTATCTTAAGACGTTCGATGGCTTTCCGTCGCGTTTCTTGCTCGTGCCGTGGTTCCGTGAGCGCCCCGTGCGGCACTTCTCCTTTATGCCATTCGTGAATCGCTGCGCCAATAAGCGCGATACCTTCTCGCACTTCCTCTTCAAACGATTGTTTCGCATGAGCAACAAGCTCCAAACTACGCTCAACGTCACGAAGACGCCCTTCAAGCTCCTTTAACTCCGCTCCCGCGGTAAGACGCGCGCGTTCTACTTCATGCGCGTGTTCTCGCGCCTGATCACGTTCTCGTTCAAGTTCGCGCACTCGCTCTGTATGCACCAGCTCCTCTTCCTGTAAGCGCGCAAGTTCTTGTGCGTACTCTGCGACATGATGCTCTGCTTTCATGCGCTCTTGGTCATGTTCCGCGCCACCTTCAATACCGCGCATAAATTGTTCCGCCTCATCTCTGATGCGCGCTATATGTTCGCGCGCCACACCATGATCAGGCGCAGAAAGTGCGGTTTCCGCGAAACGCATTATGATTCGTGCAAAACCAGAAGCGCGCTCAGTAGGAACTGAGACCGGCCCCGCAGCTTTCTTCACCAAATCAAGTGCTCCCTCCGCCCGCCCAAGTGCACGCATCACTTCCTCACGCTTCGCCCGTGTCGTCTCAAGTGCGCGCTCGGCCGCGCGAATCTCTTCCAAGCGTTCTTTAGGTGCCGCCGATGGCGTCGGCGCTGTGTGTGCGACAACTGATTGATGCGTATGTGTAAGCGCATCCCGTTCATCGGTAAGCCGCGTTTTTTCTGCAACAATCCACGCGTCTTCGCGTGCCAAATAGTCGGCAAGTTTTGCTGCAAGCTCTTCTTTTAAATCGCGTGCTTTTTCGATACGCTCCACCTGTTTTCGCAAAAACTTCAGATGCGGGGCAAGTTCTCGGCGCAGTGATTCTACTTTTTCTATATTCTCTTTTGTCTCCTCGAGCTTACGTTCGCTTTCAGCTTTTTTATGCTGGTACAGCTTAAGCCCAAGCGCATCCTCAACCATCTCGCGCCGCTCTCGGGGCGAAGCATTTAAAATACGATCTGCCTCTCCTTGTGAAATGATCTGATATCCTGAACCGCCAATATTTGCTCCGGCAAGAAGCCGAATCACATCTTTAAGCCGGACGGCACTTCCGTTAAGCACGTATTCATTTTGACCATCGCGATACACAATGCGTTCGATCGCCACTTCTTCAAAATCAATATCCAGACGGCGTGACGAATTATCAAACACCGCTTTCACCGACGCCCTATTTTGCCGCGGGAGCGCTGCAGAGCCGCCCCAGATAAGATCTTCGCCTTTTTTCGAACGCAACGACTTCATCGACTGTTCGCCCAGCACAAACCGAAGCGCCTCGGCGACATTCGATTTCCCACTTCCATTTGGGCCCACAATTGCTGCAATAGGAGATTCGAATGTAAGCTCGACTTTTTTTCCAAACGACTTGAATCCGGTGATTTCTACCGAGCGAAGCATGGTGTGTATTCTACCGCACGAAAGTCTACGCCGCCTGCATCAGCGCCTTTGTTGCATCAAGTTCTTTACGCATCTCTTCCTTTACAAACAAATCGAGGTTCGGGATGTATGGGTACAGGAAATCGTATAGCGCCTTAGGCTGATTTGAATCCATAAGCTCTGCAAACTCGAACCGTTTTTCTTCTGGCAAAAGCTTTACTACCTCAGCAGTGACCCGCATGTACACATTTTCACCCAACTGCGCAATAATTGCCGCCTGCGTTTCTGGTGCCTCTTGTTCGGCATTCAATTCTTTTAGAGCGGCTTGTGCCCAATCGTCGCGTAGTAAGGTTTTTAGATCCATACTGTTTTCTCCTTATCGTGAATTAACAAATAAACTCGCTTTCTCTCCAATAGCATTCAAGAGTCGATCGACTGATCCCCGCACGCTTCCACCTACTTGGTCGGCGATTTCGAGACGCAGCGAGCGAAAGTCCCCATCATGGGCAATTGTTTCAGTAAGTCGATCGACGAATTCTTGGCTTGCAAAAAGTTTTCCAAAACTAAACATGTCTCCAGGCTGTACAGAGCTCATAAACTTGCTACCAATTTGTTCGATCTCAATGGTAGAACTCAACAGATCCTTCAGCTCCGGATTCTCAACAAGCGTCTTAAACACCGCTTGATTAAATGACTGCTGCAAATTCTCAGGAAGCACAGCACCGACCGCACTCATTCCTTCTGACAAAAATGAGTCTGCTTTGTCCCACAGCGCAAGATCCATATACCGCCACAGCCCATACTGCGCAGTTTGGCTTCCTTCCGGAACGAGTACATTGGAAGACTCCGCCGCTTTAGAAATCACATCGTCCGCCTCAGAAACCAGTTCGCCTGCCGCAGTAGGCTCTGGGGTGGAAGGTAGGTCACGCAATGTTTCTTCGATTTTGCGCACAAAAGCGTCATCCTCGCTTCCTGTTGAATCGCTACCGATCCCCTCCGGCGCACCCCCCGGTTCGCCTGGGGCTCCATATTCTGTGCCCGGTATGTCTGTTTCTGTAGTAACTTCTCCAAACCCAGCAGGTACTTCGTTCGCACCCAAATACTGATCAACAATGGACATATCTCCCGCTGACGCGGTGATTGCGGCGCGCAAATCATCAATCTTGTCCCCCATACCTGCAACCACACCTTCCAATCGTGAAATTTCGGCACCACACGAAGCCGCAATTATAGAATCGTCATGCATTAGTGAGATTGGCGGACCCCCACTGCTACTGGGATCCCAAAAAGCAGAAGCGGCAGCGCCAAACCTTTCAGAAACGTTATGAATCGCTCCTTGTGCCGCCTCGTGCGCGTTTTGCAGCACAGGCTCAAGTGATTCCGACGCACTCTGAAATCCTTGTTGAATCGCTTCACCAGTACGCTCTAATACCGCTGCAGTGCCTTCCGCGATCTGCGGGAAATACCCAAACAAAAGACCGAGTCCGACACTAGAGACAAGTGACGATTTCACGGGATTGCGTTTGATCCAATTCGCGAGTGGTGAGTTACTGCGCTGAGCCCATGACTGCATTGCTACCACCAGTGCAGAACCCACCGCACCACGCAAAGCCCATCCAGCAACAATCGGTAGCGCGGGGGAAGCACCGGCAAGTGTTGCAGTTGCCAAACCAACACCTGCGGCAGTTGCCGCGCCAATTGCAATACGCTTCCACAGCGGCTTAATACTTTCTCTCGCTTTCTCGATCACCACTGCCGCACCCGGCGAGCTCTCAGTTATGGGTTTGATGGCTCCCGTCTCAAGAGCTTCTGCTCGGCTAACCAGTGCTTTCACCGCGGGAGGCGCGCCGGGTTTTTCCGCATCTTCACGATTTAGGCCGAAAAGTTTTTTTATCCAATTCCAGAGACCTCTTTTTTTCTTTTCTGGTTTACGCGTAATCGCTGCGCGCAGTGCTTCGGAAACGCCAATCGGCGTACTCACAGGAGGAACCGTTGAAACAGACGTAAGCCTTTCCTTTGAAGCGTCCTCAAATGCATGTAGTCGCCTCAAGAGCGGCTTCATGCTTTCAGGAACAGCCGCGACTTCCTCTCGGCGCTTCTTACGCTCCCTTAATTTTTTCGCTTCCGCATTTAACTCTTTTCTTTTTTTTCTCAACTCGGCTGTCGGCGTGCCTGGTGTTGCGGCTGCTATCACAAGCGCTTCAATTTGGCGCTCAAGTTTTTCAAGTTTCTTTTCCTCTTTTTCAATTTCTTCCGCACTCATTTCTGGCGCTTCTTCTTTCTTTTTCCCCAAACCTTTATAGCGACGAAGTGTCTCTCCGCCTGAACCCCCACCTGCACCTCCTCGATCTCTAGGCGATGTCTCCGCTTCCTCTGATGTTCCCGAAGTGCTTTTTTCAATCAAGCGCTTAAGCAAGTCATTCTGCTTTTTCATACTCTCCAGGACCGCTTCGATCCCTGCTTTTATTCCCCCAATCTCGGCTCCAGTCTCAGCGTCTCTAGTAATTCCCGTGCTGCGTATAGGCCGGTCTGTTCCACTTTCGATTTCGCTTGCGCTTTTCCTTGCTCGCAATCGTTTTTTTTCTGGAAAGTGATCTATTTCATGCCGCAAAGCAATGATTTCGAAAGTTGTTTTAATATCGTCTATCCTTTTCTCAAAGAGTTTTTTTTGCTCAGGAGAAACATCAACTTTTTCCAGTACTCTGCGTAAATTTCTTTGTGACTCTTCTCGAACTTCATCAGAAACAGGTGTGTCGTCTGAGCTTGGCACCTTTTTCTCTGCAGGAGTACCTGTTCGTGGCCTCTCTTCGCTCGAAGTTGCGGGCACACTACTCACTCCACTTTCAAAATCCCCATCAGTAAACCCTTCAGGTGGCCTTAACGTAACAACAGCCGTACCCAAGCTAGTTCTTGGAATATTTTCTGGAGGAACTCTTACAGGATCTCTACCGTCAGAGAACACATAGAAGAAGCCTTGGTCGTTTGATGTATATCTCCATGTTACTTTTGGCCTCTCTCCACCAGGCGCTTCTGAGCTCATGTGTGCATTGTACGTGAGTTATGGTAAGTGCAGTATGAAACTCTGTGTATAAAAAGAACCCGCCGCGGAGTGTCCGCGGCGGGTGATGCCGAGCTGTTCGATCTGGTGCGCTTACGCGCGTGCGAACAGCGTATCGGCGTAGTCCTGGTAGCCGGAAGCGTCGACGACAGAGACGCGGCTTTTCTCGCGAACCACTCGACAGATCACTCCGTCGATGTCCCGAGCGAGAACCACACTGTCGTCAACGAGCTTCCACAGCACGTACGTGTAGAGGAGCATGCCGCCCAGAAGACCCGAGCGGTTGACCACGAGGGCGGCGACCTGTTCGGCCGCAACCTTCCCGAAGTCCGCATCCTTCACCGTCGCTACGGCTGTTGCTTGGACTCCAGTGCCAAAATGGAAGGAGACAGACCCGTGGTCGCACAGACGCAACCCGGATCCGACCCCACCGATGGACTGAAGGTCCGCCAGGATACCACCGAAAGGATCCGGCTTGATGCCGGTCCGCAGCAGGACATACGATGCTGCTGCGGGCTCGTCGAGGAGCCTCCTCATGACGGTGGTCTCGTCGTTGGGTCCCAGGGGACCGAAGTCGGCCGCGTATACCTTGTCCCCGTCGCGGATGATGGGCCCGTCGGAGCCTGGTGCGAATGGGATCGTCAGCGATCCCGGCCTCAAGGTGCCTCCCTTCTGGAAGCCCCCCAAAACCAGGGCGAGCTGTACGCTCCCTGATTCGCGCAGAACCGAGGGTTTCATCCCCGGAAAAAGACGGGGAGTCCCATCTTCCTTCCGGTTGCGGAGGTCAAGGTAAAAGAGGTTGGTAGCCATCGGCTACTCTCCTTTTTTGGTGGCCTATTGAATGGAGCCCTATGCTCCGCCATTACTATAAACTAAAAAAACATTTAGTCAACAAACTCCCCGACCTGTCAATGCGTTTCGCCACTACCTTAAACGGTAAAGTTGTCGTAATCTAACCTGCCTCGAGCAGTGATTGTATTCTTTAGTGCTGGCTAATCTCTACTTTTTTCGAGATTTCACTTTTGCAAGCTTCTCAAGTAATACCCTACGCTGTTCAACCACTTCCACAAGCTCTTGTATTACTGGAAGTAACGCAGCAAGCTCTTGCGTTTCTCTCTGTGGGACATCATGCGTCCAATATTCAAGCGGCGTAAGAGGTTCGTACATAGGTGTCGCCGGAGGCTCGTCACTATTCAAAAACACGTCTTCTTTGGCTATTACGATTTCTATCTCATCACCGGGCATGCGGGATTTGAGCACTACTACCTTGCGCGGGTGTTGTATATTCAAACCGCCTCCCGCAATCGGATCGTATTGCGTGGTCTCGTGAATACTTAACACGCCGTCTCGTACTGCCTGCTGTACGCGCGCATCGTCGAGCGAAGCCTTACCGGTCACGATTTTTTCTGCTATCACATCAAAAGTCATACCGGGTGTCGCTGAAACTTCTTTTGCACCTCCCGCTTTATCTTCGAGTGGCTCCCCTAATTCAAGAATTTCCTCATCGCCAACAGGCGCGGCTTCCGACAACGATGGTGTTGACGCCTCAGGAGGCCGAGCGACTCCTACTTTCGGGTCGCTTGCCAGATCTTTTGTTGCCTTCATTCTATTGCGCAATTCGTGCGCTTTTTGCGCCTCTTGTGCCTTAGAAAGTACGGAGATCTCATGAACACCACCTCCTGCATGCTTATTGGCACTCGCGATCGCAAAGTCGATATGTCGTCGCCCTTCGCCCATTTTTTGTAACTCGTGTGCCATGCGCCGCATTATCCGATGAATAACCTCGCGCTGTTTTTGTCCCTCAGTCACCTCCTTCTCTTCTTGTATGTTTTTCCATTGCGACGCATATGATCGAGTCTCGAGCTGCCTAAACAGATTCTCGAGAAGCGCGCGCCGCTTAGGATGATACTCCATCGCTATACGCTCGTTTCGTGACCATTTATCCAGCAAGGTCAGTGTTGCAAGTAACCCCAAAGGCAAGACCACATGCGGCACATTGCGCGTACGCACATACTCGTACGTGGGTTTTTCGGGATCGAAGTCTTTCGTGGGTATGCGCACGTAATTCAATCGCTGCATTTCGCCTTGAAGTGCGCCGCTTACGCCACGCACGGCCTTTTTGACATGCACTGCATCTTTCCATGAAAACGTAATGTCGAGTGCGAGCATATCTTCGACATTTCGCTCCTTATCTCGAAACACAACCACAAGATCGGTGTATTGTTTGATGTCACCATATGTTGGTTGCATCACCACTTCAGCACCCGACCCAAAAATCATCGGCGCAACGTCAACCATCATCGCCTCCATGGCTTCCGAAATTTCCTTGTTCCTCTGCTCACTTTTTTGCACTCTTTTTGGCTTCTCTGCACTATCGCGCGCGATGCCTTCTTCTGCAGCTCTCACTTGCGCCTCGTGGAAAGCGATCAGTTCTGGGTCGTATTTTTTGTGGAAATGGGCTTTGTTTTTTGCATCGTGATGCACGACAATTCCCGGGAGCATACGCTTCTCCTGTGGTTTCGTAGGGTCAAACTCGATGACATCCCTTCCCACAAATTCAGATAATTCCGGACGCATTCTTGCAAGTTCTCGGCTCTTTTTTTCTGTCGCACGATGGAGTATCGAAAAAAAGCGTGGCAAGTTGAGGATGGTGTCAAATTTTTTTGACCGCGGTATGCGTTCTTTTTTGGGTACTGGAGGCGGCGATTTTGAATCGGGTGAGGCTTCGCTACTCATACATCGTATGTGGACCATACCGCGTACGATATTCCTCAAGACTCACAAATACGGGGACATACTCATCAGTAAGCACCTCTCCTGCACCGTCGTATGCTTTGGTACCAAGACGTTTTGTTTTCCACGATTCAAGAAGTGGCAAATCGCTTTCGGCAATGTTTGACAAAAAAATTTCTCCAGGACGCACCTCGGGGTGTTGCATGCATCGATTGTACCATTGCTTTTCCACATTGATTTGAAGAAAAAAGCGGTTGTCGTTGATATAATTCTTACATGGCTAGCGATCTAGAGAATGGCGGTTCACGCGACAAGAAGACTCCAAAACGAAAACCCAAACGTTTTGCAAGACATTCTAAAGCGGAGTCTCCGAAGCATGACCCGTACGCGAAGGCGTTAGAATCCTACGCCGCGTTTCCCTACGCAAAAGAAACACTCGCGCTCATGCGTCGCGAGACGAAACTTAATGCCCAAGTACCGGCTCATTTGCTTCCGTATGTTATCGGCGTTGAGACACCCAAATTTCACGAAACACCCCACACAGAAGATGAGATTGCAGAAAATGAACGGCTTGTAAAAATTCAACTGGAGCTTGCTTTGCACAGTGAACGTATTTTGCAAATCCGCGAACATATATGGGAACAGCATGTCAAACAGCATGGAGATGAGGAGAAGAAAATTCTTCAGCACCTTCCACTTGATCTTGCAAAGTATGTTACCGATCCGGAAGAGGCGGCAAGGCTTGACCAAGCTCCTAGTGATGTACGCGAGAACATTTTAGCTGCGTTGCGCTCGCACGGATACATTTATGGGCTCCCCGTACTCATTGCTGTACAGAACGATCGATGGCATCAACCAAAAGATTTGCCACTCATGCCTCGAGAAGTGCGGGCTTCCTATCTCGAACACCCTGGACGTGTCGACATCGGTTTGTTTCATTTTGCCACCGCACTCACCAACAACGATTTCAAAAATGCTGAGGTGGCCCGGTTCGCGCAATCGTTTGGCGCGCAACTAAAAAAAGTCATACACAGCGAAGACACACGCGCCGAAACACGTAATCGCACCATTAACGCATATTGGGCATTGATAAGTTTCGGTGTTCTTAAAGAGAAATACGATCAAGAGACATTCGACGGGCATGAGATCGACACCGAACTTCTCCAGGAACACCTCGAAACATTTTTGGTACTGGAACGCGAGCGTCGCTTGAGAACGATGATTGAAAAGGAAGCCGACGAGGCTACACGGGCCACCCTCAGGCGACAATACACCGAACTGCAGGAGTCCAACGCCTACGCTGCCCTTGCGCAACGCAAGCTGCCGATTTCCCATATGGAAACTTTGCGAAATATTGCAGCACAAAAGGAAGTAGGAAGTGACGAGAAAAGAAAAGCGACTGAAAAACTTACCGAGTACCGCAGATCCGACGAATACACAAAAGTCGCGCGTGTTTTCACCGCACAAGGTATATTCAACGCGCGTGATGATGATCTGCGCACCATAGTTGACCTAACCTTCGCCCGCCTCACCTATGGAAAAACAAGCCTCCTAAACGTATTCGAGGATGAGCTTCCTGAATTCGAACACCCTGATATTCCTACCGGTGTCTACCAGTCCCAGATGACCGAAGCAAAAGCTGAAGCACTACGTCGCCTCGAAGCCTCGGTAGTCAATCGCACTAACGATGCAGAATCGGCAAAAGCGAGCTTGTTTATCTTGGATAAGGCTCTCAAGGAGATGAGTATCGAGGGTACAGCAGTCGATGCAGCAACGCTCGCTGGCGTTCTTATTCTTATAAGAGACCTCGAGGGCGCTCGCGAGAAAGCGCGGCGCGCTCGCGAAAACATCATAAATCGCTGGGTACCGAGCAACGAGCGATTCCCGGCGACCATACAACAACTCGAAAGTATGCGAGTAAGACTTGGTGAAGCTGAAAAAAGATATGAAAATCTCATCGCCGAATCGTTTTCGCTTTTATTTGAACTCGTATATGACGATGGAGCAACTCCGACAACGGAAAGGTGGGCTCCTCTTGTCGAAGCGCGACTGTCGAATCTTGTGGATGCCGAGCTTCGTACTGTAATCGAAATACTCAAGGCCCCCGCCGAAGTATCACGTGTCAACGTAGCCCTCTCAAATTCTGCCGAGAAACTCGCTGACACTGCTTACAGACTGGAATTGCTGCGCGACGCAACTGCAATTGCATACGGTAAGATCAGACATGCAAGCGAAAAGGGCGGTGGCAACATCACATCAAAGATGAGTCACATTGCTGAGGACGCAGCAACATATGCTGCAGCAATGGCGACGATGCACGAAACAATTAAGAACGATTCGACACTTACCCCTCAGATATTATCAACATTACAAGCGTGGGTAGAAAAAAATAAACTATAATTATGGACCCTGAAAGACCTAAGCCTAAAGACCTTCTCGATGCACTACGAGGCATCAAATCTGTGGCGTCGAGTAGCGAACCCACCGAAGAAAGCCTCGATTCAAACGTTGAAGTAACCGTGCCAGAACCATCTTTCCCCGCAGGCGCCACAGCTATCCCGCGTCGCCTCGAAAGAGCAGTCAAAGGGGCGCGCACGATTGAAACGGGAGATCTTGAAGCGCGTCAACAGCTTGAGCAGTTGGTTACATTCCTTTCGACCGCACTGAATTCTGGGTTTATCCCTGTTGTAAACGCGGCCATCAACCGACCGGATATGTTTGTCGCCGAAAGTGGCACTGTTTCGATTGATCCTGAATTTCTTAAACGCCCGACACATGAACAGGCGCGTTTTCTCGCCTCATTTATAGAAGAAATTACTGACCCTGTCGTAGCATTGTTCCAGGCACTTGCACAAGCGCACGCATTGCCCGATGAAACGATAAAGGCATTCGAGAAAATAATTGCGGACCACAAAGACACACGCTATGGCGGAAAAGCGTAACGCAGTCGAATGGTTGCGCGGAGGAAAACCTCTGCCGAAGCGCGGCCCTATGCCTCCTCCAAGCGCGATTGAAAAACCTCTTTCGCCGCGCCCATTACAAGAAAGCGACACTGCCGAGGTCGAGACACGCATCCGTACACTCGCTGCAGAAGAATTGAAAAAAACATTCGCAACACTTTTTAGCGATGCGGGAATACCTCTCGACCCGAGAGAGATCGAACGTGCGTTCACTGAATACCTTAACAATCCGCGAGTACGCGCGGAAGCACGGCAGCAAGTTGAAGAGATGATGCGTCATACATCACAGATGGACCGTGACATCCTGCTTGCTACACTAGCGCAGAATGCTCAGGAGATCGAGAGCGCAACAGCACGCGGAGAAGCCGTTCCTCCTACTAATCTACTTAACGGGCTTGTTTCTCAAGGCGCAGATGCGCAGATGCAAAAAGCAGCGGATGGTAGTGCTGTCCGACCAGCAAGCCGCGGCTTGCGCGTCGGAGCTGTCGGTCGCATCAAGCAAGGTGTGGGAAAGTCGGCTGTTCCCGTGGCGTACGCAGTTAATGTCGCATTAGCCGCTGTGGAATTATTTGTTGCAAAAGAAGCGGTGGTAGGAAGTCTTGCGAGTGTGGACTGGACCCAGATTACCAAAGACACAACCGGGTGGGTCTCTTCCCTACTATTGAATGGCCTTCTTTTCCGCCAGAAGACAAAAGTCGAAGACAAGTTTAGCACCGCTCCTATCCGAATGTTTTGGGGCAAAACCGGTTTGGAAAAAAGTGTCGGGCTCGCGGCGCTCACCGCGTTCGGGATCCTTGTGGGAGCCCAATTCGGAAATGTTAAGCGCGCAGCGGTTGAATCCGGTATCGCTGGTGAAATTGCAGCAAGCATAAAAACATACAGCGATAAGCGCAAAGAGATTGAAGGCCAGCTTTCAAAAATCGATGTACTTTTCGACTCTTTGCAACCGGAAGTTGCGGCACTCACGACACGACTACTCGTCACCGGAGGCGACGGGTACGGACGCCGCACCTGGACTGGCATCCGTGCCGTAAACGGAAAGGATGCGGAAAATGACCGAAAGTATGCGGAGTTCGCAAAAACTGGAGCGCCACCAAAAGCGCCCCCCGCAGAGAAACCTGCTAAGAAAAAGAAGAAAGGAAAGAAAGCAAAAGACGCCCCTGCAACAGAACCCCCGGAAGTTAAGAAAGATGCGGAGGGAATTTCCGTTGAGCGCAGTGAGACTGTCATCCAGGAGATAAACAAGAAATACGGACTTGAAGCGGGCCAAGGCCTCAAACATTTGATCGAAAACTTGCACGCGCAGACACAACAAACTAATCCCGAAACTGTCTTCACGGCGTTAACGACACTCCAATCAGAGGCGGAGGAACTTGGCAATTCAGACATTTTGGACCAGATCTTTGGCGGCCTCACTCATGTTATTGATACAAGTTTTTGGAATGGCGTGCTCTTTACCGGTGACCGTTCAATAACCGAGGTGCTTCAAGGTTCAAGCAATTTGACAGGCCTATTGCGCCAGAAGGGGTTCACGGTCGAGCAATACGCTTCTTTTGCGGACCAGCTCAATAAAATTGTGGTGACCGAGACAATTCTTTCGTATTTGAAAGAAATTAGTGAGGCCACCGGTGTCGACGTCACGATGCAGGTTCCTTCGTTACGTTTTGATATCACCGGCGAAACAGTGCGGAAAGCCGATGTCGATCTCTCACAGTACGAGGGGATTATCGGAAAAAGTATTTGGGAGCATGTCGGCCGTCCCTCAGATCAAGAATGGGTGTTTATTGCCGAAAGTTTCAAAAAAAGTGGCCTCGAGATGGATGTATCCACTGTGTGGGGAAAAAGGATGACGATGTCCTACCTGCTTCTTTTTCTTGCGCTCCTCATGATTGGGGGCGCGGGCGGTTTTATTGGCGCCAAAAAACTGAAACGCCGTTGGGGCGAAAATGGCCCGCTTGTCGCTGACGAGCGCCGCGAATTGCACGTGGTCGAGTCCACGATCGCTCAAGACATGGTGGAATACCTACGCGCTCAAGAGCATGCCTTGCTAGGAAAAATCGCTACCGCCGCCGGAACAACAATCCCCTCGCTCGGAGAAACGGATAGCGTAACATATGAGGCTGTACTTCGTCGTGAATTGCGGCGCTTCGTGTTGAGCAAAATGATCCCTCCCCTACACGAAACCCCTGAGGGCATTGCGTTTATTGATCGCAAATCACACATTGGGTCAAAACAACTCCGCAGCGCGTACGTAACAACACTTAATGACTGGATCGAGCGTTATAAAAACAACCGGAACGATCTAATTTCAGCGATTGCTCAGGGAGCACAGACGCGTTCTCGCGAACTAGAGTCGGTGTTGGCCGTTGTTACCGCCGCCGAGCGTTATCTAGAACCCTTTGAACGTGCCCGCATGGTTGCAGAACTCTATAGGAAAATTGAACAGCGATTTCGCGACGAAGAGATTGACGCACGTATTGCGAGCATCCAAAACCTTTATGCGCAGCGCGAAGCATTACTGCTCGTACGTGAGCAGTTTGCGATCGACCTTTCAAAAGAAACCCCGAATTTTTTGCAGCCTGCAGATTTAGTATACGTTGCGGAAATCGCCGAGATCGATGCGAGTATTGCCGAGCACGAGCAGGCATTGAAAAAAATCGGCGGCGACGCGATCGATCTTCCTATCGGGCGCGATTCCTCAATAGTCTATACTCCAGAACAACGTTCGCTGTACATACGAGAACTTCAAGATCGAGAGCTCGCGGACCGCTTCGAGGGGGGCGCCGATGCTGCACCATCGCTCGCAGACACAACGCAGCAATACAATGAGTTTGTTGCAGGATTGCGCGCGCGGTCACCACAGGTTGCCGAAGCACTCAGCGCTGCGCTCAACGGAGAAGTTACGCGCGACGCAATCAAACTCTCATACGAATACAACAAGGAAAAGCGCGGGCTTATAGTTTCGATGACCGTGCATAGTAGCGACGGAACGACTATGAAAATAGTGTACCCCGAAGTTGTGCCAAACGCGCACACTACCTCTGACGAAGCGGTTGCTAATGCGATTGTCCAGTGGCTTAACCCAGCGAAAAGTGCTGATGTTGCACTATTGAAGTGGAGTGGTGCCCATGCGGCCTTCAAAGCAGAGACTGATGCGCGCCGCGAGGAACTTATTAAAAAGAACGGAGCGGTACACTTCTCTGTAAGCGAACGCGCTTTGACTCTAGAGGAAAGTGCGCAGATCGATGAGCTGTTTATACGCAGCGACATAGTAACACTGCAGCAACAACTGCTTGAGCGTGCCCGCACTGACGGAGGGCTTAACATTAATGCTCAGCGCGTTTTCTTAAACCCTCTCGATAATCGCCCCGGCGGTGTATGGAATAAGAGAATTAAAGATGTGGCGCAACGTGTAATTACTGAAAACGTGGGCGCTACGATAACGCTCGACATCCAAAATGAGGAGTTCGAAATCAAGACCGGGGTTGGCGACGTACGGCACCTTCCCGTTAGGAACGCCTAGTGTTCTTTGCGTGTCAACGCCCGTTCTGCTGCCGCTTGTTCTGCTTCCTGTTTCGACTTCCCTTCGCCGCGCGCGATTTCGCGTTCGTTAAGAAATACACCGGCAACAAAGTGCTTGTCGTGATCTGGGCCAGATTCCTCAAGGAGTTTATACACGGGCGTCACGCCTTCTCGCTCTTGTGAAATCTCCTGAAAACGGCTTTTTGGATCTTGCCACAACCGATTCGAAACAATCTCATCTGTTTTTTCAAAAAGTGTCCCCTGAATGAACCGGGCGGCTGCTCTATATCCTTGGTCAAGATAGAGTGCGCCAATGAACGCCTCGAACGTGTTTGCAAGAATGTACTGACGCGCTCTCCCGGTATCTTTTGCCTCGCCGCGCGACAAAAAGAGGAAGTCGTTCATCCCGAGTTTTGTCGCTGCATCAGAAATACTGTTGGTATTTACTAGTGCCGCGCGAAACGCAGTCAGTTCTCCTTCCGGTTTATCCGGGTACTTTGCATACAAAAACTCAGTGACAACAAGCTCCAACACTGCATCTCCCAAAAACTCCAACCGCTCGTTGTGCTCAAGCCCGGGTTCTTTATGTTCATTCAAATATGAACGGTGCGTAAATGCTTGTCGAAGCAATTTTTTGTTTTCAAAAATAAAGCCTGTTTTTTGTTCAAATGCACTCACGTCGATCTCAGCCATAGCAGTCGTTACTTTTTCTTTTGTGCCAGAATATTAATTGCCGGAACAATAATTTTTAATGTGTCCTCGTAGAAATTCAGGTTTCCCACCTGCGCAAGCGGAAACCATTGCGCGTCATCAAGTCCGCCGGAGGGTCCCAGAGTAAGTTCTGCAAACTCCGCTTTTGCGAGAAAATACGTCACGCGCTTACGTTTTTTACCTCCCTCAACTTGTGGGTCATTTGCAATATATTCGTTTACCCCGAGCTCTTGTTGGACCACAACATCAACACCCATTTCTTCCTTTATCTCCCGCACCGCTCCCGCCTTTACATCTTCACCTTCTTCCACTTTCCCTTTTGAGATCGTCCAATGCCCAAAAATGTCGTGGACAAATGCTAAATACGTTTCTCCCTGGTGCTCGGCGTACACAACGGCACCCGCAAGTAATTGTAACGGCATTTTTTCGCGTGGCAGCTTGTTTTTTTGTGTTTTAGGCGCATCATTTTTCCCTGGCTCACCGAGTTCAGTGTACACAGCACCAAGTACGCCATTGACGAACTTACTCGATGTCTCGCTTCCAAATGTTTTTGCAAGTTCAACCGCTTCGTTAATTGCAACTTTTGCTGGCACTTGCGTTCGATCTGAAAACAAAAGCTCAGCAAGTCCGATACGCAAAATATTTCGATCAATGCGCGCAATTTTATCTAACGGCCAATCAGGTGCAGCTTTGCCGATAACATCATCAAGCTCTCGGCGCTTCGAGAGAATGGTGGTGAGCAACTGCCTCATAAACGGCTCGTCTGCTTTCGTGGTACCAAATTCCTGGGCGTGATCCCCCAACCGCCCTATGAGTTCGGGAAGCGCAATTGCGTACTCTGACGAATCCCACTCAAATAGTGCCTGAAGTACAATCGAGCGCGAGAGCCTCCTGTTTGCCATGTGGGCTATTGTAGCCGAACTGCCGCTTGAACGCTAGGCGCGCCCGGGTGGATTGCTAGGCTTTTTTGGCTTCTTTTTCTTCAGCTTTTACCTCGCGCCCTTCTGCGCGAGCTTCTTCTTGCTTTCGTTTGAGACGTTTCTGTGCGCGCTCAGTTCGTTTAACGATATCGATAACGACTCGTCCTCGATATTTGCCACACGAAGGACACGCGGTGTGCGGAAGTTTGATTGCACCACACTCACATGCAGCCGGGCGTTGCGCCTTAAGCGCATGATGACTACGGCGATTGTTTCGATGTGAGCGCGTCGCGCGCATTCGGACTACCATGGGGGAAGAGTATACGTATTATTGTAAAAAAGGCAAGCGACCGCTTAGCGGTCGCTTGTATCGTGTTCTTTGTGTTCTTTATCGGGAAAATAGCCCCATGAAGCACAGACGCCCGCGATAATTCCAACGAATTCGACAAAGCGCTCAAATGGCGAAGGGTACTTGTACTCAAACAACCCGCCGTGCCGCTCGTCGCACATCTCCTGCCGAGAACAGTGCCTGTAGTCATTCGGTGCGTAATGCTTGCAACACCGGCATGTCGCCTCCCTCCTGATCAGCTCCAGCTGTGGAGGCTCTGCTTGTATCGTGCTTGTGCGCGTCGACACAAGATTGAATGTCCGCCGGTATGCTTTTTTCCCCATATTCTCCTCCTTGGATCTTCTTGTTGGGTACCATTGTGTACCGTATTCCTGAGACGCATGCTTGTCAATGAACAAAAGTGCGCCTATGAATTGCGCACATGCCAAACGAGCGTAGCGCTTCATAATGTTTTTTTGTGCCGTACCCTTTGTGTTGTGAGAATCCATACTCGGGATACGTATCCGCATAGCGCTCCATAAGCCGATCTCGGGACACTTTTGCCATTATGGAAGCAAGTGCAATTGCAGGGAACCGCTCATCACCTTTTACAAAACTCTCTTGTTGAAGCGTGTGAGGTGCATGCAAACCGTAGTCAAGAATGATGCGCACTCGAGGGACTAGAATCCGCGTGACCGCGCGTGCAACACCCACAGTACCTGCAACGGTCATCCCTACCCGGTCAATGGTGGGTGCGTGTACAAAAGAGACCGCCCAAGGGAAATTTTCACACACATAGGTGAACCACCGTTCGCGCTGATGCGCGCTGAGTTTTTTTGAATCTCTGAGCCCGGGAAATTGATCCCATGACGCATTTTCCGGCAACAAAACAGCGCCAACCGCCAAAGGACCCGCAAGTGGCCCACGCCCCGCCTCGTCAACGCCAAGCACGTGCATGTGTATATCGTATCAAACAAAAAGCGGCGCTAGCGCCGCTTTCTCCCTATTACTTCTTGCCTTTTCTCTGCGGCTTTCCGTTTGCCTGTGAACCTGCCGGGGACGCCGCTTTCGGCGGGCGCTGTCTTCGCTGGCGATGCGCGACTGCAAGCTGCGTCACCGCAAGCTCCGCAGCGCCGCGCAGTTCCGACTCCATTCCAAACGTCATAGGCCTCTCCTTCATGTACGCTGAGAAAAGGACGCCCAACGCAAATTCGAGTTCTTCCGGGTTTTCACACTTACCACCCAGAGTGTTCGCAAGGTTCACCAAAGCTTTCTTTCTATCTTCAGCCATTTCACCTCTCCTGGACTGACTGTGCACACGATACGTGAAAATGTGGTACCTGCAATGGTTTTGTTATACTTTTCCCATGGCGCGCGCGGTCCCATTTACTCATCTGCACACGCACTCTCACTATTCGCTACTCACAGCACTTCCTAAAATTGATGAACTTGTGGCTGCAGCAAAAGCAGACGGTCAAAAATCGCTCGCGCTTACCGACGCGGGAAGCCTGTATGGTGCCATCGAGTTTTACAAAACGTGTAAGAAAAACGAAATCAAACCTATACTTGGAGTTGACACCTACCTCGCTCCGCGCACACGCCATGATAAAGAACACCGGATCGACAACCACACCAGTCGATTGGTATTACTCGCGCAAAATGAAACTGGATATCGCAATCTCCTCAAACTTGTATCAGCATCATTTCTTGAGGGGTTTTATTACAATCCGCGCGCTGACCGAGAGCTTCTTGAGAAATACTGCGATGGCCTTATAGCCATCATTCCCTCATTTGCCGGAGAACCAGTACAGCATCTCAAAAACGCCGACGAAAAAAGAGCTTCTGAATCACTTTCATGGCACAAAGAGGTTTTTAAGGACCGCTTATTTGCTGAAATTACTGCACACCCTGAGATAGAGGGCTTCCAAGAACGAATGCGCGCGACTGCAGAACTTATGAAAAAAATGGATGTGCCGCTCGTCGCAGCTCACGATGTGTACTACTTGCGCCAAGACGATGCGCTCGCGCGCGAGCTGGTAGTCAAAATAAAATTGGGCGGACGTCTCGATCGAGACCTCGGCGTCGGAAATGAGCATTTCGCATTCATTACACAAGACGAGGCGGGACAACGCCTTGCAGAATTCCCCGATGCGCTAGAACGCACCCAAATCATTGCAGACATGTGCGATCTTGATCTCAAGCTGGGCTCTTGGGTATTCCCCAATTTTCCAATTCCTGAAAACTCGTCTCACGAAAAAGAGCTGCGTGCGCTCTCGCTGTCTGGCTTTGCAATGCGCTCTCTACAGCAAACGCCTGTGTTACTTGAGCGGCTCGATCATGAGCTTGGCATTATTTCCAAAAAAGGGTACTCGCCCTATTTTTTGGTAGTCGCCGACCTGTTGCGGCATGCACGTGAAGTGGGCATCTATACGAATACCCGCGGTTCTGCAGCTGGCTCGCTTGTATCGTATCTTTGCGGCATTACTACCGTAGACCCTGTGCATTACGGACTGCCGTTTGAACGCTTCTTAAACCCTGAGCGCCCATCTCCGCCTGATATTGATATGGACCTCGCAGACAACAGGCGCGACGACATGATCGAGTACGCTCGCAAAAAGTACGGCGACGATCGCGTGGTACAAATCGGTACATTTGGAACAATGATGGCGCGCGCTGCAGTGCGAGATGTCGCACGCGCGCTTGGCTACTCGTACGGAACGGGCGACCAGATTGCAAAACTCATTCCGTTCGGTAAACAAGGTTTTCCGATGACTATAGACAAAGCGCTCGAAGAGGTGCCCGAGCTTCTTACTGCGTACAAAAACGATTCAGAAACAAGCGAAATTCTTGACCTTGCAAAAAAGATCGAGGGAAACGCCCGACATGTTGGTGTGCACGCCGCGGGTGTGGTGATCGCACCGGGTCCTATTACCGATTTCGTCCCAGTACAGTTCGACCCCAAGGGGGGCAAAATGATTACTCAGTATGATATGCACGCCGTCGAAGATGCCGGGCTTCTAAAATTCGACTTTTTGGGACTTAAAAACCTCTCAGTACTTGCTGATTCGGTTGATCGCGTGCAAAAACGCCAAGGGACCTCGATCGATATAGATACACTGCCACTCGATAGCGCAAAAACATATCAGATGCTTTCTCGTGGCGAAACACTGGGAGTTTTCCAGTTAAGCGGTCAAGGCATGACCGCTTATTTGAAAGATTTGGTCCCCACCGTGATTTACGACCTTAATGCCATGGTGGCACTGTATCGCCCTGGCCCGATGGCGTTTATTCCTGATTACATCCAGCGCAAAAAGAATCCCTCGCTTGTAACGTACCTCGACCCGCGGATGGAGCGCATCCTCGATAAAAGCTACGGGGTTATCACGTACCAAGACGACGTGTTGGAAATCGCCATCCAACTTGCCGGATACACATGGGGAGAAGCGGATAAGTTCCGAAAGGCCATGGGTAAGAAAATTCCTGAAGAAATGGCTGCGCAAAAAGGACGTTTTCTTTCCGGTTGTGTTGAACGCGGCATGAACGTGGCAAAAGCGCAACAACTGTGGGAACAAATCGAAACTTTTGCGGCATACGGATTCAATAAAGCACACGCGGTGAGCTATGGAAATCTCGCATACAAAACTGCCTACATGAAAGCAAACTTCCCTGTTGATTACATGGCAGCGCTTCTTACCGCTGACGCTGGTGACGTAGAGGAAATTGGGCGTATCGTTGCCGAATGTCGTCGCATGGGCATCGCCGTACTTCCGCCTGACGTACAAGAGAGCTTTGGCGACTTCACTGTGGCAAACGAAAACACTATTCGTTTCGGTCTTTATTCAATTAAAAACTTTGGACGTGGTGTTGCTGACGCGATCATCGGCACGCGCACTCGCGATGGTGCATTTAAAGACATGGGGGATTTTCTTTCGCGCGTGACTGACAAAAACCTCAACAAAAAATCGCTCGAGTCTCTCGTCATGGCCGGAGCACTCGACTCTCTTGGCGAACGCGGACGCATACTTGCACACATAGACCTTTTGCTCACGTTCCATAAAGAAGCGATCGAAATAAATACAGATCAACACTCGTTGTTCGGTGTTCAGGCGACTCCGACATTCATACTCCCTGACGCAAAACCGGCACCGCAGCACACGATGCTCGCATGGGAAAAAGAGTTGCTCGGTCTTTACATTTCGGGACACCCACTCGACCTTCATCGCGAGAAACTCGCACGCCAAAAATTCGACATATCAAAAACGAAGGAAAAAGTTCCGAAAGATGTGCTTACTGTTATATCCGGCATCGTCGAGGAGCGACAAGACATTGTGACAAAAGGCGGGGACAAAATGTCGTTTCTTACTTTTGCCGACTACGCCGGTTCTATCGAAGTAGTATGTTTTCCTCGCGTACTCAAAGAATTTGGTGCACTACTCATACCTGGGACGTGTCTTCTTATTAAAGGCCGCCTGTCGCCCCGAAACGGCGAAGACAGTTTTGTTGCGGAGGCGGTAAAGAAGATGTAGTCTGCATTGCAGAACTTTAAGCGCATTTAACCCAGGAGGCTGAAATGCTCGCGGTAAAGGGAAAAGACCAGTCTGTTCGTGAAATGTTTCATGGTTCCCGTGGATGGATCGAGATCGCGACTAAACGCGTGTGCTATCTTCTGCCTCCGGATTTGGAGGCCTACGCTCGCGGACACACCGATACCATCTGCCCACACAGGCTCGGGTGGGTGCTGCTGGCGCGGCATGCTCGTCGTCAATTGTGCGCACCAGAGAAACTTGTGTGGCCATGTATTGGCAAAGGCGCGTGGGTTACATTTGCACATGTTAGCGAAGGGCGTCTCGAACCAAGTGAGGCAAAAGCTCTGTCGCTCGCAACCATAAAATCAGCGAGACTCGCGGCGCGCATTTCACGGTGGTTCTTCCGTCGCTGAATTTTGCTGAGACGAATTACAGGAGACCCGGCCGCTGCCGGGTCTCACCGTTGACGGAGCCGGAAGAGCATACTACAATTGCGTCATCGGAGATTGCTTCGGCTACCAACCGAAGGCGCGGGAGCGAGCGAAAGCCTAATCCGATCAAAGAGTGTCCGCCGTTACCGGCGCGAAAACTAGGTGGAACCGCGGTTCTCGTAAAAACGAAGATCGTCCTGGTAATTACATGCAGTGCGTGTACTTACTAGGACGTTTTTTAATTCTGTATACATATGGCAGAACATGAAATGAACGAGCGTGATCATAAGCGCCTCGGGAAAGAGCTCGATCTTTTTGCATTTTCCGATACCGTCGGGAAAGGACTTCCGCTTTTCACCGCGAAAGGCGCAACAATCCGACGTGAACTTGAACGCTTTATTGTTGATGAGGAAATTCAACGCGGCTACCATCATGTATACACTCCTGACATTGCGAAACTTGATCTATATCGTAAGAGCGGTCATTATCCGCATTATCAGGACTCGATGTACGCACCAATCGTAATTGACGACGAGGAGTTTATGCTCCGTCCCATGACGTGCCCACATCACTTTGAATTGTTCTTATCAAAACCTCGAAGCTACCGTGAATTACCCATGCGCATCGCAGAACTTGCGCAGCTCTATCGATACGAGCAATCAGGAGAACTTATGGGACTGCAGCGCGTCCGTACGTTTTGTCTTGCTGACGCTCATATCGTCTGTGCCTCTGAAGAAGAGGCCGCCGACGAAATTGACAAAGCACTTGAGCTTATCGAATACGTGGCGAGCGTGTTTGGTCTCGCGTACGGAAACGACTTCCGATACCGTCTTTCTCTTGGAGATCGTGCGAACACCGAGAAATACTACAAAAACGACGCTGCGTGGGAAAAAGGCGAAGCGTTGTTGCGTGAGGTATTGCAAAAGCGCAAAAAGGAATTCGTCGAGGCAAAGGACGAGGCTGCGTTTTACGGACCAAAGATCGATGTGCAGATGAAGAATGTTAACGGTAAAGAGGATACCGCATTTACCGTGCAATATGATTTCTGCATGCCTGATCGTTTTGATCTTACCTACATTGCATCTGACGGCACAAAGAAACGCGCATTCGTAGTACACCGATCTTCCATCGGTGCCATCGAACGCATCATGGCGTTCCTTATTGAAAAATATGCCGGCGCGTTCCCTCTTTGGCTTTCTCCAACGCACGCGCGCATACTCCCCGTTTCTGAAAAACATCTCGACTACGCGCGCACGCTCATGAACACCCTCAAGGAAAAAAGGCTCCGAGTAGATCTCGATGACTCGAACGAAACACTCGGAAAAAAAGTACGTGCGGCAAAGATGGATAAAATTCCGTACGTGCTTGTTGTCGGTGACGCTGAAATTGCGGCGCAAACTGTGTCGGTCGAACATCGAGATCAAGGAAAAATCGGCGCACTCAGCACTGAGGCGTTCATGGAAAAAGTTCTCAAAGAGATATCCACACGCATATAAAATAAGCATTGTATTCTCTACAAAATCGATACAATGATGCGCTGGAGTTCAGGAGCGCCTTAAGGCGCTCCTGAACTAGAGATCTTTCTTCACTGTCGCCCGCTTTTCTGGGCGATTTACTTTCAAACACAAAACGCCACGGCACAGCCGGGCGTTTTGTGTTTTTTTGGCTAGAGTTACCGACGCGCAATCGTGATGCGTGGCATTTGATTTTCGCCCACGCTTTCGTGAAGCGTCATTGTGTCGTATGTATGCGCCTGAGACATTACCTCGCGTCGAGCAGTACTTGATTCGTTTTCTTGTGCCTGCACCGGTGTCCGATACACTATTGCTTCATGCACTACCTGTGCGTCCGCGTACGCGCGCCGCGGTGCAAATGTTTGCTCAATAATATTCATGATCCCGCCGCGATAATGCACCACAATGTACGCTGCACCAAGTGCCCAGCCTAGCATAAAGAGCCAGTACAATATGTTGCCGACAGGTCCCAAATCAAGACCAGTGTACGGAACGCTCGTGAGCGAGACGAATGGTGAACCTGAAACAGATACGATCGTAGAACAGGTGCGTACATTGCCAATGATGTCGCGTACGGTAAGTGTGTACGTGCGTGACAATTCAGGACGCACAGGGAGAGAGCCGTTGACCGGAACGATGCCGATGCCGTCGGAAAGCGTCGCGTATGCTGCACCGATTGAGTTCCAACTCAAGACTGCAGTTTGCCCATTAGGAAGTACCGTTGTGTTTGACGCAATCGTACATGACAAAGGTCCTGAAGTTGGAATCGGTGGAATTGGTGTAGGAATCGGAGTTGGAAGTGGGTATGGATATCCTCCACCGGTCGTGTACAGCGTCGTCTGACACGTGTCTGAACCGTACGAGTTCGTGACGCTCATTACATACGTCGTCGTAATTCCAGGTGCCACCGTGCGACTCCCTGAGTTTGAGACTGCGCCGAGATGCGTGATGTTCGCGTTTGTCGCGTTGTACGCATTCCACGTGAGCGTCGCGCTGTTCCCGTCGTATACCGAACTTGGGTTTACCGAAATGGTACATGAAGGAGCGTTACCTGATGGAACGCCATACGTGTAAATCGTTACTGAACAATTCGCTGAACCGCCGTTACCAGAAACGGTGAGCGTGTACACGCGAGTTCCACTGATACCTGAAACGAATTGAGAGCCATTGAGTGCAACCGACCCGATACCGGAGAGAGTCGCTGAGTGCGCGTTGTATGAGTTCCACGTAAGTGTTGCGCTGCCGTCATAGTGCACGTTGGTAAGATTCGCATTGATCGTACATGAAGGTACAGGAGCTACGAACGGGTTCCCTGTTGAAACCGTGTATTGTGGGTTCGTGACGCGCGTTACCGTTGTTTTGTTCGACACGTTTTGAACATTCTGTACGTTTGATACATTGCGAACGTTTGAAACGCTCGGTGTCGAGTAGTAACGAGGTGAAGCAACTGCTGTGCGTTGGTAAGGGAAATATGTAGGCGAATCACTGTACGCTCCATCAAATACGTAAGAGTCGTATTGTTCGCCACCAAACGAGTAGGTATCGTATTCGTCATTGCCGAATGAATATCCATCATACTCATCGTCTCCGAAGGTATATTCATCATAGCCGCCGAAATCGTAAGAGTCCCAATCTCCGCCGAAGTCTGTTGAGCCAAAGGCGTAT
>JAYPJF010000003.1:0-46555 GCA_038128225.1 bacterium
GTCGGTATTGGTACCACCACTCCGTGGAGAAAAACTTCAGTTGCGGAAACTGCTTCAAACCCGCAATTCGTGATCGCCTATGACACTACGCGGTACGCTGACTTCCAGGTGGACTCTGTTGGAGACCTTATTATTAATCCGCAAGGCGCCGATGCGTATTTAAATGACGACAATATGTGGGTGTGTACGGGCGGCAGCTGTCCTACCGGCACCCCTTCAGGAACAGGTAATTTGGTCGTGGAAACAGGACTTGCGGTGGGCACCTCAACGCCGAGCGGCAGTCTGGTTGCGCTTCAGGCCGCTGACAACAGCACGTTCGTGCGACTTACTGCAGCTGGTAATGCGCGGTTCTCTATCGGCACCGATTCGAGTGGCAACGTGCTCCAGTACTCATCAAACAGCAAAGATATCCGATTCGGAACTACGTCAGCACCGACACAATTGGTGATTAAGGGGGACTCGAACAAAATCGGTATTGGCACCACGACACCCGCTGAGCAGCTTTCTATACAGGAGCGCCTCTTCGTTGGCGCCGGTGGTGTCTCCACACTCGGTCAAGCGACCTCAACTTTCATGGGCGACATAAAAATCCTCGGCAAACTCGACGTGTCGACGATTGACCCGGTCTATACTATCGATGGAACCAAGTACGCTACCTACGGCCACTCGACTATTGGAGTGAAAGAGGAAGTGACCGCGAAGTTTGCCGTGAAAGAATACGATGAAAAACGACAGTTGTATAAACACACAGTGGTGTTCCCCGCACAAAAAGAAGGAAGCGATTTGTGGCTTTTCTACCAAGTCACGGATTTCGGAGAAGACTGGGAGCACTTAGTGGTGAACCTTACCCCGGCATTTGATGGTCGGGTCTTCTACGAAGAAGACACGGCGACGGGCACAATGACAATCTATGCTGACAAGCCAGGGAATGTTTCGGCGCGCCTTGTTGCTGATCGCTACGATGCGGCTCAATGGCCAAATCTCCGCCCAGACCAGGACGATCCTTACACGAGTCATACGGTGCCACGAAAGTAGCCGCCGTGATACACTAGCTTTATGAAGCGTGTTTTCGGGAAAAAATCTGTAACAGTGCTAGTTCTCGTCGTTGTATTGTTCGCAACAATCATTATCTACTCTGCTTCAGCATCAGCGGTGACGACCATCACTGAAACTTCCAGTGTTACTGGCAGTCTTTCGGTTCTCGGTGCGCTTTCCAAAGGGAGCGGTACTTTTGTGATCGATCATCCACTCGATCCCAAAAACAAACTCCTCTATCACTCATTTGTCGAGTCGCCTGATGTAAAAAATATCTATGACGGTGTCGCCACATTAGACAGCTCGGGTGTTGCGAGTATTGAACTCCCGCGTTACTTCTTTGCACTGAATAAAGATTTTCGTTACCTAGTGACTCCGCTTACTAACCCGATGCCCAACCTCTATCTTAAAGATGACGTGCGCGCTGCATGGTTTGGGATGGGCAAGCCGGTTTTCAAGATTGCCGGAGGCACACCGGGCGGAGAGATTTCTTGGCAGATTACCGGCATACGGCATGACCCGTATATTCAAGCGTATCCGATGGCAAATGAGTTAGAAAAAGGCCCTGATGCTTTGGTCAATGCGGGTGAATGTCTTTTTAAGCCATTATGCAACTAACGCGATACAGCCTCCTCGCTTTTTTGATTCTTGTGGTGATCGTTCCTGCACTTGCGGTTGCCGTGGTGCTTTCAGGAAATGTACAGATGCAACAGACGCTTTCGATCACGGGTTCTATTTCCAAAGGGAGCGGTACTTTTGTGATCGATCATCCACTCGATCCCAAAAACAAACTCCTCTATCACTCATTTGTCGAGTCGCCTGATGTAAAAAATATCTATGACGGTATAGCGCGGCTTGATACAAATGGCGAAGTCTCTGTTACGCTCCCTGAGTACTTTAAGGCGCTCAACAAGGAATATCGATACCAATTATTTGCTCTCTACGAACCAATGCCTGACTTGTATGTTAAAAAAGAAGTGGAACAAAATGTCTTCATTATCGGCGGAGGGGAGCCCAATGGAATGGTGAGCTGGCAAGTAACCGGAATCCGTAATGATCCGTATATCCAAGCGAACCCGATTGTCGTTGAGGTACCAAAAGGCCCGGGAGAATTAGTGAGAAAGGGACAGTACCTTATTCCTGAAGCATACGAAAATTAAGGTGTTGTGACGTAGGCGCCGAACTCGATGAATGTTTTAAGAAGCGTAGGCGGCGCTTGTTCGAGAGTTGCGCTCATATCGTGCGTCTCGCGCGGGTCTTTCGCAGTATTGTATAACCCAATACCGTCAGGGTCGCTCGTTTTAACTTGCGGCGCGTACGGATTGCTGACACCATTCGAATAAAATAACTTCCAGTCCCCAGACTTAACCCCATACGAATCTGGTTCAATGAGAGCTCGTGGTGAGCCCGAAGCGCCAAGTTCATCGAGCGTTGTTTGGAAACGCCCTCCTTTTCCAATTTCTGCTGCGTAATACGGCATGCCATTTACAAAATATAGCGGACCATCTGATTTATTAAATATATGAGCACCAACAAATTGCTCTGGAATTTCAATTCCGGCTAGGGCAGCGAGTGTTGGGGCAATATCAATTAAAGACACCGGTGTTGCACTCGTCTCAGGGGCCATCCCTGGGACAAAAACGAAGAGAGGTACATGCACCTCTTCTTCATGCAGTGTAAGTGCGTGGCCAAGAAGTCCGTGTTCACCGAAGGCTTCGCCGTGGTCTGAGGTTACCACGATGATGGTGCGCGTGAGGTCATCCGTAGTTAGCGAATCGAGTATGTGCGCGATGCGTTCATCCATTTGCGCTATGCCTTGATCGTATCTGAGTTTGAAGATTTCAGTAGTAGTTGCATCGTACGCACTATTGGCTTTTTGGATATCGCTCATGGTTACGATGGGAAATTCATTTGTCTTTCCAAAATATTCGTCATAAGGGCTCTGTGGTTTGTATGGGTCATGCACATTGAAATCATGAACGAACAAGAAATAGGGCCTTGTTTGTGTCCGCAATTCTTTAATAGCGGAGATCGCTAAATCCATGGGCGATTCAGCGCGTGTTAATTCGCCATCACTGAATGGTCGGTAGATGGCATCAAGAATGAAAAGCAGCTCATCATCCACCAAGGCGCGAATGACGTATCCACTGCTGCGCAAAAGGCCGATTAATTCTGGGCGATCAACACCCTCAAGGTCTTTGTAGGTGATGGCGTGCGGATACTCTGAAAACAGTGTTGAAGAAATTGATGGCAGCGTCCATGGCGCCGTTGCGTATGCGTTAGTAAAAAGTGCGCCGTGCTCTTTAAAAAATGCGGTTGTTTTTGGCATTGTGTCGCGCGTGCCACCGAACGCTTTGATGTGGGAAGCACCAAGCGTGTCCACAACTATGAAAAGCACATTGCAATTACTGCATAAAGAGGGGAGTTCAGTTTTCGAGCCTTGCAGTGCAATAAATCCAGCCAGGAGGGCTAACAGGGAGATACCGAGTAAAATCATGCTACGCATCGTGGTTACTGTACCATTTAAAACGCTTAGACACAGGTGGAACTTTTTTAGAAGCTCTGTATCATATGCACAACAGTATGGTATGGCTATCGTGAGGAGACAGTATTTAAAGCTTGTGGTGTGGGCCGCGGCTCTGGTGAGCTTTGTCGCATTTTTCTCTAGAACTCAAGCTATTACCGATCAGGAGTGGCAGGCGTACATCGTAACTAACAAAGATGAGATGAAAGATTCGAGACTCGCTTCGTATCGTCAGTCCACGTACTATCGTCAAAGCACGTACTATCGTCAAAGCACGTACTATCGTCAAAGCACGTACTACAGTCAAGGCACGTACTACAGTCAAAGCTACTATCAATCTTCATACCAAACGACGTTTACTGATGCAGTGAGCGTACAGGGGAATCTTAGTGTTACAGGAAGCATCTCCAAAGGGTCGGGTTCGTTTGTGATCGATCACCCCTTAGATCCAAAAAACAAACTCCTCTACCACTCGTTTGTTGAGTCGCCTGATGTGAAAAATATATACGATGGCATTACTACGCTTGACGCTAAAGGCGAGACAGAGGTCAAACTCCCCTCGTATTTTGCGGCGTTGAATAAAGATGCGAGATACCAAGTGCGCGGTGTCGGCGTGTCGCAACCGAACTTGCATGTGGCGCGCGGTGTTGAAAACAACCGTTTTGTTATTGCAGGTGGAGTCCCCCACGCGAAAGTGTCCTGGCAAGTGACGGGGATACGGCATGATCCATATATTCTCAAAAATCCGATTGTTGTTGAAAAGGAAAAGAGTGATGGCGAACCTGTGGCGCAAGGCAGTTTTCTTTTCCCCCAGTATCCTTCTACACGATACCCGCTCCCCTCAGACACGATTCTGGCATGGGTGAAGAATCTTTTTACAATTGAAAAAAAATAGGGCACTGTGTAGGCATGATAGTCTTTCGCGAGCAGATCGCATGGGTGCTTGGTGCATTCATTTTGGTTGCGATGATCGCATCGGTATGGTGGTTCGGCTTTGGATTTGGACCTCGATACAGTGAGGCGGAAACGATCGCGAAGGGCGTGCGGACATTTGATGAATTGTCGGAGAGGTTTCGCGTTTTGGCACAGGACAAAGGTGCTCGCTATGCGTTTGAGGTACTCGGGAGTGCGCCACTTCCACCGAATACGGATATTCATCTTTTGGGACATGTAGTAGGCGATGAGCTCTACGCACAAGAAGGAGTGGGCGGTATTGCCTTCTGTACACAAGATTTTCGCAACGCATGCTCGCACTCGATTGTGATTGGTGCACTTGGGGAATTTGGAGAAACTGCACTCCCCTCTATTCGAGAGGCGTGTGTCCGCGCTCCTGGCGGCCCCGGCGCGTATACGATGTGTTATCACGGTTTAGGACACGGTGTTTTTGCATATTTTAGCTATTCAATGCCGGAAACAGTCGCGTTTTGTGAAAAGACAGGAACCGATGCCTATAACAATCGCGAGGCTATCGAGTGCATAGGCGGCATGATTATGGAGTTGATGGGTGGCGGTGGGCACGATCGGGACGCGTGGCAAAAAGCGCGCGAACGATACCTCGCCTCCTCAGACCCACTTCGCGTGTGTATGGACGACGCAATCCCATATGAAGCAAAGAGCACCTGTCTTGCTTACCTCACACCTTTCTTGTGGGAGCGCGCAGGTATTGATATCGGAAATCCTAATCCGGAAACTTTCCCTGCGGCATTCAAGTTTTGCGACCAGGTGCCTGCACGCGAACCCGAACTTCGCGCCGCGTGTTTCGGCGGCTTTGGAAAAGAATTTGTGCCACTGGTTGGTGCTCGTGATGTGCGCGCGCTTAGCTCCTACGCTGATGAACAATTTAAGACCATATATACCTGGTGTTCGTCTGCGGGGCACACTGAAGGGATTGCCGCCTGTATCACTGACGCTCTCGCATCTTTTTTCTGGGGAGGGGAAAATGATCCTGCTGTTTCGTTCGGGTTTTGTAGCACGGTCGCGCAGCAGGATGAGCATGGTGGCGATTCATGTTTTGCCGCGCTCGCGGACAACATCGTGTCATACATTACTGGGGATGCACAGCGAGATTTATGTGCTCGGTTGCCTGAAAAATATCAAGCTATATGCACACAGTAGTTTTCTTGCTCACGCTCATTTTTCCTGGGGTACTTTTTGCGGTTGAATCTGCAGTGCCTGATTGGGAGATGCTCATCGAACAACAAGGGGCAGAAAAGGCGTATGTACAATTAGGCATTTTCACCGCTCACGATGATACCAACGAGCAACATGATGAAGCGCACCGTTTTGGAGGCGCTCTGTATACGCGCGCTGGGTTAGAGGGCTTCTCCGTGTGTGACGAACAGTTTTCGTACGGATGTTTTCACGAGTTTATTGGTCGTGCGATTGCCCAGCACGGACCGTCGGTTGTCGCTTCTCTTAATGAAAGATGTCTTCAAACGCCAGACTTTTTAAAATGTCAGCACGGGGTTGGACACGGGCTCATCTCTTGGGCAGGCTATGAGGAAAAAAATCTCATGCAGGCGCTTGAGCAGTGCGCGACACTCGAACGTTCTGATCCGATCGGCGGCTGTCCGGGCGGCGTGTTTATGGAATACGATTTACGCACCATGCTTGGCGCGGAAGGAGAAGTCAGGCCCGGATCTCGGGGCGATCTTGCCGATGTGTGCGCCCGGGTGCCAAACGCATTCAAAAACGCGTGCGCATACTGGAGGCCGCAATGGTGGCACGAGTTATTTTTTGACGGTAGCCGCACGCCCGCCACATATCGTACGCTGGGGTCACTATGTGATGCATTTGAAAAAGAAAGGGGTAACTATCGTGCCTGTATTGAAGGGTTTGTGACGACATTCCCGCACTTCATGAGCGACCCGCGCACCGACACACCATTATGTTCCGTTATACCAAGATCATCGGGTGGGCGTACGGCATGTGTTACTCAGATATTTCGTAATTCTACTGCAGGATCGCAGTGTCGCTTGGCGAACTCAGAATAGTCATTCGTACTATTTCAATAACACCGTCAGCGTTGTAGATAATAGTTGCGAGAACGCGGTCACCAGGGGTTACCGCATCAAGCGTAATTCCTGTTTTGTTTGAAAAGCCCACGAGCGTATTTCCTTCGATTCGTGGCGTCAGTTTAAAGATGTGAACTTGAGAACCAATATGTGCACGAAGATACTGGGGTGTGATTAGCTTAACGTCTTGGGCAAAAATCTCCAGCACCATTGTTCTTTGGTCTAGGTCTGTACTTACTACCGTCGCCTCACGATGTACGGGACCGTGATCAGTGAGTGCTTCGCTAAGCTCCGATAGTTGCGTGTATTGTTTACTGAATACCACAAGCACGAACCCGAATGTTGTGGTCAGTATCGCGATGTATACAAGAGCTATGAGGTATGCACGGCTAGGCGGGATCATAAAAAGAAATATTTTTTGCTTTAAGACCTCCATGCGCCGTTAATATAGAGTCAACTTCGATGATTACACCAGGTGGTATGGCATAGGGAGGTTTGATGTCTAAGGATTGTGAGTTGGTGCGAACTCCATTGTCTGCATTGGCATATCGAAGAACAAACCACTGAGTGGATTGATCGGTTTCTATACGCACACGCGTTGTTTTTTGCATAGAGTGTGCTGTTTCAAGTACGATTAAATTTCCGGTGTGCGAGACAACAGCTCCTGTGTAGCGGGGAATTCGTGGAGACTCAGAAGCTGCGAGATGTGTTGGAAGTGCGTACCAGCCATGACCAAGTAATAGTCCCGCGATCGTTCCTAAGACACCTACGTACACGCCAATCATGAGCATATTGTACACTAGCCTATATGGAGAGTGGCCGTCTGTATTTTGAAAAAATGGCTTTTGCTTTGAGTACACTACTTATCAGTACGCTCGCTATTTCACCCCTCCTCTCTTTTTTTACTGGTGCGCCAATCATGACTCTTTTTTTTAGTATGGCCCTGCTTGGTCTTGTGCTACTCATGGTGGCAAATAGAGCGCATATGGCGCCCGCCTTGTCGATACATTTTTATGTCGCACTTGGGATCTTAATCGGGTTGATTGTGTGGTGGTCGGTGCAGTATTCATGGGTGTTTGCGTTGTTTGGCGATAGTTTCTCCATAGACGGCGGAGCAGCACTACTGATGTGTTTGGGATTTTTTATTGTGGCGCATATAGGAAAACCTACAGTCGCATTGCGAGCGGGCGCACAAGGCCTCCTCACAGGATGCGCGCTTTTAGCGGCAGGCACTGCACTGGTTCTGTTTTTCGGGGAAGATGCATCATATACGCTATCGCACGTATTTATTATCAGTGTGGGCGGAATGATTTCTTCCATACTATTAATCGGACTCGGCGGAACAATACGCATGCTAAGTATAATTTGCCTCGGCAGTACCGTACTGTTTGCAGCGCTGTCACAGGAAGAAATCGTGCTTGGAGCAGTTGTTGTATCGCTCATTACCGCGTTATCACTTGATGCTGTATGGGCGCGAGCTCACCGTGCGGAGCGTCGGGTGTCGTCCTTTGTAAACAGTATTGCGGCACTGGCACTCGTCGTGTGTGCAGGAAGTTTCTTTATCGGTGGTCAGCACGATGCGCGTATTTCCGATATGCGTCCTTCGTTGATTTCATCACTCCAAACGCTTTCGAGTGAAAGCAATCAGAATCCCGCCGTTCTCTTTTTGGGAGCTGGCCCCACAGCGTTTACTCGGCTTTGGGATTACAATCGCGTGGGTGCGGCGAACGCTGTGGAGCAGTGGAACTCTGAAGTGCCTGTAGGTTTTAACAATTTCGTAACACTCACGGCCACCATTGGACTTCCGTTGGTCATCGGTATTCTTCTTGCTGGCGCACTTTTGATTGCGACACCGCTCTCTTTTTTGATAACACGCACAGCTATACCACGTGAGCATTTTTTTTATGCGCTCTGCTTTCTTTTTACAGGCGTATATATGTACGCGTCTATGTTTGTATACGCATTCGATTTTTATGTCGTTGCGCTTGCGAGTTTGATTATAGGGTTTGCGGCGCGCTTTCAGACACAAAAAGGTTTTCAGCATGTATATCAGCGGGCAATCGTGGGAGGCATCGCCATGCTATTTCTTTCCTTTGGGGCACTCGGTGTGTATACGACTGTTTTGCACGAGAAAGGAGTGAACCTGATCAGCGAAAACCCGCACAATACCGGGCGCGCGATCAGCGTACTCTACGCTGCGCATCGCGCGCTTCCCCTTCCAATATTTTCTCGCACGATAGCCGCCTCACATGAAAAGAACGCTGATGCGCTGATGCATGACTCATTTATAGATCCGGAGAACGGCAAGAAACAGGCGCTCACCGAACTTGATTTAGCTATCTCGTATGCAAATGAAGCGGTTAAGTATGGCCCTGTATCGCATCAAAATTATATTGCAGTTGCGCACGCAACGTTACTGAGCGCATTATTGAGTGGGGACACAAGCGCTTTTGATGAGGCGGTGATTTATTACCAGTACGCACGTGCATACGCGAAGCGACACCCGTTTCCAGCGTTTTTGGAAGGGCAGGCACACTTTCTCGCGGGGGATATGCACACAGCAGAAGAAGTACTTATCGAAGCGATTCGGTTGCGACCACAGTATACTGAGGCGCAGGCGCTCCTCAAAAAAGCTCAGGCACAAGCTCCATGACGTGTCGTGGTCGTGTACAATACCACCATGTCGTTCATACGCTTCTTGTCATACCACAACGCGATACCTGTCGGGTTTTCTTTACTCGTTCTTTCGTTTGGGTCGGCATTTGCGGCAAGCGAAGAAGTCCGAGATTCGGTTTTTTCGCAAGAGCAAATCGTGGTTTCGGTAGACAATACATACATAGCCACGAAAGACTTATCACAGTACACGCCGCGGGTATCGATAGTGCAGGTGACTGAAGACGAAAGCTCCTACTACGTATCGTATGATCTGATGACTATCGATCTTACCGATTATGTGTGGCAAGATGTGACAAAAAAATCCCAGATGCGCGTTGACAAGGCGCTACTAGGGAACTCGGTTGATTTGGGTGTGTATGTTACCGAGCAGCTTGCGCAGATCATTGACCATGAGATCGTATATCTCAGAGAAGTGCAGGAAATTGAAAAAAGACAGGTCTCGCAAAAAGCTATCGCAACCGAATATGGGGGTCTTGTAGGAAAGTTTCTCGACAATACGACCGAGGTACTCCCCGGGTATACTCCAGTCATCGTTGCGCCTGTTGCGCTTGATACAACACAAGTTGCGTCGGCAGCAGCGTCTACACAAACGCAAGGCCAGACTGGTAGCGTATCCTCAGGCGATTCAAACGACTCCGAACCACCAACTATTCAGATTCTCGGTAATACTCCCGCGCGCGTTCCGCTTGGAGCCTCATACGCAGATTTGGGTGTTGCTGTTACCGACAATCGAGATTTAAATCCAAGGGTGACAGTATTTGTTGATGGAAAAGAAGTTTCGTATGTTTCTCTTGATACCGCAAGTGTGAAGGACTGGGTTATTCGTTATGAGGTGACCGACCAAGCGGGAAACATGGCATACATCGAGCGAATCGTTGAAGTATTTGATCCGAATCCGCGTATAGAACCTGCAGACAATGCCGCAGGAACAAGTACCGAGTCGACCGAAGTTACTGAAACGGAAATTCCTGTAAACGAAGCCTCCGCTCTTGCGACGTCGACTCCGGAGGCGACGCCACTTGTTGTACCTGAAAACACCGAAGCCGCCACAACGCAAGGCACTAGTACGCCAGAATAGCATGAGTATACTGAGGCGTGCCTCGAATAATTTACATAGCCATCGCGGGTGCACTGCTGGCTGGTTTTGCTGTGTACGCATATACGCCTGAAGTAAAAGTGCCTCTACCGCACGAAGATCCAGGTGCATTTCGCGCATATTGGGAAAAAGAGACAGAAAGAATAGGATTTAAAGTCGCGTTTGAACGACTCAAAAAAGAATACCAGACTGAAACGCCTAGCGATCAGCATTTTGCCGTGCATATTTTTGGTGAAATTATTTACGAGCGTTTTGGTATTAATGGAATCAATCAGTGTGATCCCGTGTACGGGTTTGGGTGTCACCATGGATTTCTTGCGCGTATTGTGGCGGAAGAAGGAGTTTCAGTAATACGGAAGCTCGATGATGCTTGTATACAGGTTTTTGGCTCACCACTTGCAACGGGTTGCCAGCATGGCATTGGGCATGGCGCGCTCGACCTTGCCCAATGGGACGTACTCCGAGCGCTCGAGTTATGCTCAAACACGACGGAGATCGTACCAATTTTGGGGTGCATGTCAGGTGTATTTATGGAGTACTTCAATCCACAAAATACGGGGATACCGGGTGTTAACGCACCGGAATCTCCGCCGTTTGACCAAAATCAGCCGTTCGACATTTGTTTGACCATGAGTGAAAAACACCGACGTTCTTGTTATTTTGAAATGCCGGTGTGGTGGTTGGGGCGTACAGAGCATGATTTTCTTGCTGCAGGATCATTGTGCGAACGTGCGCCAGACGATGTGGCAAAAGAGTACTGCTACCTGGGATTTGGCAACATCGCAGGGCCGATGAAAAACTTTTTGAAGGAAGACTCGCTTGCAATTTGTGATCAAATGCCGTCCCGTGATGGACGTGTGTTATGCACCGCAGGAGTGTATTGGAGCTTCATTGCTGATGAAAAATACGCGCAAGACGCTGATGGTATTTGCGAACGTCTTCAGGGTGATGATGTGACAATCTGCAAACAGAAAGGAAACATCACGTGCTCGTATGAAGGGACGTGCGACCGGAATTACAATTTGTAGGTATGATTACTCCTGCGACGACACGAACAACACTGTTTCTGTGTGCCGCGGCGCTCGTGTTCATTAGTCCTGTTTTTTTGTATCAGTATGCGGGACAAGTACGAGACATGTACAACGCGTATCAAACGGGGCACACACTACAGGAGCTTGCACAGAAAGCCGTTGCGCAATGTTCTGGTGAAGTATACAAACCTGCGTGTTACGACGAAGTGCTCCCCGCATTCATGGATACAGGGCTTTCCATGGAAGATGCGTTTCGTGTGACTCGCTATGTGCAGCAACTTGATCCTTCGTATTGGTATTGTCATGTGCTCGGCCATCGCCTCAGCGAACGAGAGACGGCAAAAGATCCTCAGCAATGGGTGGGTGTTATCGGCCGTTGTCCGTCAGGAGTGTGCTCAAACGGCTGTATACACGGCGCGTTTCAGGAACGGTTTAGAAAAAGTGAAATGACGCCCGAAGAGGCGTATGCGCTTATCCCTGAATTACAGCACGTATGCGAAAGCAGCGCGACAAAAACCTTTACCGGACTGGAACAAGGCAGTTGCTACCATGCGTTAGGTCACCTCACGATGTATATGACAGGAGCAGACGTATCACACGCGCTCAGGATGTGTGAGGAACTTGCGTACAAGGATGATGGGCGCGATTTTCGACGATTATGCTATGACGGTCTTTTTATGCAGATATATCAGCCGCTTGAACCAGAGGATTTTGGATTAGTGGCGAATATTGCACCTAAAACACAGATGGCAGCAAAAGCGTTTTGTGATACATATTCTGGCGAAGTTCGTAGTTCGTGTCGAAGCGAGTCTTGGCCATTGTTTGATGCAGAAATTCACACACCAGAAGGACTAGTGTCGTTTTGTGATAAAGAAACAAACGTGGATTCGCGGCGCACATGTTATTCGGGCCTTATGTATGTGATCACGCCAAGTTTTGATTTTGACGCCCGCAAAGTTGCGGCATTTTGTGAGGCGCTTCCGGAGCGTGTGCAAGGGTTGTGTTTTGGAAACGCAGCGTCGCGTACCATCGAAACAGACTATGTTCTTGCCGATAAAGCGGTTGCCATCTGCGAAAGCGCTGGTGACATGAGGGAGCGGTGTTTTGAAGAATTACTATTCTACTCGAACTACAATTTTCATCGAGATTCACTCGAGCAACAAACATTTTGCTACGCGCTCCCGATTCCGTGGGCAGTGCGGTGTGGTGAGAAAGAGGGTGAACAGACACTGCATCCGCAAGATGCTGTATAAGCTGGAGAGTGTGGTACCCTGGCTTTCATGCGATGGATGTATGGGGTTGTGGCGGTAAGTATAGTGGCCGCGGGGTTTGTTTTTTTTCTACGTGCGCCAACTTCTCCTCAACAGACGGTTATTATTACCCTAACAGGCTCTGGGTATGAGCCGGCAGAAGTTTTAATTGCGCAAGGAACACAAGTTATATTTAGAACTACTGAGCCGCGCATGTTTTGGCCGGCTTCAAACCTCCACCCATCACATGGGATCTATCCAGAGTTTGATCCTAAACGACCACTCGAACCATCAGAAACCTGGGCATTTGTTTTTGATACTGTAGGGGAGTGGCGTTTCCATGACCACCTTGCTCCGTATTACACAGGAACTATTACCGTAACTAAGTAATCATGACCTGTAAACAAACATTTCTGTTTTTTATCTGCGCAACTTTGATCCCGTTGAGTGTTTCTGCGCACAGTAACACAACTTCAATTGAAGTTCCGGTGGGCGAGCGCATCGTAGATATCGGGTACAACCGTACTTTTGAGGCAGGGGTTCCGATCCTACTTGATCTTGGTATAAAAAATGCAGACCAAACTACAATACCGTTTACCGATACCTGGGTTCGTGTGTCTCATCACGACCAAACCATGTTTTCTGCGCCGATTTTTAATGGGGCTTTGGGAGGCGCGAGAGTCACGTATGTATTTCCGCAGGCCGGAACGTATACGGCAACGGTGCGTTTTTACAACGACGGGAAAGAGATCGTTACCGCAGATGTACCTATTGACGTTATTGCGGGAGAAACAAAGGGGCCTTTGTGGCCAATAGTGGTTGTAGGAGTTTCAATAATAAGTCTCGCGACTGGAGTAGGTATTGGATTGTTGGCACGTAGGGCGCGCAAGAGAGCGTAGTACTTTTCCCACCCAAACAAAGGAGGAGGTCTTTACTCAAAGCTCGATACGGTATACTTGGCACATGGTACGTGTCGCAATCAATGGGTTTGGAAGGATTGGGCGCGCGTTTGTTCGCACCATGTATACGCGTAAAGCGAACATGACATTGGTTGCGATTAACGATCTCGGTGACGCGAAAACGCTCGCGTACTTGCTCAAATACGATTCAGTCTATGGGCGGGCTCCTTTTTCGGTGAACCACGAGGAGGATGCGTTGGTGATCGACGGTTTACGAGTTCCTGTTTCGCATGAACTCGATCCGGCGAAACTTCCCTGGAAGGCGTACGCAGTTGACGTTGTGGTTGAATCGACAGGAGTGTTTACGAGTTATGAAAAAGCGAAAGCACATCTTGCTGCAGGAGCGAAACGGGTAGTCATTTCTGCCCCAGTTAAAGACGCCCCCGAAACCGCAGGGGTGCCAGGAGCAACTATTTTAATGGGAGTAAATAACGAGCGGGTCGGATCATACACAATTACATCAAACGCCTCGTGCACCACAAATGCCGCGAGCCCCCTTATTGGGATTCTTGATGAAACCGTTGGGATCGAGAAAGCGATTCTCAATACGGTGCATGCGTATACCGCGAGCCAATCAGTGGTTGATGGACCGTCCAAAAAAGAACGACGCGAAGGGCGTGCTGCAGCGCTTAATCTTGTTCCAGCGTCCACGGGTTCGGCGATTGCTGTTACGCAAGCGTACACGGCACTTCAGAATAAATTTGATGGGATTGCGGTTCGTGTTCCGGTTCCCGCAGGTTCTTTGGTTGATGTAACGTTTATTGCAAAGCGAGCCACTACGGTTGAAGAAGTTAATACAGCATTGATTCAGGCTGCGCGGAGCGATCGTTGGAAAAATATATTTGCTGTGACTGAGGAAGAGTTGGTGTCGACAGACATCGTTGGCGAACCGTATGGGTCTATTGCGCAATTGGATATGACGCGAGTGGTCGGAGGAAATTTAGTAAAAGTACTTGCGTGGTATGACAACGAAATGGGGTACGCGCAGACGCTCGCGCAGCACGTTGCTGAAATCGGGAAAAGTCTATGAAAGTGTATCTTGCCGCAGATCATCGGGGCTTTAAACTTAAAGAACATCTTAAAGCATTCCTTGTTGGGCTCGGGTATGACGTGGCAGATGTGGGGGCGCATGAGTATGACCCCGCTGATGATTATCCGGATTTTGCATATCCTGCCGCTCGGTTTGTTGCCGCAGAAGAGGCGCGCGGCATTTTGCTCTGCGGCTCAGGTGCTGGTGTTCTCATTGTTGCGAATAAAGTTCCAGGAATTCGTGCTGCTGCAGGATTTAGCGAAAAAGAAGTAGTTGCTTCACGCGTAGACGATGATAGTAATGTACTTACGATTTCTGCAGATGAATGCTCAGTTGAAGAAACAGAGACATTCTCCCGCTTATTTTTGGAAACGCCGTTTTCAGGTGAAGAACGCCATGTTCGCCGTTTGAGCAAGCTTATCGATATCGAACGAGCGCATATGCGCGAACTATGAGAGTTATTCCCGCAGTAATGCCGCGCACGTGGGAAGACTTAGAAGAGAACCTACAGCGTGTCGCTTCGTTTGCCACAGAGGTGCAAATCGATATCGTTGATGGCGAATTCGATGATGATGTAACCTGGCCGTTTATTGAACGAGCGCAGTGGCCGGAAATGGAGCGCCTTGGCGAGGGTGGTCACCTGCCGCTCCGGGAGAGTATTGAACAGGAGGTTCACCTTATGGTGCGAGAACCCGAGCATCTGGGCATGCTGTTTCTTCAGGGTGGTGCACGACGTTTGATCGCGCATCTCGAGTCGTTTGATACCGAAAGTGACGCGCGTCGCATTCTTGCGAAGTGGCGTGAAGCAGGAGCACAGGTTGGAATCGCACTTTTGCTTGATACAGAGCTTCCGGAAGTGTACTCGTTGGTGTCAGACGTTGACGTGGTGCAGCTTATGGGAATTGCAGAAATTGGCGCTCAAGGGCATATGTTCGATGAGCGTACACTTGCGCGTGTCCGTGATATACGCACACGATTTCCCCATGCCAGTATAGCGGTTGACGGAGGCGTGAACCTAGAGACTGCGCCGAGTATTGTGAAGGCAGGCGCTGATCGCCTCGCAGTCGGGTCTGCAATTATGGGGGCAGAAGACCCACGTATTGTGTATGAACAACTTGCGTTACTCCAAGCACGCATTCTATAATTTGCGCATGGCTATCCAAAAGAGGTTTGTGAGCGATTGGCGACAAGGGGTACTTGGCTCACTCATGTTCACCTTTTTTTTGAGCGGGGCATGGTATACGAACGTACACGATGATGAGTCTCATACGATTACACTGCTGCAGAAACGCACAGCCGCCTTACTCTGGGAAGGAGCCTTGTTGCAGTGCAACCCGCGAAATAATGACTTGTTTGTGACGTGTGCAGGGTATCTGGATTAAAAAGTGAGTGTTTGGTCACTCAGGATTTCAATTAAGCGAGAATAAGGATAGGCTTGTTGTACGCGCGTATCGGAAAGATAACTCGTCATGTAGAAATTTTTTAAATCAAGCACGGCCGGGGCTGTCCATGTTGCGCGAACCGGAGTAACGCTCGAATTAAATGTGGCGAGCAACAATTGTGGGCGTGCATGTGAAGCGGTTACGCGGTCAATCTGCGGCAGTTCTCCGTTTTTCGCAAAATCCAAAATAGTAGTGTTGACCCCGTGCAAGATCGTTTGATCATACGAGCCAGAATTTTCTTGATACATATTGGCTACAGTGTACAGAACATAGAGATCGTCTTTTAAATACTCATACACCCACCGGTCTCCACCTTGAATTAATTGATTAATAAGGGTGATGTATGCATCAAGTGCGTCACTCGCAACAACAGGGGACTCGACAATGTTTTTTTCAAGTGCGACTGCGTGCGTACGATCCACGCGGTTATTCTCGGGTATACGTGAGAAAAACTGATACTTTTTGATTAGGTGAGCAATGTCATAAAGTGTGTGCACGCGCGCATACGTGTCGAAACCGGCGGCGCACATGTATGAAGTTACTGGCCGCTCCCACAAAAACAGCTGGTCTTCGGGGAGAGACTGCGGCCATTCTAGCGATATGTTGGGAAAGGTGTTTAATGTGGCGTCGAAGAAATGAATGTCATTCAGTGGCACTAGTGTGTCGCGTTGCGTCGAGGGAATAGCTTCGCGTGTTACGGTGCGGGTGTAAAAAGTGTAAAAAGTGGGAGTGTCTTTTTGTAAACACATGTCATGTTTAAGCGCGATCATCTCTCCTTTGTGTAATGCATCAGCTTTTTGGGGTATGGCGTGTATAAATGCGGATTGGAAAAAACGGACAGATGCAGGTATGGGTTCTGTTTTTAGTAATTCCGTTCCTTGCACGATGTTTACCGGAAAATCGCAGTTTTGTGATGTTGAGGGGGTGCATGCGATCCTTGCACTAAAATCAGCGCCCGAATTGTCTATTGTGTCCCGTATGTTTGAGAGAGTTCGCGTTAGAAAAGCAAAGTTCATGATTCCGTCAAATGTGTGAAATACATTGTCTGGTTCAGCCGTCTGCGCATCTGAATAGTGTGCGAGGAATTTCTTGCTCACTTTTTCCGCCGAAAAGATGGTTTTGCGCAGAGACCGGTCATATGCAGAGAGTAACTCATCGCGCGGGTGCATAACGAGTGCTCTGCGTGTATCCTCGAGATCGGCCATCGCTTCAAGAAATTCTGTATCAAACAATGGCGCAAACTCCTTTCTGATGGCTGGAGTGTAGCGGGAAGTTATGTATGCGCCATAGGCTTTGTAAACACTGCTTGCTTCGCGCAGTTTTCCGGTGTCGGTTCCACTTAGAGAAAACGAGGGGTGGGCACGTAAAAGGATTGATACATACGAAAGTTGCAACACCAAAAATTTTATACGCACAGAAGACACTTCAGTATGCGTTTCATTTTTGATGCGATACACAATGCCGTTATCTACCCGGTATTCGTTACCACGGACGTGCATATTCGGGACAACATACGAGCTGACCAATTTCTGTAACTCGAGAACATGGGCGCGAGCTGTAACAAAATCATACCCGCCTGCGGCGACGAGAAGTATCGCGAATAGCAATACTACGCGCGTTTTGGTGGCCATAGAATCTTACGCAAACGAACGGACTTGGTTTCGGGAAAACGCTCCGACTCAAGTGTCACGGTGAGAGGGTCAAAAGAACCAAAACGGATCAAGTCACCCAGTGTCTTTTGGGGTGCAACGCGCAAATCTCGCGTTACCAGGTTGCCAAAGAAAAACTCAGGATTTTTTATGTTCTGCATTTTTGGAGACGGCACGAGGCGCAAATGCGCTTTTCCATGTTTGCTTACGCCATCGTCATGTTCCGTAACTTCTAATCGATATGCAATAAAGTTTTCGAGAAACGGCTTCATGATCTGATCGAGTTCTGCCACATGAAAAACAGCGCCCGCACAAAAGAATCGGTCGAAATTCAATCGACCAAATAAGTGTAGCGTTTTTGTTGCACCGCAGGCGCAAGGTTCTTCTACGATTTTTCCAGCGTCGCCTGTCAGGTAGTTGGGCAGGTCGGGCGTGGAAACGACAATCTCTCCTACGCCATCGGGGTCGGGATCTTTGATCCACATTTCATACGATGGAATTGGGTGTACAACCGTAAAATCGGCTTCCGGATATCGTGCATATAAAGCGTCGCATCCAAGTCCGGAATTATTTGTTTCCGCGTGCCCGTATTCGTCAATGAGGCGCTGCAGATTAGGAAGATACTTGCGAATCTCTTTTTGCTCACGTACAGGGAGCGCCTCACCCGAAACTCCAAGAGTGTGTACGTCAGCGAGGCTTTCAAGAGCTCCTTGTGCGTCGAGTGTTGCGAGAAAACTGCGCAATAAAGATACAGGGCTCCCATAGAGTGACCGCGGATGAATTTCGCGCATCAATTCTCCAATGTTTTGCAGGCGTATTTCCGCCGGCCCGAGCGATATGATTTCTCGCACCGGACTCATGTGGAAAAGGCGGTTTGTCTCGAGACACGCATTTGATGGCGCCATGCCGATTGATACGTACGGCGATTCCAAGAGCGGAAGGTGCGCGTACTCTACGGCGAGATCGTTAAGATTTGAAAGAAACACGCTTATACCCGCCCCACTTGTTCCGCTCGTTGTTTTGATCGCCATTAACTTTGTGGTCGGATCACCAGGCTTGTAGTGTTCAACACCCAAGACATTATTGGTTGTTAAATTAGCTTTTGAGGTGAATGTGGGGTTATTTTTCATATGCGACGATATAAAAGGAGTCTTCGTTATGTTGACAAGAGCATCGCGCAGGAGCTTTTTCAGTGTGTATGCCAATACTGTATCGAATCAAGGGTGTTGGTGTGAGGAATAGTTTTGTCGCGTACGTCTCAGGCCCTGTTTCAAGCAAGGTGTCCTCAAGTACATGAAAAAGTATTTTTTGTTTTGAAAGACTCTCAGGACATGCTTCGGCAATACTTCCATACTCGGGGATGTATAGTTGAATAGAAAGAGGTACGGGTGCCGCTGCGGAAAGAGTCTGCATGTCAAAACGCGCATCAAGTACTCTAATGTGTTTTAAGGACGGCAGTTGCGCGACAAAAGGTAGATATAATTCAGCGCCACGCATGTTAGTAATAAAAGAATCAACGGCGTACCGCTGAGCAGCCACTTTCGTTACTTCAGGGAGATCATGTGCCAAGAACGCAAGCGTGTTACGCTCATAAAAATACACCCCTTTCTCCATGCTTTCTTCTCGTTCAATCATTGCAACGAGCGGCCGGGTACTTTCCGCGAATCCAAAGGGCTCTTTGACAAGATCACGATGAGTCCGCGCCATAAGAAACGCAGGAGTCCCGTATACGATTTTCATCCAGTGCGGTTCGTTTCGGTCGGTGTATATGCGATTCTTATAAGGATGCGCTGCAAGTATTGCTCGCGTGAGCGGTGGGAAATTTTTGTGCGATGGTGTGTTTCCTGAGACACGCTCTTGGTAGAAGTGGGCCGTTGGGTGGTTCAACACGAGCGAGCATATATCTTCTGCCCGCTGTTTTTTCTCATGCATGGAGGCACTATACCATTACGCGGTGGTTGATAATTTTACCTTTTTTGGTATATCCATGTACGGAGAAAGCGCTTGGTGCGTTTTCTACATTAGGAGGATCGTTAGCATGATGAGGTTTTTGAGAGCTGTTGCTCTGCTGCTCGCAGTGAGTATCTGCGGGTACGCCGAAGCAGCAGAGAAGATTCGCCTCGGCATGTGGGGTGGCTACTACCCTGATGCCGTGATCGAGATTGCGAAGGATAGGCTCGGGCTCCTGCCCGATTTCGAATTCTTCCAGTCGACTGACTTCGCCGTGCAGAATGCGGCACTCGGCGCGCAGCTTGTCGACCTCACGACTTCGCAGGAGCGCTTGTTCACTTGCGATCCTGCGTGGAATTGTCGGTATGCTGCCCACCTTACGGTCGGTGGCAATTACGTGCTCAACACTGCTCCGAGCATTGTTTTCCGCGACGTCGGCAAGGTCAAGAATGTTTTGTACGACTTTGTGCTTGGGGACTCACGCTGCACCAATGCAGTGAACGATCCGAGCCAAGTCGGTGGTCCTGCCGCGTATCTCAACTCATACCTCGACGACAAGAATGAGGAACTTAAAGCCGCCGGAGAGACTCCAATCGAGCTTTTCTGTGGTACGCGAGAGGATTACGCGAATGAGGTCGGGTCCGGGAAGAAGGACAATCGACCTTATGTCATCTACGATGTGAAGATTGGTGGCGCATCCAAACGGATGGCGGCCCTTCTCAGGAATGACATTGATGCAGCCATGCTGCATATTCCACTGTACTTTACTGCTGAAGACGCCGGCTTTTCTCGACGTCTTAACTGGCTCGATCTCCCGGTCAACCAGATCGGCGGCATGCCTGAAGCAGGGCTTATCGGGACAGCCGAGTTTCTTGCTACGGAGCGAGGGAAGCAAGCGATCAATGACCTCTGCAAAGCCTACAATCAAACCGTAGACTGGATTCGTGCGCATCCCGACGAGGGAAGAACTGAGTTGATGACTCGTGTTGGGGCGAAGGACCTCAAGGACATGAAAGCCGCAGCGGACGAGCTCTACGGCATTGTTACTTTGCTCGCCGCGTGCGATGCGCCCAGTGACGAGCAGGTTGCGTCACTGAAGCGCTACTATCGTGCTCTGGAGCTTCCTGTTGAGTCAAACTGGAAGCGGTAAGATGTTTGCGCCGGCAGCGATCGTTTCGCTGCCGGCGTTTGTTTTTGCATGGTGAATTGATACACTCACGTAGGAAAAAAGGAGGTGCTGCATGGATATGCGAAAGCCTCTCGAAAGTACGATAGGCAAAGATCTTCCAACGGCGCATGCGGCCGTGGTTTGGCTATGTGTGGTGGCTGGGCTTCTTGCATTGTGGGAGTGGGCGAGTCGGGAGTTACTTATCCACTCGCTCCTCAGTCGACCATCGCTTGTGCTGCGCGATTTCGTGCACCTGGTACTGTACGGAACCAATGTCCCTATCAAAGGGGCGTTGTGGGAACATTTCCTCGCAAGTACTCGGCGTGTGTATGTTGGTATCGCCGTAGGCGCATTGATCGGGTTTCCTCTCGCATGCTTTGCGATGACTATCCCTATACTGCGTAGTGGGCTACGTTTGATCCTACCGGCTGCGGCAACCACACCAAGAGCAGCCCTCGTGTATCTGTTCGTGGTGTTTTTCGGCATTTACGAGTTGCCGAAGTATGCGGTAGGTATCTGGACGGCGTTTCTCTTCCAGCTGATGTTTGTGTACCAACATACAGAGCGTTTGCTCACTACGCAGCGAGAAATTCTAAATGCGGCAGAAGAATTCACCGGCTCACGCTGGTGTGTGATTCGGTATGTTCTCGGACCTCTGCTTTTACCTGCATTTTTTGACGCAGTCTTTTTGGCGAACGCGTCCCTGTGGGCCTTGCTCGTTGTTACAGAAGAAGTCAATGCACGGCAAGGTATGGGCGCGATTTTCGCTTACGCATACGAGACGGTGCAAATCTCAATGATGATTTCAAGCATGATTCTTCTCTCAATCTGCGGGATGATCACTGGATGGGCGATCGACCGAATTAAGCGGAAGGTGATATGGTGGTAAACGAAAGGGCAGCTCCGGTTGCCCTTTCTTCGTGCAAAAATTTTGCATGATACACTATTTCCAATGGCGCTCAGTGATAACGAACGAATGGTGCTTACCGAAAAGACGAACCAGATACGCCAGTCTATTATTGAAATGCTTGTTGAGGCAGGAAGCGGGCATACTGCGGGGCCTTTGGGTATGACCGATGTGTTTACGCTTCTCTATTTTCATATACTCAGACATGACCCCGCGCGTCCGGATTGGCCGGACCGCGATCGCGTCATTCTTTCAAACGGTCATATCTGTCCGGTGCAATATGCGACGATGGCACACGCGGGCTATTTCCCTGTAGAAGAATTGAAAACGTTGCGCAAACTTCACTCACGCTTGCAAGGACACCCACATCGAGAATATTTGCCGGGAATCGAGGTAAGTTCCGGGCCGCTTGGTTCCGGATTTGCACAGGCGATAGGTATGGCGATCGCAGAGCGCATTGACAACGGGCGTGGATCGCAGAAATATTTTTACGCATTCACCGGTGACGGTGAACTCGATTGCGGCATCATCTGGGAAGCGGCAATGCTTGCAGGACGAGAGCGACTCCAAAATCTCATCGCGATTGTGGACAGGAACGACATTCAAATTGATGGGTTTACACACGACATTATGCCGCTTGAACCGCTGAAGGCAAAATGGGAGGCGTTCAACTGGCATGTGCAGGAAGTAGATGGGCATAATTTTGATGCGCTGGAAGAAGCGCTCGGGCAAGCAAAGAGTGTGAATGACAAACCAAGTATCATCATTGCGCATACTATACCTGGGAAAGGCGTTCCCGAATTTGAGCGCGACTATCGCTGGCACGGAAAACCGCCAAATAAAGAGGAGGCAGAACGAGCACTCAAAGCACTTCGTTCGTTGGGTGGAAAAGTCACGAGCGAGCACGAATAGCTATGCAAGAACTTCAAAAGGAAATTAAAAAGTTTCTTCAGGCGCGAAAGTGGTGGCCACCGACACCTGCAAATGCGGCAAAGTCTATTGTGCTTGAAGCAGCGGAGTTGCTCGAGCTTTTTCAGTGGTCGGCACCTTCTATCGCGGCGTTGAAAAAAGATACAGAAAAATTCACAGCAGTTCGAAAGGAACTTGCTGATATATTTATTTATGGACTCCAGATGGTTGAGTCACTTGGGCTAAATGCGGAAGACATCATCCGAGAGAAGATGGAACATAATGGGAAAAAATATCCAGCAGAAGCTGTACGTAAAAATCAGGGTGCATATCTAAAACTAAAAGCCGAGTACCGTAAGGGTCAGTAAAAATATGTTGCAAAAAGACACCAATCAAGATCTCTTTCTCCCGACAGTTGAGCAAGTGCCGCTGCGGGCAGGGTTTGGCGAGGGACTGGTAGAGGCGGGGCGCGCCGACGAGCGCACTGTGGGCCTCTGCGCGGACCTTACCGAAAGCACAAAAATGGATGCTTTCAGAAAAGAATTTCCTCAGCGGTACGTGCAAATTGGTGTTGCGGAACAAAACCTCGCCGCGGTCGCCTCGGGTATGGCCGCGATGGGCAAGATTCCTTTTATTTCATCGTATGCAATGTTTAGTCCTGGTAGGAATTGGGAGCAGATTCGTACGACGATTTGCTACAATGATCGCCCAGTAAAAATTGTCGGCTCGCATGCAGGGGTTTCAGTTGGTCCGGATGGCGGCACTCACCAGGCTATTGAGGATATGGCAATCATGCGGGTTATCCCTCGAATGGTGGTGGTAGCACCATGCGATTCGATCGAAGCAAAGAAAGCGACGCTCGCGCTCGCTCGAACAACCAATCCAACTTATCTCCGTTTGGCACGAGAGAAGACGCCTATCATGACCACACCTGAGACTCCTTTCGAGATTGGAAAGGCGTACGAAATGTGGCGAGGGGAAAATCCAAAAGTTGCGATTATTGGATGTGGGCCGGTGCTCCATAACGCACTTACTGCAGCTCGGGTACTTGAACAAGCGGGGATTAGTTCGGTGGTAGTAAATTGTCATACTATAAAACCACTCGATGAGGCAGCGATAGTCTCTGTGGCAAAAGAAGCAGGGGCTGTGCTGACTGTCGAAGAGCACCAGGTGGCTGGGGGACTGGGCAGCGCGGTTGCGGAACTGCTCGCACGGACACACCCAACACCGATCGAGTTTGTCGGCGTACAAGACGCTTTTGGCCAATCGGGGAAGCCGGAGGAATTGATTGAATACTACGGAATCGGAGCGACTCATATCGCGGACATGGCGAAGAAAGCGGCGGCTCGGAAAAATTGATTTATACATTTTTTGTGTTATAAACATTTTGGCCGGCATAGGTGTCGGAGAGAGGAGGAATCGTGTTAGCCAGAATCACGCAACTGGTCACGTGGCTGATAATTCTCTGCGTGGTGATTGTGATTCTGTCTTCCGTCAACATGCTTCCGAAGTTTTCGGATTGGTGGAAGACGCCACAGCAAGCGACCAAAGAAGTTGTTTCTGCGGATGATCTCGAGTGCCTTTCGCTCGAGATTTGGCACTCAGGTTCTAAAGGTAAAGCGTCAAGGCAGGTCATGACCCTGATTGGCCTTACGGCGTGGAATCTTTCCCACAAGACTGGGAAGAACCTGTGCGTGATTTTCGAGAAAGGACTTGCCATGATCCCCAGCTCAATGTGGGGAGAAAGTCCGATCATCCACAACCGATCGTGGATTAAAGGAGCTGAAATAACATGGCATGGGAAGTTTGGGTATGCGCAAGAGGTTGCGCAAGCCATCATTGATGGGACGTATATGAGCACGCTTTCTGCTGACGACGCAAGAGTGGGCTCGTGTGCAGTGAAGTACGTGCGGGTTGAGGAGGGGTTCCTTCTCAAATGGTCTGTACCTGGCGGACTTCAAGCGTTGCGGGATGGGCTCAGAAAGGAGTTCGGAGAACCCGTGTATACCGTTGGGGGCTCAGAGCCGTTTGAATTCTTCTGCCCGAAATAAGTGGAGTGGGTCTAGAAAAAGTGGCGTGGCGCCTTGTGTGCCACGCCACACTTTTTATGCAACCTGCTCTAAAGTATATTCAGCGGGTGCAGACGTAACTAAGGCCTCGAGTTTCTCTCGTGTAAGCAATCCTTTTTGTGCCCCAATCTGTTGCACTACATACGCGGAGTTGATCGGGCCACGAATGAGAGCCTCAGGTAGCGGCAAGCCAAGCGCGAGCATGCTCGTAATCGTTGATGCATACGCGTCCCCCGCTCCGGTTCTGTTCTTTGGAGGCAAAGGGTCAGGGTACATGGGCACTTTCCACGCACCGTCACCTGAAAGTATCCACGCACCGTTTGGTCCATCGGTCACCGAAACGATTTTTGGTCCCATGTTTTGAATGCCACGCATCAATTCAAGTATGTCTTGAGAGTCTGATCCCAGGATTCGTTGCGCCTCTTCTTTATTGCAAAAAAACAGCTCCGCCACTTCATACATATCAGGAATTTTTCCCTCAACACTAAGTTTGATCTGAAATGTACCAGGTTGGAATGCAAGTTTTGTTCCACTCTGTTTTATGTACGCTGCAAGCTCGTGATGATACGGCTCTCCGTGTTCGCCCGTTGAAGTAAAGTATATCCACTCAGGCGCCTCATCAAATGAGGGCATGCGGTATGGCCATTGTTCATGATTGATGAGGATGGTGCGCTCAGGGCCAAAACGAAGCACATAATGATGATGAGTAGCAAGGTTCTCATGGCGGCGCACCAACGAAACATCGAGACCATCTTTTTCCCATACAGCGAGACATTCGTCTCCGCCGCGGTCAATGCCAATGTCAGTGACAAGCGCCGATTGTAGACCAAGGCGCCTTGCTGCGATCGCTGCATTTCCGGCATTACCTACGCCAGGGACAAATTCAGCTCCTGCGTACGGGATTTTGTCGCCAAAGCGCATGCTTAAGTATTTTTGACCGCGCTCCTCGTACACGGTCGCGTCTTCAAGAGAAATAAAGGTGTCATTCGTAACGTCTCCAACGGCCACGAATTGATACTTCATACTAATGAGTGTAGCATGCTCCTGGTTGAACTTATGGAGGAAGAAAAGATGATTTCTGCACCTGAATTTGTGCGCGTGAGGGACGCGGGACTCCAACCGAGCGAATCTTTTACAAGGCGCGCCCAATCGGGCCCGTGCGTCCATATCTACGGACCTGAAACGTGTCTCACTGAATTAAGTGAGTCCGAATGGAATGCCATCCAGCGGGCGATTGCGAGTTCAGATGCTTTGGTTTCTGTGGTGCATCTTGCGGTGAATCATGGGATAAACGAAGATCGTGTGCGCAAGGTACTAGCTGAAGTGGTTGCCACACAGTTTGAACCACTACGGGAAGTGGGGGTTATCTCAAGGATCTCATATGGTTTTGGATCAGGGGGGCCCCGGATCATCATCACCATTTTCGGTCCGTATGAGCTCGAAGCGAGACAGCGAACTATTCTGGGGCGTGTTGAGAATGTCGCGTTTCAGCACATGCACGAGTCTCCTCCCCGTGGAATACGAGTGACGCATTAGTTTTCGACCGCGCCTTAGGGCGCGGTCGTTGCGTGATATACTTACGCAGTGAAGACGCTGCGCGAGACAATGCAAGAGCTTCCAAAAAGTGAGGCGCTCGGGCATTTCAATATCTCGGATTCGACGCAAGTGCATGCAATTTTTGAGGCAGCGCGCGAACTGGGTGTCCCGGTTCTTATCGGTGTTTCAGAGGGAGAGGCGGAATTTTTTGGTGTGCCGCAGATCGCAGCGTTTGTGACGTCAATGCGGGTGCACCATGAGTATCCAATCTTTCTCAATGCCGATCACGTACACACGGTGGAAGGATGCAAAAAAGCAATCGACGCAGGATTCGATTCAGTTATTTTTGATGGAGTGAAACTTTCCGAGGAGAAAAACATTGCAGGCGCAAAAGAAGTGGTTGCTTATGCGCGCAACAGCGGCCGCGATGTGCTTGTTGAGGCTGAGCTCGGGTATATCGGAGCCTCAAGTAAGGTACTGGATGAAGTTCCTGAAGGTGCAGGACTTGACATGACGACCCCGGAATTAGCGGAGCGATTTGTTTCCGAAACGGGTATCAACTTGCTTGCGCCATCTGTTGGGAATATTCATGGCATGTTAAAGAATGCTCCTGAGCCCAGACTTGATATTCCAAGGATTAAAGCTATCAGCGAATCGGTGCAGGTGCCTCTTGTTTTGCACGGCGGATCAGGCACAAGCGACGAAGATTTTCGCGCGGCGATAGAGGCGGGGGTGCGCATCGTTCACATCAACACCGAGATTCGTGTTGCGTATAGAAAGGGAATTGAATCGGCGTTTGCGAATGATCCGAACGAAGTCGCCCCGTACAAATATTTAGCTCAAGGAAAACGCGCGGTTACTGACGTGGCTTCAAAGCGGTTACACTTATTTATGAATCGGTAATTATGGCTACCATCTATATAACGCGGGCGATACCAGACTCTGGTCCTCGGCTTCTTACGGATGCAGGACACGAAGTGATTGTGAGCCAGAAAGACGGCGTGCTTAGCGCAGAGGAGTTAGAAACCGAACTGCGGAAGCATGCACCTAGTGCGGTTATTTCACTTTTGACCGATGCAATCACTGGCGATATTTTTGACTCTGCTCCGCAGGCGAAAATTTTTGCAAATTACGCCGTAGGATATGACAACATTGATCTTACTGCAGCAAGGGAGCGCGGCGTGGTTATTACAAATACCCCCGGAGTACTTACTGATTCAGTAGCCGAACACACTGCAGCACTGATTTTTGCTATTACCAAGCGAATCCCCGAAGCGGATCGTTTTACACGCGCCGGCAAATATGCAGGATGGGCCCCAATGCTCCTACTAGGCTCTGACCTCAAAAATAAAGTATTGGGTATTCTGGGAGCAGGAAGAATCGGGAGTCGCGTGGCGGAGATTCTAGGTGCCGGAGCCAAGATGCGTGTAATTTATAATGACATCAAACAAAGTCCTGATATGGAACGGGCGACCGGCGCGCAGTTTAGGAGCACTGTAGAAGCGGTTCTTGCCGAAGCTGATGTGGTTTCAATACATGTGCCGCTACTCGACGCCACACGTCACTTACTTAACGCATCGCGCTTGAGGCAGATGAAGCCAACGGCGTATTTGGTCAACACATCGCGTGGACCGGTGATAGATGAAGCAGCGCTTGTTGACGCACTCCGCGCGGGCGTCATTCGTGGTGCCGCGTTAGATGTTTTTGAAAACGAACCCACGCTTGCTCCAGGACTTGTCGAACTCGATAATGTAATTGTGACTCCACATACGGCATCTGCCACTGAAGAAACGCGGGCGCTGATGTCTGAGCTTGCAGCTCAAAATGTTCTCGCCTTTCTCGCAGGGAAAACTCCTCCTCATGTAGTCAATACATAGCACGCATGAATCCGGGACTTATGGCAAGTCCCGGATACCTAATGCTTCAAATCGCTCGAGGCGGTGACCCAAACACCAGCCGAAGTTGGAAAACGACTTGGCCGTTTCGTATTTTTTTTGCAAGTTCCTCATGAGCGATCACCTCCCCGCCGCCTTCGTATTGGTACAGTGGTACCTTCCGCGGCGCTCCAGTTTTTTGGCTGAGAATACTCGCGAATGAGTGAGTACTGCGCATGGTTGGTCGCCTCATGAAGAGGCGCAAGACTTCGTCGCGGTCGAGCATGGGCTCGAAGTCTCCCATAGGGCTATGCTTCATTGGACACCTCGCTCTCTCCCCGTCTTAAAGGTAGCATGTTTGTGTTTCGTGGGCACGTGACAATTAACGGCTTTGGAATCAAGTGCCAGCGACTGCATCCTTGATTTTCATACGTTTGTCAGTATACTCGTAGCTCATGTTAACACTGGCAGTCAAAAAGCGAGGAACCGAGGAAAGTGCCGCACACGTGCGTACGCGCGGTTTCGTTCCTGCTGTTTTTTACGGTAACAAAGAAGCAGCTACTCCTATCGAATTTGAAAAGCGTGCGTTTGATAAGTTGTGGCGAGAAGCGGGCGAGACCACGATTGTCACCTTGAACGGCCTTGAGGAGCCGAAAGAAGTTTTGATAAAAGAGGTGATGCAACACCCGGTGACTGGTACTGTTGAGCATGTTGATTTTTACGTGCTTGAAAAAGGAAAGAAAATCGAAATCGCAATCCCTATTGAATTCGTGGGTGAAGCACCAATTGAAAAAGACGGAGGTGTTATCGTTAAATCACTTCATGAAATTGAGATTGAGGTTGATCCGCGCAACATGCCGCAGCATTTCGTTGTCGACCTTTCTGTTCTAGTGACAATGGACAGTGCGGTGCATGCAAAAGATATTGCACTTCCCTCAGGAGCGTTACTTATGATTGATCCCGAGGCTACGGTAGTTTCAGTGACCGAGAAGGAAGCGGAGCCGACTCCAGAAGAAGCAGCACAAGGTCCAGATCTCACTGCGCCAGTGCCTGAAGGAGAGGTGGCGCCACAAGAAGAAGCGAAAGAATAGTCTTCGTACGACGTCGGTAGTATATACTGACACTATGCGCATATTTGTAACAGTAAGCCTCCTGTTGCTTTTTTGTGCGTGGATTTCTTATGCGTATGCTGAGACTGATGAAGAGCGTCGGTTGCGTCTTCAGTCGGAATTGCAGCAAATTGAGCTCGATATCGAACAAAAAAGAGGTGTTCTTAAAGAGAAGCAAGCCGAGCGCACGACACTCGAGCGTGATGTTGCTATCCTCGATGCGCAGATTGAAAAAGCGCAGCTTTCCATAAAATACCGAACTATTACGCTCACCCAATTAAGCTCCGAGATCACTGACAAATTGAAAACAATCACGGCGCTTGATGAGAAGGTAGTGCGTAGCGAAGCATCTCTTGCACAACTCATTCGGCGCACGCGCGAGATGGACGAGACAACACTTGCTGAACTTGCGCTCAGTGGCTCGCTTAACGATGTGTTCGCGGACATTGATTCGTTTGAAGCGATCGAGCGCAGTATGCAGACGTCGTTTGACGAAATTGCTGCGTTGCGCGCCGATCTTTCAGAACGCAAGCGAGGACTTGAAGAGCGGCATGAAGAAGAGGATGAGTTGCGGAAAGTCCAAACTCTCGAAAAACAAGCTATTGAACGGAAAGAAAAAGAAAAGCAGCAGGTGTTGAAAGAAACAAAAGGACAAGAGAAAGCGTACCAAGACATTATCAGCGAGCGAGAAAAAAACGCAGCCGAAATCCGTGCGGCATTGTTTGGCTTGCGTGACTCATCAGCTATCAAATTTGAGGATGCATACCGCTTCGCCAAAGAAGCAAGTGTAAAAACAGGGGTACGCTCCGCAGTTATCCTCGGAATCTTGGCCGAGGAATCTAACTTGGGCGAGAATGTTGGTACAGGAAATTGGAAGACGGATATGAAACCCGAGCGTGACTGGGAGCCATTTAAACAAATAACGAGTGAACTTGGATTGAATCCAGATACGATGCCAGTCTCTAAAAAGGCATGGTATGGCTGGGGAGGTGCGATGGGGCCGGCGCAATTCATCCCCTCTACCTGGATGCTCTACAAAGATCGCATTGCAAATGCAGCAGGGCAGACGCCGCCTAATCCTTGGGACGCACGCACGGCTATTTTTGCGACTGCCATTCTCATGATGGACAACGGAGCCGATAAAGGGACCCGCGCGGCAGAGCGACTTGCGGCACTGCGCTATCTTGCGGGTTGGAAAAATGCGACGAGACCTGAGTATGCATTTTATGGGGATGATGTAATGGAGTTAGCAGATAAATTCCAAGGACAAATAGATATTTTGGAAGGGAGGTAGATTGACTTTATAAACAGGCATTGTATAGTTTTTTAGGAGTGCAATAAAAGAGAGGTGCTACATGCGCGCAGTCGAAAGTCTTCGTAGACTCTTTTTGTCCCCCGAACAGCGCGAATTCCTGCGTAGAAGGGACGGTGAGTCAAGGGCGTATGTTGTCGAAGCTAATGCCTATATTGACCGGCTCCACGCCGATTCTGTCTACGGCACGCTATGGCAACTGATTCGCGACACCGTCGGCGAAGCGCGCTTCCGGCGATGTCGTCACGGTGAAGAGGAGGTCGCCGCGAAGCGGCTCGGCGGTGTATTTCTGAATCACCCTGACTACGAGGTCATCTCGTGGCGAGGTGATCTGAGCGGTACACTCCCCGGTGGGCGTATTCTGCACACGGAGAGCGGGAGGACGTTCGACGTTATCATCTTCCTGAATCTCGCCTTCGACCTCACCGAGCGATCAGGCGACGAGAGTCGATGGCCGGTAGTCTGAACTCAACTTCCGTCACCCCGCAAGTCGTACGACTTGCGGGGTGACTTCTTTTTATGTATAGTGCCAGTCCATGAAAGCAGACATTCATCCGGCAGAATATCGCGGGGTCATTTTCGAGGACGTCTCAAGCGGCGCGCGTTTTTTGATTGCGTCAACAGTAGAAACAAATGAGAAATCGAAATGGACTGACGGGAAAGAATATCCGCTCCTGAAAGTTGAAATCTCTTCTGCGTCTCACCCGTTTTACACTGGTCAGAGCAAGGTTGTGGATACCGCTGGTCGTGTTGAGAAATTCAAAGCACGCCGAGCTGCGGCTAAGAAATAACGACACGAGTCCCCCGACCCCGCGCCGCGGGGTTCTATACTATACCTATGGTGAAATCATTCGATCCAACACAATACGCAAACGATCATCGGGTCTCCTATTTGCTGCAAGAATGGGAACGGTTAATGCACGCCGAAGAAGACGCACGAGAACTATTACAGACGGATGCCTCTATGCAGGAATTGGTTGATAAAGAACTTGCGGATATTGATGCGCAAAAAAACACGCTTATTGAGCAAATCGAAGCGATCACAAAAGAGGAGGAAGACGCCGAGTCTCCTGCGGAATTAGTACTTGAGGTGCGTGCGGGTGCTGGCGGTGACGAAGCGGCACTCTTTGCTGCCGAGCTTGCAGCGATGTATATCAAGTACGCGGAACTTAGAGGATGGAAAACAAAAGTACTGTACGACTCTCGAACGTCGCTTGGAGGTTTTAAAGAAGCGTCGTTTGAGATTAAAGGGAAAGACGCATACGATCTTTTGAAATACGAAACAGGAGTGCATCGCGTACAGCGAATTCCAGAAACCGAAAAGCAGGGGCGAGTACATACGTCGACCGCATCCATTGCGATGCTTCCGGTATACAAGCGCACGAAGATTGAAGTAAGCCCGACGGACATCGAGATGGAGTTTTCGCGGGCAGGCGGCAAAGGTGGTCAAAACGTGAACAAAGTCGAGACGGCGGTGCGGCTCATACACAAACCCACTGGTATTGATGTGCGCTGTACGTCAGAGCGCAGCCAACAGCAAAACCGTGAAAAAGCTATGCAGCTGTTGCTTTCCAAACTTCAGGTGCGCAAAGACGAAGAAGAGGCAAAAAAACGCTCAGGTGATCGTGCTGCCCAGATTGGTACGGGGGATCGTTCAGAAAAGATACGCACGTATAATTTTCCGCAAGATCGCGTAACCGACCATCGCATCAAAGAATCCTGGTCAAATCTTGAAGCGATACTTATGGGTCGCATCGATCCTATTCTTGAAGCATTGAGCACAAAAGCTTCCGAACTAGCGGAGCCGGTTGCGGAAGAATAATATTTCTGGTAGAATCGCGCGCGTATGGCAACCATACAAGAAACTGATGTAAAAGCGCTTTTCGACGTCGGCGCGCACTTCGGCTATCAGCGCGGACGCCGCCACCCTACCGCTGCTCCTTTCATTTTTACCACCAAAGACCGCAGCGATATTTTTGATCTAGCTCAGACAGCGCAACGTTTTACTGAAGCACGAGAATTTATTTCAAAATGTGCCACAGAAGGCAAAACAGTCCTTTTTGTGGGTGGTAAAGCGGAAGTCGCAACTCTCGTAAAAGCAGCTGCGGAGAAAGTGGGCATGCCTTATGTTGCGAGTCGCTGGGTAGGAGGCACGCTCACCAATTTCAAACAAATCCGCCGACGTATCGATCGAATGGAGAAACTTACTGAAGAACGAGATCGGGGCGAGCGCACCAAATACACGAAGCGCGAACGACTTATGCTTGATCGGGAGATCGAGGAACTCGAAGCTCGATTTGGTGGCTTGCGCGCACTCACCGAGGTTCCTGCGGCACTTTTCGTTGTCGACGCGCGCCATGAATCAATCGCGGTTGCGGAAGCGAATCAGCTCACTATTCCTGTTGTTGCTCTCGCGAGTTCAGATTGTGATTTTTCGATGATTCAATATCCAATTCCTGCAAATGATAGTACGATGCAAAGTGTGAAATTCTTTGTTGGAGCAATCGCTGATTCGTATCATAATAAGAAAGCAGCAAAAGCTGTGTAAGTATGGCGACGACTGAAGAGATAAAGCGGCTGCGCGATGAGACCGGCGTATCGGTCATGCAGTGCAAAAAGGCACTCGAAGAAGCAAAAGGCGATATCGAAAAGGCAAAAGTAATTTTGCGGAAAGCGTCTGCAGCGATCGCGGCGAAAAAAGCTGATCGACAGCTCGGTTCTGGTGTTGTTGCTGCATATACACACGCGGGGGGTTCGGTACTCGGTGCGGTTGTGCTTTTGTGCGAGAGCGATTTCGTATCTAAGAACAATGAATTTTCAAAACTCGCCTATGACATCGCGATGCATGTCGCAGCGATGAATCCGCAATTTATCTCCCGGGCGCACGTACAAGAGCAAGACGTTGCAGCAGCGAAAGCGGTTTTTGAAGACGAGGCGAAAGATAAGCCGGCAGATATTCGAGAAAAAGTTGTTGCGGGGAAACTCGACAGTTACTTGAAAGAAAAAGTGCTCCTCGAACAGTCGTTTATAAAAGACGCGGAACGTACGATTACCGATTTACTTACAGAAGCAACACAAAAATTCGGAGAGAAAGTGGAAATCGCACGTATTGAACGACTCACCGTGCGCTAACCATGGTCTTTGGAGCAACAATCATTTTCGGCACATCTCTCAGTGGTTTGGTCGCTTTGTTCATGTTGAAAGCATGGGAAGATCGACGTGGGGTTACGATAGTGCCAGGGGTGCGAAACGCCTTGGATGTGTACGCGCTTGAGGCGCGTGCGTTCCTCGTTTCGTTTGACGAGTGGATCGCCCACCTTCCGTCGCGCTCTGTTTTGTACGCGAGGTTTTTTGTCCACGTTACCGCGATGTCATTTGCGCGAGTCGCCCGTGCCGCAGAACGGGGTGCGCATCGCATTGCCGATCGGGTATCATTGAAGCACCGATTCGAGCGGCGCGAGACACAATCGGATTTTTTGAAAAAAGTAAGCGAGCATAAAAGCGGACTTGATTCGATTTCGCAGGTGCAGAAATGAAATCTTTTGGTACTATGCTCGCACGCCGCCTTAGCTCAGTTGGTAGAGCAACTGTTTTGTAAACAGTAGGTCCCCAGTTCGAGCCTGGGAGGCGGCTCCGAAAAGTGAGTAGTGATTGTACAGTGCGGTCGAGTCGAAATCTTTCTGGCCTACCTGTACGAGTGCCTGTTCAGGAGTTTTTTACAGACGCTCTCGTGTATCCGAAACTGCACTCGGGGTGTTCTTTTTAACCGTGCTTGTTGCCGCTTCGGTTAAATCTTCGATATTTGGAACAAGACCGCTTACATCCTCGATGGATTTAAATCCGGAGTACGCTTTATCATTGATAACCAGAACAGGTAATTGCGCGGGTACATTGTTGATTGTGGCGAGGGTTTCGAGCGCCGGGACACCGATATGGTAGTCGAACGAGTATATGCGCAGTTGCGGGTAGTCTTCAGAAAGTTTGGTGAGTACGTATCCCTGGCGTTCACAGTCAGGGCAATCATCTTGGTTTGAATAGAAGTAGAGAATAAACACAGGTTCTAGTTTGCATTTCTGCGCAACGCGGCGCATGAGGATCAGGTCTTTAATTTGTAAGAGAGTATATTGTCGTTTCAGCTGGAGCACTTCCTCGTTTTCGGTTCCTAGATTTTCTTCCGTGTATGCGAGGCGACGAGAAAGGTTTGCAAGCTCTCGTGACAGTACTGAATTCTCACGGATGTCTGTACAGGAAAGTTCTTGGAGGAGGTCAAATTGCGTCTCGAGCGACAAAATATCAATTGCAATATTATCTTGAATTGTGCGGATGTTTTCGATTCGCGCAGTATTGAGACGATCGCTAATATACAACGCAGTCGCAAAGATCACAGCAGTAATTCCGAAAGCGATAAGGTAGCGAATCCAGGACATAGATGTTATCTCCACGGTGCCTGCACCCGCAGAAGTGCCCGCACCGCCGCATTACCAAGCCACCACGGCGCGATAAATGGGTAGAGGGTTATGTAGAGCGGAAGCGCCATAGGGTGGAGTCGTATGCGCGAGATTGATTTTCCAATGTAAATGAGTGCAATAACAAGCGCCACCAAAATCACCGACATGATAGTGATCGAGCTTGTGTTAAAGAAAAAGAGTTCTGGAATATTTGGCCAGTGAAGGGCGAAGCCGACCGTTTCGATTTTAACGTACAGTGAAATTAGGCGTTCAATCGAAATGAATACGAACTGTGCAGTAAAAAATAATGCTGCGAAAATGGAAATGATGACTGAAGGGAGAATGATCACTCCGAGCGTTCCGTGCTTTCTATTGCCGATCATATGGCGGAAATCCCAAAAGTTCATAATACCCCCGTAGGTCCATCGGGTGCGTTGCTTCAATAAACTCCGCAATGTGCGAGGCGCGCTTGTCATTACATGCACATCAGGAGCATTAATGATCCTCATGCCGCGCTCTTGCATACGCATGGCGATATCCATATCCTCTGTGCCGTGTGCATGGCGCCATCCGCCAAGCGAAACCACCGAGGAACGTCTAAAGAGCGAGAACGGACCGGGGGTCACGAAAATTGATCCGGTCACATCAAAGGCGCGTCTAATAAATACCGAGAGTGCATACTCGGCCTGCTGAACACAGCCGAGTACCGTGTTTGGATAACTGACCATGATCGCGGGTGTAATCGCATCTGCGTTGCGAGTCTCGAGGTGTGTTATCGCGCGCACGAGCGCCTGCGGGTGAACAAATGAGTCCGCGTCAAGACAACCAACGATGTCTGCATGAGTGTGCGCGAGCGCGGCATTCATCGCGTTAAATTTCCCAGCATTTTTTTGATCGAGAATAGTGATCCTCGGTTCGTCTTTGAATGTTTGCAATACAGCGAGCGTTTGGTCGGTTGATCCATCGTTTACCGCAATGATCTGCACTTTGTTGTGTGGGTACACGAGCGCCAGAAGCGAATGCAGTGTTTTTGCGACCGTTGTTTCCTCGTTAAAGCAGGGGACGATGATTGCGACACTTGGGTAGGCACGCAATGCGTGAGTCGGTTTTTCTTTATACTCAAGAAATGCAAGCAAAAGAAAAATCTCCGTGTACAGAGCAATAAAAAGCAAAATATGGGTTGCCAACGTCATTAAATCCATACAGTGGCGTGCGCATACTTTACTTGTTTTTTGACACTTTGTCTAATCTCTCTCGTTTGAGATTTTTTTGTTTTCATTCACTCAGTAAACTATATTTTGCATGAAGAATTAGTGTACGTGGGGTATACTCAGCACCATGGCTCTGTATATACATCCACTAACGAGTGCGATTCGCGACATGGTGGCTATTTTTTCGGATATGGGGTTTTCAGTAGCAGACGGACCTGAACGTGAGGACGAATGGCACAATTTCACTGCACTCAATGTGCCGCAGGATCACCCGGCGCGTGACATGCAAGATACGTTTTGGCTCCCCGACGGGAAAGTGCTCCGCACACACACTTCACCGGTTCAAGTGCGCTTTATGGAAACGCATCAGCCGCCTATTAGGATTATTGTTCCGGGGAAGGCGTTTAGAAATGAGGCGACCGACATGACGCACGAAGCGCAATTTTATCAACTTGAAGGACTTGCTGTTGACACAGATGTCACGCTTGCGCATTTAAAAGGGACATTGCAGAGATTTTTTGGGGCTTTTTTCGGCGGTACGGTAGAGGTTCGTTTGCGGCCGAGTTTTTTCGGTTTTACCGAGCCTTCCGTAGAAGTCGATATGCGACTCACGAGCGAAAGCGCGCCGCCGAAATTAAAAGATAGATGGATTGAGGTTATGGGTGCCGGTATGGTGCATCCAAAAGTGCTTTCAAATAGCGGCGTGGATCCCCGCCGGTTTCAGGGTTTTGCATTCGGTGGTGGGATTGAGCGTTTGTGTATGCTTCGCTGGGGTATTGATGATATCCGTTTATTCCACAGTGGGGATGCGCGCCTCACTCGTCAATTCACTGTATGATGGTTAGCTACCAATGGCTTCAAACTTTTTTTGACGGGAAACTCCCCTCGCCGGAGAAAATTGCTGAAGCGCTTACTTTTGGTGCCTTCGAGATCGAAACGGTCGAAGAAAAAAACGACGACACGATTATTGATGTGAAGGTATTGCCCGATCGTGCCTGTTACGCGCTTTCGCATCGCGGCATTGCAAAAGAGATCGCGACACTCTGCGATGTGCCAATCATGCGCGATCCGCTTGCAAAGAGTCGCCCGGAAATGCTGTTCACTGATCGTATACATGTCGCCACTGACGAAAAGCGGTGTGCGTATTACAGTGCCGCGTTGATCGAAAATGTTTCTGTGGCACCTTCTCCTGATTGGCTTAGAAAGCAGCTTGAAGCAATTGGCCAGCGTTCCATCAACAACGTGGTGGACGCCACAAATTACGTTATGAACGAAATCGGTACGCCTTTGCACGCATTTGATGCTGAAAAGATGGGCAACGGTATCGTGGTGCGCCCTGCGCACGAAGGAGAACGGATCACCATTTTGGGAGGCGAAGAAAAAGTGCTCACCGAGGCAATGACAGTGATTGCCGATGGTACAAATGACGTGCCGCTCGCGATTGCTGGTGTAAAAGGCGGCGCGCGCGCAGAAGTTACCAACACTACGACAAGGGTCGTACTCGAAGCAGCGACTTTCCATCCGACGGTTACCCGCAAAACCGCCCAGGTACTCAACTTGCGCACTGACGCATCGAAGCGATTTGAGAACGGCGTAAGCGCTGCGCTTCCTCTCTATGGGTTGGAAGCGTGCGCGACTCTGATTGCAGACATTGCTGGCGGGAAGTTGGCAGGTATTGCGGAAGCGGGTTCAGCGCATGTGGTTGCGTATAAACTTGGCGTTTCGGTTGCAGAAGTGAATCGATTGCTGGGGACAGCTCTAAACGAGAAAGAGGTGAGAGCGATTTTGACGCGGCTCGGTCTTTCGCATGAAAAAGTAGAAAATCCTCGCGAGCGACTGCTCGAAATTGCGAAAGAACAGCTTGGGAAACCATACAAATATGGTGCGAGTGTTTCAAAAGATGCACCAGATCGTTTTGATTGCTCATCTTTTATTTCGTGGTCCGCTGCCCAAGTAGGAATTTCAATGCCGCGCATGGTAATAGATCAATGTTTATTTACAGAGACAATAGCCGCGAGCGCGGCGCTACCTGGGGACTTGATATTTGCAGTTAGTGATCCATTAAAACGAAAACCTTTTGTCTTCACTAAGCACGAAACAGGAGAGGAAGTCACTCATTTTAATCCAATGGAAGAGAGCCAGGAGTTTATGAAGGGCGCTCGTATCGAAGGTGGAGTAAGTCATGACGGAATCTACCTAGGAGACGGACTTGTTTTACATGCATCGAGTCAAAAAGGAGAAGTTATAATCGAGAATTATGAAACAAGTGGATCGTTTCAGCACATTGTTTCTTTCAATCGTTTTTTTGCGGTGAATCAAGAAAGGCTGGTAGTCACAGTGCCTCCAGAGCGCCTCGACCTGCGGATCCCCCAAGATCTTGTAGAAGAGATTGGGCGTGTGCACGGATACGAACATATCGCACCAACAACGCTTCCTTCTGGGCGAACAACGATCATTTTCAATCAACGGCATCGAGTTATGGAAACGGTGCGCAAAACTCTCGAAGAGCTTGGATATATGGAAATCATGACTTACGCACTTATCGGGGAGGGTGAAGTGACACTTGCAAACTCGCTTGCACCAGAGCGGGCGCATTTACGTGCGTCGCTCGTGCCGGCAATGCAAGAGGCATTGGACAAAAATTATACAAACGCACCGCTTCTGGGAGGTGAGCCGCTGAAATTGTTTGAAATCGGCACCGTGTTTACACACGATAGCGAATTTTTGAGCCTCGCACTCGGTGTTCGGGCTGTAGGTAAAAGGGGCGAAGAAAAAATTAAAGCCTTACTCCAAGAGGCGCGATCTGCTCTCGCGCTCTCGTTTGGCGTACACGAATCAGATATAGGCGCAGAGGTCAAAAATGGGATTCTTACCTGTGATTTAAGCTCATATGTTGATAGTGGCGTGGGTGGGTATCCAGAAACAGCACGAGTACAAGAAGTACAGTATCGGCCTCCGTCGGTGTTTCCATTTGTGCTTCGAGATGTCGCCCTGTGGGTTACCGCTGCATCAGCGGATGAGGTTGCAGAAGTTATCCGAGGAGCAGCAGGGACGTTGTTAGCATCTCTCGAGCTGTTCGATACGTTCGCAAAAAATGAAAAAACATCGTTCGCGTACCACTTGGTATTTCAGTCGAATGAACGTACGCTCTCCGATAATGAGGTTTCAGAACAGATGACGCGAGTGGAATCCGCACTCAAAGCAAAAGGGTGGGAAATCCGATGATATGGTCATTGTATTTCGATCACAATACGCCCCCGATGTGCCTCTTGAATGGCAGCCACGCTCGTGCGCGATCGTGTGTTTGCGGATGGCTTTCGATTCTTTGAATGTGCAGGCATTGCCAATAAAGAACCTCATCGAGGAGGGTGTAGCAATCAATGGGTATGATGAGAAAGCGGGTTGGAGACACGATGCTCTGGTAGCGCTCGCGCACAATCACGGTGTCCCTGCATACCGAGAGGAGTTTAAGAGCATGACTGTAGACAGCACAACAAAAGTCATCTCCGAAGGACCCCATGCAAAAAGCATGGAAGTATACGGGCTTAAAAAAATTACTGCGGAAATCAAACGCGGCGCAATAGTATGTGCCTCAGTTACCGCAGGATTTGGATCCAACAAAGATTCGCACATAATTGTACTTGCAGAAGTGCTTGCGAATGGGCTGTATTACTATGACCCTTCTGGAAAGACTGCAGAGGAAGGCGCGCATCAATTTACGACTACAGAGTATTTTCTTTCCCATTGGAAAAAGTTAGCAATTTTTGTTGGGTAGATTCAATAACAGTCTGTAAATAAGGCTTTTTTGGCATCCATGCACTAGTATTGTGCCTGGAAAAATGCTAGTATGTAAGTGCGGGTTAGCCCGCCTTATTCTTTCATGGCAAGCAAAAAAACAGGGTATACAGCAGAATCGATCACCGTACTTGAGGGTCTCGAGGCAGTGCGTCGTCGCCCGGGTATGTATATCGGAACCACGGGGCCTACAGGACTTCACCATCTTATTTGGGAAGTGTTTGATAACTCGCGTGACGAGGCGATGGGCGGATTTGCAAATGACATTGAAGTCGCGCTGCTTTCTGGGAATCGGGTGCGTGTTGCTGATAACGGCCGAGGCATTCCAGTTGAAATACACTCGAAAACGAAAGTCTCTGCTCTTGAAACGGTAATGACCGTACTTCACGCGGGGGGCAAATTTGGTGGTGAAGGATATAAAGTTTCAGGTGGACTACACGGCGTTGGTGTTTCAGTCGTTAATGCCCTTTCGACGCACGTACGAGCAGAAGTGCACCGTGACGGAGGCGCACATGAACAAGAGTACAAAAATGGGGGGAAGCCCGTTGCAAAAGTAAAAAGAATTTCCGCATCCGATCGCACCGGGACCATCATTACTTTTACACCAGATGCGAGTATTTTCCCTGAGATCGAATTTAAGTACGACACAATTGTTGAGCATCTGCGGCAGCAAGCGTACTTGGTGCGCGGCCTCCGCATCACGATTCTCGATATGCGCGCACTGCCTGACGTTGATGACACGAGCGAATATTATTTGCGTGACCTCGGACTTGATGCGCCCTCCACAACGTTTTACTTTGAGGGTGGTTTGAAGTCACTTATCGAATTTGAAAACCGGCACCTTGAAAAAATACATAAACACGTGTATTACGCTGAGCGCGAACAAGACGGGGTCACTGTTGAGGTGGCACTTCAGTATGTGGACGACATTTCCGCGCGCATTTCGGCGTTCGCGAATAACATCTACAACAGCGAAGGGGGCACGCATGTGACCGGTTTTAAAACCGCATTGACACGCACACTTAACAACTATGCGAAAAAAAGTAGCAACGCAAAAGATGGAGATGCATTCACGGGCGATGATGTTTTAGAAGGTCTCACGGCTGTCGTTTCTGTAAAACTGCGAGAGATTCAATTTGAAGGTCAGACTAAAGGAAAACTTGGTTCGGTTGAGGCGCGCGGTGCCGTGGAAACTGTATTCTCAGAGACATTTGCAGAATTTCTTGAAGAGAATCCTGATGACGCGCGCGCAGTTATCGCAAAAGCGGTGCTTGCGATGAAGGCGCGCAAAGCGGCGAAAGCCGCTAAAGATTCTGTACTGCGCAAAGGCGCACTTGAAGGCCTGTCACTTCCGGGAAAACTTGCTGACTGTCAGGTAAAAAATGCTGCGGAGGCAGAATTATTTATCGTTGAGGGAGACTCCGCAGGTGGTACTGCAAAAGCAGGGCGTGATCGCCGTACGCAGGCGGTGTTGCCGCTTCGTGGGAAAATTCTCAATGTCGAGCGGGCACGCCTCGATAAAATGCTTAGCTCGGAACAGATTAAGAACCTTGTGGTAGCGCTTGGCACAGCGATCGGTGATGTATTTGATCTCGAAAAGTTACGCTACCACAAAATCATTATCGCAACTGATGCTGACGTAGATGGGGCACACATTCGGACGTTGCTTCTCACGCTGTTTTATCGCCATTTCCGCCCGGTGATCGACGGGGGGTTTCTCTATATCGCCCAACCACCGCTCTATAAAATACGAAAAGGGAAAGAGATACTCTACGCCTTTACTGAGGAGGAAAAAGTTAAAATTGCGGGGAAAGCGGAACCAGTCGAAGTAGAAAGTGCCGAAGAGACAGTGGACGAAGAGAGTTTAGAGAAAGAGAAAAAAAGTAAGCTAACGGTGCAGCGCTACAAGGGACTTGGTGAAATGAATGCTGAGGAGCTTAAAGAAACAACGATGGATACTGCAAACCGGATTTTGCAGCAGGTGACAATTGATGACGCACGCGAAGCGGATAAAACATTCGATATCTTAATGGGTACTGACGTTTCATCCCGTAAATCGTTTATTCAAGCACACGCAAAAGAAGCGCAGTTGGATGTATAATGCGCGCATGGGCTTTAACGATGCGCCTTCGGTCAAAAAACCTACAGAGGACGAGATAGAGAACCCCGAGAGGCGTTGGTTTTTGAAAGGTCTTGGTGCGACGACAGCGATAGCGGCGTTTGGAAGGCTCATGCCGTCACCAGCTCAGGCAACAGAAGAAAATATAAGCGCTGTAATAGAGAAATTTAGACGCGAGACTCGTGCACTCTTTACTAACCCACAATTTCTTGCTCGCATCGAGCATGCTGTCACTCTTGAGGATCCGGCGATTGTCGATGTGTTCAAGCGTCTAGCGCTGGTCACAGAAGAAATGATCGAAGAAAGTTCCTTTCGACTTCCGCAGGGTTTACATGCGGGTTCGCGGGTGCTCGAAAGTGACCGAGGGTATGGAAACAGTACCGTAGTCAGGTTCCGAGATAGTGAAGGAACTATACGACACGCAGAAGTGACCGCAGCGCATGTTGTGGTCGGAGTGCATGGAGAATTTTCTGATGTCGCATACAGCGAGGGGTGGCGTACACTCTACCCGAATGGTCCCGATATTGCTGTTCGAGAGCTAGACAACAAGTATGTACAACCGGGTGAGGCACTTCACTTGGCAGCCGGGCAAGCTAGTCACGATATCAGTGGTGATATCGGCACTATGTTGGCAGTCGACCGAGATCTTGTCAGTGAGAAAGAGTTTTCTGCCCCCCAAAAGAAGCGTTTTTTGAGTCTTGTTTCTCCACGTATTGCGCACAAAGTATACGAACTGAGGTATGAGGGGGTTGAGCGCACCAAGGAAACAGAATGGGTAATTGATCAGGCGAACGATCAGCGGTTTATGTTAATTCCTCCCACCGAAGTTACTGGTACCGGTTTCGATTCCGTTCCGGCACGCGGATGTTCCGGGACAGCGATTGTATATGTACCTCACGGAGCCCGAGGAGTTCACCTTGGCGGCGTCCTCACTGCAGTAGGGCCAATTCCAGTTTCAGGAGTAACGTATTTTGTTGCGCTAATTCATGACCACCAAACGGTTCGCGAAATGATTGAAAAAAATCTTGGCGTGTCACTCTTGAGAACTCAATAATTATTGCACTATCAACTGGGTGGTGAGTTGGTTATTTACGCGATTTGACTCCGAAATAGTTTGGTTTGGATCAGCGACGATACGAATTGAGCCGGGTACGACGCGATCAAAGCTTAGAGTGAATTCGATGCGGTCGGCGGGATTAAGTGATGCTTGAATCGGAGATACGTAGTGATACGCAGGCACCGTGGGGAGATCTGCTTCAAACATCCAAGAGCCGCTTGCACGTCCGCCGCGGTTGACTACTTGGAAGCGGGTGGCCGCAATCTCGTTATTGAAAACGATTGGCTTCGGAATAAATGCACGCGTGCGGGGATCGAGCACCCCATGCGCGATGAGTTCTACTGAAAGATCAGCTGGGCCTGCGGGTTTCGCTGGGGTGGTTCCGGTGTTTGGAGGAGTTTGCGTGACCGGGCGCTCGGGTTGGGTTGGGGTTTGGGTCGCAGCGAACACCGTGACGCTCGCACTTGCTTCAGCGCGTTTTTCCCCGTTACTGTTTGTATACGCAACACTAAAGGGTACCTCGACGACGTTCACGCCTGGTGAAAGTAGTGGGCGCACCGTGAGTGATTTTACGTCGGTAGAAGGAAGCGCATACGGCATCTCGCACGTGACAGGAACAAAACTATTTTCCTCTTCTTGAACGTCAAGCTGTACACCTTCTGCGCACGCATACGCAAATGAATACAATCCAATCTCGCTTGCGTTGTGTGTCCACGTGATCGTGAAAGGTATGTATGATTCAAGCCGTTCGGAAGGAAGTGTGATGGTGAGCGTGCGATCTTGTGCAGAAAAAGGAGCGGCGAGTATAGAAAAAATGCGCGGCGCGAATCGCACAGCATTGATGGCACCCCAAAGACCAATTGCAATGATGATGATGAATCCAGCAATCGCAAGAATATTGCCGAGAGCGCCAAAACGCTTTTCTTCAGGTTGTAGTATCTGGTTCATGCATTTCTGAAATTAACCATACGAATATGGGGGAAGTATGGCATCCTTCAAAAGGCTTGTCAAACATGGGTTTTCGTGGTCCTTTGACAAATGGCTTAAATACAATATAATTCTGTCATGAGTCAAGGTGCATCAAATAGGGGGATGACTTTAAGCGTGGCAAGCCTCGTCTTCGTCACGTCGCTTTCTGCGTTTGGGTCAATCGGTCTCGTCCCTTGCTACATTGATCGCACCTGTGCAGAAACGAACACTGTTGTACAAGCATTACCTGACGCCTCAGGTAATCTTGCGCTCGCGTCTATTCCACGTTTGGGAGGGGTGCTGCCACCGCCTACAGGCACTCAGGAAATTGAGTACCCGCTTGAGCCGACACGCATCGTGATCCGGTCACAGGGAATCGATCTCCAGATATTAAATCCTCACGGCACCACTATTAAAGAACTTGATGACGCGCTTCTTTCAGGAGCGGTTCGTTATCCACTCTCGGCACAGCTGAATCAAAACGGAAACATCTTCATCTTTGGGCATAGTTCACACTTGCCAATCGTAAAAAACCAGATGTTTCGTGCATTCAACAAGCTCTCCAGCCTTAAGGAAGGGGACACTATTGAATTGCATGGCGGTGGGGAAGTACATACCTATCGCGTGAACGTGGTACGCAAAACAGATGCTAGCGACGAAACGATCGACCTTTCGGCTTCACAAGGCAAAAAACTTACACTTTCAACATGCGACTCATTTGGTGCGAAGACCTCACGATACGTGGTTGAAGCTGAATTTGTAGGGAAGAAAATACAATAAACTCGAGAGCTCGAACCATTGACTTTTTAGCATTTTAGTGTAGAGTTTCTGGCGGAAGCACGTCGAAACAACAGATAGAAAGGGGGTAGCGATGAGAATCGCGATCCTGTTTTGCCTGATCATCGCACCCTTTCTTACGGGGTGCTTCGATGACTGCGGGAAGGACCCGAAGTGCTATCAGGCGAGAGCGGCAGCCGAAGAGCAAGTCATTAAGGCCAAGGCGGAAGCGGAGGTGGCCAGAATTAACGCTGAGGCGGAAGCCGATGCGGCGCGCGCCACTTCTCGCTCTGGTTTCGCCCGCGAGTACGACGCCCTGCACGAGCGTATCGGCAAGCGTCGCTCGGGTTCGTGCGGTGCTAAAGTCGACCGCATGAAGAAGTGCCTTGAGGCAGCCGGCGTCCTCGACGAGTGTCAACGCGACGGCTGCAAGGTAAACTGCTCGACCGAGGTTCGAGCGGTGGCGCAGCGGTGCGCTCGGAAAGCCGGCGGCACGTGGTGATAGGTTGTGGGGAGGATGCTTCCGAGCGTTCTCCTCACCTCTTTTTTGTACGAAGATCGTATTTCTTTTTTGAAAAAGAAATGTGACCTCTGTACAACAGAGGATGGTGAAACGCATGGAGGAGAAACACCATGCACTACAAGTTCTTTGGCATACTCGGTCTCATCCTCGCGGTTCTCGGGACTCCCGCAATCGCGGAAGACGTCACCGTGACCGTGGCTCCTACGGTGGAGGTGGAGGCTGAGTCCGCAGCTTCTGCGAAGGAGGAAGGCGAGCTCGACATCGAGGATCCGTTCTCGGTCACGTTCGACGATAAGAGTCTCAGTGGCCCGGCTATCTGCAGTGACGTATCGAGTCCTCCCGAAATATCGGCGACGGACTCGTACATCAAGGTCCTGATTCTTCTGCCCTCAAAAGGGCTGGGTGGCGCGGCTTCCGGCACCTACAAGCTGGAAGTTCATCACGCCGCCGATCAGGCGCGCATCGACAAGAACCGGTGGGTGCGGGGGGTGCAGGATTGTGTGTACGGCGACGACGGCCAGAAGGCAGTGCATGTCACCTGGTATCGGATCGGTGCACGACTTCAGGGACGGTACTACGTCACCCCGATGTACCTTCCGGTCTCGGCGTTCGAGGAAAACATCGTGGTGCGAACGAGGCTGGACAAAGTCTCGGGCGCACCGCGATTCGTCGGCGAGTGGAAGGACCGGGAACGGGAAGACAAGCCTTACCGTCTCTTTCTCGCACGAGTCGAGGAGGACGGCGAGGGCGACTAATCTTCGCGAGAAGAAATGGGCGGGCTTTCGAGCCCGCCCCTTTTTTATTTGACATATCGATCATACGATGATATAGTATAAACACTTAGTAAATGTATTAAAGTCGTATGCAAAAAATTCATCAGATCGCTAAAGTTTTCACGTTCTGCGCAGTAACTGTATTGGTTGTTGCCTCTGCGCCAGTCTCGCTTCACTCTGCGTATGCAAGCGGATGGGACGACACTACCGATTTTGGTGGTGGCTGGGATTCATACGCCTTTGGCTCAACAGACTTCGGCGGAGATTGGGACTCTTACGATTTCGGCTCTACCGATTTTGGTGGTGGCTGGGATTCATACGCCTTTGGCTCAACAGACTTCGG
>JAYPJF010000004.1:0-12713 GCA_038128225.1 bacterium
GTATCCATTTTGTTGAGAGTATGTTATTCCAGTAGAAGCGCCTCCAAATTGTAAATCAGGAGTCCAAGTACCTTCCTCATAATCGTCTAACGCATTAGCGGCGGCGGTGTCCGTTCCAAATAGAATACCAGTGGATGCCCTTATTTCACCGCTTACGTCTAAATCTTTTGCTGGAGAACTAGTACCAATACCAACTCTATTGTTAGTCGTATCAACAACAAGAGTATCTGTATCTACCGCAATGTTGCCACCGGCTGTACGCGGTTCAATTTCGTCTACTTTAATTTGGCTCATGGTTTTGGATACCTCGCTTTAACCTGTTGGCGAATAGTCTCAAGAGCGGTGACTGCCGCCATACGTTCTTCTACTACGCCTTCCCAGAGGGCTACGACAAGTGCCTCGATGCTTGGGTATTCAGCGGCTCGATCTCGTTGGTATTGGGTGGCGTTGTGTTCTGCTTCCCATTCGGCGTGAGCGGCTTCGATCTCTGCTTCAGTTGGCTGAGAAGATGCGCTTTTCCATTCTTTTATGTAAACGCCTTGACCGTCGTCTTGGAGACTAAAGTCAACCTCTGGATTAAAACCTAATTTTATTAATGCTTCTGCCGTAACCATATTAAGCCCCTAGCCTATGACCGGCTAATCTAGCCCTACCGTTGTAATAAATTGGAGTCGTGCCGTTGGTATTTATATAGCCATATAACTCAACGTAATCCGCATCTGCCAACGCAATAATCATAGAAACTGTTGCGGTTGTTATTTTTTGATCGATTATGCTGTTTTGATAAAAATTAAAACCATTGTCAGCAACAGAAACGCCGTTAACATAAATAGCGACAGTAAGAGCAGTAGTCCATCCCGCAACTTCGGTTCCAGAAAAATTCCCGTAAAGAAAATATTTGCCGCCCTTTCCACTAGGCACTGTAAATTTATTGCTTGCAAACGCTGAGTCCGTGTCTACGTTTGCCGTATCAAGAGGAATTTTTGTCCAAGTAGCCTTTGATATTCCGGTAGTTGAGCCGGATTTATTAGCATCAAAAGCAACTAAAGCATCTGCAAACCCACTAGCCGTACCTGAGTTGCTGATCGTGGCTCCTGATGCCACAGCAAGCGTTGCCCCAGAAGGAACGGTAAACGTGTCGCCGCTGTCTCCGATTGTTAAAGCCGTGCCAGTTGCAGGGCTTATCTTGTTTGCTTTAATTTCACTCGCCATCGATTAACTCCCAAGACTGTGTTTCTTCGTTCCATGCGTATGCGTTGTTGTCTGCCGGCATAGGCACAGGAGCCTCCCAAAGACAGGATGCCTCATCGAGAGTCCAACTGGCGTAGGGTTGCGGCGGGATAAATGCGTCACGATCTTTGTCGTAGGTGAATCCAATACCTGCATAGTTCTTACGCAAGGCTACACCGCCGTCTGGTTCGTTGCTGTTTGGCGCGTAGTGAACACCGCCTCGTGTGTTGTATGAGGTCTGTATCCATTCGCCGGGAGTTGAATCGACAAAGGTGTCAAAGAACTCGGGTTCCGCGACAATGACTTGCGTAACAATGCCGTCTTGTACTTTTGCAAAATGTGCCATTGTTTTTCCTAAGTTAGATACCTAATGATTACGATGCCAGAGCCGCCTGAGCCGCCTCCAGAGGAATTGTTATTAGTGCCGCCGCCGCCTCCCCCTCCAGTGTTTGCTGTTCCACTATTATTAGTGGTGCCTGCACCATCTGACGCTGTTCCGGGTGGCGATCCTCCTGCTCCGCCACCAGATCGACCAGTTGCAACCCCATCTATTGATGAAGTTAAACCAACGCCTCCATTTGGATCATCAAGAGCACCTCCCCCTCCTGCTCCACCGCCTCCGGCTGTGGCATTACTTGATCCACTAGAAGTTGAAGGATTTCCATTAAAACCTTGCCCGGCTGTTCCACTAAAACCGTTAGTACTGCCGTTACCCCCTTGACCGCCACCACCGCCTGACCCTCCGCTTGATCCCGGCGCAAAAGCGCCAGAACCACCGCCGCCTCCAAGAGACTCAATAATTCCAAAAGATGAATTGCTACCCTGCGCCCCCGGAGTTAATGAGTTAGACGAATACAGTCCTCCCGCTCCACCCGCGCCAACCACAACAGAATAAGTTCCAGCAGTAACAGCAAATTTGTTTTCTGATACGAAAGTACCTCCAGATAATTCTCCTGAGACAGAGCAACGATACCCGCCGCCACCGCCACCACCACCGCCGTGTCTCCCGGTGGTTGAACCATCCGCTCCACCTCCTCCACCTCCAGCAACTACAAGGTACTCTACAGAACCGCCTTGAGAAACAACAAAAGAGCCAGACGATGTAAAAGTATGAATTGTGTAATTTCCTGATGTAGTTACCGTGCCTCCTGTTGCTGATACAGCACTATCACTCAAGTCTTGCCAACCTGTACCGTTGTAGATACGAACATTCTTAAGAGTTGTGTCATAGTAAGCATCCCCCGCCGCAGGAGAACTAGGTGCAGATGCAGACTTGGGTATCCCAACAGAAGTACCACCGATGCTTACCTTATTCCCGGTTTCGGGAGCGATGTTGTTGACGTTGATTGTTCCCATTAGACGATCACCCAAGTTGAGCCACTAGGCACTGTGATTGCGCCGGAGACTGTGAGCGGTCCGGCGCTGATTACGTTGTATCCTGTTTGAATTGTGTAGTCCTCATCGATGGTGTGTTCGTGTTCGATGAACGCTTCCTCGCCGTTGCCGCCGGTAGCGCCGCCACCGATAGCACCCCACGCCGTTCCGTTGTAACCCTCGAACGATCCGTCAGTTGTGTTGAACCTCATATAACCTGCGGACGGTGATCCATCACGCTGCGCCGTTGTGCCAGTGGGCAGTTCCGCAGAACCAGTGGTGGAGGTTTTGCTGACAACGGTTGCTGCATCAAGCGCAACGTCAGACCAACTGGCGCCGTCGTACACGCGCATCCGGTTGGTCGTGGTGTTGAAATACATATCACCTGCAGTGAGCGCGTCACCGTCGTTGTCTACGGTGGGATCGGATGCTTTGGCGCCCAGGTAGGTGTCATCGAAGTTGTCGGCTGCCGCTTCCGCTGCTGCCTGTGCAGCCTGCGCTGCCGTTGCTGATGACGCCGATGCCGCCGCGCTTGAGGCAGCGTTCGTGGCGCTAGTGGAAGCATTACCTTCAGAGGTGGCTGCGTTAGTCTCTGAGGTGGATGCGTTACTCTCGGATGTGGCTGCGTTATTCTCGCTGACCAGGGCGGCTGCCGCTGACGCTGCCGCTGCTGCCTCGGATGCGGCTGCATTAGTCTCACTTGTAGAAGAATTGCTTTCGCTCGTCGCAGCGTTAGTTTCTGAGGTGGCGGAATTGCTTTCGCTTGTCGCCGCTGCCGTAGCACTGGCGGCTGCTGCGGTGGCACTGGCGGCTGCTGCGGTGGCTGATGCAGATGCAGAAGATGTGATGCCGTCTACGTCATCTGTGGAGTTCTCAATTGCAGTACCGGCTGCGTTCCATTTAAGAGCCTTGCCCGCGTTCGGCGCGTCCAGGAGCACTTCGGTTCCGGTAAACGACGGTTTCATACGCAGACTGCGGTCCTGCTTCTCCAGGAGTTGCTGCGAGATCATTACGCCACGATCTAGCGCAGATTCGTGCGTCTCTGCCGGGAATGGATCGTACGCCGTGTAATCGGTGGTCTGGGTGTAAGGAATAGACCTGATAATGGTGACGTTCAGCGTGTTGGCAGGTGGCGTGACGAACACCACGTTACCGCCGGAGGCTACACCTACCCCTGTAACGGTGTAGTCTGTGGTGAGGGTTTGCAGAACGTCGTCTACGTAGACCTCCAGGTCTGACGTATTAAAGATTAGGAACCCGTACGCAAACGTGTCTAGCGTGCCGTTTGCCGTGTACTGGTTTTTATTTACGGTACTGGTTACTGTCATTTATGTATCCCTATGGCATCATTGGGTAAGTCATTGACGGCGGCAAAGACACGGGATTTGTCGTCATATCCCTGGCTTCAAGTCGAACAGATTGCAAATACGCTTTTAACTCGTCACGGTATTTATTGCGAATTTTTTGTACGTCTGCCTTTGCTCGTTTCTTTGGTCTGCCGCCGAACAGTTCGTCGTGCACTTCTTGTCGCGCTTCGTTTAATACTCGCTCAATAGCAGCGGCTCGTCGCACCCCAATGGGGGCATCCTGGAATGGACGAGTAGCAACCAGGGCGCGTAGTTTGCTTTTGCGACGCTGACCCAAGACCTGTTTGTAGTCGTGGAAAAACCAACCCGTCGGATCAATGTCGTACATATCGATCTTTGCGCTGCGCTTATCATCCTCGCTCAACTGATAATTAATCGTAGACTTTGTAGGCGTCTTGTCATTTACGTTGTTTTCGATAATGTGTATTGCAAGTTCGCTGTCTTGCCTGGCTATCGAGTACGAGAACGGTGACAACGCGTTCATAAATACAACCGGCTCAAGCATTGGCACATGATTGCCGAGCATGTCTACAGCAGGTGGTACGTCTTCATTAAGGAACGGCGTACGCGCTTTTACGCGATTGACTAATTCCGACATAAACGAATTGCTGCGTGGATCACGGCGCACAGCGTTGCCTTTTGTAAATCGCTCTAAATCTGTTGCACTACGTGCTAACCAGTTCGGCACAAAACTAGATGCAAATCTCGATGACCATCGGCTGACCGCATTAAGACTGCTTTCGCCAGATCGTTTTTTAAGGTCCAACAAATCAATCAATTGGTTAAACCCTGTCATAAAAGAGCGATCAAGATAGAACTCAGCCATGCCCATTACTAGAGCAGTAGCCATTTCCTCTTTAGGCTGATCTTCGTATTGCTGCGCGTATAACTCCAAAGCGGTAGCCAAAGTTCCAAGTTGCTGACCAAATGGATCGAAGCGGTTGTAAGACACGTACGCGCCATCGACGTATATTGAGTACGGTTGTATGCCAGACAACTCCCAGGCTTTACGCTGCGCAAACGACTTTGGTCCTGCGCCTGTAATTAACGGGCGATGTACGGTATTTCCTTTTTCGTCAGTTCCGTAGTTGTTCCACATGAACCAGGACATCCCCATGCCTGCACTTCCCATTGCAATACGCGCTACTGCAAGATCACGCGGAGCACCCGCACGTTGCAGGTCAGCCCATACCGATGGCATGGCAAGACCAAACGGCGAACGCTGCAAACCGTACTTAATAATGTTGGTTGGTGTTCTTACAAAAGGTAAAAATATTCTCCCTACAGGAGTGCGGGAAAAATCTAATACCGCCTTTTGCATACGCGAGTTTGTTACTGCACCAGAGTACGCACTTTTTTCCAGGCTATTGGTAAACGTCTGATACCTGGCAAACTGTTGCGCATTTAAATGCAGGTCGGCAGGTGGGTTTGCCAATATGTAATTAACTCGCGCATCAAACGCTCTTGGATCAGTGATGCCTTCGTCTTTAGCCGTGCGTACTGCCCTGGCTTTAAGTTCCATGACATACGCTTGGGCTTTGAACAACTCGTCTTCTGCCTCAAGGAAACGACTAGGCAGACGTACGTACCATTTGCCGAAGTAATCGACCGCTTTGCCAAGCGCCCCCTGCTCGTCTAACCCAAGTTGCTGCGCAGTTACTGCGGGTTGCCTACTGAGAACACTGGCTTTGCGGTTAGTTGGGTCGAGCAACTGACCGCCAGGTTTGTCACCCTCGCCGTATCGCAACGCGTCAGCAAATGCTTTGCCACCAAACTTCCAACTCTCAACCCAACCCGACGCCATCGCACCTGCTTCAGTGAAGGTCACACCGCCTTGTCCTGCGCTGCGTGTCACCAATCCAACCATTGCAGCACCGTATCGCTCTGCAACTGCAAGCCCAGAGTTAAGAAAGTTACCGGCTACGTTTAACACGTGAGTAGACGGGGCAGACAGCAAGCCGTTTATCCATACTTCAGTTATTGCGTTCCAAGTGCGTGTACCCCAAGACGCCCTGGAAATCTTTGCAATTTTGTTTGGATCGCCCTTTGCCTCGACAATAAGTTGCGCCATTTTCTGTGACGCTTTCTTGCCGCCCATGTTGTCAATCAATGCGTCGAAGTCGATCATTGACAGATCGTTTGCGCCGACAGGTATCTGCATGGCGTTGAGCGTTCTAGCAGCTTCTCGGACTGCGCCTTGCACTCGGCGCTGCAATGCCACGTAGTTAGCAACCTTGCGGCGGAACAACCACAGTTCCTCGGAGTCAACGCTTTCTCTGTTGTGTATGGCTTTTGCTGACTCGGTGAGTTCAGCGGCGCCCTGGACCATAAGCATCCTTGCCCTGGTCAACTGCGTAGAGTTAAGCGCAGTGCTTGGCGATTGCCCTAGCAATGTCTCTAAAGAAATGTTTTCCTCGTTGGTCGGATCGGCAGCACGCGCTGCGGTTGCTCGATGCGATTGCGGCGTGCGGTATCGGCTACCAGGTCCATACGACTCAAACACGATCTCGCTTGTGCCATCGATAAGACCTTTGATGTCCTCATCGGTATGGATTGCGTTCAGACCAAAGTTACGCGTCTCGGTGCGCGACGGATCGATTAATCGACCTACAGGCGTTGCTTCCAGTATTGCGTCTGCATCTTCCATAGGCGCTGCATCGGCACGACTCTGCAACTCACGCAGACTTATGCCTGGCAGTTTGAACCGACCCGCTACCTGGATTGGCTCGGGCTGCTCCTGCGCAATAACCTGCGGTGCTTCTGGCTCTACCGGCAGTTCTGGATTAGGTGCTTTGGTGTCTATTGCCATTACGCTGCCATCCTTTCGTTATCCTCGTCGCCGCCCATAGTCAACGGCATACCTTGCTGCAACAGGTCTTCGCGCATCTCGTCGGTAATATCGAAGTACCAGACCTCTACGTTTCCCGCCGCCTCTAAAAAGTTACGCATTGCGGCTTCTGAGGTAAATTCCATTTTGTTGCCGAGTTGCCCTTCGTAAGTTCCAGTAAGCACCGCTTGAACGTAGAACTTGCCGTCACGCTCGGAGGTGACGAACTGATTAGGATTGATACGCGTCTTGCCTATACGCACGCCGTATCGAGAAAGAAACTTTTTAGAGAACTGCGGAAGTTTTTGATCGTAGATATCTTTAAATCCTTTAGATACCCCTTTAACTACATCTTTAAAAAATACCGGCTCATCGCCTACTTGCATCATTTGTTCTGCAACCACATTGCCGAACATTTTGCGCAACTCAACTTCGGTAAAACGACTGAAGTTCTCGCCATCTTCACTAAGAACCCACTCAGGAATTCCTCTGGTTTGTTCTGGAATTGCAAGAACCTCAAGGTTTTCAAAATATTGGTATTTTGTGTGTGATTTGTAACGTCGTGCCTGTGTATCAGCAGTAGTCCACGTGATGCGTTTGATGTTGGGGTCTTTTAACCCTTCAGCAATCGCGCGTTTAAACATGATCTCGTGCCAGTTCTGCGCGTAAGGCGCATACTGAACTGGGTGCATATCAATATCGGCGTCAACTATCTCTGCGTTTTCCGGCAAAAACTTTTGTTCTTGTAATTCTTTGATGTGATCTAACGCATCTTGTTTTGACGCGTGATTGTCTTTAAAGGGACCGCGAGTTCCAAGTTCTGTAATCATTGCGCCATCTGGTTGACGCACTTGCCACAATCCTTCACTACCTGGTGCTTGTGACTGACCTATAAAGATTTTTGGCTTGCCTTCTTTCCCCACCATTCCTTTGTCAACGCCCAGGTGATGCCAATCGCTTTGTATCTCATCGATGTGCATCGAGTACACGCCATCGATGGTGCGTTCTTCTGTCCTAGCGTGCGCAAAATAATCGGCGTCAGAAAAATGTGAATGATGAAAAACACCTCCGGCATCGTCCCAAACCACAAGAATATTTTTTGGGTTGACGCCTTCTTCTGCGGCAATTTCACTAAGGGTATAACTTGGAAACCATTGACTATCGATAGTGTTGCCAAGATTTTCGCCTGTGTAACCTCGGTTTATTGCATCTAAATTGGCGTAACTTATTGCTTCATTAATATCACTAAACCAATCTAATCTCGTTCCAGACGGATCAATAACGTCAAAACCCCTGCCATCAGCACCAACGATTTCATACCCCTCATCGTTAGATGTTGTTAAAAACGGGTCTTGGTTATACCTATTAAGGGCTTCTTCGTGTACCCAGTTATCTGCATATTCATGTGGCAAATACCATTTAACTTTGTACGAGTCCGCGCCTTCTTTAGAAAAAAATTCTTCTGGCATGCCTTCGTTTAACAACTCTCTACGACGACTGTCCGTTACAACCAGTTCAAACTTTCGAAAACCGGCAGGTGTTACGTCGCCTAGATATGCAGGTGTGAAATCGTCCCAATAGATTTGACCATCACCGCTCCGATTTCGCTCTATAGACCAATTTAAAAAATTATTTACTTCGGTTGTATCCTCTATATCTAATTCATATTCGAGGTCGACGCTTTCTGCATTTAAGTAATCTTGTCTGTAAACATCTTCTTCTGGCTCAGGAATACTCCAATTAAACTCCGTGTTTTCATCGCCGTCGCCACGCCCGACGTACATAACTTCGCTTAACGGTGTGCGGTTGTCGTCCACATACTTCAGCAATTCTTCTCGGCTTATCGATCCTTCTATTGAATCCAGGTAGTCAAACAAACCTATCTCGTCTGCATCTTTTTTCGGATAGATGCCAAACTTCGGGCGCTGATCGTCAATGCCCACGGTGAGTTTGCTTTTCCAATAACCAGAGTCGCCGCGGTCCTGATCGGCTAACTCGATGACACGACGCGCAGGGGAATAGAAACCTAAGTCATCAGTGAGGTACTGAGTTACACGACGTCGGTTCTTGATTGCTTTGGGATCAAGAATTCGGTACGTGTTTCCCGTGTTCATTTCAGTAGACGGATTCGTTGAACCCTTACGCACTTCTGGGGAAACCAATACGTCGTACTCCCGCTTGCGCAGCATGTCTACAAACATCGGATCGTCGGCAAGCATGTTGATATCAAGCGCGGTATCGGCGCCCATGCGTTCTGTGAGAGCCTGGACTTCCATCGGATCAAGATCGAACTTCGACTGGAGTTGATCGATAGTCACCTCCATGTCGTCGAAGGTCGCGAAGTTTTGCGCCTCTACATCTAACTGCCACACCTGAGACAACGCGTTGTTATCTACGCTGTTAAGTTCTTCTGGCGTAGGCACAGACCAATCCTCGGCTAACGATCTGCTTTCTGTCGCGCCGATGGTGGGACGGTTGTTTGTCGTCAACGCATCGACGTCTTTACCCCACGTGCCGCGGAAAAGTTTTAGCGCAATTCGTCCTAAACCGCTCATTCGATTACTCCAGGATTTACATTGCTAATGTCCTGCATTGCTTCGCCAATATTCTCTGCACCTTTCGCCAGGTAACGACCTGCTGTTCCGCCTATCACTGCACGTAACGCAGGTTCGCCAACTTCGTAAGGACGTTGCTCGGCTCTACTTGCAACTGCTTCTTGCCCTGCCCCAAGACCTCCTTCATAAATCCCGCCTTCAAGCATTGCTTGGTTTCGCGCATTGCGTAACGGCTTAGAAGCCTGGCGCAAAATGTCGGCAAGTTTTGTCTTCACAAAACCTTTTGTCATGCCGCGTGCAGCCGCTTTACTTAGCGTGAACCCAAGACCGCCAAAAAGAATCTCAGGAGTAGCAAGAGCAACACCGCGTGCAAACTGACGTGCAGTAGTAGGTGTGCTGTCATACATGTTTAGTGCGTCGTTAAAATCTTTTACGACGTTGTACGGCATGTCTTTTAGTCTGCTGTAATCCCACAACATCATTGGCAGCGAGTTAAGAAATCCTGCCATGTGCATGGTCAGCCACTCTGCTTTGTCTTCCGCAGTAGATAACCCTTTGCTCATCGAGGCAGCAACCTGACCAATACGATTACGATTGTTTGCGGCAAGGCGCTGATCCGAACCGAAGACGTTGTACAAACGCTCGGCAAGCGCCTGGTAGGTGGGGTCTTTAAGCAACTGCCGTTCGGTCAAAGGGTCTTTAATCTTGGCGTCCTGCTCACGTTGAAACTGCTCTGCTTTAGCGTCTGCCCATCCCAAATACTCAGGCGAATGTTTGAAGTACGCAGCCTGGCGCCCTTCTGCACTGGTCTGCCAGGGGTCTGCTTTCGGTGCAGCACCGTACATAATCAACAGGTCTTCGTAATCACTCATACATAAGTCCCGGTGCGTTATTTGAAATCCAGGTGTCAAAATAATTAGACACATCTGGTTGATTTGGGTCCGCTGTTTGCACCTCAGTCATCAAAGATTGAATGGCGCGAATCCGACGCAACTTCTCGCGTGCGCTTGTCTCCCACACATCACCTGTCGCAGTGATCGTGCCTTCGCTTAATCGCTTGGTTACTTCTGCGTCCAATGCGCTTTCGCTCATATCAGGATTGATATCCATGATGCGCGAACGACCCTTAACAGATTTGCCTTCGTAGTCCTGCATCCACGGCTCGATGCGCACGCTATCGAGAATTAACGACTCGGCGTAATTAACCAAGTCGCCATCTGGATTGTTCATACGCCACCGCTCTAACTTGTTTTTGGCAGCAATGTATCTGCCCCTGGCTTGAGCGCCATACTCGTCGTTTAGGTACGCTTCCATTGATCCGCCAGGATTAGGACCGACTAAAGCCATCTCTAGTAACTCGTCGGCTAAAGTAAATTGGCGAGTGCGTCGATCTTTACGTTTGGAATCCAGGCGTCCAACAAGTCTTGTGTAATCTGCTTTAGACAACGACGTTGCACGCCAGTGCGTCAACGTGCCCATAATTTGTCGATCTGTTAATGCATCATTACCCGCAATGTCTGTAATCGTGCGATCTAACAATCCAACAATCTCTGCATTAGATTCGTTATTTTCGGTAACCGAATTGCGCAGCGTAATAAGATCGTCGTAATACTCTCCGTACAGATCACGCGCCCCGGCTTTTGTTAATTCTGTTTGCAACAAGTTTCTTTCCGCCTCTCCGTCCAAGACGGCAGTCTGTTGCAGGAGTTTGTTGTACTGAATAAATGAGTGACGTTTGTCTCGATCCTCTAGGTATTTAAGAGTGACTTGGTATTGCTTCCACAATTTTTCGTATGCGTCATCAGGAAGGTTGCGCTTTCTTTCAAAAAACTGCACGCCATTTGCTTTTGCTGCTTTTTCGTTAGGGTATGAGTTTCTAGGATTGTCGAGATCAATTACCTCCTGCATTTGGGTTTCAATTTCTTCCCAGATACCTGCTGCGTAATCTTCGTCATATTTATCAAAGTCATCATTTGTAAGAGCGGCTTTTACTTGGAACTCGTTGAACCGTGTTTGCAAGTCAGCCAAATTAATGCGCTTGATGTTGACATCCATGTCTTTCATCACTTTCTCAGCATCCAGTCCGGCGCGTACCGCTGCCTCGGACCGCTCACGCACCGATACAACGCTTGTATCTAGGGCGTTCGCTTCAAACACACGCGCTTGCGCCAGGTTTATTTTCTGGTCGTACTGGTGCTTGTAGATTTTGTCGAGCGTCTGTTTGTCTAACGTTGCTCGTTTAGAGCCAAAGTATTTCTGTGCAGCAGACGTACCCAAGTACGTGTTCTTTAGTTCACCAAATATGCGGTTTGATTCTTCGGCATATTCCTCCTGCAATGTTTCCCACTGACGCTCCTCAGTAAAACCAAGTGCAGTGTTAGGTGCATCGCTACGCTCGACAGTGGACCCGCTCATCATGCGAGTTGCAGTCCATCCAAGCATATGCTGCATGTAACCCTGGTATGCAGCAGCCGCATTGTTCTGCGCTTCGACTTCCTCGATCTGAGCCTTTACGCGTTGCTGCTTGTCGTATATCGCTCTTAACGATTGACTAACAGAACTAAACGCCTGTTGCCGTGCATTGACCCTGGTGATTGCCGCGCGTGTAACGTCATCGCTAGTAACTTCCGGTGAGAATCTTTCTGCACGAACCTGCATTGGAGCGGGGTCGCGTCGCTGCGCAGCGGTACGCATACGCAGATCAAGTCGGGCTTGCGGTTCGTAGGTAGGTAATTTCATTTTTCTTAACTCGCTGCCCAACGCATTGCGTCGCCAAGACCGTTATACAAAGCAGAGTTGGCTTGGATGCGAAGACTCTTGGAATTCATTTCTGCGCCCATGCGCATCGAGGCGGCTTGTGCCAGTGCCTCATTCCAGGCGATCTGACTGTTTATCGCTTCGTTAAATACGGTCATGTCTGCACGCTGCTTGGCGTCCAGGCGGATCAAGTCGGCTTCTTGTTGCTTGTCTAACAAGTAACCCATTGCAGATAACTTCTGCGTGCCGACAGTGATGGATCGATCAAACCTGGCTTCGGCTACTTCTTGATTCAGTGTGTGCAGCGGTGTGCCTTCGTTGACGCTCACGCCAGTAGCAGCTGCGCGAGCGCGTATCTCTCCGGCTAACTGACGCTCCGCCAACTCCATTTGCTGATTGGTGTACGCGGTTTGTACACCCATCAGTTTGTAGTTACGTCGTGCTGCGTCCTCTACCGACCTGGCATTGGCGTCACCTGTATAAAGAATGTTTGCTGCTGTATACCCTGCTGCATACTTTGACAGCGCACGATTCTTTTCCGTTGTAGCAATAAAGTTATTCGCGTTCTTAGCACCAATCTCTTGCGCTAACGCTGCTGCATCT
>JAYPJF010000005.1:0-7090 GCA_038128225.1 bacterium
CAACATGGAGACGGGTCTGCGTAAAAAGAAAGACGGCTCTAAGATTCCAGAGCACTGGATCACGGACGTGACCGCGGAGTCTGGAGGCAAGGTGGTATTCGTTGCGGCCTTCAACACGTCGATCTCGAAGGATCCCTATCTGGCCTTTAAATTTGACGGTAAGAAGGGCGACACCGTGAAGATCTCATGGAAAGACAACACCGGCAAGACAGACTCTGCCGAAACAACAGTCAAGTAAGACGACGGAGAATAGTGATGAAAACAATAACACGAGCTACTCTGGCTGCTACGGTGGGTCTGGGGTTCGCGATAAGCGTCTCGGCCGGTCCGGTCGAGGACCAGGCGGCGTTCCAAAAATATTTTGAGAACAAGTTCCCGAACACGCCGGTGATGGACTTCCAAAATGGTGTGTACTCCATCCTCCCAGAGGCGAGAGAGCAGTGGGTACAGATCGAAGAGTTCCCTCCCTACGAGTTGGCGATCGAGAACGGTGAAAAGCTCTACCACTCAAAGTTCGCTAACGGTAAATCGCTTGCTGACTGTTTCGGGCCCGAGGGCGCGGTCCGCGGCCAGTACCCGTTCTGGGACAAGGATCGTGGGATGGTGATCACCATGGAGCGTGCGGTCAATGAGTGCCGCGAGGCGAACGGTGAGAAGGGTTACGGTTGGAAGAAGGGCAAGATCGCTGACGTGACGGCGTACATGTCGTTCAACTCTCGTGGCCAGAAGGTTGACGTGAAGATCCCTTCGGATGATCCCCGCGCGCTTGCGGCCTACGAGGAGGGTAAGGAGCACTTCTACACCAAGCGTGGGCAGTTGAACTTTGCGTGTGCTGATTGTCACCTCCTGACCGCCGGCAATCTGTACCGGGCCGACACGACCTCTCCAGCGTTCGGGCACGCCACGAGCTGGCCTGTGTTCCGTTCGAAGTGGCAGTCGATGGGTACGCTGCATCGCCGTTTCGCGGGATGCCACGAGAACATCCGTGCGGCCTCGTATAAGGCTCAGGGCCCCGAGTACAGTAACCTTGAGTACTTTGTGACCTACATGTCGAACGGTCTGGATTTCAATGGTCCGGCGGCGCGTAAGTGAGGAGATGGATATGGTTAAGGGATTAATAGTCGGCACACTGACCGCGGCGGTATCGTTCGGCGCGTTTGCTGGTGCATCAAACGTTTCCTCGAGCAAGCTGATCAAGGAGGCTACGGCTGCCTACAAGCAGGTTGCTAAGGACACGAGCTACCAGTGGACGACGACCGTCAAATCTATCAAGGCGGCCCAGGCGGCCTTTGACAAGGGCAAGTTCACCGAGGCGGAGGCTCTGGCCCGTGAGGCGCTCGAGCTGGTCGACGCGACCCGCACGCAGGCCAAGATCGAGGCCGAGACGTGGCAGATGCGTGTGCCAAAATAGCGGCTAAGAAATTAGAAGCTATTGTAAAAGCGCGGCTATCAGCCGCGCTTTTTTATTAGCTAAAGATTTGCTGTTGCGTTTTTGAGATTGACGCAGCGTTACTGTTCTGCAATTTGTCAGACAGATAGAACTGGCCCAGACTGAACCGGGTCGTTCCGCTGCTCTTAGGCGGTTTGTCCCGGATAGTCTGCGATACCTGGGTTGTCGTTCATGCCGATCACCTTGGGGTGGTTGATCTTGGGCACCCTAAGCACGTCGCCCGCGTCCTTGGTCGCGAGGATGTAGTCCCGGATAATGTCCCAGATCAGCCGTCCGTCGGGGGTCCTGTTGACCGTTGCCCAGCCCGCGACTTTGTAGGTTTTCTTCGGGTCGATTGGTTCGCCGTTATCCAGCCGAGCCTCGGTGATGCGCTCGCCGAGCCCTTTGGTGGGCGCGATGCTGTAATCCATCCCCCCGATACGCACCATGTCTCCGCCGGACTGCAGGTAAGGGTCCGGATCGAACAGATTGTCTGCGACCGCCTCAAGCGTTGTCATGAGCTGCTCGCCGGTCATCTCTGAGACATAGGTCTCAGAGTAGGTGGTGGCGACCTGGCTCATGACGTCGTCCATCGTGATCCAGTCACCCTCAAGGGTCGAGGTACCCCAACGAACACCCGCCGACATCGCGACGTCTGCCTTATACTCCCAGCGCAGCGCGTTGCAGATTACTTGGTCCCAGGTGCCCATGAAGTTGCCGCGACGGTAAAGTAACTGGTCGGCCTTGGCGAGCTTCTCGGTCAAGATCTCGTCGTAGGTCTTGCCGACCCAAGCCGGCGTATAGAACGCGTCCTTGCGACGGCTCTGGATGATCTTGTCGTCGTACTTGGTCCCGCGCATCTGAGAGATGAAGGACTCCATTTCTTTGTCTGGTTCGAGCCATCCGCTGATTACCGGGAACATCTTGTATGACAGACCTTCAAGCTTTCCGTCCCCGAGCTTGAAGTCCATGCAGCCCACAAACTTGCCGTTGGAGCCAGCGTTCGTGACCCAGCAATCGTGCCCGGCGGGGTTCTTGACCTTGACCGGAAGCGGACAACCGTCGTGGGTGTGGCCGCCAAACACGGCGTTCAGGCCGGGAACACGCTCGGCCATCTTGACGTCGACGTCCATCCCGTTGTGTGAGACCAGGACGACCGCGTCGGGTGACTCGTCGCCTCGGATTTGTTCTACGAGTTCGGCCATGTCGTCCTCGCGGAGGCCGAAGGACCAGTCGGGGAAGAACTCTTTTGGGTTGGCGTTCGCGGTCCGAGGGAACGCCTGCCCGACGACCGCGATTCTGGCGCCGTTAATCTCCTTGATAACGTAGGGCTGGAACGCGTGGCCGGTGTCCTCGTCGTAAAGGCCCCGGCCATCAAAACGCTCCACGAGCGCCGGGTACTTGTCGCCGAACAGTGAGTCCTCGAGAACCCGAACGTTCTGGCCAATAAAGTCACCCTTGAACAGGGCGACGTTGGATAACACCTCGTCCTCACGGTACGTGAATTCCCAGTGCCCTACCATGACGTCGATACCGAGAATATTCGAGGCCTCTACCATATCGACGCCTCGTGTCCAGAGAGAGGTAGCGGAGCCCTGCCACAGGTCACCGCCATCGACGGTGAGGGTATTTTCTTTGCCCCCGGCCTGGTCGCGAAGTCGGTCAATCAGGGTCTTGACCTGAGCAAAACCACCGGTCCGACCAAGTCGCTCGGCGTGCCTTGCAAAGTTTAGGTAAGTGAACGCGTACTCTTCTGGTGAACCGGATTCGAAGCCGTTTGCGTCCAGGAATTTTTTTCCGACGATGTGAGGGAAGCGCCCATAGGCGTCACCGACGCCAAGGTTCACGTTTGGTTCGCGGAAATAGACGGGTAGTAGCTGGCCGTGCACGTCTGTGACGTGGAGAATTCTTGCGTCACCTTCCATCGGCTTGTCATAAAACCCTGTGGGCGCTGTTTTATTGGCCAGTACCCTAGAGCTATAAATCGCTGGAACAGAACCCGCTGCTGCGGCTGCGGCCATCAGTTTCATAAATTGACGTCGGTTTAGTGTGCCCATATTGATCCCTGTGTGCGACCCGCTGTTTTAAGATTTTTGTTATATTGGGCCAAATATTTTTAACGATAAAGTAGAGTCTAGTTCGTTTGCGACAAGCCCTGCAAAATCTCGCATTATTTCTTTCAGTTATATGCTTATATTTACCAGCTTATGGCGACGTTGTGAAGCCTGCTTTGGTCGAGATCAGTGTCTTTTCCGATGGTCGGACCAGTGTGGAGATACGGACCAGTATCGAAGCCCTATTGACCGGAATCAACGGCCGTTACAGGAACACGCGAGAGGCACCGAACTCAGCCGAATATGACGCGCTGCGTGAGTTAGAGTCTGACGAGCTTCGGCGGGCTTTTGAAAAATTCTCCGATAAATTGATCGAGGGGGTCGAGCTTCGTGTAGACAGCGGGGTGGTTCCTCTCACTATGGAGGCGGTAGATATACCGCCGCCCGGTTATACCAAGGTACCACGTGCCAGTGTTATTCGGTTAAGTGGTGTCATTCCTGAAGGCTCAACCTCAGTTCAGTGGTATTACCCTTTGAGGTTCGGTGACCAAGCGGTCCGTGTGCGTCAGGTTAACGAACGGGAGGGAGAGTATCACTGGTCCGGACACCAGTGGGTCAAAGACGACAGGCCATCAGAGCCGTTTTCATTAACCGAGGTCTTTGCGAAGCCGACGTTTTGGACCGTGGCTGGGATGTACACCGAGACCGGGTTCTTGCACATCATACCGAAGGGTTTGGATCATATTTTGTTCATCTTGGGCCTGTTTTTGATGTCGATGACCCTACGTCCGCTGGTCTTGCAGGCCACCATGTTTACGGTCGCGCACTCGATAACCTTATCGCTAGGAGTACTCGGATTAATCCAACTTCCGGCGCAAATTGTCGAGCCACTGATCGCGCTCTCCATCGCCTACATCGCTTTCGAGAATCTTCTCACCGAAAGATTGAGCCGGTTTCGTTTACCTGTGGTCTTCGGTTTTGGGCTCCTGCATGGTCTAGGATTCGCGTCAGTACTTGTAGATTTTGGTCTCCCAACTGATCTCTATGTCTCTGCGCTCTTCTGGTTTAACGTTGGCGTCGAGCTTGGTCAATTAGCCCTGTTAGTAGGGGCCTATCTGGCTGTCACGGTCTGGTTTAAAGACCCTGTAATGTATCGCAGAGTGGTCGTGATACCTGGCTCTTTAGTAATCGGCGCTGTCGGTATTTATTGGTTTATTGAGCGTTTGGCGTACTTTTATGTCACCTGAGCCGAGGCAGTCCTCGAATCGTTTCCTCAATCTCGTAGGCATAAAAATCAACCACGTCTGGGACACCAAACTTTGCGGGGGACAGTACTTTCCCTGTCGAGTCTAGGAAAAGAAGCGTGGGCGTGCCAAACCCTTTGTAGCGGTTAGCAAATGTGGTTGTTGTGGTCTGTGATCCGTCGAAGTCGGTCAGTGGGGCCGGTGCGCCGATATCAATGGTGGTGAATCTTACTTGGTCTTGGAACTCTCCGGACGCTCGTAACGGTTGGAGGATTTCGCTTTCGAGGCGAACACAAAACGAGCACCCGGGTTGAGTCACCATCACGACCCAATGCCGGGGATCGCGCTGGCCAAACTCAGGTTTCTCAGGTTCGGATGCAACTCCTGCCAAGGTGACGGAGGCGAGTAAGATAGCCAAACAGACGAGTCTTTGCATCAAAGGCTCTCGATAAGCTCAACGATCAATGTGGCCGCGTCATCAGCGTACAGGTCACGGAAAAAATGATCGGCCCCATCAATCACTTCGACCATTAGATTCTGTTGGTCTGAGAGGCTCTCAAAATCAGACTCGATGTTTGGTACCACCTTATCCTCTGACCCACCAATCACCAGGACCGGGATGTCGCTAATTTTTGCAACATTTGTAGGGGCGCTGTGTGTCGGGTCATCCTTATACTCTGAGATAAACGCCCCCGCGGTGACTCTTGGCTTGTCGCAGTAGATGAATTTCGGGACATCGACAAACTGATCTGGGGGGAGCTTTGAGAATTGATCTAGGAGTGCCCGGAGGTCGAGACCGGTATCTTTTTTATAGTTCTCAATGTTCCGTTCATTTCGGGATAATCCTGAGGCGATAAGTACGCCTCCCACGATCGAGGGATCCAGGGGCTCGTTGGCGAGGTATGCTGAGACTTGTCTGCCTCCGCGCGAGTGTCCCGCCACCAAAATTTTTTCGAAACCCTGATCTTTCAAATATTCGACCCACACCCCGAGCTCTGCCAGAGCGTCGCTGTATTTGTGGGTATGATCGATATCACACGCTGTTAAGGCCGCGTAGCCTTTGGTTGATTTTTGGATACTGTCTCCCATCCGATCTTTATTATTCAGAGACAGGTTTGGCGTGAGCACAGGGTAGCCGTAATCTTCAGAGAGGAGGGTCGCGATGGTCTTAATGATTTCCATCCGGTTGTGAGCTAGCGTTCCGTGTAAAAGAATGACAGCCAGGGGCTCGTCTGCGTCATAAAAATCAGCGGCTAGATCTTTGTACGATACCGTGGTTTGGGAAAAGGCCGCCCCAGAGAGAAATAGACAGCTCAACAATACAAATGTGTTTCGAATTTTCATGATGCTTGCCCTAAGTGTTGACAGAAAAATATCTTCGCAGTGATATTTAGCTAATAATTTTCGACTCGAGTGTTTATTGTCGACCTTTTATGTTTAAAAATGAAGTACCATCGGTGACTTCGATTTTCGGGTTGACTCTTAGGCTCGAACTAGTTTTGGGTTTAGATCTTAAAGTGTGGAGATATTTATGAAGACTGTGATCGTGGCGGTTCTCGCCGCTTCATTGAGCGCGGGCGTGATGGCGGCCGGGGACGCGGCGGCGGGTAAGGCCAAGGCGGCTGCGTGTGCGGGATGTCATGGGCAAAACGGGAAGGCTATGGTTCCGAATTATCCAAGCCTAGCTGGTCAAAATGCCGCTTATATTGAGGGGGCGCTTAAGGCGTATAAAACCCAGGAGCGCAAGGGCTACCAGGCAGCGATAATGTACGGCATGGCGGCCGCCCTATCGGATCAGGACATGGCTAATCTGGCGGCATACTACTCTAGCCTCTGATAATGCAAGGTCTACTAAAAATGGCCACTCTTGTGGCCATTTTTTTCTGCGTATCCCAGGGGGCTGTGCGAGCCGATCAGGGTGATTTTGACCCGGACAGCGGCCTTCGGATTCATCACTATACGGATCCTGTGCCAGACACAGTGCCTGGAGGGACCGTTGTCGACACACCTGCCGTCAAACAACTTATCGATTCGACCGAAGTTCTTCTGATTGACGTTCTATCCATTTCAGGAGTCCGTTACGACGAGTTAGATGGTTCTTGGTCGGGTTATCGGCCTCGTAAAAATATACCAGGAAGTTTATGGTTGCCTAATGTAGGTTTCGGTCGCCCCTCCCCCGACATGTTGAAGTATTTTTTAGACATCGTTTATGAGGCTACGAGTGGAGACAAAACTCACCCGGTGCTGATCTACTGTATCAGCGACTGCTGGATGGGGTGGAACGCTGTCCAACATCTTGCTCGGGCGGGTTATTCGAGTGTTTATTGGTACCCGAGAGGAACAGACGGGTGGTCAGAGTTAGG
>JAYPJF010000005.1:7190-10228 GCA_038128225.1 bacterium
TGTCTGCGGCCGGACTCGATGCGGTGCGGAGTGGTACTCCGATACCCCTCGCGGGCGAGCTTCGGGCCGGTGATTCTGTCGAGGTCGCCAATGGAATCAGGGGAGATGCTGTTCGGATCATGACTGGTGCTCCGGTGCCGGTGTGGGCTGATACGATCGTGATGATCGAGAACCTAGACTTAAAAGACGATGGGACTGTTGTAGTCAACCAATCACCAGAGTCGGGAGCATGGATCCGTCCACAAGGATCAGATATCGCAGAGGGATCCATAATTTTGAAGCCTGGAAGGCGCATCATTCCTGAGCACGTGCAGGCACTCGCCTCGAGCGGGGTCGTTGATCTTGTCGTGCACACCAAGCCTCGTGTCGGGCTGTGCTCGACCGGTGAGGAATTGGTTGATGTGAAGTCAGGGCCTCCCGGGTCCGGTCAAATCTATGATTCCAACCGCCCGTTCATGACCGCGATGATGCGTTCGTTTGGGTGTGATGTGGTGGTCAACGAACATGTTGGTGACACCCTCGACGAGATGGTCGGATTCTTGAACCGAGTGATGGAGGCTTCTCTGGATCTTGTCATTTCATCGGGCGCGGTATCGATGGGGAGTTACGACTTCGTGAGACCAGCCTTAGAGGCGGTCGGTGCCGAGATTGTTTTCCACAAAGTGACGCAGAAGCCGGGTAAACCTCTGCTGTTTGCTATCCTACCGAACGGTACCTTGTACTTTGGACTTCCAGGTAATCCGGTGTCCACAGTTGTGAACTGCAGGTTCTATGTTTACCACGCTTTGTCGGTGATGCAGCAGAAGCCACTCGAGACCCCGCTCAAGCTTCGACTTGATAATGACGTTGAGAAGCCAGACGGGATGGCTGTTTTTTTGAAGGCTCTGTGTGTCCGAGGGAAAGGTGGTGCGAGCGCTCGGGCGCTAGAAGGTCAGGAGTCGTTCCAAACGATGCCACTTCTTGAGATGAATGGTTGGATCGTGCTGAGTGAGAATCAGGGGTCGATGCAGGCTGGAGACACGGTTAACTTTTATCACTCAAATCCGAGTGGCTTACCCGATATATTTTGACGTATATAACGCTTTGTGCGATTCTTTCGGTATATAATTATTTGACGTTACCCAAGGCGCATAATGGTCGAAAAAATTCTGACAGACCGGTTCGGGAGAAGCTTCCCGTACCTTCGGTTATCAATCACAGATGTCTGCAACTTCAAGTGCACCTACTGTCTTCCCGATGGATACAAGGGTGAGGCTGATGGTTTTCTCGGTGTCGACGAGATTCGTCGACTAATCGCTGGTTTCGCGGAGCTCGGAACCCGCAAGGTTCGCCTGACAGGTGGGGAGCCGACGCTCCGAAAAGACTTTCTCGATATCGCGCGAGTGGTGTCTCAGACCCCGGGTATTGAAACCGTGGCTATGACTACGAATGGCTACAAGCTACCCGAGCGTGCGCAGAGCTTTTTTGATGCGGGCGTCAATGCGATTAACGTTTCTATCGATGGGTTAACGCCCGAACGGTTTGAATTGATTACAGGGAAGAACCGGTTCGAGGAAGTAATGGCTGGCTTGAGGCTGTGCCAGGAGATCGGATTTTCCCCGGTCAAGGTCAATGCAGTGCTCCTGAGAGATCTGAATCACACTGAGCTTGATGCGTTCATTCAATGGGCATCGGAGGGAGTGAATCTTCGCTTCATAGAGTTAATGGAAACGGGCGAAAATCGAGCATATTTTGATAAGCATCACCTGTCTGGTGAGGTTCTCGTGAAGAAACTCGAAAGCAATGGCTGGTCCGAGGCGCCTCGTGATGCCCTTGGAGGTCCAGCTAGGGTTTGGAAACATTCCAGTCAAATTGGTAGTGTCGGTCTGATCGCGCCATACTCGAAGGATTTCTGTACGACCTGTAACCGTTTGCGAGTTTCAGCTAAAGGTGGTCTGCATTTGTGCTTATTTGGTGAAGGCGGGCATGATTTAAGACCATTACTACAACGGGACTCAGATAAGGAAGCACTGAAAGAAACAATCTGCGAACTATTGGATCTAAAAGTCGCCGGTCATGGTCTTCATGATCATAATACGGGAGCTACGCCACATTTCGCTTCTATAGGAGGTTAAGTTGGCTGCAACCGAGCTCGTTTCAAATTTCTCAATGATCGACGTTGGTGGTAAGCGCCACACGACTCGTCGTGCATTAGCTGCGGGAACCATTCATTTGGGGCCTAACGCGTTCGTTAAAGTCCGCGATAAAACGTTGCCGAAGGGGGATTGTTTTCCGATGGCGGAAATCGCGGGCGTGAGCGGGGCAAAGCAGTGTGCCAATTTGTTACCGATGTGTCACCCGCTGCCGCTTGATCAGGTGCTCGTATCTTTTGAACTGGATCATGATGCGGAGGCGGTGCGCGTGTTCTGTGAAGCTGCCGCGCACGCTAAGACTGGTGTTGAAATGGAGGCCCTTGCTGGCGCTAATGCGGCGTTACTTTGCATCTGGGATCTTTGCAAAGGCACTGACCCTGTTCTCAGGATCAGTAACCTTGAGCTACTAACCAAAACGGGCGGGAAGTCAGGTGTTTGGATTAACCCCGATGCAGTGATCCCGACTTGGGTTCTCGAGCGGCTACCATCCACGACTCCGCTTAATGAGCGAAGAGTAGCCGTTGTCGTCATGAGTGATCGAGCATCTGACGGCACGTATGAGGATGAATCTGGTCAATATCTTGTTGATTCGTTGACTGAGCAGGGTGCTGAGATTTGTGAATATAAAGTCATCCCGGATGAGTACGAGCTAATTCAGAGGACAATTTCTGAGATTTCTGAAACACATGATCCTCATGTGATTTTGTGCACTGGCGGCACGGGCCCTGGTCCACGCGACGTAACGCCCCTTGCGTTAGCTGACTATTTGAACCCTGAATTGCCGGGCCTCGGTGAATGGTTGCGTTCAGAGAGCTCGGTTTACACCAAGACCGCATGGCTGTCGCGTATGGGTGGTGGTTTGATTGGACGGGCGCTCGTGATCACACTTCCCGGCAGTTTGCAGGC
>JAYPJF010000006.1:0-10180 GCA_038128225.1 bacterium
TAACCAGTATCCACAAGTTCAGCATTTTGGCAAATGTCATTTATGCTTAACGTAAATTACTGAAACACAATGTGTTTAAAAGTTTCTTGAAACTGGAATTTGAGTTGGTTTTATTGAATGCTTCTTATTCACATTTGTGAGCGTTTTTGCAAAACGAACTAGGGGTCACCGCCTCTTCGAGGAGGTTCCTACAAGAGGCTTTTATCGAGTCGGGAAACTCCCCTTTTATAGAGTCGGAAAATTCTTTTTTACGGTTATCAAAAACTCTTGGCTTGTGTTGAGTGGGTGGGGTCAGACCGGAGGTCGGACCCCGTCTAGGGAAGGGTAGGATGCGATAAGTGTTGGTTATGTTTGCGTAATTTCGCTTGTTAAACAGATGTTCGCAAACTTATGTCTTAAAAAATAAATTTATTCTGTGTTTTTCTTGCATGTGACTCATTTTTAGCTATTATTGATTAATTACTGTTCATATAACTATTTAGGGTTTGTTATGAAAAAACAAATTATCGCTGGTGCTTTAAGCGCCCTGCTTGTCGCAGCTCCTATGTCTTCCTATGCAGCTGAAGCAGCGGCCGCGGCAGGTAGTTCTTCTTCTGCTGGTGCAGCGGGTGCTGGTGCTGGTTCTGCAGGTGGCGCTGCCGCTGGTGGCGCAGCGGCCGGTGGTGCGGCTGCAGGCGGTGCGGCCGCGGCAGGTGCGGGTGCCGCAGCGGCTGGAGCGGCAGCAGCGGGTGCGGCGGCAGCAGTGAGTGGTATTGCTGTCGCAGGCGCAGTAGCGGCTGCGGTTGCTGTAGGAGCAGTTGTTTCTAACAGTTCTAATACAACGGCTACCTCAAGTACTACATCGACTACATCGACCAATTAATCTTTGTTACTTGAATAAAAAACCGAACACTTTTGTTCGGTTTTTTTGTTACGTGTAATTTATGCCAAAAATTATCCAGCGCCTGTCTTTTGGTTTGCTCCTACTCGTCTCGTTTGCTGCGCAAAGTTCCGATTTTGGCTCTGTAGGTCTGATTGATACCCCCACCGCGCGCATGAGTGACGACGGTGAATTTACGACAACTTTGGCGTTTGATGGGTATTCTCAATCTTATGGGATCAGTTATCAGGCTCTGCCTTGGCTTGAAGGTACTTTTCGTTACACAGGCTATGAGGATTTTTTCTTTTGGGATCGTAACTACGAACTCAAAGCGAAGTTGCTAGAAGAGAGCAGCTATCTCCCGGCCGTTGCAGTGGGTATTCGAGACATCGTCGGCACCAGCTACGTTGGCTCAGAATACCTAGTAGCGAACAAAAAAATTGGTAATCTTGATCTCTCCGTAGGCCTTGGTTGGGGGCGGTTGGCCGGTGGTGGCCTGGTTGATAACCCTCTTAAGGTGCTTGGCGATCGTTTTGCAACGCGTGCACACACTACCGGTAAGGGCGGAACATTTACCACAGGTAACTGGTTTTCGGGCGATCGTGTTGGTCTGTTTGGTGGTGTGGCCTACCAGGTCGATCACTGGCCGTTAACGGTCATGGCTGAGTACAATCCTGATCAATACTCCAATGAGGTTAGGAGCGGTGCTAAGGCGCCTGATTCCTCTGTCTCTTGGGGGGTGGAATGGCAGCTAACGCCAGGCTTAACGGTGTCGGCCTCCCAGCAGAACGGTAATCGTTTTGGCTTAAATTTAACCGCTAAGCTAGGTACCGCTAACAAGCCAGTCAAATACAAACCTCAGCCGTTTGTTCAATCCGCTCAATCGCAAGAAGCGTGTCAAAGTCGCTTGTGTGAGTTTGAATGGTTTCAAAATGTGGATCAGCAGGCGTCTAGGCTTGGGGTTGTAATTTTTGAGTCTGAGCTGTTGGAAAACCAGAAGATTTTACAAATTGCCTTCGATCGTGGAGAACATCGATCAGTGACGGACGCGTTGAATCGTTTTCATCAATCCATTGTTCGACTCCTACCCAGCCATATTTTGCATATTGACTATGTGGTTCGTGAGGCGGGATTTGATGTGCAGACGGTTAGGCTACCGGCTCGCTCTTTAGACTTTTCAGATCAGCCAATTTCGATTGGTCAACAAGGTCGTTTTTTAGCGCCGAAACGTTTCGAAAATGCCTCAAAGTCAGATTTTAATGGGCTGAGTGACGCCGAGGTGGCCATCACGCTGGAAAATAAGATCATGCTGTTTGATCCAGATAATCCATTGGCCTACCAGTTTTATTTGAACGCTGCTTCAGGGGTTGAGCTGGGCTCTAACTGGGCGTTAAAGGGTAGTGTGGGTCTGCCCGTTTATGACAACTTTGATAGCAATACGCGTGTCAGTGATTCCCCCCTGCCTCATGTGCGTTCGGATTCCGTCTCTTATTTGAAAGGCTCTGATCTGTTCATTGGGTCTCTGTATGCCGAGAAGCGTGCAACCGCGAACAGAGAGCTGCACTATCGTCTGTTTGGTGGCTATTTAGAACAGATGTACGCGGGAGCCGGCGCTGAGGTGTTGTATCAGCCACATCGCTCTCGTTTGGCTTTTGGCTTAAGTGGAGCCTACGCGGTACAGCGTGATTTTGATGGCATGTTGGGCTTACAAGATTATTCGGTGTTGACTGGGCATGGTAGCCTCTATTGGGCGAGCCCCTTCTATAATTACGACTTTGCCTTGCATGCTGGTCGATACCTCGCTAAAGATTTGGGTGGAACATTGGAAGTTCGCCGAACCTTTGACAATGGGTGGATGCTGGGTATGTGGACAACGTTAACCGATGTGCCTTTCGACACCTTTGGTGAGGGTAGTTTTGATAAGGGTATTTTCCTGAGGATTCCACTAGAGTCTATTTTGGGTAGTACAGCGCCCGCTAATAACTATCAAACATTGGTGCGCCCCATTTTGCGAGATGGTGGTGCTCGTTTAGAGGGTTTCTCTGGACAGATGTGGTGGGATATCCGTGCGGCAAGACATGATGTATTTTTGAGGGCAGATTGATGAAACAACTTACACTAATTACGGCCATTGTCATTTCACTCTTCACCACCGCCTGCACGATCAAAGTGCCGCAAGTGGCTGCACTCCAAAAGTCGGTACAGCAACCTATTCAAAATATTGATGAGTTTGCTTGGTCGCTTCAGTATGAAGATTATCAAACAGAGGTCTACGCCGTGTCGACCGATGAGGGGACAATGTTCGCCAGTTACGATAACGACTCTCTGCTGTTTGATGGTTATGCGATTAAACGCATTGATGGTTTGGCCAATGAGAATACACCTCTCTTTTTCGAGAATACCTCTCGGGTTGATGCCAGTGGCAAAGGGTTTGTTGATGCCGTTGGTAGAACCACAAGTCTTCAGTGTTTAGCAAAAACAGCTACGGGCGCTGTGGCTAGGCAACTCTGCGTGTCAAAAGACGGCACAGAGTGGGTCTTTGAACTGGCATTTGATGCAAACGGCACGTTAAGCACCATAAAACAAACGGTGAATAATTCAGGTTCTGTTGTTATTTTGACAAAAAAATAATTTAGAATATGCACATGTATTTTGTTGGACTAAAAGAGATAGGTAGATGAACATTAGAATAAAGTTATTAGGCAGCCTGTTATTCATAACTGCTATGTGTGGCTCTGCTTCTGCCGAATCTATTTCTCCGGCTATGTTACAGCAGCTCAAATCACTGCCCCCAGCTGAACAGCAGGCCCTAGCAAAACAGTATGGTGTAGACCTAAATGAAGTGGCTGGCCAGCCTGCAGCACCTAAGCCCGTTGCTAAGCCGGGCGTTTCGCTGCAGCAAGCGCAGCCAGTAGAGGTCAAGGCAAAGGCAGCCGATGAAGATAAAGCGGGTGAAATCAGCGTTAAGCTGGCCAGTGAGACCGTACTGACCAATGAAAAGTTAACACCAGAGGAGCGTAGCGAAACGAAGGTAGAGACCTTGTCTCGTTTTGGTCGCTCTCTGTTTGACGCAAATGTTTCTACGTTTGCCCCAACAGACAACTCTCAAGTGCCACCAAACTATACTCTTGGGGTAGGTGACGAACTCATTGTGCAACTCTTCGGAACAGATAACTCACAAGTTAATCTGCAGGTAGGGCGAGATGGCATGGTTAAATTCCCCAAGTTGGGTGCTATGTCAGTAGCTGGACTCAGCTTTGATGATGCCAAGTCGATGATTCAGTCCCGTGTTAACGAGCAGCTGATCGGTGTAACTGCACTGGTGTCTATGGGGCAGTTGCGCGCTATGAATATTTTTATGGCCGGTGAGGTGGCGGTGCCGGGCGCCTACTCGGTGTCGGCATTTACTACGATTACACAAGCATTGTTTCAGTCCGGTGGCATTACCGATATTGGTTCGTTGCGCAACGTGCAGGTTAAACGTAACGGTGAGTTAGTGGCCACCTTCGATCTCTATGACCTCCTGTTACGTGGTGATATGTCCGGCGATTTAAGGCTGCAGTCGGGAGACGTAGTCTTTGTGCCGCCCTACGAAGCGCTGGTCTCTATGACAGGCGAAGTAAAACGCCCAGCTATTTACGAGATAGAGTCAGGCGAAACACTAGGTGACCTGCTTGCAATGGCAGGCGGTTATAAAAGCTCGGCGTTTGCTGGCGAGCTGGTGGTGATTAAAAAACGCAACCCTGGCGAGTTGCCTGAGGCGCTTAACATCAGCGCAAACGACGACCCGCAGCTACAAATGGTTATGGGCAATGGCGATGTTGTGCGCGTACTGCCACTGGGTGATAACGTGCAGCGCCTGGTAACGCTGGAGGGGGCTTTGGCACGCCCTGGCGTGTATGGTTGGAAAGAGGGGTTGCGTGTATCAGACCTGGTTAATGATGTGCGCCGCGACTTGTTACCCGATGCCGACCTAAGCTACAGCTTGATAATACGCGAGGTGAATCCGCAGCTCGATATTTCAACTCAGCACTTCTCTCTGGCAGAGGCTCTCAGTGCACGTGGCGGCGAGGCCGATCCTCTTTTGCAGCCTCGAGATAAAGTGTTGGTATTTTCATGGCCGGGCGTTACACAACTTAATGAGCAAATGGCTGGTGTCGATTTTAATAGTGCCAGCAATGCGCGACGTAAACTTTTGGCTCCTATAATCGCTAAGCTGCGATCACAAGCTGATGCAGAGGCGCCATCGCGCGTTGTCGAGATTTCTGGTGCTGTAAAGGCGCCAGGGTTTTACCCGTTGCCTTTTGGCTTCACTGTCGAAGACATGCTGGTAGCGGCAGGCGGAGTGGATGACAGTGCTGACACTCAGGCCCTGTTCGTTCGCCGCTTAGTAGAGACTGAAATGGGAGTGAGTGAATACCGTACAGAGGAAGTTGCTTTTACTGCCGCTGAGACTTTCGCTTTGCAGCCGCGGGATCGCATCAGCGTGCAGCAGCGTATTGAGTGGGATCCAAATCAGATCAAACTGTCGGGTGCTTTCAAACGCTCTGGTTCGCAACCTTGGCGTGACGGAATGCGGGTAAGCGATGTAATTGAGAACTTACGTCGCGATCTCAACGACACGGCGGATGTAACCTACAGTTTAATAATAAGAGAGGTACAGGGCAGCCACGACATAGAAACCCTTCAGTTTAGCCTACTAGATGCCCTGGCACACCCTGGAACTTCTGCTGATCCTTTGTTACAACCCCGTGATGAGTTGCTGGCTTTTGATTGGGGTGGTGCAAGCGCAGACTCCCCTAATAGCCGTGCTACGCTGCTTGCGCCTGTGTTGCAACGCTTGGCCGCCTCAGCTTCGGCCTCAGCTTCAGAAGGGGTGCGGATTGCGTCAATCTCGGGAGGGGTTAAACAGCCTGGACGTTTCCCAATAACCAGAACAAGCACTATTGAAGATTTAATTGTGGCTGCTGGTGGGGCTTCTGATGCAGCCTTCCTAGAAGCTTTGGAAATTCGTCGAAATGAACTCGATGTAAGTGGACAGAATCGTCTCAAGTTGGTGGAGGTAGCGCAGAACGAGTTTGCTACCACTTTGATTCAATCGCGTGACCACATAACGGTCCGCGAACGAGTGAATTGGACACCGGATGAAAAAGTGCGTATCAGTGGCGAGGTTCTTTTCCCTGGCGAGTACTATTTGCTGCCAGGTGAAAAACTCTCTGATCTCGTTAAACGTGCTGGGGGGCTGAGCGATCGCGCATCGGTTCGCTCGGCGGTATTTACACGGCCATCAGTGGCGGAATTAGAGCGCTATCAAGCCACACGCTTTGCAGATCAGATAGAGCGCGAATTTGCAGTATCGTTACTGACTCAAGAGGAGACAAAAGGCGACAACACAACCGTTCAAGGTATTACACAATCACTTCGCAGCTATGCAGGTTATGGTCGTGTAGTGGTTGACCTTAAATCAGCGTTACTTGGTGATGAACTGGCCGATCTTGAACTTGAAGGCGGTGACGCACTGCACATTCCAGCACGTTCTAATGTTGTATCGGTGGTTGGTGAGGTACGCCGTACCGGTAGTCTAACCTTTGAGCAGAATTTGGCCTTGGATGACTACCTAGGGCTTGCAGCTGGTACGACTCAACGGGCTGATGTTGACAACATTTATGTGGTTAAAGCGAGTGGTGAGGTGCAACGCGGCGAAACTAGTTGGACGCAGTTTATGCAGGCTACGCCGCGCATAGAACCGGGTGATACCATCGTAGTCCCCGTGAACACGCAATACAAAGACAGTATTCCATTCTGGCGAGATATTACCCAGATTATTTATCAGGGTACTGTCACCATCGCGGCAGCGTTGCGGTTTTAGGAGGGTAGTATGAACCAGGTAGAGCAACAGGCCGCAACGCTGGCCGACGATGAAATTGATTTGCGCGAGCTTTTTGGCGTGCTTTGGCGCGGCAAATGGTTAATAGTACTCAGTACGATCCTGGCTGGCACTATTGCTGTGTTGGTGGCCTTAACAATGCCTAATATTTACCGTTCTGAGGCGCTACTTGCGCCGGTAAGCGCAGACGGTGGTGCGGGTGCACTTGCATCTAAGTATGGTGCGTTGGCAGGGTTAGCTGGTATTTCACTCCCTTCTGGAGGAGCCGATAAAACCGGATTAGGCTTACAAATTCTAAAATCGCGCCAGTTTTTTCAAAGCTTTGTAGAGAGGCACGATGTGTTACCGGCCCTTATGGCTCCCGGTTCGTATGATGCACAGTCGCAAGCTCTATTACTTGATGCGGATCTGTACGACAGTACTTCGGGCAAGTGGCTGCGCGAGGTGCAACCACCTCGACAGGCTAAACCCAGTGTGCAAGAGGCGCATGAGGTTTTCTTAGGACTGCTTTCCACTAGCCAAGATAAAGAGACCGGGTTTGTAACACTTTCCATTGAGCATATCTCTCCGGTGGTTGCCCAGAAGTGGGTTAGCTGGTTGGTTCAGGATATAAACGAAACGTTGCGTGCTCAGGATTTGGAACAGGCTGAAAAGTCTATTGCTTATCTTTACGAACAGATCTACGCCACCTCGCTTGCCGAGCTGCGAGTTGGGCTCTTTGAGCTTATTCAATCTCAGGTCGAGACGATGATGCTAGCCAAAGCAACACCCGAGTACTTGTTTAAAACAATCGACCCTGCAGTCGTGCCTGAATTAAAAGCTAAACCCAAAAGAAGCCTTATCGCTGCGTTGGGTGTTGTGTTAGGTGGAATGTTAGGGTGTTTAATTGTTCTTGTTCGCCATTACGCTTTCACCAAGTAAGATTATAATTATAGACTTGAGTTTTTAGTTTATTCAGCTACACTTAAACCGAATTTTCTCTTTTAAGTGTTGATATTTTACCCGAGCAAATTATGTCTCTCTCATTTAGTGTATTGTTTGGTGCGGCTTTATTCTCTTTTTTGGCACTCAGATTTCTGACGCCTATCGCATTTGCCTTTAAGTTGCTTGATATTCCTCAAGGTCGCAAAACTCATGCAGAGCCAACGCCTTTGATTGGAGGCTTGTCTGTATACATTAGCGTCCTGTTGATGGTCGCTTTTGCAGCTCCACTCGGTGAACACCAACAGGCCTTTTTAATCGGCGGCACGATCGTGTTGCTTGTGGGTATGTTTGATGATTTCCGTCCTCTCGGTGTGCGAGTACGTTTGCTGTTTCAAATGTTAGCGATCGCTTGTGTAATCGCTTTGACCGATCTTAAGATAGAGCAATTGCCGAATTTAGTTGGTTCCGGTAGTTTTGAATTAGGGATATTCGCTATCCCATTTACTTTCATAGCCGTGATTGGACTAATGAATGCATTCAACATGGTGGATGGTATTGATGGGTTAGCGGGATCGCTTGCAATCATTGCTATCGCTGGTATCGCTGCGTTCGCAACCCTAAGAGGCACGGGTAATGAGTTGACCCTTGTGCTTTTACTGGGTGCTGCAATCATTCCTTATCTCGCGCACAACCTTGGACTGTTTGGTAAGAAGGTATTTCTAGGTGATGCTGGAAGTATGTTCATCGGTTTTGTGCTGGCCTGGACGCTGATTGCTCAGGTCGAGAATGAGCAGCAAACGTTATCTTCTACATCCGTCTTGTGGTGTGTTGCATTGCCTGTCATAGATACTCTGGGGGTGATGGTGCGACGTATCCGCAAAGGACACTCACCATTCAAACCTGATCGTGATCATTTACACCACATTATCCAAAGAGCTGGCTTATCAACAAAGCTCTCTTTGATGGTTATATCGAGCGCTGCTGTTGTTATTCTAGCGTTAGGCTTAATCATTGAGACAGTGGTCCCGCATCTGGCTTTACTTCTGTTCTTATCTCTTTTTGGTGTTTATCTTTTTGCACTCCTGCATGCTTGGAAAGTGCAAAAATTCTTTAAAAAGTAGTATTTTGAAAAAACAACCTTAAATGATAATCGTTCTTATTTAAGATTGTTTTTCAAAACGAACTACTTCACATCTGATTTTAAAGTGTTTATTACCGACGATAATCGCTGCTTACCAACCACTTTTTTGTGACTGTATAGATTTTTTTATCTGTAAAATTGTTGCATTAAATTTATATGTGAGTAGCTCCTATATGCGTTTTTTGATTCGAAACGACTTAACAATTCTGCTTAGGCTTTATTTTTTCTCATTACCACTTGGAAAGACCCTTTGGTACCCGCTCTTTGTGATGGCTATGGTGGGTATGTATCTTTTGGTTAAAGAAATTCGTGATGGTAGTTTCTCGTAAGGTACTCAGTGGTTGTTGGTTGGCGGTTCTTTTATCTGGGTTCCAGCTATTTTTTCGATGATTAATACGGTTGATTCCGAAAGAACGCTACAGTTTATTGGAACTTATCCACTTTTCTTTTTAGCGGGTTACTTTATCTACAAGCGCTTGGCAGCTGGCGTGAATGTAATGTCGTCTGTATATGTTATTTCTGTAATTGTTGTTTTGTGTGGTGTGTTAGCTATTTGGCAGTACGTTGACCCGAATAATCCATTTGGGCCTGGGGGAAGCCAGAATCAAGGTATTCACACGCGTGATAACCCCTTCGTAGACGGCGGATTGATGATGGGCGTGATTCTAGGTTCGCTGTTCTCGTTTCTTGTCTTCGCTTTGTGGGCTAGTGGTTTAAATTCACTAGCCATCCTTTTTGCTTTGTTCACGATTGGCTTGGTTTACATCAGTGGCACACGGTCCCCTTGGATGTCGGTTTTGTTTACTCTATGTGCGGTTCCAGTCGTTGCCATTTTACGAGGCTTTAAACCGTCGCTCAAAACCTATGTTGTTTCATTGTGTCTCTTAGTAACTGTCGTCATTGCCGGTGTTTTTGCTTACCAGCAGCCTGGGCTTCAGGTAAAGCTCAATCAGACGCTAACGGTTTTCAGTAACCCTACCCGAGAGGGTTTAGATCGAACATTGTCTGGCCGTGTAGATATTTGGGATGATGCTATTCAACTGGGCTTAAGTAGCCCGATAGTAGGAACCGGTGTGAATAATTTTCGATATGCACAACCCTTACTGCCAGATCCTGCAGGTACACGCTGGATATCTCAATGGAACAAAGATGGGCACGCGTTAAAGGGGCCGGCCATACGCACCAAATATTGCTGGAAGCCTGGTCAGGTGCTGGCGCTTTAGGATTAATTGGTTTGCTAGCTTATTTTGTTTGGTTGGCGAGAACATCTATTCAAGTTGGTAAAACGGGCTCTTTACTTGCAGTGGGTGCCCTAGTAGCTCTTTGGGCTGGTTTCTTTCCGTTGAATACTCATAACAACTTCTATGGC